>NZ_VUMM01000030.1 GCF_009696175.1 Floccifex porci
ACAATACAGAAAGAATTAACGCAAAAAGAAAAGGATTGAGTCCATTAGCTTATAGACAACAATCCTTCAAACAATTAACATTAAGTTAGTTTATTTATACCGGTCCAACTTTACCGGTGCACTACAAAGTCCTGATTATATTTCATAACATGATGTATTTTTATCCGGTTTTAATACCAGTTCTGGACTTTGGCTTGTTACACGCATATGAGCCGGAATGGAATGTGTGATAAAGCAGTTTCCAGCAATGACACATCCTTCTCCAATAACGGTTTCTCCTCCCAGAATGGAAGCATTGGAATAGATTGTGACATTATCTGAAATAGTTGGATGACGTTTTACCCCTCTTAACTTCTGACCATCACGAGTGGATAAACCTCCTAAAGTGACACCCTGATAAATTTTCACATGATCTCCAATAATGGTTGTTTCTCCAATAACAACCCCAGTCCCATGGTCAATAAAGAAATATTTACCAATTGTTACCCCTGGATGGATATCAATTCCCGTTTTGCTGTGAGCCTGTTCGGTCATGATTCTTGGAATAAGAGGAACGTCCAGCAAATATAGTTCATGAGCAATACGATTGACAAAAATCGCATAAAAACCAGGATACGAATAGACAATTTCGTCAAAGGAAGTGGCTGCTGGATCACCGTCAAAGGCTGCCTGGATATCGGTTTTTAAATATTCATGAATTTTTGGAAGCTTGTCTAAAAACTGTAAGGCAATCTGTTTCGCTTTTTCTTTACGGGCAAACTTAGGTGATTTTGCGTATTTAGGATGATACAACAAAGCTCTTGTTGTCTCATAAACCAGTAATGTATAGATGCTTTCTACATGACCTCCAATTTCATATTTATTGGAAAATTCACTGATGGTCTCCCGGTTTCCAAATAAAGCGGGAAACAAAGCTCTTTGTGCATTTTCGATGATTTCTAAGATTTCCTGTGTATCTAATTGGGAAGTATGTTTATCTTTATAATTGTGTTCCACATCATCAATAACATGTTTTACAATTCGTTCTATTTTACTATCTAATTCCATATTATTTCTCCTGTATCGATTAGAATTATACTATAATGTGGAATTTTTTTCTATTTTTCGTATAATTAAGTTATGAAAAAAGCTTATTTTTTTGATATGGATGGAACCCTTTACAATCGTAAAAATCATACGGTCAGTTTAAAAACATGCTTAGCTTTACAAAAACTAAAAGACCAGGGACATTTTGTAGGATTGTGTACATCTCGATGTTTTCAGGAACTGCAGCATTTGCCATCTTATATTCGAAATTTCTCATTTGATACGATGATTCTTGATGGTGGTTCTTTTATTCTGGATTCCAATCAGAATGTTTTATATAAGAACCCAATCGATCTGAAATTAATGGAAAAAGTAAATGAATACTGTTTAAAACATCATATACTTTATCGATATTCTACCTCTGATCAAAATTATTGGGGAAATATACCCAATCTGCAATTGCATCAGGTCTGGATGAATTTATATTTATGTACACCTGTCTATAAAAGATATGAAAAAGAAGAAGTGTTAAATCTTTTGATTATGACCAGAGAATTGGAACATTTAAACTATTTTAAAGATTTATTTGACCATAAGGGAATTGTTCAATATCCGGATTGCATTGAGATTCGCTCTGATGGACTGGATAAAGCTAAAGCTATTCAAAGAATAAAAGAAAAAGAAAATTTTGATTCTGTGATCTGTTTTGGAGATGGAGAAAATGATATTCAAATGCTGAAAATGGCAGATACAGGTATTGCGATGGGAAATGCATTGGATATTGTAAAAGAACAGGCAGATTTAGTGATTGGTTCGATTGAAATGGACTCAATTTATCAGTATGTATTTAAGGAGGATTAAAAAATGTCATATGTATTAGAAAATGAATTTGTTTATTTGGAATGTGTTGAAAAAGGTGGAGAAATTCAGTCTTTTTTTGATAAAGAAAAGGGAAAAGAATTAATGTATCAGGGAAATCAGGCCTGGACTGGAAAGAACCCTTCTTTATTTCCAATCATTGGAAATACCGCTTCTAAAGATTATCAGATACATGGGAAAACTTATGCGATGAAAAATCATGGTCTGATTCGTTATGCGACTTTAAAAGGAGAACAGAAAGAAAATTCTATTGTTTTTACTTTTGAAGATAATGAAGATACTTTAAAACAATATCCTTTTCATTTTCATTATGAAATAGAATATACAATTGAAAATAAAGTGTGCCATATCAATTATCGTATTAAAAATACATCCAATGAAGATATGCCATTTACTTTTGGCTTACATCCTGCATTTATTGTTCCACAATCAATAGATGAAAAATTTGAAGACTATTCCATTGATTTTGAATGTGAAGAAAAAGCGAAACAATTGTTGTTTGATCCAGAGTTTAAAAAGAAAATTACTTATCAGGATGTATCTTTATCTTCATGGAAATTATCCAGAGAAGATGTAGATCACTATAAAACCATTATCTATAAGAATTTGAAATCCGATCATGTTACTTTATCTTATAAAAATCAGCCTCGTATTCGTATGAGCATTAAAGGATTTCCTTATTTAGCTTTATGGACTATTGAAAAACCATCGGATTTTATATGTATTGAACCATGGTTTGGTCATGCGGATTTTGAAACAGGAATCAGTGATTTTTATGCTCGTGAAGGAACAATGATTTTAAAACCAAATGAAGAATTCAAAACTGGATATACGATTGAGGCACTATAATGGTTCGATTTGCGATTATGGGACTTGGCTATATTGCCAGTCGGGTTGCCCAAGGAATTCAATATGCCAAAAATGCGCAATTGTATGCTGTTGCTTCCAGAGATATAAAAAAAGCCAATTCCTTTAAAGAACAGTTTCATGCCCAGGTGGCTTATGGAAGCTATCTGGAGATGTTAGAGGATGATAAGGTGGATATTGTTTATATCTGTACACCCAATCATCTTCATTATTCACAAATTAAACTGTGTTTCTCTTATCATAAGCATGTAATCTGTGAAAAACCAATGGTTCGTTCGATACAGGAACTGGATGAATTGTACCAGCTTTCTCTTTTGTCAGACTGTATTCTTCTGGAAGCACACAAAACATGTTTTACACCCTTAAATCAGGAAATTTATAAAAGACTGAAATCTGGACAATATGGACATATTTTATCCATTGAAGCTGATTATTCCTATGACTGTAAAGATCAGTATGATAACAACAGCTGGGCTATGCATCCTGAATATGGGGGAAGCTCTTATGATGTTGGCGTTTATCCAGTCTGTTTCTGTAATTTTATGGCAGACAGTCAAATTCAAAATGTGAATGCTTATCCTGTTTTGTTTGAAAATCAGAAAGCGGATTATGGAATGATGACAATGATTCAATATAAAAATGGAGTGATTGCCCAGGCAAACTGTTCCTGGTTATACTATACAAAGAATAAAGGAATGGCCCGTATTGTGACAACCAGAGGAACAATCGAAATCGATGCATTCTGGAAGGGAACAAAAGCCAGAATCGATATGAATGGTATAAAAGAAGAATGTGAAGTTGAAATGGACAGTGATTTTACAGGAGAAGTAGAGGAAGCCTGTAGTTGTGTCATTGGTCATTGTCAAAGTTCGATCCTGTCTTATCATGCCAGTAAAGAAATATTAAAAGTGATAGAAGCTGTGAACTCTTATCGATTGAAAGGAAATTAGTCTATGAGAAAATTTATATTTACCATTTTATTTTTAATTTGTTTGGGTGTATTTGGATATAGTGCTTTTCAACTGTATCAGATATACAGCATTAAACATGCAGTGAACAATGAAGTCCAGGAATTGGAAAAAACAATTAAAAAAGAAGATGATATTTATGAAGTGGATTGGGATTCATTAAAAGAAAAAAACAGTGATATCATTGGATGGATCTTAATGCCAGATAGTGAAATTTCATTTCCAATTGTACAGGGACAGGATAATTCCTATTATTTGAATCATACATATTTAAAAGAAGAAAATCGTATGGGCTCTATCTTTTTAAATGAAGCCAATCAAAGTGATTTTTCAGATGTGAATTCGATTATTTATGGTCATTCTGTTGATACAGGAGGGATGTTTACTTCTTTAAAAGAATTTAAAGATGAAACTTATTATCAGGATCATTCTTATTTCTATTTATTAACGCCACAGCAGAATTATAAATGCAGCATTGTCTGTTTCTCACAGGTACAGGATGGATGTGATTACTATCTGACAAATTTTGATATTACACAAATGATGTCGATGTATCAGAATACGGCTACACATTATACACAGCTGGATTCTGTTGAAAAAGTAGTGACGTTATCTACATGTGATTTAGATTATGGAGGACATTCTTCTTATCGTTTTGTTCTGGTGGCATCTTTAGAAAAATATGATGGACTCATTAAAGTAGCTTAGCTTGGGCAAGCTACTTTTTACTTGATTTTGACATCGAAACAATACATAATATATAAGAATATGAAAATTTGTCTGGTAACTGGGGGAACAGGTGGACATATATATCCAGCTTTAGCTTTAGCGGATAAATGGAAACAGTTATACCCAGAAAGTGAAATCTTATTTATTGGAAATGATGATCGTATGGAAGCCGAACTGATTCCTTCATATGGATATTCTTTTCAATCTTTACATACTTCTGGTCTGGTTGGAAATGTATTTTCAAAATTAAAAGCAGTGGGCCAGTTGTTTTTGGCATACCAGAAAGCAAAATCATATTTAAAAGAATTTAAACCCGATCTGGTTATGGGATTTGGTGGATATGTGAGTGCTCCTGTTATTCTGGCTGCTTCACATTATTCCATTCCTGTAGTGATTCATGAACAGAATTCAATTGTAGGAAAATCCAACCAGCTGGTAATGAATAAAGTAAATCAGATTTTTACTTGTTATGAAAAATGTAAAGAAGTTTTTCCTGAAGAAAAGATATCTTTATTAGGAAATCCAAGAGCGACTTTAGCTATCGAATCAAAATTTGATTTGGAGTACTTTAAATCACTCCATCTGGATGAAAATAAAAAGACAATTTTAATTATGATGGGTTCTTTGGGAAGCAGCAGTATCAATAAATTAATGAAAGAATCTTTAAAGGGTTCTTTTGATCGTCTTCAGTTTTTATATGTATGTGGAAAAAATAATGAAGACGATATGTCCGAATTAGAAAATGAAAATATTCATGTTGTAAATTATGTGGATACATTGCGTATATATGCGCATGTAGATGGTCTTATCTGCCGTGCTGGGGCAACTACTATTGCTGAATTAACTGCATTAGGTATTCCATCCATCCTGATTCCCAGTCCATATGTTGCGGAAAATCATCAGTATTACAATGCGAAAGAACTGGTGGATAAACATGCAGCTTATATGATTGAAGAAAAGGATCTGAATTCGAAAGCATTACAGTCAAAAATACAGTCTTTGTTCTGTGATGAAAAAGAGATGGAAATTGTATCGGAATGTGCAAAGAAACTGGGAAAACCCAAAGCGGCTTATGACATTATTCAGGCGTGTCAAAAATTAGTTGGATGAGGTTTTTATGAATTTAAATGAAAAATTAAAAATATATGCAGATGTTTTAGAAGATGAACTCATGTCTAAACATACAACCTATCGTATTGGAGGACGGGTCAAATATTATATTTATCCGAGAAATTTAATATCTCTAATGCGATGCATTCGTTTATTAAAAGAAAATAAAATTCAATATGAAATAATGGGACGTGGTTCCAATGTATTATGGACCGATTCCTATTTTGATGGAGCTGTTATCAATTTAGATCGATATTTGAATGAATCTTATATAGAAGAAGATGGAACCATTGTTGCACAGGCAGGCTGCTCCATTATTAATCTGGCTTATGAAGTGGCAAAAAAATCTTTGAGCGGGATGGAATTTGCCACAGGTATACCTGGTTCGATCGGTGGTGGCGTTTATATGAACGCAGGTGCCTACAAATCAGATTTTTCTAGTATACTGGAAGCAGTCATGGTTTTAAAAGACGAACAGATTCTTTGGATGCAGAAAGATGATCTGATGTTTGGATATCGAAAATCAAGTTTTCAATCCCATCCGGATTGGATCATACTGGCAGCTAAATTTAAATGTAAACCAGGAAACAGAGAAGAAATATTAGCCTTAATGGATTCTCGTAGAGAAAGACGTCTGGCTTCTCAACCTTTAGATCGCCCATGTGCCGGAAGTGTATTCCGCAATCCAGAGACTATACCTGCCTGGAAAATTGTAGATGAATTGGGATTACGTGGTTTCACACTGGGAGGAGCTCAGGTTTCTGAAAAACATAGTAATTTTATCATCAATGCTTCGGGACAGGCAAAAGCCGAAGATGTAAAACAGTTGATTGCTTATATACAGGAACAGGCAAAAGAAAAATTTGAAATTGAATTGATTACGGAAGTGGAGCATTTTAATTGTGAATAAACCAAAAAGAGGTTCCTTTTCTTTAAGAACAATCAATATAATATGCATTGTTATTTTTGTTTTATCCAGTTTTCTTTTGTATTGTATTAGTGATGATTCTAAAGTTCGTGTATTATCAAGTGAAGGAAATTATTTTTATACCGATCAGCAAATTTATGATCAGGCCCATATTTCATTAAATACACGTATGTGGCTTTTTCCTGAAGCGCTGATGGAGAAACAAATTTCAAATTTAAATTTAATTGAAGATGTTGAAGTAAAGAAAAGTGAGAACCGATTGGTTATTCAGATTAAAGAAAAAATGCCTATTGGTTATTATATTGAAGATTCTAAATATTATGTTTTAACAATTGACAATGAACCTGTTGAAATAGATTCAGAATATAAATCAAATCTGATTCATTTACCATTCATTAGTGAATTATCAAAATCGCAACGTAAAGAAATGTGTAATGAATTAAAAAAAGATGAAAAAAATATTACACATGATCTGATTGAAAAGATATCACAGATTGTTCCATTTCAGTCTTCCTATGATGATAATATGATACGTTTAATAATGAGAGATGGAAATTCTGTTTATACGAGTATGGATAGTTTAAAAATGTTAAGTAAATATTCTCTTGTGTTAACGCAGTTAAAAGGGAACAGTGCCTGTCTATTGCTAGATGCAGCTCATAATGCGATAGATAAAATCGATTGTTCTGATATAACAACAAATCGTAAAGAACTTGTTGAAAAAATAAATGCCTGCGTTCAGGATGGAGGACATTGGGATGAAGAAGAAAATGAATGTTCTTATCAGGATGAAAAAGAGAATGAAACAGGTATTGATGAAGATTCAGAAAGCGAAGAAGTTCCAGATTCTTCATTTGCTTATTTAGATTCCATTGCGGATTGGACATATGATGAAAATTCAGGATGGTATATATCACCATCAACTGGATATTATAAGAGTCCGTACACAAATGAATATTATATGTGGGATAATCAGAGTATATCATTTGTACTTCTGGAGAAAGACCCTCAATAAGCGTTTTATTGTTTAATCGCTTTCATTGTTGTATAATACAGAAGAAAAGGAGGAAGTATATGCCTATTAATAAATCAACAGAATATGGAAATATTTCTATTTCTCTGGATGCGATTGCATCTCTTGCTGGAGGAGCCATTACAGAATGTTATGGAGTTGTAGGAATGGCAAGCCAGAAGACGGTCCGTGATGGATGGGCAGAGTTACTGAAAAAAGAAAATTATGCTCGTGGTGTGGTTGTACGTAACCAGGAAGATGGGCTTGTTCTGGACTTATATATTATTGCACTTCAGGGAATTAAATTGAGTGAAGTAGTAATAGAAGCACAAAAACGTGTGAAATATGAAATTGAAAAAACTTTAGAAATAAAATGTAAAGAAGTAAACATCTGCGTACAAGGAGTACGTATTTTGAAATAGGAGAAAATATGGAAAGAATTGATGGAATTGTATTAAAGCAGATGTTAGAAAGCGGTATGAATCATTTAAGCAATCATGCTGCTGAAGTCGATGCTTTAAATGTATTTCCTGTTCCAGATGGAGATACAGGAACCAATATGTTTTTAACCGTTTCCAATGGGGTAAAAGCGGCTTTACAGGAAGAAAAAAATCATGTTGGCAAAATATTGAAAACACTTTCCCGTGGATTGCTGATGGGAGCTCGTGGAAATTCAGGGGTTATCACATCTCAGATTTTTAGAGGAATCTATCAGGATCTTCAGGACAATGAAACAATAGATGCTTCCCAATTGGCTCATGCATTTGTGAATGGATCTCGAATTGCTTATAAAGCTGTTATGAGACCTGTTGAAGGAACTATCTTAACCGTTGTTCGTGAAGCAGCTGATTATACATATGCCTATACAGTAACAGAAGAAATTACTGACTGTATTCTTGTTATGGAAAAAATGGTTGAAGAATGCAACGAAGCTTTACTTCGTACACCTGAACTGTTACCTGTTCTGGCAGAAGTAGGAGTTGTGGATTCCGGTGGTAAAGGGTTAACAATCATTTTTGAAGGAATGTTAGAGGCTTTAAAAGGAAATGTGATTGGTTTAAGTAATGAATCACAAAGTATAGATTCTGCCCAGACAAAAGTAGAAGGGGAAGAAGAATTTGGTTTCTGTACTGAATTTATTTTAAAGCTAAGTGAAACAGGAATGCGTCATTTTAGTGAAAGTGATTTCTCCGATGAACTGGCTACCATTGGAAATTCTATTGTATGTGTACAGGATGAAGACCTTGTAAAAGTTCATGTTCATACATTAGAACCATTTACAGCTATTAAAATGGGAAAGAGAAGAGGACGTTTCTTAAAATTAAAAGTAGAAAATATGCAGCAGCAGCATGACAATATTCTGGAAAAAGAAGAAGAACAGCCAGTTGCTGAAAAGAAAAAATATGGAATTATTACTGTTGCTCCAGGAAGTGGAATTGGTGATATTTTCAAGGAATTAAGAGCCGATATTGTAGTGGGTGGCGGACAGACTATGAATCCAAGCACAGAAGATTTTGTGGAAGCCATTCAAAAATTAAATTGCGATCATATTATCATTCTTCCAAACAATTCCAATATTGTTATGGCAGCTAATCAGGCAGCCCAGGTTTGTGAAGATCGGGATATACATGTATTACCGGCAAAAACCATTCCTCAGGGAATTTCAGCCTGTGTAATGTTTAATCCAGAAGCTGATATTGAAGAAAACTTATCCGATATGAATGAAGCCATCGAAAATGTAAAATCTGGTGAAGTAACATACGCAATCAAAGATACTACATATGAAGGTATGGATATTAAAAAAGATGAATTTATGGGTATTTTCAATCGTTCCATTATTTTATCGAAACCAGATTGTATCAGTGCTACCAAAGCTTTACTGGATCGTATGTTAGATGAGGATTCAGAACTGGTAACTTTAATATATGGGGAAGATGCAACTTTAGAACAGGCCCAACAGATGGGAGAATATATCGAACAGATCAGTGATGCGGAAGTTGAAATATATGAAGGAAAACAACCGGTATATCCATTTATTATTGGTGTAGAATAGACAGTTTATCTGTCTATTTTTTTTATAAAAAAAAACAGAAATTACTTCTGTTTTATGAATAAATTTTATGAATCTGATCGACAATGGCTTTAGAAGTGGAATAAGCGATAATATTCTGAATAAGCCAGGATTGCATTTTTTTACATTCGTTATCATTGGATATATAGCCAATTTCAAATAAAATAGAAGGAATGTCTAGCTGATCCACCACATATAAAGATTGAACATTGGTTGATTCAATTCCATTATTAGACGAATAATGAAACTTTTTTAAATGATCACTGATCGATTGACAAATTCTACGAGATTGTGTATCTGTTTCTTTTATATAAAAACAGTAACCACTCATATCCGTACTTTCATTGGAATTACAATGTATGGATATATAAAAATCTGCTCTTTGACCAATATCAACTCTGGCTTTTAGATCTTCGCTTTCATTTTCAGGCCAGGAAATGACATCGCTTTGTCGTGTATATATAATCTGAATCGAAGGATCCATTTTAGAAATCATTGAACCAATTCGTAAAGATACTTCCAGTGCAATATCTTTTTCATACGTTCCATCATTTCCAATGGCACCACTATCATATCCTCCATGTCCAGGATCTATACAGACTGTAGCCACAATATCCTGTTGAACAGGTGTAAATAAATGGCTTATCATATATCCAAAAGAACTGACAAAGCCAATGGAAAAGATGCATATAAAGATAAGTAATATTTTTTTCATGAGGTTATTTTAACAGAATTTAAAGAATAATACAAAAATTTAAAGGTTAAGCGCTTACAGAATTTGTAATAATAATTTGTCTTTGATATAGTTAAATGGTATTTTTGGAGGCAGTAAATGATTTATATTACAGGGGACACGCATGGTGCGTTTGACATTCATAAAATAAATCCAGATGAGTTTATTCCTGGAAGAAGTTTAACGGAAAAAGATTATGTGATCATATGTGGGGATTTTGGATGCATCTGGGATGGAGGAACAAATGATGCTTTCTGGTTAAAATGGCTGGCATCTTTAAAATGGAATGTATTGTTTATAGATGGAAATCATGAAAATTTTGATGTTTTGAATGCATATCCAGTTGTGGACTTTCATGATGGAAAAGCTCATCGAATTCGTCATAATATTTATCATTTGATGCGTGGAGAAGTATTTCAGCTGGATGGAAAATCTTTTTTTGCTTTTGGTGGTGGATATTCTCATGATTATCAATGTCGTGTTGAAAAGAAATCCTGGTGGCAGGATGAAATGCCTACACAGATAGAAGTGGATCGAGCACATGATAATTTAAAGAAAGTTAATTATAAAGTGGATTATGTTTTATCTCATGATATATTTAAATCTCATCCTCTTTCAAAAAAATTTGAAATTGATATGAAGCATTATGATAATAAATATCTGAATATTCAAAATGTATTGGAATCTTTAAGAAAACAATTAAATTACAGCTGCTGGTTTAATGGACATTATCATGTTGATCAGATTCATTATATTGAGGATAAACCATGCATAACATTGTTTGATAAAGTATTATTTTTAGATGAATTGGCATCTGAAATGAAAACATTCAGTCAAAAATAAAAACGGTTATCGATGGATAACCGCTTTTTCATTGCGAAGCAAATACCACGTGCTATGCGCGTGGCAGCAGACCTTTTAGTGTTAAAATGAATGACACGAAAAGTTTATCACATACTAGTTACAGATGTAAATATCACATAGTTATTGTACCAAAATACAGAAGAATGGTCATATACAACAAATTAAGAGCGGATATAGGAGCCATACCAAGACAGCTAATAGAAAGAAAACCAGATTGTAAGCAGATAGAAGAAGCATGTCCAGATCATATTCATATGTTGATTGAAATACCATCAAAACATTCGGTTGCTCAATTCATGGGATATTTGAAAAGTAAAAGTGCATTGATGATATTTGAAAGGCATGCAAATTTAAAATATAAATTTGGTAATCGAAAATTCTGGGCCAGAGGATATTTTGTGGATACAGTAGGAAAAAATGAGAAAGTGATAAAAGAATATATAAAGAAACCAACTTATCGAAGATAAGTTGGCCGATGAACTGAATATGAAAGAGTATATTGACCCGTTTACGGGTGAAAAGGTAAAAACAAGCGATTTACCACGCCTCTTTTAGAGGCAGCATGTAGAAGCGTTGCGATTAGCGAGTCTTCAGTGGTCGAAGGACCTATGCAACAACACGTCCTTATAGGACATTGAAAACCACTAATTTTTATTAGTGGTTTTTGTTTTTATTTTGCAGCTACTTCTGCATTACCGTAATCGTTTCCTTCATTAAAGTTACGTGCATTTTCCATTGTAACAACGGCAATTGCCTGTAAAGCTTCACGTGTAAAGAATGCCTGATGGCTTGTTAAGACAACCTGAGGGAACATTAACAAACGACCTGTAATATCATTTGTAATGGCTTCATCCGAACGGTCTGTATAAACGTTATTGTCTTCACCTTCATAAACATCCAGTGCAACAGCATGGAATTTACCTTGTTTTAATGCTTCAATTAATGCTTCCGCATCAACTAAACCACCACGAGATGTATTGACTAACATAACTGTGTCTTTCATTAATGCAATCGCATCTTTGTCAATTAAATGATATGTTGAAGGGAATAAAGGAGCATGTAAAGAAATTAAATCGGATTTCTGTAACAATTCTTCTTTTGTAACATATGTTAACAATCCAGATTCTTCCAATGCTTTATTTGGATAAGCATCCCATCCTAAAACAGTCATTCCGTATCCTTTACAGATATTGGCCATACAAACACCAATACGACCTGTACCCATGATACCAGCTACTTTATTGTGTAAGTCTAAACCTAATAATCCAGATAAAGCAAAGTTATTGTCTTTTACTTTATTGTGAGCTTTATGTAATCGGCGGTTTGCTTCCTGTAAAATCGCCATTGCATGTTCTGCAACTGCATATGGTGAATAAGCAGGAACACGTAATACTGTAATTCCACATTCTTTAGCAGCCTGTAAATCTACGTTATTGAATCCTGCACAACGAAGAAGGATCAGACGAACACCGCATTCATGTAATGTTTCAACAACTTCTCTAGGACATTCATCATTAACGAAAATACAAACAGCATCGAATCCTTTTGCTAAAGAAGCTGTTTCAGGAGTCAGACGAGCATTAAAATATTTGATATCGGAATTGTAAGTGCCTTCACCTTTGTCTTTTACTAATTCACTGAAGAATAAACGATCGTAGTCTTTGGTACCAAAGAATGCGATTTTTAAGATTTCTACTGGTTTTTTCTCTTCAAATGCACCATGTAATAAATCATATATTTTTGAAGCTGCATTTTCTTCATCTTCACCTTCAATGGTAATATTTAATGCATCTCCTTTTTTAGCCTGTAATTTTAAAATTTGAAGTACATTTACACCATCTGCTACAAGTCCATCTTTTTCAATTGTCACTGCACTTTTAAAGTCTACACAACATTGAGCCAATAGAGCAGCAGGACGTGCGTGAATCCCTAAAGGATTAGCCACTACATAAGTAATTTGTTTCATTTTTTCATATCCTCCCATGAAAATTTACTAATATAATTATAGTGCAAATCAAGTGCAAAAAAAAGCCCTTTCAAAATGAAAAAAGAAGTGATTTACACTTCTTTACTGATTTGACTGCTGTAGAACCACTTCTTTTGTGATTTCTTTTCCATTTCGGTTGACAACAATTTCTACTTTATCACCAATTTTATGTTTTCTTAAAATAGATTTTACTTCAGCTGAAGTGGAAACATTTTGTCCATCAAAAGATACAATACGATCGTTTTGTTCAAGTCCTGCTTTATCCGCAGCTCCTCCTTCTACAATCTGTACGATATAAACACCTTCTTCATATTCAGACTGACGATAATACTGACTGCTTGAAGATACATCATATAAACTTACACCTAAAACCGGACGACTGGTTACAGAACCATTTTCAATTAATTCATCAATGATTTCGGTAACAGTATTGATAGGAATCGCAAATCCTAAACCTTCAACTCCAGTTGAACTTTCTTTGGCATTCACAATACCAATCAGATTTCCATTTTCGTCAAACAATCCTCCACCAGAATTTCCAGGATTGATGGCTGCATCGGTTTGAAGCAAAGTCATCTGTTCATTTTCAACTGTAATCTGTCTTTCCAGTGCGGAAATGATACCAGTGGTTACCGTTCCACCCAGTTCACCTAATGGATTTCCAATGGCAATGACAATATTTCCAACTTCAAGATTGGATGAATCACCAAAAGTGGCTTTTACAAGATCTTTGGCATCAATTTTAATCACTGCAATATCTGTTTGAGAATCTGTTCCAATTAATTGCGCTTCATATTCATTTCCTTCTCCTGTTTTTACAGTTATGCGATTGGCATTTTCAATCACATGATTGTTTGTGACGATGTAACCATCTTCACTGATGATCACTCCACTACCAGCTCCTGTAGAAATGTACTGACCATAAAAACTGTTTCCACTGGATACGGATTCGGTTGTGATTTCAACAACGCTTGGTCCACATTTGGCAGCAATATCGCTTACATCTTCAATCTCTACATCGGAATTGCTGTTTACTTTTTGCTGTATGATATTCACTCCATTGGAATCAGATCCTGAATAAGCAATCTTTGCACTTACAAATCCAATGATTCCAGAAAGTATACAACAAATCACTATAGTAATAATATTTGAAGATATATTTCTTCTTTTAAATTTAGGTGGCATTTCATTCATAATAACCCCTCCTTATTTCGTTTAATAGTATATACCAAAATTATGTGAACAAATAATGAAAAGTATCAAATATTTTCGACTTTTTTTCTGTAATTATGTGAAATACATAAATCATGGTATAATAAAAAAAAACGGAGGAATACGCTTGTGAAACAAAAAGAGGGATATGATGAATCGAAAAGAAAAGAAACAATTAAAGAAACAGAAAAAAGAGAATCTGAAGATTCGAAAAATACAGAAAGAAATAAAGAAACAAAAACTGAAAAAGATAATAAAAGTGATAAAGTTTCTGACAAAATAAACCAGTACCAGTATTTATCTTTAACAACCTGTATTCAAATGGCACAGGCTATGGGTGTTCCTTATACGTATGGAGACTATATGACTCTTTTAATTCAGGAAGAATCTATAGAACAGATTGTTAAAAAAATAAATAAAGAATTTGAACTGAAGCCTTATACGTTTGAAGAATATGGTTATGATAAAGATTTATTTACTGTGTTACTAAAACGTATTCAAAAAACTTTACAGTCTGATTTTTCAAATGTTTACAATCAGGGAATTGTAGAAGTCATGAAACAGATTAAAGATTTTTCAAAAAAGCACAATGTGAATATAATAGATCAGATCAATTCATTATTTAAAGTGGACCTTCTTTCTTTGTGGAAACAATTTAAAAATACATGTTATCAGAATATAAAAGATTTAGATCAGATTGTAAAATATGAAAACTTTGTTTTTGAATTTTTATCCATTTTTAAAGAAATCTATAAAATCGATTCATCAAATATACTTATGGATATAGCAGACTTATATATTCTTTGTCATGAAAATGAAAAAGGGGATCGATATTATTCTTATCTGATTCAAAATACAGATAAGAAAGAGAACTGTTATCTAAGATGGGCTACTATATATTGTGAAAATGATATGGATATGGCAAGAACAATTGCGAAAAAAGGTTTATCTGCGATTTCTTCTTCTAGTGAAAAATATTCTTCTTTACTTGAAATTCTAGTGAGAAACAGTTGAATTTTTGAATATGGATTGGTATGATACTAATACGTTTTTATGGAGGCTGTATCATGACCAATCAAAATAAAATTCCAGAATGGATTCTGCAATGCTTAGATCAATATGGTAATTGTGCTTGTGGTAGAACAATTACAAAAAAATTAGGAAAAGAAAAATTACTGGATTGTTTAGAAACACTTGGATATCCATGTAAATTAGAAGTTTTATCTGAAAAAGATGAAGCCTATCCAGTGGATGGAACTTATATACTGACTTTAAAAAATCGTCAGTTATTAGAAGATGATGAGTAATCATCTTCTTTTTTTTTATCAAAAAATTACATTAAATTATGTAAAAAGGGTAACTATGTATCCATTAATTAGTGAATAAAATATCGAATATATAATAAAAATGAAAATAAACCTTTATAAAAAAGGAAGTGGTTTTATGAAAAAGTAGACTGTAACTTAGGAAATGGCATGGTATATACGCTTACGAATTCACAACATGTTATCGATATTTAAAATCGTTTAATGAAAATATAAATTAATGAATCTTCTTCTAAAAACAATCTTTATATAGAGGATGGAGATATTTTATTTGATTTTAAAGGAGAAAATATAGACTTTCGTTTTATTTTTTAACCAGCGAATATTTTTACTATGATAGTCAGTATTATGAAGTAATCGATAATACAGTTTTATTAGATATTATGAATCTGGTAAGAGAGTATAAACAAATGGAAGAAACATTTGATCTGGAAATTGTGGATAATGGCTGTGAAGCCAGAAATGTACTGATCATTAAAAATAATGAAGATACAGCCTGTATTGAAGGTGTTTATGAAATTGTTTCTAAAACCTGTGAAGAGAATTGTTTGATTCTTACTTTAAAAACAGGAGATTATTATTCTCATGAAAATATTAAAACATATACAGTAGTTATAGATGAGGGAAAGAATTAAGGTGATGGAAGACTATGAATGAGGAATATACATGGGAATATCATTATTCACTATTTAAAAATCATGATTGGATATATACATATCTTATCCTTTTAGGAATTATCATACTGTTTATTGAATTTGCTCTGTTTTTGGTTGATCCTGGTGATTTTTTCAATACGTTTATCAATAATTTATGGGTAATTGGACGGATTCTTTTCCTTTTTGCGATTTCTGTAGTGATTGCTTTTATATGGTATAGAAAAGGATATGTATATGTGTATCACCTTACATTGAATTGTATAAAAGTGGAGCAGCCACTTGTTTATATGAATCATTCAATGTTTGTCGATTGAAGAATTGGATCTTCAATCTATTTTGAAAATATACAATCGATAAAGATGAATAAGAAAGCAGATATAATCAAAATAAGAGGATTTTTAATCAAAACGAATCTATATGCAAATAAAGATGAAATTGATTTTATCTATGAAACAATTAAGGAAAGATGCATTCATTTGAAGGTAGATTTATGAAAAAGTTTATTATTGCACTTATATTGTGTTTTGCATTATCTGGTTACAGTTAGAATCGTGTTATAAATCAAGAAGAAACAGCGGATATTCAAATAAGAGTCAATATTGAAAAAACACATGCTGAATTGTTAGATGAGCATCTTGTAGAATACAATCAGTGGCTATATCAATGAATAAGAGGATTGTATCACACTTTGATATAATCCTTTTTTCTATAGAAAGTACACATTTATCTTTATTTATCATCTATTGTCAAATGATGTTTTCATATAATATAAAATGGAAAGGAGACAAACTATGTGTACAAGTATTATTTCAAATCGCAATAAAACAATAGTAGGATGGAATTTAGATTTGCTGGGGATGGAATATCGCATTCATAATCATGAAAAAGGTGTTTTTATAGAAATACTGGATGAACAACAGGGTTGGCTGCCTTTATTTGGAGCCAATACTCGAAAAGATTTTGTTGGAATGCCTACCTGCTGGCCTTTTGATGAAAGAAGCAATCCGAAAGAAAAGGAAGAGAATATTTTATTGCTGGATATGGATCTGCTGATGCAGAAAAAGACGTTACAGGAAATTTTAAACATTGTTAAAAAGGAAAGAATCTGTTCGATACCAAATGTGACTTTTATGTCGTCTTTATCCGATTGCAAAGGAAATGTATTACAGATCATACCTGGACAAGGTTATAAATATTATGAAAAACCGGTATATCAGATCTTAACCAATTTTTCTCCCTTCAAAATGAATTCAGAAACACATCCATGGATTGAAGTGAACCCCAAAAGTTGGACTACCAATTGAAAGGGGTTCATTTTTATATGGCAAAACTTACTAGAGAACAAAGAATAGAAATATATCATAAAAGAAAATCTGGAGTTACTATAAAATCCTTA
>NZ_VUMM01000031.1 GCF_009696175.1 Floccifex porci
CCTATTTTTCCTAGTTTCCCTGTCTCTGTTTATGTTTAGGGTTTTCACAAATAACCATTACGCGACCTTTTCTTTTGATCACTCTGCATTTGTCGCAAATTGGTTTTACAGATGGTCTTACTTTCATCTTAATGACCTCCTTATTTTCTTCTAAACGTAATACGCCCACGTGTTAAATCATATGGTGATATTTCTACGGTTACGCGATCGCCTGGTAAAATGCGAATGTGATGCATACGGATTTTACCAGAAACGTGAGCTAAAATCTCGTGTCCGTTTTCCAACTTTACTTTAAAAGCAGCGTTGGGTAAAGTGTCAACTACGATACCATCTAATTCGATCATATCTTGTTTTGCCATGGATTGAAATTTCCTCCTTACTGAAATGATACGGCGTAAAAAGCCAATTACCATTTTATCAAAAATTTATGAAAAATCAAACCATAAATATGAAAAAAACAGATGATTCACACCTGTTTATTCCATTCTTGATAACAGAATATAAATTCCCTGACTCACTGTCTGCTCAGGATCATCGGTAATATAGAACGGATAAGGCAAGCGTTGTCTTAATGTCTGTGCAATACCTGGCAGTTTCATAACACCTCCACAACAAATAATACCTCTTGAAATGATATCCTCTTTCTGTACTGGTGTACATCCATTTACAAACTGTTCGATCCAGTTTGCCCATTGTTGTATAATTGATTGAATTAAATTCACCAGCTGATTTGAATTTATGGTAATTACCTTGATCTGATGATAATGTACATCCATTCCCTGTACATGCATCTGTTTAGGATAGCTATCCATTAAAGCTGTTGCTATCCCTTTATTTATTTTTTCTTTCATATGTTCTGAAATGATCAGACCATATTCCTGACGAACCCATTTCCCTATTAAATAATTTATTGATTTCCCAGATATGGAACTATTTGATTTCTTTTGCATTTTTCCAGAAGAAAACAGTGCAATATCACAATTTGAATATCCTATATTTAATATACAGCTTGACACTGGTAAAAATAAATCCAGATTAGCTCCAATAGCCGCCATCCATATTTCCTGATCCATATATACACGATAAGCTCCAAATTCCAGTAAGTTCTGTTTCAGATCTTCACATTGTTCATCTGTAAAGGAAGTAGGGTAGGAAACAATCAATTCTGTTTTTTGAAATACACGAAATACATTGAATTGATAACAGAGTTGCTCCATTAACAGATTTAATGCATCAAAGTCTATTTCTTTCTGTCCAAGAGGTGAAATAACACGTATAGATTCATCCATTCCTTTCATATCTTTTGCTTCATTGCCAATGGCAATGACACGATTTTTTCTGTCAAGAGCTACCATGCAAGGCTCATCAAAAACCAATCCATCTTCTTTTGATATCAAACGTATATGGTTAGCACCTAAATCAAATCCAAAACGAATCATAATTACCTCCTGTTGTGTTATAATAAAAACACACATTCCCAAATAACATATGGAAAATCCATCTATACAAATTATACTTGATTCTTTTAAAAAAGAAAAAACTTTAGTGTTACATGATAAAATTCTTCAATGGAATGAATGTTTTGACCTCATCCACGTCCCCTTATTCATCTTCAGTCCCGATTCCCAGACATTTCTTCAATCATTTCAAAGTCAGTATAAATCCAGTTTACACTACATACATAAAGACAAGAACTATTTTACAGAAAACGATTATTTGAAAGTGAAATATATATATGGTAAATCCTACAGAATCATTTATCCTGAAATTCAACTGATTTATTTAGATGAAATTCAATTCTCTTCAAAAAGAATTAACAACAAAACTTTACGTGAAATATTTCTGAAATGTATGGATACTAAATATGAAAAATTTAAAAAAAATATAGAAATATTATTGACATAAATTAACGGTTTTGTTAATATTGAATAGCGCAAAACGGAGGTTTAGCTCAGTTGGGAGAGCATCTGCCTTACAAGCAGAGGGTCAGCGGTTCGAGCCCGTTAACCTCCACCATGATTTGTGCTAGTGTTTTGGAGAGGTAGCGAAGTGGCTAAACGCGGCTGACTGTAACTCAGTTCCTTTTGGTTCGGCAGTTCGAATCTGCCCCTCTCCACCACAGTTTGGGGTATAGCCAAGCGGTAAGGCAACAGACTTTGACTCTGTCATCTCGTTGGTTCGAATCCAGCTACCCCAGCCATTAAATGCAGGTGTAGTTCAATGGTAGAACTTCAGCCTTCCAAGCTGACTACGTGAGTTCGATTCTCATCACCTGCTCCATTTATGTTGACACCTTGTAACAATTATGTTAGACTAGTAAGGCCTTGGAGGTTTAGCTCAGTTGGGAGAGCATCTGCCTTACAAGCAGAGGGTCAGCGGTTCGAGCCCGTTAACCTCCACCATTATTTGCCGACTTAGCTCAATTGGTAGAGCAACTGACTTGTAATCAGTAGGTTGTGGGTTCAATTCCTATAGTCGGCACCATTTTTTTGACCCGTTAGCTCAGATGGTAGAGCAACTGACTTTTAATCAGTAGGTCGGGCGTTCGAATCGCCCACGGGTCACCATTTATGCAGGTGTAGTTCAATGGTAGAACTTCAGCCTTCCAAGCTGACTACGTGAGTTCGATTCTCATCACCTGCTCCATTTTGAACGGAGGTTTAGCTCAGTTGGGAGAGCATCTGCCTTACAAGCAGAGGGTCAGCGGTTCGAGCCCGTTAACCTCCACCATTATTTGCCGACTTAGCTCAATTGGTAGAGCAACTGACTTGTAATCAGTAGGTTGTGGGTTCAATTCCTATAGTCGGCACCATTTTTTTATGACCCGTTAGCTCAGATGGTAGAGCAACTGACTTTTAATCAGTAGGTCGGGCGTTCGAATCGCCCACGGGTCACCACTTATGCAGGTGTAGTTCAATGGTAGAACTTCAGCCTTCCAAGCTGACTACGTGAGTTCGATTCTCATCACCTGCTCCATGGAGAGGTAGCGAAGTGGCTAAACGCGGCTGACTGTAACTCAGTTCCTTTTGGTTCGGCAGTTCGAATCTGCCCCTCTCCACCACTGAAAAATAAAGGAAGTCCTAATTTATAAGGTCTTCCTTTTTTTATCATTCCATGCTATTTTTGCGACTTCTACAAAATATTCCATTGCCTGAACTGGATATTGTCCCATTGCTGTTTCAGCTGTTAACATAATACTTTTTGCTCCATTATAAACCGCATAATAAATATCATTCACTTCCGCTCTGGTTGGACTGGCATTTTTGATCATAGAATAAAGCATTTCTGTAACGATCATATAAGGCATGTTATTCTTTTTACAGATTTCTTCAATTTTTCTTTGAACAGAAGGAAGCTGAATCAAACCAACCGAGTTTGCCAGATCTCCTCGAGCAATAATAATCTGATCACAATGTTTTATTAAAGATTCAATTTGTCCAACTCCCTGTTCATTTTCAATTTTGGCATATATTTTTATATCTGTATGATACTCCTTCAATTTATTTTTTACATAAATCAGATCGTGTTCATTTCGAACAAATGGCTGCATTAATCCTGTAACACCAAAGTTTTTAGCCATAGAAATATTTTTGATATCTGTATCTGTTAAAGAAGGAAGTTGAATGGATACACCAGGTAAGGCTATGCTCTTTCTGGAAGTAATCTTTCCTTCCTGTACCACTTTTCCTTTTATTGAATCTATCATTTGGATATGAATTTTCCCATCATCGATTAAAACCATCTGATCCTTCTTTAATTCTTTTAATACTACTTCTGGAATATCCAGTTCATTCATATCAATGATTTCATTTAAACGACATTCTTTTTCAACTTTTCCAATTCTTAATTCAGGTCCCTGCATATCCATTAACAGATCGGGTTTTATACTACATCTTTTTGCTGCTTTATGAAAGGCTTCAATCCAGTTTGCAGCTTGCTGCAGATTCACATGAGATAAGTTAATACGCATTCCAGTCATTCCTTTTTTAAATAACTGCACAATGGTTTCTTCTTCACAGCAGGAAGGCCCTAAAGTACCATATATTTCTAAATCCATATTTAAACCTCCAAAAAAAAGAAGTCATTATCCCTGGATGACTTCCACTTTAACTTTATGATCCGCTTCTACATCATATGTCACTTTCGCAAAATCATTTATATTTTCAGTAATGACATTTCGAATGGTTTCAAAAACTTCATCTTCCTGTTTTTCATCTTTACAATCGTATTCTATAGAAGTAACCACATGTTTCTTAATTGAAATGTTTTCTAAATCTTTAACAATATTTTTCATATACTATACCCTCACTATTAAATAGTACCATATATAAGACTTTTTGACAATTATAGTCGTTATGATAAAATAATACAGAAAAAAGGAGAAAAAATATGAATTTAATTATACCTGAAAATTACAATCCTGTATTATCCATAAGAGAAACACAGAAAGCTATCAAATATATCCGAGATACATTTCAGCATGAATTTGGTAAAGAAATGAAGCTATCTCGTATTTCTGCTCCTTTGTTTCTGGAAAAAAGTTCTGGATTAAATGATAATTTAAATGGAGTTGAAAAACCTGTTTCTTTTACAATGAAAGAACTACCCAATGACCAGATTGAAGTGGTTCATTCTTTAGCCAAATGGAAACGTTGGGCATTAGGACATTATGGATTTTCTATGCATGAAGGATTGTATACCAATATGAATGCCATAAGAAAAGATGAAGAAGTGGATAATCTTCATTCGGTCTATGTGGATCAGTGGGACTGGGAAAAGATTATTTCAAAGGAAGAAAGAACTGAAAATGTATTAAAACAACATGTTAGACAGATTTTTAAAATCATAAAACATATGGAACATGAAGTCTGGTATAAATATCCACAGGCTGTCAATCATCTTCCAGATGATATTCATTTTATTACAACTCAAGAATTATTGGATCTGTATCCCAATCTAAATCAGAAAGAAAGAGAAAATGAAATCACAAAAAAATATGGTTGTGTCTTTTTGATGAAGATCGGAGATTTATTGTCCAATGGCAAAAAACACGATGGTCGTGCTCCTGACTATGATGACTGGGAATTAAATGGAGATATCTTATTCTGGTATGAACCTTTACAATGTGCACTGGAAATTTCCAGTATGGGAATTCGTGTCAGTGAAACAAGTCTGGTTTCACAATTAGAAAAAGAAAATTGTATGGATCGTCTACAGTTGCCATATCACCAGGATATTTTAAATCAAAGACTTCCATATACAATTGGTGGAGGAATTGGTCAATCTCGTTTATGTATGCTGCTTCTAAAAAAAGCACACATTGGAGAAGTTCAATCCAGTTTATGGCCTTCTGAAATGGTTAAAGAATGTTATAAAAACAATATTCAGATATTATAAAATGAATGCGTGTCCGCATTCATTTTTTTGTATCTGATATATCCTCGCCATACTGAAATAAGGTCTTCGAATCGGATTATTTCGTGATTCTGAATCCACCAGTATTTCCATATACATATCACTCTTTCTGGACATGGATTCATTAATCCTGCATATCCTCAATGATAAATTTTGAAAAGATTTTTCAATCTTACAAACTTCAAGAAAAGAATTGATCGCATGTGAATCGTATCAACATTCTCAGATATCCATATTTTATACAACGATCATATTATCTAATGCATCTTCTTCTTTGATTTGATTACAGAATATCGCATCAAAATCATCTGTGCTGATAAAACTACAGAATCCTTTAATATCCAATTTTGATGCATCGCATAATAAATAAGACTTTAATGATAAAGACATAGCCTTTCTTTTTACATCCATTGTTTCCATTTCTACTGTATAAACCAGTTTTCGTATCGTATCCAATCCTGCACAGCTTAAAAAAGCATAATCAAAATTAAACTGTTCTAAATCATGTAAAGTAATAGGTCCTACTGACATATTATATTCTGGAATGTATTTCCCACCAATCACAAAGATTTCGGCTTGAGAGGATTCTATATATTCATTCACAATCAAAGAGGAATGAGTCACAATTTTGATTTTTTTATCTTTTAAATATTTAACCATTGGAACAATGCTTGTTCCTCCATCTAAAAAGATACAGTCCCCATCTTTTACAATAGAAGCCGCTCTTTGTGCAACTCTATTTTTTTCACTGATATGACCTCTTTCACTCATTCTTTGTTCTTTTTCTCGTGTCAGTACATTTTCTGTTTTGAGACTTTTCGCTCCTCCATGAACACGAATCAGAAGACCATCTTTTTCCAGTTCTTCACAATCACGTCGAATGGTTGTTTCCGTCACATTTAAAGAAAGTGCCAATTCTTTAGTGGAAATATATTTACGATCATTAACCATCTTAACAATCATAGAAAATCTTTCACTAGCTAACATAAAAACTCCTTTTCCTATATTATATAAAAAACCTCCTGGAATAACCAAGAGGTTTTCATATTATTCTTCGTCCGAAATCAGAATTTCTTCACTGGATTCATCAATTTCAACAGTTGAAAAATCTAAAGCATTTGTGATTTTATCAAATTCATCTTCCTGTTTTTCCTGCTGCATACGAGCAATACGTTTTTCACGTAATTCTTTTGCTTTTGCGGCAACCAGTAAATTTTGAGGACGATCTCCAGTGCATCCTGTTCCTGCAGGAATCAATTTACCAATGATAACATTTTCTTTCATACCACTTAATGGGTCAACTTTACCTTTAATTGTGGCATCTGTTAATACTTTTGTTGTTTCCTGGAAAGAAGCTGCAGATAAGAAAGAATCCGTTTCAACAGAAGATTTAGAAATACCTAATAGAACCGGTTTAAATGTTGCCGGTGTTTTTCCTGACAATAAAGCATCTCTATTTATCTTCGTAATATTTGTCAATGATAATTGAACACCAACATTCAGGTCAGTATCTCCACTATCAACAACAATAACTTTCTTCATCATCTGTTTGATCATTACTTCAAGGTGCTTGTCACTGATTTCAATACCCTGAGACTGATAAACTTTCTTAACTTCTTTTAAAATGTAATCCTGTACTTCACGTACACCAGCAACTCTTAATAATTCTTTTGGATCCAATGGACCTTCTGTTAAAGCGGTACCCGCTTCAATATGAGCTCCTACCTGAACCCATGGACGAATTGTCTGGTTGGCATTGATTTTATGAGAAACAGATTCGGTTTCATTCTGGATAATGATTTCCTGACGCATTGTTCCATCAATACGTTCGATGGAAATGATTTCTCCACCAATCTGTGCAATGGCAGCCACTCCTTTTGGACAGCGTGCTTCAAATAATTCTTCAACACGTGGTAAACCTTGTGTGATGTCTCCACCACCGGCAACCCCACCTGTATGGAATGTACGCATTGTTAACTGTGTACCTGGTTCCCCGATAGACTGAGCAGCCATAATACCAACAGCTTCTCCAACTTCTACATCTTTACCTGTTGCCATGTTACGTCCATAACACTTGCGACAGATACCTGTTTTTGATTTACATGTAAATACGGAGCGAATCTGCATACCTTCAACACCCGCATCTACAATCTGTTTTGCGATTTCATCTGTAATGAATTCATCAGAACCAATAATTAATTCACCTGTCTGTGGATCCACTACATCTTCTTTTGAATAACGTCCAACTAAACGATCCTGTAAAGATTCAATTTCTGTGTTTGTCTTACGATCCATCAATCGTTCAACATAATATCCTTTATCTGTACCACAATCATCTTCCTGAATGATAACTCCCTGTGCTACATCAACCAGACGACGAGTCAAATATCCAGATTCAGCTGTTTTTAAGGCTGTATCGGTTAATCCTTTACGCACACCATGTGTTGAAATAAAGAACTCAGATACGTTTAATCCTTCACGGAAACATGAATAAATAGGTACCTCGATAACGGATGGAACATATTCACCATTTGCAGCTTTCCCCTGACGTGGTTTTGCCATTAATCCTCGCATACCGGCTAATTGTGTAAAGTTCGATGCATTACCACGAGCTCCTGAAGTTGCCATCATGTTAATTGGATTTTTACGAGGTAAATTAGACATCAGTACATCAACAATTTCATCTTTTACATCCGCCCACAATTTGTTCAGATGACGTTCCCATTCTTCCATTGTCAACATACCTTTACGCTGTAAATATTTCAGCTGTTCGGCTTTTTCTTTACCAGCATCTACATATTTTTCTTTGTTTGGCGCCACTTCAATGTCACTTAAAGCTACTGTGATTCCAGCTACTGTAGAATATTTGAATCCCAGTGATTTGATCTGGTCTAATACTTCCGCTGTATCATCTACTTCATAGCGTTTAAAAACTTCCGCAATGACTTTTCCTAAGTCTTTTTTCTTCACTTCCCCAGTAATTGGCATAGATTGAATGTAGGCTTTTACATCCTGTCCTGGTTTAACAAAATATTTATCTGGTGTTTCTTCAAAGTTTTCTTTTGATACCTCATTAATATAAGGGAAATCAGCAGGGAACATTCCATTGAAGATAATCTTACCAACTGTAGTGATTAAATAATCTCTTTCATGTTTTGGATTAAAAGATGTTTTATCTTTTCCAAATCCACTAACTGGAAGAGCAATACGTGAATGTAAATGTACCTGTCCTGTTTTATAGGCCAGCATAATTTCATCTACGTCTGAATATACATGTCCTTCATTTAATGCATATGTATGCCATTGAGCTGCTTCCTGAGGACAATTCACATCCATATAACGTTTTGCTTCCGCTTCTAATTCTTCTGCAGTTTCTTCCATTGTCAGATAATAGTTACCCATAACCATATCCTGACCTGGAGTAACGATTGGTTTTCCATCTTTTGGACCTAAAATGTTATGAGACCCTAACATCATAACCAATGCTTCCGCTCTTGCTTCCTCACTTAAAGGAACGTGAATAGCCATCTGGTCCCCATCAAAGTCCGCATTAAAGGCAGTACATACCAATGGATGCAAACGCATAGCACGTCCTTCTACCAATTTTGGAAGGAAGGCCTGAATTCCAAGTCTATGTAATGTAGGGGCACGGTTCATTAATACTGGATATCCATCAATTACTTTTTCAACAACATCCCAGATTCTAGGATCCTGTTTTTCGATGAGTTTTTCAGCATGTTTTGGATTTTGTGCATTTCCTACTTTCTGATTTACAATTTCATTAATGATGAATGGTTTAAATAAGTTTAATGCCATTTCTCTAGGAATTCCACATTGATACATTTTCAGATCTGGTCCTACCGCAATAACGGAACGACCTGAGAAGTCAACACGTTTTCCTAACAGGTTCTGACGGAAACGTCCCTGTTTTCCTTTTAATGAATGGGACAGAGACTTTAATGCACGTCCACCTGCTCCAGTAATCGGTTTTGAACGACGACCATTATCAATCAGGGCATCTACCGATTCCTGCAGCATACGTTTTTCATTCTGAACGATGATATTTGGAGTTCCCAATTCCAGTAATTTTTTCAAACGATTGTTACGAGTGATAACACGACGATATAAATCATTTAAATCACTGGTTGCGAATCGTCCTCCATCCAGCTGAAGCATTGGACGAAGATCAGGTGGAATAACCGGAATGTTTGTGAGAATCATCCATTCTGGCTTATTGTTCGAATGTCTGAAGGCATTAATTGTATCCAGACGTTTGATTAATTTTTTGCGTTTTTCACCTTGAGCATTTTCTAAGGCTTCCTGCACAACACTGTATTCTTCTTCCAGATCCACATCCTGCAGTAACTTTAACACAGCTTCAGCTCCCGTCTGGGCTTTAAATCCATCGCTTCCGTATAATAATACATTTTCACGATATTCACGTTCAGACAAGATCTGTTTATAGGATAAGTCACTATCTTTTGGATCAGTAACAACATAGCTGACAAAATAAACAACTTCTTCCAATTGTTTAGGTGTCACATCCAGCAATAAAGCCATTCGGCTTGGAATTCCGCGTAAATACCAGATATGAGCCACTGGAGCGGCCAGTTCAATATGACCCATACGTTCACGACGTACACTTGATTTTGTGATTTCTACACCACAGCGGTCACAGACAACTCCTTTAAAACTCACTTTTTTATACTTTCCACAAGCACATTCCCAGTCTTTTGTAGGACCGAAAATACGTTCACAGAATAAACCATCTTTTTCTGCTTTTTGCGAACGATAGTTAATGGTTTCTGGCTTTGTCACTTCTCCATGTGACCATTCTAATATTTTTTCAGGAGATGCTAATTGAACTTGTATAGCTGCAAATTTATTTACACTCATTATTCATTGACCTCCTCTATATCATTTGTATCTTCCAATTCTAAATCATTCACTAATTCTTCTTTATGTTCAGGAGCTTTTGTCTGTTCATCATCGTCTAAAGTAATATCCACTTCATTGTTGTTTTCATCCAGCAGACGAACATCAATCGCTAATCCCTGTAATTCATGCATTAATACTCTAAAGGATTCAGGAATTCCTGGTTCTGGAATATCTTTTCCTTTGATAATGGCTTCATATGTTTTAATACGACCCTGAATGTCATCCGATTTAATTGTTAAGATTTCCTGTAAAGTATGGCTGGCTCCATATGCTTCCAAAGCCCAAACTTCCATTTCTCCAAAACGCTGACCACCATTCTGCGCTTTACCACCTAATGGCTGTTGTGTTACCAGAGAATATGGACCTGTTGCACGAGCATGTAATTTATCATCAACCATGTGAGCCAGTTTGATCATATACATTACACCTACACTGATACGTTCATCAAATGGCTGTCCAGTCTGTCCATCGTATAAAACCTGTTTTCCATCTTTGGTCATATTGGCTTCACGCATAACATCCGCCAAGTCATCGTTTGACAATCCATCAAATACCGGTGTTGCAAATTTAACTCCCAGTCTCTTGGCTGCATAACCCAAATGAATTTCCAGAATCTGTCCGATATTCATACGTGATGGTACCCCAAATGGATTCAATAAGATATCAACTGGTGTTCCATCTTCCATAAATGGCATATCTTCAATAGGTAAAATTTTAGAAATAACCCCTTTATTTCCGTGACGTCCTGACATCTTGTCCCCTTCAGAAATCTTACGTTTCTGAACGATATATACTTTAACACGCATATTTACACCAGGAGGAAGATCACTGCCATCTCCACGTTTAAATACACGAATTGAATGAACGATTCCAGCTCCGCCATGAGGTACTTTCAGCGAATTATCACGAACTTCACGAGACTTTTCACCAAAGATAGCCAGCAGTAATTTTTCTTCAGGAGATACTTCACTCTGTCCTTTTGGCGTTACTTTTCCAACCAGGATATCTCCTTCTTTTACTTCAGCTCCTACCATGATAATTCCGTTGGCATCCAGTTTACGAACGGCATTTTCTCCAACATTTGGAATATCTCGAGTAATTTCTTCTGGACCTAATTTTGTATCACGGCAATCTATATCATATTCTTCCACATGAATGGAAGTATAAACATCATCACTTACCATTCTTTCTGACATAATGATAGCATCTTCATAGTTATATCCATACCATGTCATATACGCAATGGTAACATTCTGACCTAAAGCCAGTTCTCCATTCTGCATGCTTGGTCCATCAGCTAAGATATCACCTTTTTCAACCGCTTCTCCAACTTTAACAATTGGTTTCTGGTTGATGCATGTACTTGCATTTGAACGACCAAATTTACGCAGCTGATATGTATGTTTTTCTCCATTGTAGTCTTTTACAATGATACGCAAAGAATCTACATAATCAACAATTCCATCCTGCTTGCTGACAATACCAACTCCAGAGTCTTTGGCAATTTTATATTCGATTCCCGTTCCTACATATGGAGAATGTGGATTTAATAGAGGAACCGCCTGACGCTGCATATTGGCACCCATTAAGGCACGGGAAGCATCGTCATTTTCCAGGAATGGTACACAGGCAGTGGCAACTGAGACGATTTGTTTTGGTGAAACGTCGGCCAATTCAACACTTTCTCTTGGAGCATTGATTGTATCCCCGTTTTTACGAGCAACCACCATTTCCTTTTCCAAACGACCATTACGGACTTCATTGGCTTGAGCAATGATGTAATCTGCTTCTTCATCTGCACTTAAATAGATAGCTTCTTCACTAACTGTTCCATCTTTATTCACTATACGATATGGAGTTTGAATAAATCCATATTCGTTAATTTTTGCATAAGTTGTCAGGTTTGAAATCAAACCGATATTTGGCCCTTCAGGTGTTTCAATTGGACAAATACGACCATAGTGAGAAGAATGAACGTCACGAACTTCAAATCCAGCACGATCTCTTGTTAAACCACCTGGACCTAAAGCAGAAATACGACGTTTATTTGTCAATTCAGCCAATGGGTTTTGCTGATCCATAAACTGAGACAGCTGACTGCTTGAGAAAAATTCTTTAATAGCCGCTGTCAAAGGACGAATGTTTGTCAGTTTTTTAGGTGTTAAACTGTCTAATTCCTGAATGGACATACGTTCTTTTACAACACGTTCCATACGAGACAATCCAATACGGAACTGATTCTGAATCAATTCTCCTACAGAGCGGATACGACGGTTTCCTAACATATCAATATCATCTGTCGTTCCAATTCCTTCCATAACATTTAAGCTATAAGAGAAGAATGCATACATATCCGAAATAGTAATAGTATGCTTATTTGCGAAAGGATCATTACCAGCAATTTTAATTGTAGAACCATCTTTATCTACAACATAAACTTCCTGCACACATGATCCAATCAGCCATGCAGTAATTTCTTCATTCATTACTCGTTTTTCAATATTAAATTCATTGGCTGCATCTATTTTTTCACTGGAAACTCCAATTTCAAAACGAGACGCAATCAGATCCATCGCATCATCGACTAAATCCTGTCCTTTATCATTTGTCAAACGACCCAATGTAAATAAACGCTGTCCATAATTTAATACCGCTTTTGTATTTTCAGGAGTTAATACAACTGGAGTGGCAATTAATCCACCATAGATTTTTACTTCTTCAACACAAGTACGTAATAAATCAACATCCTGTTTTGTTAAAACAGTACCAGCTTCCAGATACATAGAACCACAGTCAACATCCTGCGCTAAAATACGACCTGTAAGTCCGGTATTATAGCTGACTGGTATACTTACAATATCTTCTTCATGGAATTCTGAACGGAATGGATAAGCAACACAATAGTTTCCTTTAGCTAGTTCTTCACGAAGAATATTTCTCTGGTCTCTATGAATCATAGTTCCTTTTTCCATAAAGACATTTCCATCAACATCTATGATGTCATGGGCAAGCGAATTCCCTTCCATACGAGAAATCGCATTTAATTTTTTACGTAATTTATAACGACCTGCTTTTGTCAGATCATAACGACGATGATCAAAGAATTTTGCCTGCATCAATGTAATAGAACCATCTAATGTAGGAATTTCATCACTTCTTTGATTTTCATAAAAAGACAATAAAGCTTCCTGTGTAGTTTTAACTTTATCATTCAGCAATGAATTATCGATATCTTCATATTTACCAAAGAAAGCTGTATACAACAGTAGATACAGGTTCATATATTCACGATCTTCTGGATCTGTGGCAACGTCATCCCATTTGCGCCCTAAAGCATGCAGGAAAGTTTCCATTTGTGCTGTGTCATGTGTATTTTCATTAATTTCCAGATTTAATGACATACCAATGGCTTTGAATAAAATGGAAAACAGCACTTTTCTTCGACGGTCAATGGATACATTTATAATACGACCATTTGTTGTTTTCTTTTGTTCTGTCATGAATTCAAGCCAAGTTCCACGACTTGGAATCAATTCACAAGAATAATTTTGTCGACCTGTCTTTTCATCATAATTATCTGAAAAATATGCACCAGGTGAACGGACGATTTGGCTGACAATAACACGTTCTGCCCCATTGATGATAAAAGTACCAGTTTCGGTCATCAATGGAAAATCCCCTAAAAATACTTCTTCTGTTTTTGTAACAACTTCTCCAGTATCTGGATCGGTTACTTCTAATTCCATATCTGCATATAAAGGTGCGGCATAGTTACACTCTCTATACATAGATTCTTCTGCATTATACTTAGGTTTTTCAAAGTGATACTGCAAAAAATTTAATTTGATGTTTTTCCCAAAGTTTTCAATTGGATAAATTTCTTCAAAAACTTCTTTAATTCCTTGTTTTGTGAACCATTTGAACGAATTTGTCTGAATTTCAACCAAATTTGGAAGTTCAAGATTCCCACTTACTTTCGAATAATTTCGACGTGATGCCTTTTTACCACACGCCACAACTCGATATGATTTACTATCCATGCATGCCATCCTTTCCGTTAAAAACCCCTAATTTCGTAAAATTGGGCATAGTAGTCCCATAGACTATTATGCAATTTATTATATTATTCTATAGATTCAAGTTTGTCAATCACTTTTTTAAAATAATCTGAAAGGTCTGAAAGGAAAATGATAATGTCCCACTTTTTAAAATAAAAAATCGAGAAGTCTCGATTCTATTCTTTATTCAATTGATATTTCATTTGTTTTAAACGATGGATACTTACCGTTTTTGAATTAATTTCTTTTAAGAAACGATAAGCCAATGGTTTTTTTGATTTCTTACATAAAGAAACCAGTTCTTCTCTCAATTTAAAATACTGATGCTCTTTATCAATTTCACTCATTAATTTCCTTAAAGTCCAGTTTTTATTGGTTGGTGTCTGACAGGCTAATCTCTGCGATTCTTTTAATTTCAATACTTCTGATAAAGAATCAATTCTGGATTCATCTTCTTTTGTCACATACACAAAATCATCAAATGTATAATTTGTACTTTTATTATCTTCTTTAATATCTTTCATTTTCATATCCAAAGAAGCATCATCCACCCATATAAAATCATAATCTTTTAAATCTTTTCGATTTTCTTCTCTAACATAACCAATCAACATCTTTTGACACTCCCTGTAAAACTATATACAATACCATTGGAGGTATCTATGAGAAAAATAATAACACAGATCTTATCGATTTGTTTACTCTTTTGTTTATCTTCCTGTTCACAAAAAGTAAACAAGAATGATGTCATTGAAGTATTTGATGCTTTGGATCGTACTTTAGAAGCGGATTCAGGCATTCTGAATGGAACATTGATTACCGAAACAGAAAACAGAAATATAATTGATTTAGACGTTCAATTTATCCAGAATGGAAATCTAAGAGTCGCTGCCAACATGGATCTTACATCTGGTAAAAATACCATTGAAAACTATATTGAATTTTATATAGTCGATGGAAAAACCTATTTAAAGAATATGGATACAACTTCGCAAAGTGTTCTGGAAAACATTGGACTTTCCCCCAATTCTAAAATTTCTGTCTATAATATCTTTTTAGACTATAGCGATGACCAGCTGGTTTCTTTATTTGAATCTTCCTCCAGAAAAGGGAATGTAATTCAATTGAAATTAAACAATAAACAATTGTCTACATTACTGGATTCTATGGGAACCCTGTCTATATCCAAAGGAGAAATTACAGTCACATTGAATGATGAATATATTGAAAATATCAAATTGGATATACAGGGTTATTTTGCCTATAATACAATATCATCGGATTTAAATATTCAGTTGGATTGCGATATATTAAATATCAACGCATTAAAAAATATCGCATTGCCAGCAGATTTAGATTCTTATTAGAAGGAGTAAATCTATGAATCATATCGATTTACACATGCATTCCATGTACAGTCTGGATGGAGAAAAAAAAGTTGAAGAATTGTTACAGATTGCCAAAGATTCCCAAATTCATACCATTGCCATTGCCGACCATAACAGTACAAAAGCTTATACTGATTTAAAAAATATCGAGAATAATGAAATTCAGGTCATTCCAGCAATAGAAGTGGATTGTACATTTCATGGAAAAGACTTTCATATTTTAGGCTATTTTATCGATCCATTTCATCCAGTATGGGAAGAAATAGAGACCAGAGTTTCTAACATGGAAAAAGAATCCGGATTAAAACGTCTGGAAATCATCCAAAATAAGATGGGTATCAAAATCGATATGGACCATCTTAAACAGTTAAGACCAAATGGTGTTTATGAAGCGGAAAGCGTTTGTGAAGTGGCTTTATCTATGCCTGAAAATGATGAAAATCCTTATTTAAAAGAATTTCGACCTGGAAAAAAACATGGAATTTCTCCTTATGTAGATTTTTTCTGGGAATATTGTGCCAAAGGAAAAATGGCATATTCTCCAATGGAATTTATGCCAATGGAAGAAATTATAGAAATTTTCAGAAGTCAGAATGCGATCATTTCTTTAGCTCATCCTGGAAATAATGTAAAAGAAGATGACAAATTACTGGAAGATATCATTGCTTTAGGAATTGATGGATTAGAAGTTTATAGTTCTTATCATTCAAAAGAACAGATTGAGTATTATAAACTGAAAGCGGATAAGCATCATTTAATTTCTACAGCTGGTTCTGATTTCCACGGTAAAACAAAACCACATATACATATGGGAGATTGCCAGATGAGTCTGGAAGATGAAAATAAACTGATCCAATTTATAAAAGAGCACTAAATGAAGTGAACCCAAAAGTTTGGACTCATTAATATTTATTCTAATTTACTCATTTATACTTAATTGTATAGATGAGTTTTTTATTATTCATTACGTCGGTCGCTATATAAATCGTTGCACATCATG
>NZ_VUMM01000032.1 GCF_009696175.1 Floccifex porci
AAAGAAGAAACATCAAAAAGAAATGATTATAGAAGAAATAAAAAACAACCCAAACCAAAGTGGAATGGGTTGTTGATCGATGAGATTTTTAAATATTTCCCATGTCTACTTGACTAGGGTTGTATCAGAGTTGTTCTACACAAATTATGCCAAAAAATAGTATTTTATTCTCATCAAGAGCCCCGATCGGTTATGTTGCAATTGCTGATAATGATTTATGTACAAATCAAGGATTTAAATCAGTGGTGCCTAATGATAATATAAATCCATTATTTGTGTACTATCTATTAAAATTTAATAAAGATAAAATTGAAGGATTAGGTAGTGGTACAACTTTCAAAGAAGTATCTGGTACCACTATGAAAAATGTAATTGTTAAAGTTCCTGAAACAATTGAGGAACAAAGAAGAATATCATCTATCTTAGATGCTATTGATAAGAAAATAGAACTGAATCAAGAGATAAACAATAATTTAGAACAACAGGCTCAACTGTTATTTAAGTCGTGGTTTGTTGATTTTGAACCTTTTAACGGATCTATACCCTCTGATTGGGAAGTTGTCCCTCTTGAAAAGATTGTTGACTTCCAAAATGGCTATGCTTTTAAAAGCAAAGAACTTCTTAACGAACCATCTTCTGATTGTTACCAAGTTTTTAAACAAGGACATATTTCACGCGGTGGTGGGTTTATTCCCGATGGAACAAAAAGCTGGTATCCTAAGAGACTTGCTTCAAAATTGGAAAGATTCGTCCTAAAAAAAGGCGACATTCTTATGGCGATGACCGATATGAAGGACAATGTTGCAATATTGGGAAACACAGCCATTATGCCATTTGATAATGAGTATATTGTCAACCAACGAGTTGGGCACATAAGAGCAAATGGATATAAAGGAATTACATACCCATTTATCTATTTACTCACAAATAGCACTAATTTTCTTACTAACCTTCGCAGTAGAGCCAATAGTGGTGTTCAAGTTAATCTGTCTTCTACCGAAATTAAGGTTTCGCAAACAGTTTTGCCATCTGAAAAAGTAAATATGGCTTTTTCTGAGATAACACTTCCGATGTTTGAAGCTATTATAAGTAATCAGCTTGAAAATCAGCAATTGGCACAACTTAGAGATACTCTTTTACCTAAACTAATGTCTGGTGAACTTGATGTTTCCAACATTGTTCTTTAAGCCGCTAAATTATTATTTAGTTTAACTTTGTTTGATTATTTGTTTGATTATATAGATAGATCCTATTTATTTAAATGTTATAAGTTTGGTGGAGTTGTTATGTTTAAATATGTTAAAGATTCAGATTATTTAAAAACTGTTATTGATCTATTTGTTGAAAATATAACTAAAAAACAGAATGGATTAAAAGTATCTTTTAATAATGGCTTTTTGGAAAAAGAAGAGGGTTATAAGAAAAGAATTGTTGCAGATGCAAAGAATATTCTTTGTATAGATAAATGGGATTTATCGAATTATTCTTTTATCAATGAATGTGTTTTAAAGATAATGATGCATAAGGATAATAATATCGTGCATTATCAACAAAAGATTCAATTCAAAAATGGTATTGAAGATAGACCAGAACATGCAGCTAAATTATTTTATAATTTATATAAAACAAATAAGGATCGAAAATCATATGAAGATTTAGCTGATTTTTTTGGTTATAAAACAGATGTTCTTTCTTATTTAATGTTTGTTAAAGAACCAAATAGATATGTTCCATGTAAGAAATCTATATTTATTGATAGATTAGAATTTCTCGATATTGATTCAGAAATGTTAAAAGGAAGAATGACATTTGATCAATATTTAAAATTTAATAGAGCTATAGATGAAGTCGCAAAGATCTATAGTGATTATGTTGAACAAATTAATTTAATAGATGCTCATTCTTTTGTCTGGTATTCAAATCGATTGTTCAATCAGGAATCTCAAACTTTTGACAAAGAAAAAAGTTTAGAAAAGGAAAAGATAAAATTATTAAAGACAAGGATAAATCAAAGAGGATATCGAAATCGTGTTATTGCAAGATGGAATGGTTGTTGTTCGGTTACAGGATGCAATTGTACTGAATTATTGATTGCATCGCATATAAAACCATGGAAAGATTGCTATGAAAATAATGAATGGTTGAACCCTAAAAATGGTTTATTGCTGGTTCCTAATTTAGATACATTGTTTGATAAAGGATATATTTCATTTGATGAGAAAGGGAAAATTATATTTTCGAAATGTTTAGATGAGAATTCTATTCGTTGTTTTGGATTGAATGAAAAAATGAAATTAAGAATAAGACCAGACAATGAAATGAATGAATTCTTGGAATACCATAGAAAGAATATTTTAAAATAGTTATTTATGTTAGACGGGAGGGTTATACTATGTCATTCATTTTTACAGAGGCAGATTATGAAAATGCAGTTTTAGACTTATTTAGAAATATGAATTATGAATATTTGTATGGTCCAAATGTTGAAAGAGATTTAAAAAATCCTTTATATATGCCTAAATTAGAAGAGGCACTGTATAAATTAAATCCCAAATTACATGAAGACGCGATTAAAAATGCGATATATAAATTAACAAATTTTGAAATGGGTGATCTGGTTTCTAAAAATAAAGTATTTATGGATTACTTACAAAATGGAATACCAGTAAAATATCATGAAAATGGTCAAGAAAAGTCATCTATTGTCTATATAGCAGATTATGATAATGTAAACAACAATTCTTTTATTGTGGCAAATCAATGGACATTTATAGAAAAGAGCAATAAAAGACCAGATGTACTTATTTTTTTTAATGGAATTCCTATTGTTCTAATAGAATTAAAATCTCCTTCCAGAGATGAAACGGATGCTTCTGAGGCTTATCTACAAATTAGGAATTATATGCAGGAAATACCTTCTATGTTTATATATAATGCGATTTGTGTCTTAAGTGATCAATTGATAACGAAAGCCGGGACAATTACTTCAGGAGAAGATCGTTTTATGGAATGGAAGACGGTAGATGGAAGTTATGAGAATACACAATATGCGTCTTTTGATACTTTTTTTGAAGGTATTTTTAAAAAAGAACGGTTTTTAAATATAATTAAAAATTTTATTTGTTTTTCTACGGATGGAAAGAAAAATATAAAGATTTTAGCTGGATATCATCAGTATTTTGCGGTTAATAAGGCAGTTAATTCTACTGTTCGTGCAACACAGACAGATGGAAAAGCAGGCGTTTTTTGGCATACACAAGGCTCTGGAAAATCTCTCTCTATGGTTTTCTATGCTCATTTGTTACAGCAGGCGTTGAATTCACCTACAATTGTGGTTATTACAGATCGAAATGATCTGGATGATCAATTATATTCTCAATTCGCAAAATGTGCAGATTTTTTACGTCAAAAACCAATACAGGCACAGAGCAGGGAACATTTAAAAAATTGGTTAAGTGGTCGAAAGGCAAATGGAATCATTTTTACAACAATGCAGAAATTCGAAGAGTCTTTCGATGTTCTTTCAGATCGAAGAAATATTATAGTTATGGCTGATGAAGCACACCGGAGTCAGTATGGATTAGATGAAAAAGTAAAATTTATTAAAAATAAATCAGGGGAACAAGAAGCAAAAATTGTTGTTGGAACGGCACGTATTATTCGAAATAGCTTACCGAATGCATCTTATATAGGATTTACTGGAACACCAATCTCAAATAAAGATAAATCTACACGTGAGGTATTTGGGAATTATATAGATATTTATGATATGACCCAAGCAGTAGAAGATGGTGCAACTCGTCCTGTTTATTATGAGAGTCGTGTTGTTAAATTGAAATTGGATGAAGAAACAATTCGTTTAATTGATGAAGAATATGAATTAATGAGCGAAGATGCTAATCCGGCTGTGATTGAAAAGAGTAAAAGACAACTGGCTCGTATGGAAGCAGTGTTGGGTGCAGATGAAACTATTAATTCTTTAGTAAATGACATTTTATATCATTATGAAAACAATAGAGAAAATTTATTAACTGGAAAAGCCATGATTGTTGCTTATTCTCGTCCAATTGCTTTAAAAATTTACAAAAAGATATTGGAATTAAGACCTGATTGGACAGAGAAAATAGCGGTAGTAATGACCTCTAGTAATAAAGATCCTGAAGAATGGCATGAAATTATTGGCAACAAAGCACATAAGGAAGAATTAGCAATTAAATTTAAAGATAATGAGGATCCTTTAAAAATTGCTATTGTTGTAGATATGTGGCTTACTGGTTTTGATGTTCCTTCTTTGGCAACTATGTATGTATATAAACCGATGAGTGGACATAATTTAATGCAGGCAATAGCCCGTGTAAACAGAGTTTATAAAGATAAAGAGGGTGGATTGGTTGTTGATTATGTAGGTATAGCTAAAGCACTGAAACAAGCTATGAATGACTATACTGTACGTGATAAAAATAAATATGGAGATCCAGATATAGGTAAAATTGCGTATCCAAAATTTCTGGAGAAGCTGGATATTTGTCGTGATTTATTCCATGGATATGATTATTACTTGTTTGAAAATGGAACAGATCTGGAACGAGCAAAAACAATTAGTGGAGGAGTTAACTTCGTTGTGGCTCCAGAAAAGAAAAAAGAAAAAGAAGTATTTATCAAAGAAGCATATGCATTAAAACAGGCTTTAAGTTTATGCTCTTCTTTAGTTGAACCAGAATTGAGATTAGAGGCTGCATTCTTTGAATCTGTTCGTGTTTTGGTAATGCGACTGGAGGAAAAGGGTGGAAGGCATTTGATTTCTTTACCTGAAATGAACAAAAGAATTAATGAATTGTTGAAACAGAGCATTAAAAGTGATGGGGTTATTAATTTGTTTTCAGACATTCATGAAGAATTTTCTTTGTTTGATCCTAAATTTTTAGAAGAAATTTCTAAAATGAAAGAAAAGAATCTTGCTATAGAACTATTAAAAAATTTAATAGCAGATCAGTTGAAAATATACCGACGGACAAATGTAGTAAAATCTGAAAAATTTTCAGAAATTATACAAAAAACAATCAATTCCTATTTGAATGGAATGTTAACTAATGGAGAAGTAATTGAGAGATTACTGGAAATGGCTAAACAAATTAAACAGGCCAAAGAAGATGGTGAATCACTTGGATTAACGGAAGAAGAATTGGCTTTTTATGATGTTCTAACAAAACCGGATGCGATAAAAGATTTTTACAGTAATTCCGAACTGATTTCACTCACAAAAGAGTTAACAGAAACATTAAGAAACAGCAAGACTGTGGACTGGCAGAAGAAAAATTCTGCTAGAGCTCGCATGCGTATGATAATAAAGAGACTTTTGAAAAAATATAAATATCCGCCTGAAGGTATGGAGGATGCCATGAATACGGTAATGACCCAATGTGAATTGTGGGCAGACAATATTGAATATTGATACATTGGATACGAATGTTTATGAAGGGGATGAATGATTTAGATGGAACTGGATTTTGAAGAAGAGAAACAAAATTTAAATAGTTTGCTTGCAGACTTGAATTATGAAATAAATAAAATTCAAACAAAAGTAAATCAATTGAGCAAAGAATTAAAAGAACCAGTTTATGGCTATGATGATCGAGATCGATGGTTTATCAATAAAGACAGGTTTAATAGAAATAGAGATACATTAGAAGAATACTGTATCATTAAAAAATGTCCCTATTTTGGAAGAATTGATTTAGAAAGTGATGAAGAAGCAAAAGAATATTATATCGGCGAAAAAGGATTAATGTTGGATTTTAAACAAAGAATAATAGATTGGAGAACGGAATTAGGAAATATATTCTATTCTTCTAGTAAAAATGAAGAAACCAATTTTATTGTATGTGATACATATTATAATCTGTTATTAAGAAGAGAAATAACGATAAAAAATTCAACATTAATCTCTTGTAAAACGACATTCAATCAATTTGAAGATATTTTTGAAAATGGTGTTGTGGATTCATTTTTGATTGATGTATTGAAAGATAAACGAAGAAGCAATGCAGTAACAAATATTATTAAAACAATTCAGTATAACCAAAATGAAATTATGAGAAAACCATTGTCAGAAAGCTTTGTGGTACAAGGATGTGCTGGCTCAGGAAAGACAATGATATTGCTTCATAGATTATCCTTTCTTTTATTTAATGACTATGTTAAACCGGAACAAATAAAAGTAGTAACACCAAATAAATATTTTGACTCACAAATTGACAATCTTAGTAAAGAATTAGGATTGGAACTGATTCAAAGATACACCATAGAAGATTATTATAAATATCTTCTTGAACTTTTTCCAAATGGAAAATTGAATGTGGAAATTGAAAGTGAAATGTTTTTGCCTCATGATATGCTTTATGAAATATATTCACAAAAATTTAAGTTAGAGGTTGAAGAAGTTTTTAAGGAAATTCAAAAAAACTGTATATCACTATTAAATGAAAATAAAATCAGACAGATTTTAGAATCCGTTCATTTTTCGACATTAGTATTAAATAATGAAAGCTTGTATGGTATATATCAAGGATTAAAAAAATCGATTGATAATATTATAAAAGCGGCAGACAGTGAAAAAGAAATAAACAGTCTGAATACAAAGTTAAAAGAGATTGATGTTTATATGGAAGATCAGATTCCTTTTTTAATAAATGCGTATACATTAAAGAAAAAGGAATATAACAAGGAAATAGAAATATTTAACAAAGAAAAAGATGAATTAGAGATTATCGTTAAGGATTTAAAAGCGGAGAAAAAACGTAAGGAAAATGAAAAAGTATTGGATATTAATTACTCTAAAGTTTTAAGCATGGATTATTTGTTGAAAGAAAAAAATGAATTAACATCCTATATACTAAATCAATGTATTGATGAATATAATCTGTATTTGCATTTGTTCAATGAATATAAATCGATTCCACAATATAATTTCATGAGAAGAAATAATATCAAAAAACAAATGAATGTAGTCGAAGAATCAATAATCGCAATCGCAACTGTTGCTTTACAAGATTATCAAAATCAATATAGACAGGAAAAAAATGCAGGTATTTATAAAGAAATTGATGAAAAAGTGGATAGAATTGAAATAAAGATAAAAAACATTAAAAAATCAATCAGTGATAAAAAGTACATACTAAATCGAAATGAATTTATTATTGGTCAATTAAAAAATAAAGTACAAATTGGATTATTTATGGAATTTTGTTCTTTAAATGGATTGAAAGATGAACCATTTTATGGAGAAATGCTGGACTATGTTAAAGAAACAAGAGAAATAAATAAGAAAAAAGAAGCAATTTTAAATCATAAAAAACAAATAGACCTTAGTTCTTTTGATATGAATAATTATGAAAACTTAAAAGAGATTCAAAAAGTATTATCAAAGATGAGTTTTAATGAAATTTATAGAGATGTATATAAAAATACGTTATCTAAAATATATGCAGAATATAAGTTTAAAGAAAATAAAAAGGTGTATCGACATAATTTGTTTTTTAGATTACTTTTGAACTTGCTTTATTATAAATATGTAGATACACGTGATATATTAATCTGCATTGATGAAGCTCAAGATTATTCTTTTTCTGAGTACAGCTTGTTTAAATCTATGAATACAAAAGCTTCTTTTAATCTCTATGGAGACATAAATCAGATTGTATTTGAATATGAAACACTGATGGATTGGAGTTTATTAGAACCATTAAATATCGCAAATGTTTATGTATTAAATCAGAATTACAGAAATACAGAACAAATTACAGAATTCTGTAATGATAATTTTGGTTCTGAGATGATTCCTATCGGTATTAAGGGAAAAGAGGTAAAAGAAGAAAATCTTAAAGGAGTGCTTAATTCCTTAAAATCTATACAGAATAGCCATAAAAAATATAGATCTGTTATTATTTATAAGACTTTAACAGAGAAACAAAATAAAATTCTTTCGGATTTTTCAGAAGAAATGAACATCGAGATGAATACTGTTGTAAATGAAGGAATTTCTATTCTGCCTATTAATTTGGTTAAAGGTATGGAGTTTGATGCGGTTGCTGTACTTACAAATGGGATGGAATTTAATGAGCAGTATGTTGCATTCACTAGAGCTTTAGATAATCTATATATAGTTAGATAATGGTTTAAAAGGATTATTTTTTGTAAGAAACGAGAAGATATTTTACATAAAAATGTAAGCCTTTACAATATTGAACTGGTCTATTTTTAGTGATAAAATTATTCTATAAGAATACATACGGAGGAGACAATTATGAAAAAAATTCTTAAGTTATTTGTTGCTTTCAGTATGTTTTTTGGGTTAGCTGCCTGCGGTTCAGGAGATAAAAAAGATGATACATCTGAAATCCGTGTAGCTATGATTACTGACTCAGGAGACATTACTGACCAATCATTCAACCAGACAACTTATGAAGCAGGTAAAGCATTCTGTGAAGAACATGATATTGACTTTAACTACTACAAACCTTCATCAGATGATGACGCTGCTCGTATTGATATGGTTGACAAAGCTGTTGATGATGGATATAACGTTATCTTAATGCCAGGATTCTTATTTGCTGAAGCAGCTGCTTATGGTACAAATACATATCCAGATGTTAAATTTATCGCATTGGATTTAAGTGAATTTGATTTAAGTGAAGCTTCTCAGGAAGCAAATATGGATGCTCTTTATTCAACTGTTTACCAGGAAGAAATTCCAGGATTCATGGCTGGTTATGCTGCTGTTAAAATGGGATATACTGAATTAGGATTCTTAGGTGGTATGGCTGTTCCAGCTGTTATTCGTTATGGATATGGATATGTTCAGGGTGCAGATGCTGCTGCTAAAGAAATGAACGTAAATATCAATATTAAATACGTTTATGGTGGACAGTTCTATGGAGATGCAGATATTACAGCTAAGATGGATACTTGGTACTCTCAAGGTACTCAGGTAGTCTTTGCTTGTGGTGGTGGTATCTATACTTCTGCTGCAGAAGCTGCAAACAAAGTTGGTGGAAAATTAATTGGTGTTGATTCTGACCAGGCTCCTATTATCGATGGAACTTATGCAGAAGGTATGACAATTACTTCCGCTATGAAAGGTCTGGCAAATACAGTTACAACTTTATTACAGGCTGTTGTAGATGGAAACTTCTCTGATTATGCTGGTAAAGTAGATAACTTAGGATTGATCAGTGAAGATCCAAGTGAAAACTATGTTGGATTATCTGATTCAACTCAATGGTCTGATTCATTCAGCGAAGATGACTACAAAGAATTGACTAAGAAGATTTATAACAAAGATATCAAAATCTCTAATGATACAGAAAAAGAACCTTCAGTAAGCTCAAATACAACAGTTGATTATCAGGGATCTATTAAATAATAAATCAGGCAGTCGAAAGACTGCCTCTTTTTAAAAGGAGAATATATGGGAATTGTTGTGATAGGTTCTGTATTTGTGGATATTAAAGGATATCCATTTAATACGTATATCCCGAAAGGAAGAAATGCCGGAAGAGTGATTCAGGTTCATGGAGGAGTTTCTCGCAATGTAGCAGAAGACATTGCCAATCTGGAGTTAAGACCCACTTTTGTTTCTTTGGTGGACGATACGGGTATGGGATGGGAAGTTATCCAGAAATTAAAAAATCATAAAGTAAATACCGATTATATCTGGTCTGTAAAAGATGGTATGGGAACATGGCTGGCAATTTTTGATAACGATGGAGATGTCATTGGTTCCATTTCAAAACGTCCTTGTCTGGATCCTATTGGCCAGATACTGGATGAAAATGAAGAGGCTATTTTTAAAGATGCGGATAGTATCATCATTGAACTGGATATGGAAAAAGACATTGTGAAAAAAGTGTTTAAAGCAGCACAGAAATATCATAAAGATGTCTATGCTTTTGTATCCAATATGTCCATTGCGGTGGAAAGAAGACAGATGATACAGGATACGGCCTGTTTTGTATGTAACCAGCAGGAAGCAGGAATTTTCTTTTCGGATGATTATGATACATTAAATGAAGAAGAAATGTTGAAAACATTAGTACAGAATATTCAGGGAGCCAATATTCCATCAATGGTTGTGACAATGGGAGATAAAGGGGCTGTCTATGCTTCTTTAGATGGACAAAGTGGAATTTGTCCAGCAATAAAAGTTGAAGTAAAAGATACGACTGGTGCAGGAGATGCGTTCTTTGCCGGCGTGGCGACTGGATTGACATATGGAAAAACATTAAAAGAGGCTTGTATGATTGGTACTCGATTGGCTTCTTCGGTCATTGCGACTTCAGAAAGTGTCTGTCCAAGATTTCTTCCCTCAGAATTTGGTATTAAAACAAACAAGGAATGATCAATCATTCCTTGTTCTTTTCATAAATCGCTTTTAAACCTTTAAAAATCAATTCACGATCGTAATAATCAATTAAATTTGTATGTTTAAATACAATCGTTCCCAATCCTCCAGTCGCAACGACTTTAAAATCAGTTTTGCATTCCTTTTTGAATTGACGGATCGTATATTCAACACCACCTAAATACTGATAGAAAATACCAGCCTGCATTTCGGTTTTTGTGGTTTTTGCCAGAATGGTTTTTGGCTGTTTGATTTCAATTTCAGGAAGCTGAGCTGTCTGTCCCCATAGGGCATTGGCACCTGTTTCGATTCCCACTGAAATGGCACCTGCTTTAAAACAGCCATTTTCATCGACATAATCATAAGTAGTTGCCGTACCAAAATCAACGATCAGAACAGGACCTCCATACGTATAGTAAGCGCCTGCTGCATCCGCAATACGGTCAGCTCCAACGCTTTTTGGATTTTCCAGTTGAATACTGATTCCCGTTTTGATTCCAGGTCCGACAATTATGGGTTCAATTCCATAAAATTTACGAATTCCATTCACAAATGAATACATGACTTTAGGAACTACGCTGGAAACAATAATGGCTTCAATGTTTTCTTTGGTTACATTGGATCTTGTTAAAAAAGTATTTAACATAAATCCAAATTCATCCGATGTCCTTCTTACCTTTGTAGTCATTCTATAATTCGCTACAAAAGTATCTTTATTAAAGATTCCTACTGTAATATTTGTATTTCCAATATCTATAGCAACTAACATGTTTTACCTTCTTCTATTTCCATTAATGTTTCAAGAATTTTAACACCTAATTGTTCTTTTGTCATCTTATCAAGATGAATTTTTTCTTCTCCTTTAAATAAAGTAACTACATTTGTATCAGTTTTAAAACCAGCTCCAGCTGTAAATAAATTGTTTGCGATCAACATATCACAATTTTTTTCAACTCTCTTCTTATTCGCGTTTTCTTCCAGGTTTTCCGTTTCCATCGCAAAACCACAGATTACCTGATTTTCTTTTTTATGCAATCCTGCATAAGCCAGAATATCTGGATTTTTGACCATATGTATATTGGAAACATCTTCTTTTTTCTTAATTTTCTGGCGGGCAATGTTTTCAGGACGATAATCCGCTACCGCTGCAGCCATAATGATATAATGGGCATCATCTAATTGACTTTTGACGGCTTCAAACATTTCCAGTGCCGATTTTACTGAAATGGTCTGAATTCCTTTAATGGGATCCAATTGAACTGGGCCAGAGACCAAGGTTACATTGGCTCCCATTTCATAAGCGACTTTTGCGATGGCATAGCCTTGTTTGCCACTGGAATGGTTGGATATAAAACGAACCGGGTCAATGGCTTCCTGTGTAGGACCAGCTGTGATTAATACATTCTTTCCTTTTAATGGCTGATTTGTTTCGAATAAGGCATCAATTTCCTTTAAAATTGTATCAACGGAAGCCAGTTTTCCCTTTCCAACATCCTTACAGGCTAATAAACCTGTTTCGGGTTCAACAATCTTATAACCCAATTCTTTCGCTTTTTTCAGATTCTGTTGTGTAACTTCATTTTGATACATATGAACATTCATAGCTGGACAGATCATCTTTTTTGAATGACAGGCTAAAAATGTTGTCGTAAGAAAATCATCCGCAATGCCATTTACCACTTTGGCAATCACATTGGCACTGGCTGGAACGATCACAAAACAATCGGCCCATTTGGCAAGTTCTATATGTTCAATCGGATCTTCAATATCCGGATCAAATAAATCACTGTAACATGGATTTTTTGATAAGGCTTCAAATGTTAAGGGAGCTACAAATTTTGTGGCATTTTTTGTCATCAGAACTTTGATTTCATAATCTTTTTTAGACAGCTGACTAACCAGATCACAGGCTTTATAAGCTGCAATTCCTCCACTAACACCTATACATATATGTTTTTTCATTTATGAATTCCTCTTTTTCTAATACTTATATATATTATCATTATGTATTAAAAAAAAACAGAATTATGTGAATATTATCACAATGAATTCATACATGTTAAATAAAGACGCTTTAAGAACATTGTGTTAAAATATAAATATGAAAATTGTAGTAGCCTGTGATTCTTTTAAAGGATGTATGACAAGTAAAGAGGCTAATGAAGCCATTAAAAGAGGAATTCTAAAATCAAATGACAAACATACAGTTATCTGTATTCCTATGGCAGATGGAGGAGAAGGAACTGCCCATGTGTTAGGAGAATGCCTTAAGGCACAAAAGCGAACGGTTTTAACACTGGATGCGTATGGAAAAAAAGTTCAGGCCAGTTATTATATAACTCAGGATCAGGTTGCCATCATGGATGTAGCCAGCTGTATTGGTTTAAGTATGGTGGAAAAAGCACTTCGTAATCCATTTGTTGTCAATTCACGGGGAGTGGGTATTTTAATGAAAGATGCGATTGCACAGGGCTGTAAACAACTGATCATTGGATTGGGTGGAAGCAGTACCAATGATGGAGGAATGGGGATTCTTCAGGAATTTGGAGTTGAATTCTATAATGCGCATATGCATGTATTAAAAGCCAATCCTTATGGTCTAAAACAGATGACATATATTAATAAAAAGAAATTTAAAAAACCAGAAGTCGATATTCTTCTGGCTTGTGATGTGAATATTCATTTATTAGGTGAAAATGGAACCACTTATTTCTTTGGAAAACAGAAAGGTTTCTATCATTCTCAGATGAAAGAAGTGGATTCCTGGATGAAAAATTACAGTGACTGTATCAATCGAACGTTTCATGTGGATATGAATTCATTTGAATCTGGAGGTTGTGCAGGGGGAATTGGAGCCTGCCTGATGGCTGTATTTGGAGCTAAACATTTTTCAGGGGCTCAACTGGTGGCACAAAAATCAAATTTAAAAGAGGAAATTGAAAACTGTGATCTAGTCATTACTGGAGAAGGACAGACCGACCGTCAGACAGAATATGGAAAAGTTCCTTTTGAAGTGTTACAGATTGCCAATGCCTGTAAAAAACCAGTAATCTGTTTAAGCGGTGCTTTAGGAATTGGATACCAGAAATTATACGATTATGGAATGGCAGGTATCTTTTCTGGAAGCGATCGGGCAATGACATTTCAGGCAGCTATTGAACAGGCGGAAGAAAAAATGGAAAATTGTGCCTATTCCATTATTCATTTAATCGATACAATTAAGGGGGATCTATGAAAAAATTAAAGTTTTTTTTAATCGTTACCATGTTGATTTCAATGTGTTCCTGTACAAAAAAAGAACCGTATCAACAGATTGAAATTTGTATGGATGAATTAAAAGAAAAAATAGAAAATAAAGAATCTTTTAATTTTATGGTGATAAGAGACCAGTGTGATTTCTGTCAGGCTTTAAAAAATTATATTGATCTGACTTCACAGGAACATGATGGAGTCATATTATATACGATTGATTCCACTGATTTTGGATTTAAAAGAGAAAAGGAAGAGGATCTATTAACATCGGATACCGAAGATGGACAGGCTTTATTAAATTTATGTCCTTATTTTCTTTATACACCTTCAATTTATACAGTAGAAGAAGGGAAAATTGTTACAAGTGGAATTGGTTTTGATGATTTAAGTAAATCGGTATCGGTATGGGACTTAGATTCATTTGTGGATTTTAATGAAGCACAGCAGGTTGAATTCTGGGATTTCATTTCTTGAAAGAATTTTCATAATTTTGAAAATAATTTGAAATATTTATAAAAATCTCCTATATGATATGTACCCTCCAAACTGGACAATAAGCCAGTAAGGAGGGTTTTTATATGAAGTATACATGGCAGTTTAAACTTGAATGTGTAAAGAATTATAAGAAAGGCATTACTACACCTGTACCTGAAT
>NZ_VUMM01000033.1 GCF_009696175.1 Floccifex porci
TCCATTTGATTTAGCTCTCTAGATGTTCTGACACATCTTTCTTCCTTCTTTTAAATTGACGTTGCTGTTCTTTTCCTTGTACTTTCGTACTTCTTTCAGGTTTTCTTGTTCAGTTTTCAAAGATCGTACACATCAAGTGCTTCTATACTTTATCAAATAAATAAGAGTAAGTCAAATATTTTTTTATTTTTTTATTCAATATCTTCTATGGATACACAATATACATTTTGTCCATTTAATTTTTCCGTTTTACAGTAACAATAATCCAGTAATTCTTTCTTTGTCTGTTCATCACACATTGTATTCAGATACGTTTTTATTACCTTTTTTTTATTGGATTGTACATATGCTTTTTCAATATAAGTACTTCCTTTATTAAGTGTTTTCGCAATCGCTGGAATAAGAATACTGTTTTCCAGATTTTCTCCTATCATTAAATTAAAAGCTTTCTTCTGAACAAATCCTTTCAAAATATGAGAAAACGAAATCGGATAATTCATAGATTGTTTCAGCCAATCCGAATTATAATTACCTATAAAATAAAAACTGTATACTGGATGATTGGAACGCATGACTTTATTTTCTTTCAAAGCATGTTCAATGCTTCTGGAATATACATCTGAACATGTTTTAATACTATCATATCCATAGCATTCTTCTCTAATCGTCTTCCAGTCTTCATAATCATAATACAGATTCATACAGGCCGGATCTAAAGTAGAATACGAAAAAGAAGGAATCATTACACAACCTTCTTTTCCGATTACTTCAAACAATGCATCAAGCAAGCACTGATATCCACCAATCACAGAATTCCATTTTGATAAATTTGCCTGCAGACATATCAGTGATCCGTTCCCAATTCCTAATGACTTGAATAGATCAATAAAATCACTTTTTAATATTAATTTACTCATAGAAATATATTATCAAAAACTAAAATTCCATACAAGCATGCACCGCTCTTTTCCATCCTGCATAAATCTGTTCTACATTTTCCTTTGTTCGCACCGGCTTAAATACACGGTCTAATTCAATATTCAGATCCTCTTTTTTCCAGAATGAGCAACACAATCCAGCTAAGTAGGCCGCTCCCAATGCGGTACATTCATTTATTTTTCCTCTTTCAATATTGCACATTAGAATATCGCTTTGAAATTGCAGTAAAAAATTATTTGCTGCTGCTCCTCCATCCACTTTAATTACACTCAATGTGACTCCACTATCTTTCACCATTGCATCTAATACATCTTTACTTTGAAAAGCCATAGATTCCAGTGCAGCACGGGCTATATGATTCTGATTGGTTCCAAATGTCAATCCAAAAATAGAAGCTCTGCACTTATCATTCCAGTATGGTGCCCCCAATCCCACAAAGGCAGGAACAATATACAGTCCATTGCAGCTATTCACCGAAGTTGCCATTATTTCTGTATCAGAAGCCTTTTGTATTATTTTCAAATCATCTCTTAACCATTTAATTAAAGAACCCGATACAAAAATACTCCCTTCCAATGCATATGTAACCTGCTCTCCAATTTTCCAGGCTACTGTACTTACCAGACCTGAATTCGAATGAACGATTTTATCTCCTGTATTCATCAGCATAAAGCCACCCGTTCCATATGTATTTTTAACGTCTCCTTTTTTAAAACAGCTTTGTCCAAATAAGGCAGCCTGCTGGTCTCCAACCACTGAACAGATTGGAATTTCTTCATTTAAAAAAATCGATGACATCGTATTTCCATAATGATAAGATGTTGGTTTAATTTCCGGTAAAATACAGGAAGGAATATGGAACAACTCCAGAAGATCTTTGTCCCATTTACAATTTTCAATATTAAATAATAAAGTTCTTGATGCATTGGAAACATCCGTTATATGAACTTTCTGACCAGTTAATTTCCATACGATCCATGAATCCACCGTTCCAAACAGAATATCTCCTTTTTCCGCTTTTTCTCTTACTCCCTCTACATGATCCAAAATCCATACAATTTTAGATGCTGAAAAATATGGATCAATACGCATTCCTGTTTTCTCTATGATCAATGGTTCATACCCCTTCTGTTTCCACTGATCACAGATCTCATTTGTCTGTTTTGATTGCCAAACAATCGCATGATATACAGGCAGCCCTGTATTTTTATCCCATAAAATTGTTGTTTCTCTTTGATTGCTGATACCAATTGAAACAATCTGCTTTAAAGAAATTCTAGCTTTTGAAACAACATCCATGCATACAGCCAGAACAGATAAATAGATTTCATTGGCATCTTGTTCCACCCATCCAGGCTGTGGATAAAACAGATTCGTTTCTTTCTGGGAAATCGCAACAATCCTTTTTTCATGATCAAACAGGATTGCTCTTGTGCTTGTTGTTCCCTGATCAATTGCCATTATATAAGTTTTCATAGTACACCTCTTTTGTTTATTATAAAACAAAAAACACTCAGATTAAACTGAGTGTCTGAATTAACTTCTTAATACAGCTTTACATTCTTTTTCAATGGCCTGAATGATATTATTAAATACTGTATTAATTTCATCTTCTTTTAAAGTATGAGTATCTGACTGGAACAGAATTGACAAGGCTACCGATTTTTCTGAATCTTTTACATGTTCTCCCTGATAAACATCAAATACTTCAATATTACGAATGATTAATTCTTTATTGATTCTACCTTGTTTTTTCATCACAGCCATTACTTTTTCAACTGGCATATTTCGATCAGTAACAAATGCTAAATCTCTCGAAACTGAAGGATATTTTGAAATTGGAGTATATTTTATTTTTGATTTCTTAATATTCAATAATGCATCACAAGACAATTCTGCCATTATTGCATTTTTTATTCCCGTTACTTTTGCATAATCCGGATGAATCTGTCCTATCACTCCCACACATTCTTTTCCAATGTATATGCATGCACTACGATATGGATGGAAATGTTTTACATCCATTTTGTTTTCTTTAAAATAGATTCGTGAAGAAGCAATTCCCATCTGATCCAGCAATCCTTCAACCAGACCTTTTGCTGTATAATAATCACAAGGCAACTGATAACCTGTCCAGCGATTTTCCTGTAAAAGACCACTTAACACAAACGCAAGATGACTAAAAGACCCATTTTTATTTGAAACATCCGAATATTCAAATACACTGCAATCTTTATTTCCTCGAGCATGATTATAAGATACGACATCTAAAAGACTTGGTAAAATACTGGTACGTATCCATCTTCTTTCTTCGCTCATTGGAATGGATAATTCAATCGCATCCCCATCTGATAAAATCGCATTGTCTTTCTTTTCTGTGCTGATCAGAGTATAAGTAATACAATCCTGTAATCCCTGAGATGTAAAATAAGATCGTATCATTCGAATCATCTTCTGTTTTTCATCCAGTTTACCCTCTGTCATTTCCATTAATGGAAGTGTTGTAGGTAATGAATCAAATCCAAGAATACGAATCACTTCTTCTGCCAAATCCGCTTTGCCTTCTACATCTGTACGATAAGAAGGAATTGTTACGATAAATGTTTCCTCTTCATATTCAGGTTTAAAATGTAAACGATTGAAAACATCAAACACCTGGTCTCTGGTAAAAGAAGTTCCTAAAACATTATTAATATCTTTTAATGTGCATGTAATGATTTTATCCTGATATGGATTTGTTCCAAATTCGACTGTTTCTTCAATTTCTTTCGCATCTGCATATTCAATCAGCAGCTGTACTGCTCGATCCAATGCTTTTTTTGCAGCCAATGGTTCAATTCCTTTCTGGTAACGAATACTGGCTTCTGTTGCTAAAGATAAACGACGGGCTGTATTTCGAATGGAAACATGATCAAAATGAGCACATTCAATAATTAATCCTTTTGTAGTATCAAGAATCTTTGAGTCGTCACCACCCATTATACCAGCTATTCCAATCGGTTTTCCCTGATTTGTAATCACACAGTCTTCTGGTTTCAAAGCATAGGTAACTCCATCCAATGCTGTATAATCTTCATTAAAACCATCTGCTACTGTAATTTCCTGATTCACAATGGCATCTTTATCATAAAAATGCATTGGCTGACCAGTTTCTAACATTACTAAATTTGAAATATCTACCACATTGTTTATTGAATGTATACCACTGGCCATTAATAATTCTTTCATCCATTTTGGACTTTCTTTAATTGTAATATTTCCAATCACTTTTCCTAAAAAATAAGGACATCTTGAAGTCGTACTGTTAATTTTTAAATTTGTAGGTCCACCAATATCACTGGCACCATCAAAAACCGGTAAAGTCACTTTTCGATTTAGAATAGCGCCTGCTTCCAGTCCCATAGAAAAAGCCGCAAGACAATCGGATCGATTTGGTGTTAAACCAATATCGAGAATTTCATCATCCAATCCCAGATATCCTAATGGATCCTCATTTCCAACTGGAGCCTGTTCATCCAGAATTTCAATTCCTGACAATTGTTCTTCCGTCAATAATTTTGGATCCACTCCCAATTCAAATAAAGCACAAATCATCCCTTGTGAAGCTTGTCCACGAATCATTCCAGATTTAATAATTCCTCCTGGAAGTTGTGCCCCCGGTTTGGCTACAATCACCTTTTGTCCAGCTTTAACATTAGGAGCCCCACAAACAATATCCAGTACTTCATTTCCAATATCTACTTTTGTACAATGTAAATGATCGCTATCTGGATGATCTTTACATTCTTTTACATAACCAATTACTAAATTGGTTCCCTGGCTCTGTTTTTCAACCGCTTCTACTTCAAAACCAGCCGCAGTTATTTTTTCCTGTAACTGTTCAATTGTTAAATCACGAATATCCATGTATTGTGATAACCATTTTCTAGAAATTTTCATATTCGGTCCCCCCTATTCAAAACGTTTAAATTCTTCACTAAAGCGCTTATCGTTTGTATAGAAGTGACGAATATCATCAATTCCATATTTCAACATTGCAACACGCTCGATCCCTACTCCAAAAGCAAATCCACTTGCTTTTTCAGGATCGTATCCTGCCATTTTTAAAACATTCGGATGAACCTGACCTGCTCCTAATATTTCGATCCATCCAGTTCCTTTACATGTTGGGCATCCTTTTCCATTACAAATATGGCAAGATACATCCACTTCTACACTTGGTTCTGTAAAAGGAAAATAAGAAGGTCTAAAACGAATTTCTTTATCCTGACCAAACATTTTTCTGGCTAGAAATAATAGCGTTCCTTTTAAATCACTTAATGTGATATTCTCTCCTACAACCAACCCTTCCATCTGCATAAACTGATGAGAATGTGTCGCATCATCATCATCTCTACGATATACTTTCCCTGGACAAACCACCTTAATTGGCTTTGGTGCACATTGTTCAAGAACAACCATCTGAATTGCTGTCGTATGTGTTCTTAACAATTGATTTTCATCAATATACAAAGAATCCTGCATATCACGAGCTGGATGATCTTTAGGAATATTTGCTCTTTCAAAGCAGTATAAGTCATCCACAATGTCACTGCCTTCAATTACCTGGTATCCTAGACCAATAAATAAATCTTCTAATTCCTGTGTGATCAGATTTAATGGATGTAAATTTCCTACATTTGGTTTTCTTCCAGGTAATGTAATATCAATTTTTTCACTTTCGATTTTTTCCAGTGTTTCTTTTTCTTCCAATTCAATTTTCTTCTGATCGATCAATGCTGATAATTCACTTTTCAATACGTTAACTTTCTGACCAAATTCTGGTTTTTCTTCTTTAGGAAGATTTTTCATTAATTTCATTAAACCCTGTACAGGTCCTTTTTTTCCTAAAAAAGAAACTCTTAATTCATTTAATTCGGACAGATTGTCCACATTTGAAATTTTTTCAATTGCCTCCTGACGAAGTTCATCAATTTGTTTCATATTGTTCCTTTCTATTATGAAAACCATAAAAAAAGACGATATAGGAGCGATTTAACGCGGTACCATCCTATTTCGCCTTTAAGCACTTAATTATCATGATAACCGTATGAAACGGAAGAGGATTAACTCTTGCTCCTGGGTGAATTCATTATTCCTTCTTATCTTAAATCTTTCAGCCTTTGAATTTAAGTCTCTTTATAAGGTTAAATAAGTACTAGTCCCAATCAACGTTTTAACAAGCTTGATTATACAGAATAAAAATCAAAACTTCAAGATTTTATGACACAATACAATCCCTATTAAAGAAGAAATACCATCTAAAATCACATCATATACAGATGGATTTCTCAGCGGAATAAAACATTGGTGAAATTCATCACTGCAGGCATAAAGAAAACAAATCAATAAAACGATTCCAGCCCATTTTTCTGATTTCTCTTTTTTACAATGATAAGCCAGTATTCCAAGTACAAAATATTCAAATGCATGTGCCATTTTCCTTATAATAAAATGTAAAAAATCAATATTCTTAAGTGGCAAAATCAATTGTAAAAATTCTACAATTGACATACTTTGTGAACTGGATTGAATGGATGACTGCATTGAAAAAAAGAATATTAGCCCCATCCAGACAAGCGTACAAAGAATTATGGCAGGATTAAATTTTTTTAACAATGTTTCCTCCTGACTTAACAATGGAATGATCTGGAACGACTCCACGAACACAAGATACTGGATAAACATTTGAATGTACGCCAATGACAGTTCCTGGATTTAAAACACTATTACAGCCGACTTCAACATAGTCACCTAACATAGCTCCGAATTTTTTCAGTCCCGTTTCGTAGTTCATTTCGCCATCATGAACCACAACCAGTGTTTTATCTGATTTTACATTGCTTGTTATAGAACCTGCTCCCATATGAGATTTATATCCCAGTATACTATCTCCAACATAATTGTAATGAGGAGTCTGAACACAATCAAACAAAATTACATTTTTTAATTCAACACTGTTTCCAACAACACAGTTATCCCCAATTAAAGCGCTGCCACGAATGAAAGCACCATGTCTCACTTCTGTATTAGCCCCAATAATACAGGGAGCCCCTAAATAAGCACTTTCGAAAACAGTTGCACTTTTATGAACCCATACATTTTCTTTTATTTGTTCATATTCATCCGATAATGAAGGTCCTGTTTGAAGAATAAAATCTTTAATCCCTTTTAATGCCTGCCATGGATATTCAAATTGATTTAAATAATCTTTTGCAAGCGTATGATCTAAATCATATAATTCCTGAATTTTAATCATAAAACCACCTCTAAATCATTTTATATTATATGCAGAAAGATTTCAAAATTTTACTTTTCAAAATATTCCTTCACACCTTTTTCGTATTTTCTTGAAATGGGTACAAATGAATCATCTGATAAAAAAAGATGATTTCTATGATACTCTTTAACATATTGTAAATTAACTAAATAACTAAAATGGATACGCATAAAATCATCACTTACCGTTTTTTCAAACTCATCAATATGCTTATAGGTTGTATACTCTGTTCCATCCATCATATGTACCATTGTCTTTCTCTTATCTCTTTCAAAATAGATAATATCCTGTTCATATAATACATACACAACATTTTTCCATGAAATACGAATCGTATTCTTATCTTTTATCTTTAACTCGGATCTTAACCGCGATAAAGCATCTGGAAAATAAGGAATCAATTCCTTTTTGTAGATAAAAGCAAAATGTCGAATATCATATACTTTATATCCCACTTCCAGATTCGAACCCACAAAAATAATATTCATATACGGAAAATCTTTATAGATACGTACTGTATTTTCTTTCCAGCACTCTAAATCGGTATCTATAATCAGCACATTGATTTTTCTGAAATTCGCTTCTGTAAGAAAACAATAAAAATTTGGAAAAACATAAAGTGGAATCATTTGATTGGCACATTCACTTTCTAAATAAAATTGTATGTAATTAATTATATCTGTATCCTGTGAAATAACAGCAAAACTTAACATTACGAATTCCTATATCCCTTTCTCTTGAATAATATTATATAATGTAAATAACATTTAAATTGATAAAAAATTCAATTTTGTTTTGATAAAAATTACATTAAATTGGTTATAAATATAATTATGAAATCGTTTTCATCAAATTTAATCACTCATTTTCGTCATATTTATTCATCTTTAATCAAATTGATTTTTTTAAATGTACTATATCTTATATAATAAAATCACGTCTATATAATAATTCTAATATTTGACACTAACAGTGTCAGATATTAAAATTGCACTTTTAATTTTTTTTATATATAATTACAGCATGAGAATCGAATCAGTTCAAAATAAAAAAATCAAAGAATTTGTTAAACTTCATACAAAAAAAGGAAGAGATGAAAAAAATCTTTTTATTGTAGAAGGTCATCATTTAATACAGGAAGCATTACAATCTTCCTGTTTGAAAGAACTGTTTATTCTAGAGACAGTACAGAATCCATTTTCTTTTCCAGCCATAGAATGCACACAAAGTGTAATCAACAAATTGTCCAGTCAGATTTCAAATGCGAAAATGATTGGGGTTTGTGAAAAACAAAAAAACTCCGAAAAGAAAAAAAAGAAAGTGATTTTTCTGGATGAAATACAGGATCCTGGTAATATGGGAACGATCATTCGAACGGCTCATAGCTTTGGAATAGAAGCAATTTATTGTTCTAAAAATTGTGTAGATGTTTACAATCCAAAGACAATTCAAGCCAGTCAGGGGGCATTGTTTCACATACCGGTTTATTATTGTGATTTATATCAGATGGTATCTTCTTATCGTAAAGACAATATGAAAATTTTTGCCACCGCTCTTCATCAGAAATCTATTTTTTTACAGGATGTTTCTATACCCGATTGTTATGGAATTGTGTTTGGAAACGAAGGAAGTGGAATTCACCAAGAATTAATTGAACAATGTGATGAATGCATTAAAATTGAAATGGCAACATTTGAAAGTTTAAACGTTGCCATTGCAGCTTCCATTTGTATGTATACTTTTCAATATCAAAAAAGGTAGCATTTAAATTGCCTTCTATCAAATAAACAGAATTAACAGATTGTTTTAAGGACAAAACTTAGGTTTTGTCCTTTTAATATGACAGATTCTGACTTTTGGATTTGCTTGTGTTTCTAAAGTATCAGCTTTATCTCATACTTTAGATATCTTCTGTTTGTATAGCAATCCTGCTTATAGAATGTACACGTGATCTTCTGTAACCATCACCCTAAATAAATCATATACAGAATTTTATAAATCCAGTATGCACTTCGTGCAAATTAAGTACTACTTTTTAACTTTCTTTTCAATATAAAACCTCCCAGTCCAGTGTTTAATTTCTTACACTATCTACTGAGAGGTCATCCAACCAGCTAAATTCACTTTAATTTTTCTATAAATTTATTTTCATTCACAATAAAACGTTCATGATATCCTTTTCCAATGATTTCATCATTTTCTGTAGCAATTACCTGAAAACAGACTTTTCGATCATCTATTTTTGAAATTTCAGATGAAATATAAATTGTTGCACCAATTAAACTGGCTTTATCATGAGAAACATTCAGATAAGTTCCTACACTCGTAAATCCTGGTTCTAATTGTCCTTCCAGACAAAGACAAGATGCTTCCTCCATCCAGGAAATCATTTGTGGAGTAGCTAATACTTCCAAAGACCCACTTTTCATTTCTTTTGCAGAGTGTTCCATTTGAACCGTTCTTTTAATAGTGACAGATTTAAATTCCATGATACCTCCTATGAACTTGTGCTATAATACAAATATGAATCAGGATCAGCTCATTTATGATAATGCGAAAAAAAGAGTCAATCGTAACCATTGGTTTGTATTCTTAATCGTTCTTATCTATTTTATAACAATCTATTTAATATTCCAATCTTATTTTATACAGAAAACACAGTTTCCAATCCAGAAAATCATGGTGGCAAGCTTTATAAGTGAAATCTGTCTTTATGGCCTGTTATTCAGCTGTCTAAGTTTTGGAAAAAAGATATTCCGCTCTCTTTACTGGATAGGTATCCTGTATTCTTTCTGTATGATGGGAATTCCTGTATATTATATATTTAACGATTATTTTCATATTCTGCCCTACCTTGTCTGGGTGATTGCACTCTTTATAAAAAATATCGGGCTGATACATTATGGAAAATATCTTAAAACGAATCGATGGGCAAAAATTGTATTCGATCATGAAATTGAAATTGAAGAAGATCAGGATATTGAAAATATCTATTTGGAGACGAATCAGAAAGAAAAAGAAGAGCCTTTCACTCTTCCACAGCTCTGTTTAAGATTAGGTATTTCAATTTATGGTTCATTGCTTGTCTTCCCAATTTTTATGCAGATTTTTTCTTCTTTATTTGCTTCAAATGATCTGCAGAATGTTTTTGCGACAAAAGCAATGTTTATTTTCTGCATTTACACTGCAGTAATCTGGACCATTCCTCTTTTCTGCTTTTACTTTAATCAGCCCAATTCAAAAAAAGTGGTTTATATTTGTATCCTGCTGGAACTGGTTCGTATTCTTGTTTATTCAAAAACACTTTATTCTTACTATATTCAGAATATATATCCAGTAAGAGTCTTTATCTTTTTTATCCTGGCGGATCTTATCCGTTATATCTTCTTACTGATCAGCATAAAACCTATATTAACAAATAACGTATCAGACTGATACGTTATTTGTTTGCTTCTATATAATGCATTAAATCTTTAAAATTTCCCTGAGGATACTGGCTGTAATCTAAATTCTTCGTATTTAATAGATTATCCGTTAACAGGAATACATTGAATCCCAGTTTTTCTGTGATCATATCTTCCAAAACATCATTTCCAACCATTAAACATTTTTTTGGATTCAAATGAAATAAATCTACAATTTCCTGATAATAGATTAAATTTGGTTTACAGGAATGTGAATTTTCATAGGTTGTGATATGAATAAAATCATCTGGTTCTAATCCAGCCCATCGAATACGTGAATATGTCGCAACTTTTGGGAAAATAGGATTGGTTGCCAGAATTAAAGTCGTTTCTTTTTTCAAAGATTTAATTATTTCCGGAACCATTTCATTTTT
>NZ_VUMM01000034.1 GCF_009696175.1 Floccifex porci
CAATACAGAAAGAATTAACGCAAAAAGAAAAGGATTGAGTCCATTAGCTTATAGACAACAATCCTTCAAACAATTAACATTAAGTTAGTTTATTTATACCGGTCCAACTTTACCGGTGCACTACAATTTCTCTACTTTTTTATTTTTATTGAAGAATGTACAAAAAGGTGTTAAAATTCTTTATATGAAAGCGTTAAACGCGATGCTATAGGAGGAATATTCATGTTAAAAGGTATTGCGGCAAGTGCTGGTGTTTCCGTAGCAAAGGTTTATAAATTAGAAACACCAAAAGTTGTCATTGAAAAGAAAACAGTAGAAGATGTTGCTGCAGAAGTCGCAAAATTTGAAGCTGCTCTGGAAAAAACAAAAAAAGATATTGAAGGTGTAAAAGAAAGAGCTGCTAAACGATTAAGCGAAGAAGAATTGGCTGTTTTTGATGCACACCTGATGATGGCTGGGGATCCAGATTTACACGATCAGGTAGTAGCTGCCATCAATAATGATAATGTAAATGCAGAATATGCTGTTGATTCTTATGCAAATATGGCAATTGCTATGTTTGAAACTTTAGGTGAATACTTTAAAGAAAGAATTGCGGATGTTAAAGACGTAACTTTCCGTTTAAAATGCAATTTATTAGGTGTACTGATTCCAGATTTAACATCCATTGCGGAAGATTCTGTTATCGTGGCTCACGATTTAACACCATCTGACACAGCTCAATTAAATGAATTTGTAAAAGGATTCGCTACTGAAATTGGTGGTAAAACATCTCACTCTGCTATCATGGCTAACTCTTTAGAAATTCCAGCTGTTGTAGGATGTGCCGGAGTTTTAGAGGCTGCCAATACTGGTGATATTATTGCATTGGATGCTCTGGATGGAGAAGTAGTTATTAATCCAGATGAAGAAACAATCGCAAAATATCAGGCTAAAGCTGCACAGTATGCAAAAGAAAAAGAAGAATTAAAAGTATTAAAGAATGAAGCATCTATTACTTCCGATGGACATCAGGTTGAATTAGCTGGAAACATTGGTGGATATGCAGATGTTGAAGGTGTATTGAACAATGGTGGAGAAGGTGTTGGTCTATTCCGTACTGAATTCTTATATATGGGTTCAAAAGACTGGCCAACAGAAGAAGAACAGTTCCAGGCTTATAAACAGGTATTGGAAGGAATGCAAGGTAAGAAAGTTGTTGTTCGTACATTGGATATCGGTGGAGACAAACATTTAGATTACTATGATTTCCCAGAAGAAATGAATCCATTCTTAGGATACCGTGCGATTCGTTTATGTCTGGATCAGACAGATATTTTCCGTACTCAGTTACGTGCATTATGCCGTGCATCCGTTTATGGTAAATTATGCATCATGTTCCCAATGATTGCCACTGTACAGGAATTTAGAGACGCAAAAGCAATTTTTGAAGATGTAAAAGCTGAATTAATTGCTGAAGGTGTAGCTGTCAGTGATGATATTCAGGTTGGTATGATGGTTGAAATTCCTGCTTCTGCTGTACTGGCTGATCAGTTCGCAAAATATGCAGATTTCTTCTCAATTGGTACAAATGACCTGATTCAGTACTCAATGGCTGCTGACCGTATGTCACAGAAAGTATCTTACTTATATCAGCCATTCAACCCAAGCATTCTTCGTTTAGTTAAGATGACAATCGAAGGAGCTCATGCACATGGTAAATGGGTTGGAATGTGTGGAGCTATGGCTGGAGAACCAAAAGCCGTTCCAATTTTATTGGGATTGGGATTGGATGAATTCTCAATGTCTGCCACTCAGATTTTAAATGCTCGTAAACAGGTTAAATCTATTACGTTTGAAGACGCTCAGAAATTAGCTGCTGAATGTATCGCTAAAGATACAGCAGATGAAGTACTGGAAACAGTAGCTTCATATATGGGTAAATAATTTAAAGGACTCTAAGGAGTCCTTTTTTAGGAGGATATATGGAATTAATTGTTAAAGGACGTTTCAATGGAGATGTCAATTCACTTCCTTCTGGTCAGTTAAAAAATCATCCAGATGCAACTTGTTTTAAAGAATTTGAAAACTTTAATACATTTAGTCTGGTTATGAATATACTAAGTTTATTTCTTTTGATTGGACTCTATCTTTTAATGTGTTTAAGAATACATGGATTGGCTTCTTTATTTAATGCAGGAACCATTTTATCTATTGTCTGTATGATTCCTCATGAATTTCTACATGCGATCTGTTTTCGGGAAACTGTCTATTTATATATTGGCAAAGGTCTGTTCTTTGTTTCAGGGATTGAAGTGATGTCTAAAAAAAGATTCATCTTTATGAGCTTACTTCCCAATATCGTATTTGGATTTCTTCCATTTCTACTCTTTATGATCGATCCCTCCCACACAATTTTAGGAGCACTGGGATTGTTTTCTATTTCAGCAGGAATCGGGGATTACTATAATGTATTCAATGCCCTTACACAGGTTCCCAAAAATGGAAAATGTTTTATGGAGAAACATCATACGTACTGGTTTGTATGAAAGAATATTTAGATATTGTAGATGACAGGGGAAATCCAACTGGACAGATTGTAGAACGTAAAGAAGCGCACACAAAAGGAATTTTACATAGAACCAGTCATGTATGGCTAGTTCGCTATAAAGAGAATCTTGAGATTTTAGTACAGAAAAGAAGTAAAAATAAAGACTCGTTTCCGGATTGTTTTGATATTTCGACTGCTGGACATATTCCAGCAGGCTGTGATTATATTGAAAGTGCAATTCGAGAGGCAAAAGAAGAACTGAATATTGATCTGGATGCCAATCACTTTATTTATTGTGGACAAAGAAGAAAAGAATGGAAAGGATATTTTCATCATCAACCGTTCTGGGATAAACAGATTTCCAATGTATATGTATATTTCTATGATCAGGAAGTGTTTGATTTTCAGAAAGAAGAAATACAGGATGTACTATGGATGGATTTTAATCAATGTTTTGATGGTGTTAAAAATCAAAGCTTTAAAAACTGTATTTCTTTAGAAGAATTAGAGATGATCCAATCTACAATCTTAAAATAATCCTTGAAAAATATTTTTAGTTTGATAAACTATTGTTAAATGCTAAGAATAGAAGGAGTAGTCTTTTTAATTTTGTAGAGAGTTTCTGTTGGGTGAAAAGAAATATTGCGAAAAGATGAAGGTAGTCTAGGAGCCGATTAACTGAAGGAAGAGTAAGTTGATACGCGACACAGCGTTATGTGAATGAAGTAAAAAATTAGGTGGTACCACGTCAAGCACGTCCTTATGATGTGCTTTTTTTTATGAAAGGAAGGATAATATGACATTGGATGCGAAATACGATCATTTAAAAGTAGAAGATGGAATTTATAGTACGTGGGTGGATAAAGGATATTTTACAGCAGGAGATATGAGTAAGAAACCATACTGTATAGTGATTCCTCCACCAAATGTAACCGGAAAACTGCATTTAGGACATGCCTGGGATACGGCTTTACAGGATATACTCTGTCGTTATAAACGATTAAAAGGATACGATGTATTATGGGTTTCGGGTATGGATCATGCAGGTATTGCCACACAGGCAAAAGTAGATGCTCGTTTACTGTCAGAGGGCATTTCTCGTTATGATATCGGACGTGAAAAGTTTCTGGAACGAGCATGGCAATGGAAAGAAGAATATGCGACAACCATTCGAAGCCAATGGGCAAAATTAGGATTGTCTCTGGATTATACTCGTGAAAGATTTACTTTAGATGAAGGGTTATCCAAAGCTGTTCGTAAAGTATTTGTGGATTTATATAATGATGGTCTGATTTATCAGGGAGAAAGAATTATCAACTGGGATCCTGAATTAAAAACAGCTTTATCAAATATAGAAGTGGAACATAAGGAAATTATGGGACACATGTATTATTTCAAATATAAAATTGTTGAAAATGGTAAAGAACTGGTAATTGCGACAACTCGTCCAGAAACCATGTTTGCCGATCAGGCAATTTTTGTCCATCCAGAAGATGAACGATATAAAGATATTGTAGGAATGCATGCAATCAATCCTGCCAATGGACAGGCTTTACCAATTATGGCAGACGATTATATTGATATGAGTTTTGGGACAGCGGTTATGAAATGTACTCCAGCACACGATCCAAATGACTTTGCCTTGGCTAAAAAATACAATCTGGATATGCCAGTGTGTATGAATCCAGATGGAACAATGAATGAATTGTGTGGTAAATATCAGGGAATGGATCGTTTTGAATGTCGTGATGCTTTGGTTAAAGATTTTGAAGAAGCTGGCGTTGTTGATCATATTGAAGAACATATGCATCAGGTAGGTCATTCGCAAAGATCGGGTGTAATTGCTGAACCTTATCTGTCCAAACAATGGTTTGTCAAGATGAAACCATTGGCAGAAGAAGTGCTTGCCAATCAGCATATTGAAGATCAGAAAATCAATTTTGTTCCAAATCGTTTTGAAAAAACATTCACACAATGGCTGGAAAATATCGAAGACTGGTGTATTTCAAGACAATTATGGTGGGGACATCGAATTCCTGCCTGGACAAACAATACAACAGGGGAATTGTATGTAGGAATGGAAGCACCAGAAGACATTGAAAACTGGACACAGGATGAAGATGTCTTAGATACGTGGTTCTCTTCTGGACTTTGGCCTTTCTCTACACTGGGATGGCCTGATTCCACAGAAGACCTAGAAAGATATTTTCCAAATGATGTACTGGTTACAGGATATGACATCATTTTCTTCTGGGTAGCCCGTATGGCATTTCAGACTCGTTACAGTATGAAAAATCGTCCTTTTAAAGACGTATTGATCCATGGTCTGGTTCGTGACTCTCAAGGTAGAAAAATGTCAAAATCATTGGGAAATGGAATTGATCCAATGGATGTCATTCATGAAAAAGGAGCGGATGCTCTAAGATGGTTCTTAACAACCAATTCGGCTCCTGGTATGGATTTACGTTACGATGAAGCTAAAGTGGATGCGGCATGGAATTTCATCAATAAAATCTGGAATGCGGCTCGTTATGTTCAAATGCAGATTGGGGATGAAAAACCGTTATTGGATGTCACAAAAACTTCATGTGTCGATAAATGGATATTAAATCGTATGAATGAAACGATTCAGAATGTAGAATCCAATATGGAAAAATATGAATTTGGAATCGCTGGAAATGAGCTGTACAGCTTTATCTGGAATGATTTCTGTTCCTGGTATATTGAATTATCAAAGGCAACTTTATATTCTGACAATCCAGAAGCCATTCAGACTACTAAAGCTGTATTGTATACCGTATTAGAAAACATTCTTATATTGTTGTCACCATTTATGCCATTTGTGACAGAAGAAATTTATAAATCTTTACCGCATGATAAAGAAAGCATTAATTTAGAAAAATGGCCAGAAATCATTGCCTTTGATTGTTGTGACCAGGAAAAACACCAGATGCAGATCTGTATCAGTGCCATTCAGACCACTCGTGAAATCAAAGTGGATTATGGTATGAAACCAGGTGAAGATTTAGAAATCTGTTTATCTGAATGTGTCAGTGATGATATCAAAGCAATCTTAAAGAAAATGTGTCATGCCATTGTCATTGATAAAATTGAAAGTGACGATGTATTATCACGTACAATTGATAACTGTATTTTAACAGTTTCAATGGATAAATTAATTGATTTAGAAGAAGAAAAGAACAAGTTAGAAAAAGAAATTCAACATTTAGAAGCAGAAATCAAACGCTGCAATGGAATGTTAAACAATCCTAGATTTGTTCAGAAAGCTCCTGAAGCGAAAGTAAATGCGGAAAGAGATAAATTAAAAGATTACACAAATAAATTAAATATCTGTAAAGAACAATATGAAGATATTTTAAAGAAAATAACAGATTAATTTCTGTTATTTTTTATATGAACTATTCTTTATATTTCTATATAATGAATCAGGAGGTGTTCTTATGTATGAAAATATAAAATTAATTGTATGTGATATCGATGGAACAATGGTTCCATCTCATCATAAATTATCGGATTATGGAAAAGAAATGATTCAGAAAATAAAAGAGAAAAACATTTTATTTGGAATCGCATCAGGAAGAAGCATTAAAGATATAAAATATATTCTTTCTACATGGGGATACAATCAAATTGATTTTATTATTGGTTTAAATGGTTCTCAATTGTATGATGGAACAGATGATAAAGTGTATGATTATTTTCAGATGAAACCGGAATGGATCAAAGAAACATTTGATATTATGAGACCTTTTTCGCACAATCCCGTTATGTATTTTCAAAAAGCCTATATGTGTGGTGTATACGATGAAAAAATTCATTTTTCCGCTCAATATACAAAATCAGATTATGTTGTTGCCCAATCGGAAGAAGATTTTTATCAGGAACCCAATGCTAAAATTATGTTTCGTGTTGATGAAAAAGATATGCCAGAAGTTGAAAGACGAGTTAAAGAATTTGAATCGGTTTATTATAAAGGGAATAAAACGCAATCCACTTTAATGGAATTTCAGAATCGACAAGCTTCAAAAGCTTATGCTTTAGAACAGTTCTGCATAAAACATAATATAAAATTAATTGATACAATGGCATTTGGAGATACGACCAATGACAATGAAATGATAGAAGCTGCTGGAATTGGTGTATGTATGATCAATGGTTCACAAGATACAAAAGAGCTGGCGGATGTCATTACAGAAAAAAGTGTAATAGAAGATGGATGGGCTGATTTTATCGATCGATATATTTAAAAAGGAGTCGTGATGACTCCTTTTATCCTTCCTGATCCATTTTTTGACGATATAGACGTCTTCTTTCGATGGCTGTCAGACCTTTTTTACGAATACGAATCGCATCAGGGGTAACTTCAACCAGTTCATCGTCATTGATCCATTCCAAAGCTTCTTCCAATGAGAAGATTCTAGGTGGTGTCAGAAGCATGGCTTCATCTCTACCAGAAGAACGAATGGCTGTCAGTTTTTTATTTTTTAATGGATTGACATCCATATCAATATTTTTAGCACTTTCTCCAATGATCATTCCTTCATAGACTTCTGTTTGCGGTCCAATGAATAAGGAACCACGTTCCTGAAGATTCCATAAAGCATAGGTCATAGCGGTACCGGTTTCTGTGGAAATCATAGCTCCCTGCATACGCTGATTGATTTCTCCTTTATAAGGTTCATATCCACAGATACGGCGAACCAGTGTACCTTCCCCATGTGTGTCATTAATGAATTCACTTCGAAATCCCAGTAATCCACGAGTAGGAGCAGTATAGGTGATTCGATCGTATCCATTTTCTTCTTCCAGGTTAACCATTACCCCTTTTCTTAAATTCAGTTTATTAATAATGGTTCCCTGATATTCACTTGGAGCAATACACACCACTTCTTCAATGGGTTCAACTTTTATACCATTTTCATCTTCATGAAGAATAACTTCTGGTTTTGATACTGCTAATTCATATCCTTCACGACGCATATTTTCAATTAAAATGGAGATATGAAGTTCTCCACGACCCGATACTTTAAAACAGTCTGCTGAATCTGTTGGTTCAACTTTTAAACCGACATTGACTTCCAGTTCTTTTTCCAATCGTTCTTTTAAATTACGACTTGTGACATATTTTCCTGATTGACCGGCGAATGGGGAAGAATTGACATGAAAATTCATTGATAATGTTGGTTCTTCAATTGGAATCTGTTCCATTGGCTGTACATGATCAATTTCACAAATCGTATCTCCAATGTTGATATCTGGCATACCCGCAATTACGACAATATCACCAGAATGCGCTTCTTTTACATCGGTACGAGATAATCCTTTATAAACAAAACATTTAGAAATAGATTCTTTTTTCTCCAGTCCTTCTTCATTACAGCGAATATAATAAGCACCTTGTTTTAATACTCCTTTATAAATACGACCAATCCCTAATCGACCAATGTATTCATCATAAGCCAGAGCACTGATCTGCATCTGTAGAGGTTGATTATCATAATCTGGATACACATTACAATGGTTTAAGATGGTATCAAATAAAGGATCAATGTTGTTTGAAGGCTGATCCAGTTCGTACTGAACAATTCCTTCACGAGCAATTCCATATAAAATAGGGAAATCCAGCTGTTCGTCAGTTGCATTTAAATCTAAGAACAGTTCATAGACTTCATCAACCACTTCCTGGGCTCTCTGATCTTTTTTATCGATTTTATTAATCAGTAAAATAGGTTTTAAACCAATTTCCAATGCTTTAGATAATACGAATCGAGTTTGAGGCATTGGACCTTCGGATGCATCGACCAGTAAAATAACGGTATCCACTGTACGTATGATACGTTCAACTTCACTGGAAAAGTCAGCGTGTCCGGGTGTATCTACGATATTGATTTTTACACCATTATGAATGACAGAACAGTTTTTGGAATAAATTGTAATTCCTCTTTCTCTTTCTAAGTCATTTGAATCCATTACACAATCTACGACTTCTTCATTATTGCGAAATACATCGCTCTGTCTTAAAAAGGCATCGACTAATGTACTTTTTCCGGCATCGACATGGGCGATGACAGCTATATTTAATATTTTTTCTTTTTCCATTGATGGCCTCGCTTTCTATTAGAAAACCGAAGATATTATAATGCAAGTCTTTAAAAAACACAATGAAATATGATATAATACATTGTCAAAAGGAGAAAGAATATGCAAGTTAGATATTTTAGAGAATGGTCAAGTCAATTAAATCGTATGATGGAATTTAAAATGTATGGACACAGTGGAAAATTGTGTTTGGTGATTCCTTGTCAGAATGGTCGTTTCTTTGAATGGGAAGACCGTCAAATGTTTGATTTGGTCAGTGAATATATTGATAATGGAAGCATTCAGTTTGTGACATGCGATACCATTGATACAGAAGCCTGGAGTTCTCATGGATCCACTTACGATCGTATGAGAAAACAGGAAGCATGGAACAATTACATTGTTCAGGAATTGATGCCAAGTGCATTGTATAAGGCAGGCCTGGACGCTCAGTCTACCTGCATGGTAACTGGGGCTAGTTTAGGTGCCAGCCATGCGGCCAATTTAGCTTTTCGATATCCATACTTATTTGATCAGTGTTTAGCTTTATCGGGATTGTATGATTTTGAACCTGCCTGGTATTATGATGCTTATCGAGATGAATTCTCATACAACAACAATCCATGCGCTTATTTATCAAATCTGGATCCAAATCACCCGTATGCGCATAAATACAGTGAAAACCAGATTATCATCTGTTGTGGACAGGGAAACTGGGAACAGGAAGGATTAGAAACTGTACATCGTTTAAAACAGATCCTGGATTCAAAAAACATTCATATCTGGATTGATATCTGGGGACAGGATGTTTATCATGACTGGCCTTGGTGGGAAACACAATTAAAATATTTTATTCCAAAAATGATAGAATGGGCTTATAAATAAAAAAGATTTATCAATACGATAAATCTTTTTTTTTAGGCAGTTATTATCCCACCAGCATTACATCTCTTATATTTTCGACTTCATCCATTAAAAGAAGTTTGATTCCTTCGGAAAAATCTGCAGCTGCCATCATACATCCGGCACAGGCTCCTCTAAAGGCTACATAAACTACTGCGTTTTCATCTACACCCAGTAATTCAACATCACCTCCATCGTGCTGTATATAAGGTCGTATTGTATCTAAACAAGCTTCTATAGCTTTTTCATCGGGTAATAAAATCTCTTCTGACATAACTATCATCTCCAATACAAAACAGTTTAAACCAAATTATAAAAATTGTCCATTGAAATGATAGGAATTTCTATTGTATTGTTTTTATATGGAATTTCAATGGATAACAGAAAAAGTAAACATTACATGTAAACATATAATTTGTACGGATCCAGATTTATATTCTTATGTAGATAAGAAGGATTTAATTGTATATACGAAAAATAAAGTTCATTTTAGATATGCAAAGAATGGTTTATTAAATACTGTCTGTCAATCAAAAGATATAGATGGATTTACTGCAGTGTGTGTCTGTGGCAATGAAAAAGATATTTTAGATTATAAATGGTTAATAGAATATAGAAAAGAATGTATAAAATGAAGTGAACCCAAAAGTTTGGACTCATTAATATTTATTCTAATTTACTCATTTATACTTAATTGTATAGATGAGTTTTTTATTATTCATTACGTCGGTCGCTATATAAATCGTTGCACATCAT
>NZ_VUMM01000035.1 GCF_009696175.1 Floccifex porci
AGGGTCTCTTTTTTGTCTTGCCATTTCATTCATTTCCTTTTTTCTCCTATATCATAGCATAGATAATAATAAAAACCGTGAAGTTGATCCGTACGCTCTCAACTTACACGGTTTATATTACACTCTCGGAATGGGTTGTTGATCGATGAGATTTTTAAATATTTCCCATGTCTACTTGACTAGGGTTGTATCATTTACCAATCCTTTAAGTAGGGATTACAATCCTTTTTTCATTCTTTCAATGGCTTCTAAGGTAGCTTCTCTGGAACCAAAAGAAGTCAATCTGAAATATCCTTCTCCCTGTGGACCAAATCCACATCCAGGAGTTCCTACAATCTGAAGTTCATTTAATAAATAATCAAAGAATTCCCAGGAAGACATATTGTTTGGACATTTTAACCAGATATAAGGACTGGAAATACCACCAGTATACCAGATTCCTTTTTCATCTAAAGCGGAAGCAATCAGTTTTGCGTTTTCCATATAATAGGCGATGTTTTCCTGACATTCTTTAAAACCTTCTTCACTTAATGCAGCCTGGCCACCTCTTTGAATGATATAGGCTGTTCCATTAAATTTTGTGGACTGACGACGATTCCACATTGGATTTAAGGCTGTACCTGAGCAGACCAGTTCTTCTGGAACAATGGTCCATCCCATACGAGTTCCTGTAAAACCAGCTGTTTTTGATAAAGAACAGATTTCGATGGCGCATGTACGAGAACCTTCAATTTCAAAGATGGAATGTGGATAATCTCCGTGAATAAAAGCTTCATAGGCAGAATCAAAGATGATGACCGATTCGCTTTCATTGGCAAAATCAACCCATTGTTTCAATTGTTCTTTATTATAAACAGCTCCTGTTGGATTGTTCGGAGAACAGATATAGATGATGTAGCTTTTCTTTTCAATGGCATCTGGTAAAGGTAAAAATCCGTTTTCCTGATTGGCTGCGATAAATTGAACCTTTCTTCCACACATCACATTGGAATCCAGATATACAGGATAGACAGGATCTGGAATCAGAATTTCATTGTCTCCAAAAATATCGGTAATGTTTCCACAGTCACTTTTGGCTCCATCGGAAATAAAGACTTCGTTTTTCTTTAAAATGACACCTGATTTTTCATAATGGTTTCGTACTGCATCAATGGCAAAATCATAACCAGCTTCAGAACCATATCCTTTAAATGTTTCCTGATGTCCCATTTCATCTACTGCTTTATGCATAGCTTCAATTACACTTGGTGTCAAAGGCAAAGTGACATCCCCAATTCCTAAACGAATGATTTTTTTATCTGGATTAGCCTGTGTATAAGCAGATACTTTCTCTGCTATGGTTTTAAATAAATAATTCTGTGCTAAATTTTTATAGTTTTCATTCACTTTTATACTCATATTGATTATTCCTTCCTTACTGGTTTAGTAAATCATCCATTGAATAGAAACCAGGTTCCTGATTCACAATGAATTCAGCTGCTTTTATGGCTCCATTGACAAAAATCTGTCGACTGGTCGCATTGTGACTAATGGAAATGGTTTCATCCTGTCCAAAATAAAATACAGTATGTTCTCCAGCAACACTTCCTCCACGAATGGCACTGATACCAATTTCTTTCTGACGTTTTCCAACCATTCCCTGACGACCAAATACATGTTTGTATTCTTTTTCTGGATCCAGTGTATCCAGTAACATCATAGCCGTACCACTGGGAGCATCGGCCTTCTGATTGTGGTGTTTTTCAACCATTTCTATATCAAAATCTTTTTCTAATAATGGGGTAACCAATTCTAAAGCTTTTCGCATAACGGCTACACCATAAGAATAGTTATAAGAGAAGAAAACCGCATTGGTTTTAGACAATGCATGAAGAGATTCCATATGTTCTTCTTCCAATCCAGTTGTTCCCATTACCAGACTGGCATTCTTTTCTTTACAATATTCACATACCCATTTCACATTGTCTCGATGTGAAAAATCGATGACAACATCACAGGATGTATTTAGAATCTGGTCTGAATCAAAAATATCTACTTTTCCTATGACTTCATGACCATGTGAAAGAGCGGTTGTTTCAATTAAAGAACCCATTCTTCCTTTTCCGATTACAAGAATTTTCATTACAGTAAACCTGCCTGTTCTAATGCATCGTGTAAACGTTTTTTATTGGATTCTTCCATTTCATATAAAGGAAGACGATATCCACCAATATTCATTCCCATCATATTCATGGCTTCTTTTACTGGAATTGGATTGACTTCACAGAATAAGGCATGAATCACATCTAAATATTTTAACTGCAGACGTAAACTTTCTTTTGTGTTTCCATCTAAATATTCCTGTACGATATTGTGTGTAATCGCTGGGGCAATATCCGCAAGAACGGAAATGACTCCACTTCCACCTAAAGCCATAATGGTTGTGATCATATCATCGTTTCCAGAATACATCACGAAGTCATCGCTTAAATATCGGGCAATATTTGTGGCATATCCAATGTTTCCGCTGGCTTCTTTGATACCAATGATATTTGGATGTTTTGATAATACTTTGATCGCGTTTTCAGAAATAGAACATCCGGTTCTACCAGGAACGTTGTATAAAATAATAGGAATATTAACAGCATCTGCACATTCCATAAAATGGGCAATCATTCCTCTTTCATTTGTTTTATTGTAGTATGGAGAAATCAGCAATAATTGATCGGCTCCCATCTTTTCATATTTAATGCTTCTTTCTTTCATAGCAGCCGTTGAGTTAGACCCCGCTCCTACAATGACAGGTACACGATGGTTCACAACACGGATCGCACATTCAACAACTTTATCGTCTTCTTCCTGCGTCATCGTTGAACTTTCTCCAGTGGTTCCCAATACAAGAATTCCATCGGTTTTGTTTTCAATGTGCCATTCTAACAATTCTTCTAATTTTTCAAAGTTTACACTTCCATCTTCATGAAATGGAGTAACCAGTGCAACAATGCTTCCTTTAATTGGTTTCATTTGTTTCTTCTCCTTCTTATAAAAAATGTCAGTAAGCACACTATCTTACTGACAAAAACAATCAAATTAAGATAGCACTCCTACTAAAGTAGACAGCCTGACAGATATTCTCTATCAGTCCACCATTTTTTCATGCCTGAAAAAACAGTTCGGCGATATTGCTTAGAAAATTGATCAAATGCCTGCCGACTCTCAATTTTTTTGTCGTTACCGCGCCTCTATCAAGTTAAATTATACTCTTTGAAAAAAAATAATCAAATAATCTTTACATAATCTGAAACTTCCTATATATATATTTATACAAGCTTATTTTTAAAAACGAGGTGAAAAAGGACATGAAGTCATTTCTAATTATTGGTATGGGTCGATTTGGAAGACACTGTGCACAAAAATTATATGAAATGGGACATCAGGTTATGGCCATTGATAAACAGGAAAGCCGAATTGATGCGGTTTTATCTTATGTACATGTGGCACAAATTGGCGATAGCTGTGATGAAAATTTTTTAAATACGTTAGGTGTATCGGATTTTGATTGTTGTGTTTGTGCCATTGGTGATGATTTTCAAAGTTCACTGGAAACAACATCTTTATTAAAAGAATTAGGGGCAAAATATGTGGTTGCCCGTGCTTGTCGAGATCGTCATAAAAAATTCTTATTGCGAAATGGAGCCGATGAAGCGGTATACCCAGAAAGACAGCTTGCCAACTGGACGGCCATTCGTGTCAGCTCTGAGCATATTTTTGATTATATTGAACTGGACAAAAATCATGCGATCTATGAATTGGATGTTCCTGCATCCTGGATTGGAAAAACCATTTCCGAAGTGGATGTTCGAAATCGATATCATATCAATGTGATTGGAATTAAGATTGATGATTGTGTCACAATGGATTTTGGTCCATACACAAAATTTGCGAAAAATATGAGACTGCTTGTGATTGGACAAATAAAACAGATTCAAAAAGTTTTTAAATACGATTAAAATAAAGTTTGGATAAAAGCTTTAGATGCGATGCTTAAAGGTTTTCTTTTATCTTCAATCAGTACAACTTTACGCATAGGAATTGTTTCTTTCAAAGGAATCGAAACAATTTCTTTTTTTTCGATATATTCTTTTGCGTAAGGATAAGGAAGATATCCTAAACCAAGATTGTGCTGAACCAGAGGCAAAACCTGATCCATGGTTGCCACTTCAAATTCACTGGATAGTTCCAGTTTATGGTTAAAGTAAAATTGTGAAAAGAAAGCATAAGTCATCGTATCTTTACCAAGCATAATCATTGGATACTGTATAATTTCGTTCAAAGAATGAATAGACTGACCTAATGATGCATATTGAATACCACCAACAAGAATATCTTTAAAATCCAGCAGAGATGTCTGCTTTAAATAAGAGGGTATAATGGTTGGCGTCACCACGATTGAAAAATCAACAAGACCCTGATCCAAAGCTCGAATGGCTTGAGGTGTAGAATGATTTGAAATTCGTAAATGAATATTTGGATACTTTCTATGGAAAAGTTCCAGTTTTTTTAACAGAAAAATATTTAATGCACTCTCGGTTACACCAATAGAAATGGAGCCGAATTCTAATTCTTCCTGTTTTAATAATTCCTGTTCAGCTTCCATAATCTGTTCTATTGCGATTTTTACATGTTCATATAATGAATTTCCTTCAGGCGTTAAAGTGACACCTTTATTGGATCTTTCAAACAATTTACATTTTAAATCGGCTTCTAATTTATGGATGCATCGGCTTATATTGGGCTGATTGCTGTAAAGCGCATTGGCAGCTTTTGTGATACTTTTATATTTGGCAACATAATAGAATATTTTATACGATTCAAAGCTGATATTCATAATTCCTCCATATCAAATTTATATATTAAACATATCTAATATACATTTTACACATGAATAATAAAAAAATATAATACAAATTTGAAAAGAGGGATAAAATGAACAAAGATTTGACCATTGGAAATCCAAGTACAGTATTATGGAAATTCTGTTTACCATTGTTTGGAAGTGTAATATTTCAGCAATTGTATAATATTGCGGATAGTTTGATTGCGGGTAAATTTATTGGAGAAAACGCATTAGCAGCGGTAGGAAACAGTTATGAAATCACATTGATCTTTATCGCTTTTGCTTTTGGATGCAATATGGGATGTTCTGTAATTACTTCTATGTTATATGGAGAAAAGAATTTTGAAAGAATGAAAACTGCAATTTATACATCTATTTTATTCACTGTTGTAGTGTGTGGATTTTTAATGATGGTCGGTTTTTTATTTTCAGAGAATTTATTAAATCTGATTCATACTCCTGATTTGATTTTTATGGATTCAACAGTATATTTAGATATTTATATGCTGGGATTGCCATTTTTATTCTTTTACAATGTTTCCAATGGTATTTTTAGTGCATTGGGAGATTCAAAAACACCATTCTATTTTTTGGCATTTTCTTCCTGTTCCAATATATTAGTGGATTATTTATTTGTAAGATATTTGAAAATGGGGGTTGCAGGTGTAGCCTGGGCAACCTTTCTGTGTCAGGGAGTGAGCTGTATCCTTGCATGCTGGGTGGTTTTTGATCGATTAAGAAAAATCAAAACAAAAAAAGTCAAATGTTTTTCTTTTTCTTTATTAAAGCGTATTGTGAATATCGCATTGCCAAGTACACTGCAGCAAAGCTTTGTCTCTGTAGGAAATATTATTATACAGTCTATTGTGAATGGCTTTGGAGCCAGTGTAATTGCTGGATTCAGTGCGGCAACCAAACTAAATAACCTGGTCATTACTTCCTTTACGACCATTGGAAATGGAATTTCAAATTATACGGCGCAAAATATGGGAGCAAACGAATATAAACGAGTGCATGAAGGATACAAGGCAGGAGTCAAGATGGTTTGGATCATCTGTATTCCAATTGTATTTTTATATTTTATTTGCAGCAAACAGCTGATTGATCTGTTTTTGGAAAATCCATCCATGCATGTGGTCAATTCAGGAGTCAGCTTTTTAAAGATTGTAAGTCCATTCTATTTTGTGATTTCATTGAAGCTTGTTGTGGATGGTATTTTAAGAGGTTCCAGTCAAATGAGTGATTTTATGAAATCCACATTTGTGGATTTATTATTAAGGGTTCTATTATCCATTATATTCTCAAAGATGTTTGGGTACATTGGAATCTGGATGTCATGGCCAGTTGGATGGAGTGTTTCAACAATGTTGTCAAATCTGTTTTATCATAAATGGAAAAAAGTTAGAGTAGAACAATAAAAGGAAGAGGGCAGCTCTTCCTTTTATAATGCTTTCTTGATGGCTTCTAAAAGCTGATCGTATTGATCAAAAGCAGGAAATTGTGGATAGTCTTTTTTTATTTGTTCAGTACTTTTAAATAAGAAACCGGCTTTACTTGCCTGAATCATACCCAGGTCATTAAAGCTGTCACCTGATGCAATGGTTTGAAAACCACAGGATTGTAAAGCTTTTACTGTAGTGAGTTTGGATTTTTCACAACGCATTTTATATCCGGTAATAGTTCCATTTTCATCGACTTCTAAAGTATTACAGAAAATAGTAGGCCATCCTAATTTCTTCATTAAAGGTTGAGCAAATTGAGTGAAAGTATCACTTAAAATGATGACTTGTGTGATTTCTCTTAACTGATCCAGAAATTCTTTAGCTCCAGGCATAGGATCAATTTTTTCAATGGTTTCCTGTATTTCCTTTAATCCTAAACCATGTTCTTTTAAAATATTTAACCGATAATTCATCAGTTTATCATAATCCGGTTCGTCTCGTGTTGTTTTCTTTAATTCTTCAATTCCTGTTTCGTTGGCAAAGGCAATCCAGATTTCAGGAACAAGAACTCCTTCCATATCTAAGCAGACAATATTCATATCCATAATAAGGGTATCCTTTCTAATTCAATGCCTATACTATATCAAAGAATCGAATAAATGTATACAGTTATTTAACAAGTGTATAAGATAACAGAACAAAAAAAAGAGTCTTTCGACTCTTTTCTATACAGTTCCCTGTGCTTTCATTGCAGTAGCAACTTTTAAGAAACCAGCAATATTTGCTCCGATTTCGTATTGTTTATCGCAACCATATTCTTTGGCTGTATCACGACAAGTATTGAAGATAGTAACCATGATCTGTTCCAGTTTCTGATCCACTTCTTCTGCACTCCATGAAAGGTGCTGAGCATTTTGTGACATTTCCAATCCAGAGCAAGCTACACCACCAGCGTTGCTGGCTTTACCAGGAGCATAAAGAACACCGTTTTCCTGTAAGTATTTGATTGCATCTGGAGTCGTTGGCATATTGGCACCTTCACATACCGCAAATACACCATTTTTAACTAAATCTTTGGCATTGTCTAAATCCAGTTCATTCTGTGTAGCACATGGTAAGGCAACATCGACTTTAACAGACCAAGGTCTTTGACCAGCTGTGTATGTTGCTTCAGGGTGAACTTCAACATATTCTTTAATACGTCCACGACGTACTTCTTTGATTTCTTTTACTAATTCTAAGTCAATTCCATTTGGATCGTAAATAAATCCGTTAGAATCAGACATTGTAACAACTTTAGCACCCAATTGAGTGGCTTTTTGACAAGCGTAGATTGCTACGTTACCAGAACCAGAGATAGCTACCGTTTTATCTTTAAAACTAGTACCATTATCTTTTAATAATGCCTGAGTAAAGTAACATAAACCATAACCTGTCGCTTCTGTACGAATTAAAGAACCACCAAATGATAATCCTTTTCCAGTTAATACACCAGAGAATTCATTTTTAAGGCGTTTGTATTGTCCAAATAAATAACCAACTTCACGTCCACCAACACCGATATCACCAGCAGGAACGTCAGTGTTAGGACCGATATGACGATATAATTCTGTCATGAAGCTTTGGCAGAAAGCCATGATTTCACGATCGGATTTTCCTTTTGGATCAAAGTCAGATCCTCCTTTACCTCCACCCATTGGTAAAGTTGTTAAAGAGTTTTTAAAAATCTGTTCAAACCCTAAGAATTTAATAATGGAAATGTTTACAGATGGATGGAAACGAATTCCACCTTTGTAAGGCCCGATTGCAGAATTGAATTCTACACGATAACCACGATTGACTTGTGTTACACCGTTATCATCTATCCAAGGAACACGGAAAATGATTTGACGTTCAGGTTCTACCAGACGAGTTAATACATCATCGTCTAATTGTTCAGGGTGTACTTTTTCAATTACTTTTAAAGATTCAAAAACTTCCTGAACAGCCTGCAAAAATTCTTTGTCGTTAGGTTGACGGCTAACGACTGTTTCATACAATTTTTCTAAGTTTGCCATTGTATCCTCCTATATTTTCATAAAAACAAATTTACTTTTAAAGTATAGCACTAAGAAAATGAATTTGAAAGCAGAAATGTAAATAATTTCATAAATGAAAATAATTTACATTAAAACAAATTTAAAGAAAAATATATGAAAAATACTTTTTTTCAAAAAAAGAGTTGACTGAAGAGGAAGGATTTGGTAGTATAAGTGGGCGCTCGAAAGAGAGCAGCGAAACGATCTTTGAAAACTGAACAAGAAAACCTGAAAGAAGTACGAAAGTACAAGGAAAAGAACAGCAACGTCAATTTAAAAGA
>NZ_VUMM01000036.1 GCF_009696175.1 Floccifex porci
CTTAAACGTACTTGATTAAAACCTTCGGTGAGATGTTTTAGAACATGAAATGGATCCGCACATACGATGGCTTTTGGAAAATAGATATGGGCAATATCTCTGTAGTTATCGTACAAATCTATTGAAATATACTTTACGTTATGCAATTCAGACTTATTTGTGTACTTATTCAATGTCTGAGCTCTTATTGCGGATAGGTAATTGGCAATATAGGCTTTTTTTCTATCAGGTAATACATCAACAATCTCACCGGTAATAAAATCCATAAATATGCACATATAAAGAGAATCATAATTTGACTGAGGAAAGAAGTGTTCATCGATAGAGAGCACTTCGGGAAGCGGTTTTCTTTTGATGTCTACATGTTTATCGAAAATCTGAATAACTTTTGTCACTGAAATATTATACCTGGCAGCTACAGCAGAATATGTATTGGCTACAAATTTAAGATCTTTTAATACGTTTATTTTTGTTTCCAGAGTAACAGATTCTCCTGTATTGATAAAAGGGTTCTTTTCACTAAAAGAAGAACTGCAATCTTTGCATAGATATCGGCGACGCTTGTAAAAGATTATACATTTTCGATTAACCAGGGTTGAATGAATAAGTTTTCGCTTGGTAAAACCATTACCAACAATATGACAAGAATCACAATAGGGGCACCTAAGGTTAGATACTGGTTTCAACTTCACGAAGAAATTCAGTGAGTGATCAGAATTTTTGATAGAATCAATAGATTCAATTTGATCGTAATTGATATTTAATATATCTGTGATAAACTTTTGATTGGATATTATAAAAATCCCTCCTAGCATTATGATTTGTGATAATTTCATTCTATACTAGGAGGGATATTTTTATGAATATATCCACACAAATATTTAAAGGATAACCACACAAATTGTGAAAGCTAATTTCAAGCTTCAAAATGCCAGATTTGTCCACACAAATCTTTAAAGCCCGTCCACAACACAAAATTATTTATAGTGCTTATTAAAAAAAGTTCAAATGTTTTTGAACTTTTTTAGTTTCCATTATTTTGTGGTAAATAAGGTCTTAATGCATCGGCTAAATTATGAATGTTTCGAGTTTGAATATAAACGGTTCCATTTCCATGGAATACATTGACCAATCCTTCACCTGTTGTAAATCCAAAAGTACCCGAAGCAATTTGAATCTGATAATCCAAAGAAGCATCCCAGGCTACAACGTGTTCATTATCAATGGTAATTGGACGATCATGGCTGACTTCTACTGCTAAAATATCTCCAAAAGATGAAACGATAATATCTCCGGAACCAACCGTTTTCATCACAAACAAACCACCAGTTCCACCAAAGAAGGCTTTTCCTAGATCCTGAGCCTGCATCTGATAGTTTACACTGTCATCACAAGCGACAAAAGCACCTGTATTTAAACAATATTGAGTATTTCCACCTACATGAAGACAAGTCAGTTTTCCTGGGATGGAAGGGGCAATTCCAACAAACGCATTGGGACCCACTCCGCTTGCCTGGGTGATAAACATGCTTTCTCCACTTGTAACACTTCTTCCAATGGCACCTAAAAGACCACCCAATCCTTTTTTCTGACTATTCATTTTTCCTTCTAAAGATACATTAGATAAGTAAACCATAGATCCTCTTTCCATTTTAATGGTTTCTGTAGGAGCTAAGGATACTTCAAGTAATGGACAGTCGCTGTCACCTTTAATTGTATATTTCATTGTATATACCTCCAAAATCATATTACGCCATATATAAAAAAAGTCTAGTGTGAATATTATAGTTGTTTTTGGCTCTTATTTTCCATTTAACCATTGAAATCATACTGTATTTATATATCTTATTGATGTTGCATTTAAATCAATGATATGATTAATCTATAAAAATTTATCAGGTAGTATAAAACATTTAAAATCGGTAAGAATGGATTTAATAATAGTATTGAAATGTATATGTTTGAGATTACCTGAAATGAAAGGAGAAAACGTGTGAAAAAATTTTTATCTTTATTATTCAGTCTTGTCTTATTGTGTGCTTGTTCTTCTCAAGATAATAATGTAAAAAGTGTGGTAGACAATTACTTCTCTTCTGTTCAAAGTGGAGACTATCAGGGTGCCGTATTCTATTATAGCGATGATGTAGAAGATGGATATGAAATCAGTGGCTTACAAGAGGAATTAAATGAAATCTATCAGGAATATGATTTAGGAGAGGATTTTGAAGATGCCAGCAATGATTTTGTTTCTAATGTTTTAAAAAGACTGGTCAGCTCTTATACAATCAAGGAAGTTCAAGTCAATGGTAATGAAGCGATTGTAGAAGCCGAAGTAAATGGAATACATACCGATGCTCTTAATTTTGATAATATAGATGATGAGCTAAACGGGGAAATCGATGATTATACTAAGAATAATGAATCTGTTTTACAACAACTGTATCTTGAACAAGGGGAAGATGCGATGTATGCTAAAATTTATAAAGATTTTACGAAAATCGTATATGACTGGATGAATGAACAGGTGAATCAGGCAGATACAATTGATTATAAAGTCCGTCTTGAATTAAAACAGGTGGATTCACAATGGAAAATTTCTGAAATTGGTATTTATGATTATGAACTCAATTCTTGAGTTCTTTTTTCTGATAAAAATAAACGACTGGCAATAGGAGATATGCCAGTCTCATAATAAGAAAAGGTTGAAGTTTTGCTATTTTATGGAGGATATGCGCACTTTTCTTATTGTAATAACATTATAATCTAAGATTTTCGCATAATTATGTGAAATGTAAAAAAAATAAAGAAATACGTAAAAATTAGGTACAATATTATAAAAACAAATAATTTTTGGTACAATATCATAAAGGAGATTTAGAAATGGAATTTGCACAGACAAAAGAAATATTAAATGATTTATTGTTTCAATATAATGGAAATGGAGATACAAAACCAGGAATTTTAAAGGTTACTGAAGCCATGGGAGGATGCTTTTATTTAACATACCAAAATGAGAAAGGAAAACAAAATATTAAAATTGATCCAAGTCAGTTTACTTGTAAGGGAACATTGGCAAAATATATTTTGAACCTGGTATTTTAAATATGAAGAAGCTGGTATTGATTGGAATCTGTTTAGCTATGATGGGTTGTACAAAGGAAGAACCTGTCATTATAGAAGATAAAAATAAGGAAGAAATAATTGTTGAAGAAGTAAAAGAAGTGGATGATCTGTCTGAATTGAATCAGATGATATCCGATTATATTCAGACTAGCGAATTGGATCCATCTATGGTCTCTTATGCGATACAGGATCTGCAGACAGGAAAGATTACAGGCTCAGCCAATATGGATGAAAATTTTACAGCAGGCAGTGTTTATAAGCTTCCTCTTTGTATGCTTTGGTACGATCGCATTGACCAGGGACTTGTTTCAGCCAGTCAGCCTTTATATTACAGTGAATCCTGCAATGAACCAGGAGGACAGATTGAAAAAGATTTTCAGATAGGAAGCTATATTCCTTTATCAACGGTACTTGCCTATACATTGATATATTCTGATAATGCTGGAGGTCATATTTTATTTGAGAGTATAGGTGGATGGACAGAATATAAAAAACAGGCTGCAAATTATAGTTCTCATCCACAAAATGAAGAATTCTTTTCTCTGTCCAATTATTTAAATGCACAATATATGTGTGATGTCATGAAACAAATTTATGACAATCAGGAATTATATAAAGATGTAATCGAATATTTAAGAATTGCATCTCCAGATGATTATTTGAATCATACGATTCAGGTTGACATGGTTCAGAAAGTAGGCTGGTGTGAAAATTTTGTGAATTCATGTGGTCTATCTTTAAATGGGCATCCTTATTCATTATGTGTATTTACAGCTTATAATAACTATGGATTGACGGTTATGGGAGATATAAATCAGATTTGTTACAATTATTTCAATCAATAGTTTCATTTTCTTACATTTTTTTCAAAAAAGAATTGACAATGGAATAAATTGGTCTAAAATAAAGACATAAAGATGTTGAACAGAAGAGTACATTAAGAAACACATTTTAGAGAGTCTGAGATGGTGGAAATCAGATATGGAATGCTTAGTGGAAGATGGTCTGGGAGTCGTAAAGGTGATATGTAGTCTTTACCGGGATTGCCCGTTATCGCAATAGAGTATAACTTATTTATAGCGTACTTGAAGAGGCACCAATTGTGAGATTGGCGTAAAATTAGGTGGTAACACGTATTATACACGTCCTAATACAGGACGTGTTTTTTTTATCTAACCTGACCTTTTCAAGAAAGAGAAAAAGGAGGAAAAAGCGATGAACAAGTTATTAAAAATTGGTGCCGCAGCCATCTTAGCTGCCAGTGTATTAGTGGGATGTGGATCAAAAGGTGGATCCGATGATGACAAAACCATTAAAGTAGGAGCTACAGCGGTTCCACATGCAATGATTTTAAACGATGTTGTAAAAGATATTTTAGCTGAAGATGGTTGGAATCTTGAAGTTGTTGAATTTACGGATTATGTAACACCAAATACTTCATTGGAAGAAGGAGAAATTGATGCGAACTACTTCCAGACACTAGGATATTTAAATGATCAGAATGAAACACGTGGACTTCACTTGAAAGCCGTAGCTGGAATTCATTATGAACCAATGACAATTTTTGCTAAAGATGCGGATTCTCTGGATGCTTTAGAAGATGGAGCTACTATTGTTGTTCCAAATGATTTCGATAATGAAAAACGTGCTTTAACTGTATTGGATCAAGCTGGTTTGATCAAATACGATGCTGACAGTGTTGCAGATGATGGTTCTCCATTAGATGGAATTGTTGAAAACACTAAAAATTTCAAAATTCAGGAAGTAGAAGCTGCTTCTGTACCTCAATATAAAGACGATGCGGCTGCATTAGTTGTAAATGGAAACTATGCTTTGGAAGCAAATTTAAAAGATTCTGCAAATGCAATCTTTGTTGAAACACCAGATATTGAAGCCAGAACAAATTATGTAGTTGTTAAAGAAGGTAATGAAGAAACTGAAAAAACAAAAGCCTTAGTAAAAGCAATGACTTCACAGGAAGTAAAAGATTATATTGAAGAAAATTATGGTAGTGCAGTAATCTGTGTATTCTAATAAAATAAGAGGCACGATCGTGCCTCTCTAGTTTTATGGAATTAAAGTTTTAATTTTATAAAACTGGAGACAGGAGGAGAAATATGATTGAAGTAAAAAATTTGTGTAAAAATTTTGGGGATCTGGAAGTCATTAAAGATGTATCTTTTACAATTGAACAAGGAGATATTTTTGGAATCATAGGACAATCGGGAGCAGGGAAATCCACTTTGCTGCGTTGTTTTAATGGTCTGGAAGATTATCAGAGTGGAAGCATTGTGGCACTTGGAAAAGAAGTAAAAGATCTGAATAAAAAAGAACTTCAGTATATGCAGAAAGATATGGGAATGATTTTTCAGAATTTTAATTTGTTGAATCGATTAACCGTTTATGACAATATTGCTTTACCCCTTCGTTTCTGGAAACAGAATCCAAAGGATAAAGAAAATGCGGATCGAATTCATGAATTATTAAAGCTGGTTGGTCTGGAAGATAAAATTAACAGTAAACCAAGGGAACTGTCAGGTGGACAGAAACAAAGGGTAGCCATTGCTCGTGCTTTAGTAATGAATCCCAAAATCTTATTGTGTGATGAAGCAACCAGTGCTTTGGATCCTAAAATCACTCAGGATATTCTGGCTTTATTACAGAAAATCAATGAAGAATTAAATATTACAATTGTTGTGGTTACACATCAGATGGAAGTTGTAAAACAGATCTGCAATAAAATGGTGTTTTTAAAGCATGGTAAAATTGTTGCCTCTGGAAAGCCAGAAGAATTGTTTGTATCTTCAAATGAAGATATTCTGGATTTTACTGGAAATGATGTAGATATTTTACCAGAAACAGGAATTAATATTAAATTGTTCTTTTTAAACAGCAATTCTAAATCTCATACTATTACTTCTTTAGCAAGAGATTTAAATCTTGATTTTGATATTTGTCAGGGAAAATTAGAAAATTTTAGAGGAAGAATACTAGGTTCCTTAATTATTAATATTGATGAAAAAGATAAAGAACGTGTTTTAGACTATCTGAAACAATGCAATGTAGAATGGGAGGTTATTGAAAATGTTTAATACGATGGTGGAAGCAACCAATCAGACTTTATATATGGTTTTTGGTTCTACTTTATTTTCAGTTATTTTAGGATTTGTTCCAGCTATTATTTTAGTATTAACCGCTCCAGACGGATTAAAACCCAATAAAGTTATCTATCAGGTACTGGATTTTATTGTGAATACATTTCGATCCTTTCCATTTATCATTCTATTGATTCTGGTCATTCCTGTCACTAGAGCTATTGTAGGAACTTCATTAGGATCAACAGCAGCTATTGTTCCTTTGACAATTAGTGCTATTCCTTTTGTAGCTCGTGTTATTGAATCGGCTCTTCGCTCGGTCGATCCTGGATTGATTGAGGCTGCTAAATCATTTGGAGCCAGTGATATGCAGATTATTGTACATGTATATTTTAAAGAAGCCTTTCCAAGCATATTATCCGGTATTATTCTAACAATGATATCTATTATTGGATATACAGCTATGGCTGGTTCTGTTGGTGGAGGCGGACTTGGGGACGTTGCCATTCGAAGAGGATATCAGGCTTACAATTTAAATTATCTGTTTGTGACTTCTTTAATACTGATTGTCATTGTACAAATCATTCAGAATATTGGAAATTATTTATATAAAAAATTATCTTAGGAGCGAATATGAAAACGATTTATTTAGCCGGTGGATGTTTCTGGGGAATGCAGATGTTTTTTGATCAGTTCTCTTTTGTGAAAGAAACAAGAGTTGGATATGCCAATGGTTTTGTAGAAAACCCAAACTATAAAGATGTAAAAGCACAGAAAACAGGACATGCGGAAACCTTAAAGATTGTATATGAAGACAATGTGAATTTAGATGAATTATTAAATTTCTATTTTGAAGTGATCGATCCTACTTCATTAAATAGACAGGGAGAAGATCAGGGAAGTTCATATCGTACAGGAATTTATTATGAAGATATAAAAGATCTTCCAATTATTGAAAATAAAATAAGAGAAATTCAAAAACAGTATAATAAACCTGTAGTGGTAGAAGTAGATAAACTTCATAACTTTTATGATGCAGAAGAATATCATCAGAAATATCTGGAAAAAAATCCAAATGGGTATTGTCATATTCCAAAAGAATACATGACAAAATATAAGTAAGTTAACCGCTTACATGACGATTCTATCCTTTTTTTGATAATTAAGTTATGCTATATTATAAGTAAAGAATTTCAAAATCTTTGGAGGATCAGATCATATGATTAAAAGAATTGGTATATTAACTTCAGGTGGAGATTCACCGGGAATGAATGCTGCCATCCGTGCGGTAACACGTGTGGGAATTAATAGTGGTTTGGAAGTTTTTGGTATTTATAATGGATATAAAGGAATGACAGAAGGTTATATTGAACCTTTGACAAGAGATTCAGTTTCCCAGATATCAAATCGTGGAGGAACAATTTTAGGTTCGGCACGTTTACCTGAATTTAAAGATATTGCGGTACGTGAAAAAGCAATCAAACAATTAAAGAAGCGTGGAATTGAAGCGGTTGTTGTAATTGGAGGAGATGGTTCTTATCGTGGTGCCTTATCTTTAACGGAAATGGGAATTAACTGTATTGGATTACCAGGAACAATTGATAATGATATTACTTGTACAGATTATACAATTGGATTCTATACCGCTTTACAGACAATTGTTGAAGCTGTCGATAAATTGCGTGATACATCGAATTCACATCATAGATGCTCAATTATTGAAGTAATGGGAAACCGCTGTGGAGATTTGGCATTGTATGCAGGAATTACTTGTGGGGCAGATATTGTAATCACCAAAGATACAGGATTTAATGAAGCAGATGTTTTGGATCGTTTACGTGAACTGGATACCATTCGTAAGAAAAAACATGCGATTGTTATTATCAGTGAAAAAATTACAGATGTAGATGAATTTGCGAAAAAAGTTTCTTTAAATACAGGTTTCTCAGGAAGAGCTACAGTTTTAGGACACATTCAGCGTGGTGGATCTCCTTGTCCATTCGATCGTCTGATTGCCAGTCAGATGGGAGAAAAGGCTGTGGATCTATTGATGCAGGGAATTGGTGGACAATGCGTATGCATTCGTGAAAATAAAATTGTATCTTATCCTATTGAGAAAGCATTGAAGATGCCTTCTGATTCAAGAAAACCATTAACAAATTTATTTGAACGATTAATCTAAGAGCACAAAATGAAATGAACCCCAAAAATTGGACTTCCAATTAAGGAGGTTCATTTTCTTTATGGGAAAGCTTACAAGAGAACAAAAAATCGAAATTTACAAGAAACGAAAACAAGGAATATCATACAAGCAATTACCAAATCAGTATGGAATACGTCGTACCAATATAATATACTTGGTTCGCTTAATAGATAGTCACGGGGTTGAAATTTTAAGACAAGATAGAAATCGATACTATTCACCAGCGCTAAAAGAAGAGATTAT
>NZ_VUMM01000037.1 GCF_009696175.1 Floccifex porci
TGGAAACACCTGAAATCATTCCGAACTCAGAAGTTAAGCACTTCAGCGGCGAAAATAGTTGGGCCTGCCCCTGCGAACATAGCACGCTGCCGGATTTTTTTATGCTTCCTTCTGGAAGTCTTTTTTTATTTCTTAAAAATTTTAGAATATAACTTAATATTTGGATATTTTTATAGAAAAAGTAAATATTTTTATTGAAAAAAAGAGAAAAATAGTATAAAGTAGATTAGCATGCGTGGGAGAATGTAAACATTCGTAAACCACTGCATAAGACTTAAATAGGAGGCTGTCTTATGAGCAAGAAAAAAGTTACAAAAGTTTGTAAGTTGCAATTCCAGGCAGGTGGGGCTAGACCAGGTCCAGCATTAGCAAGTGCTGGTATCAATATGCCACAATTCTGTACGGCATTCAACGATGCAACAAAAGATCGTAAAGGGGATATCGTCCCTGTTATTATCACTGCATATGAAGATAAGAGTTTTGAATTTGTTTTAAAAACTACACCTGCAGCAAATTTATTGAAGAAAGCTGCTGGAATCTCTACTGCAAGTGGTGACCAGAAACAAATTGCTGGTACAATTACTGTAGATCAGTTAAAAGAAATTGCTGAATACAAAATGCCAGATTTAAATGCAAACGACATTGATGCTGCTATGCGTATTGTTGCAGGAACTGCACGCAATATGGGTATCAAAATTGAAGGATTTGAATAGGAGGGGCAACTATGGCAAAGAAAAGTAAAAGATATGCTGAAGCTGCTAAATTAGTGGATAGTACTCGTCAATATTCAATCGAAGAAGCAGTTGCATTAATGAAAGAAACATCAACTGTAAAATTTGACGCTACAGTTGAATTAAGCTTTAGTTTAAATGTAGATCCTCGTCATGCGGATCAGCAGATTCGTGGAGCAATGGTATTACCTAATGGTACAGGTAAATCACAAAAGGTTGCTGTTGTTGCACAAGGTGATAAAGCAAAAGCTGCTCAGGAAGCTGGTGCAGATTTTGTTGGTGATATGGACATTATTGAACAAATTCAAAAAGGTTGGTTTGGATTCGATGTTTTAATCGCTACACCAGATATGATGGGTAAATTAGGTAAATTAGGTCGTGTTTTAGGTCCTAAAGGTTTAATGCCAAACCCTAAAACAGGTACAGTTACAATGGATGTTGCAAAAGCAGTCGATGAAGTTAAAAAAGGTAAAGTTACTTACCGTGTCGATCGTGAAGGTAACCTAAATGTAATCATTGGAAAAGCAAGTTTTGACAATGATAAATTAGTTGAAAACTTCAAAGCTATTTATGGTGTAATTGCAAAAGCTCGTCCTGCAGCTGTAAAAGGTACTTACATGAAGAAAATTGTTCTTTCTTCTACAATGGGTCCTGGTATCCCTGTAACTGTTGAAAAATAGTTGAATTCCAGATAAAATTAGATTGTTATCAATATTCCAAAGACAGTAACTGCTTTATGCTTAATTTGTTACCGAGGATTGATGTTGAAATATGTTTTCATATTCGCTCACATCTTTGGTGTGAGCTTCTTTTGAATATTGTTACAATATAGAAAGAGTGAGGTGGAACGAATGAATCAAAATATCCTTGCAGAAAAGGAAGCCAACGTAAACGCCTTAGCTGAAAAAATGCAAGCATCCAGCTCTGTTGTTGTATGTGAATACCGCGGGTTGTCTGTTGCAGAAGTAACTGAATTGCGTCGTGCATTACGCAAAGAAGAAGTTGAAATGACTGTTTACAAAAATGCAATTGCACGTCGTGCCGCAGAAAAATTAGGTTACAAAGATTTCAGTGACACTTTAGTTGGTCCAAATGCATATGCATTCGGTAAGGACGCCGTTGCTCCAGCACGTGTATTAGCTAAATTTGCTAAAACACATGAAAAGCTGGTATTAAAAAACGGTATCGTTGATGGTCAGGTATTGAATGAAGAAGCCATCAAAAAATTATCCAGCTTACCTAATAAAGAAGGTATGTTGGCTAAATTCGCTTCTTGCTTAAATGCTCCAGTTGTTAAATTTGCTATGACAATTAAAGCTTTAGCTGAAGCAAAAGAAAATGGAACTGTAAAAGTGGAAGAAGCACCACAAGTGGCTGAAGAAGCCCCAGCACAAGAAGCTGCTGAATAAATAGGAGGAAAATAAAAATGGCTAAATTAACTCAAGACGAAATTCTTGCTTACTTAGAAGAAGCTACAATTTTAGAATTAAATGACTTAGTATCCGCAATCGAAGAAAAATTCGGTGTTGTTGCTGCTGCTGCAGTTGCTGCTGCTCCAGCTGAAGAAGCAAAAGACGAAGGACCTACAGAAGTAACTGTTACATTAACAAGCTTTGGAGCATCTAAAGTTGGTGTAATTAAAGTTGTACGTGAAATTACAGGTTTAGGATTAGTTGATGCTAAGAAATTAGTAGACGGATGTCCTGCTGCAATTAAAGAAAACATCACTCCAGAAGAAGCTGAAGGAATCAAAGAAAAATTAGTTGCTGCTGGTGCTACAGTAGATATTAAATAATTTGATTTTGTGATTCATGATCTTTATCCATCAGGATAAAGATCTTTTTTTGTATTATAAAACCAGGAATAAAAAATATCCTGGAAAATATAGAATTGTATAGTTATTATGAACAAATCAAGAATCATTTGTTTGTAAAAATTATGCATGGCATTCAAGTCAGGATTTAAATTCCTGGCTTTTCTATTTTGCAGGCATACAGATTAAATAAAGACTTTTAGACGAAATAATGTAGACCTTTGAGTCAGTTAAAAAAACGTCATTGTTCCTGTTCTTATTCATGAATAAGCTTATATCTAATAAGATGGTCAATCCAGATCAGGTCAATATGTACAACGAAACAATATCGAATAAGAAAATTGGAAGTATCTTTTTCTACTAAATGAAAGGAAGTATTTGTATGCAGTTACCTGTTATAAGTATTGACATTTCCGATGGTTCAAGTCATTTTCAGAATTTATAAAAAGTGGAAGAAATATGGGAATGTTCATAAAATTGAATACGATGTTAACAGTTTCCAGTTTTTTTGAATCAATCCAGAAACTTATGGATTCTACAGGTGAAGAGGTAAATGTTGTTTATGAAGCCACTGGTGTTTATACAGCTCAGGTTCAGAGATTTCTATATAAAAATAATATCTGCCAGTATGAAATCTGCCCTCTTGAATCTGCGAAAAGTGAAAAGAAGCTATTCACTACAAGAAAACGGATAAACTGGATCCAGTAGCCATATCAAAGGTTTATTATGAACAGGATAAGGAATTGAAAGAATGGAAAAAGAGCGAAAATATATACGCATGGCCAAAAGACAAAAATCGAATTGAGATAAGCCCTTGTAGCCAATGCGGGAATAGACCCACATATTGCACAATCAGGAAACATATCAGGAAATCATTTATCCATATCCAAAAGAGGAAACAAATATCTAAGAAGTTTATTATATATGGCTGTAACATGTTCTTTGCCAGGTAATAAAGAAAATCTGATTAATACATTCTACAAAAAGAAAAAGCAGCAGAGAAACCCACTAAATTCGAAAGCTGAAAAAACTGCATGTATCGCCAAGATGCTCAAAATAATCTACGATATGTGCAAAATCAAGACAGTATATCAATACAGTCTTGTTTGTATTATATACCTATTTTAAAAAATTGGAGAAATACAATTGTTATGTCAAGACAATCAAAAAGTACATTTATTTTTTGTCTTTCATATAAAGAAAACAAAATATAAAAAAAATATTGATTAATAAATTATAATGATATAACATTATAACCGAGGTGATGAGAATGAGTTATTTAAATTTTAAGTCTAAGTACGACAAATTTCCCAAAACGTTAATAAAAGGACATAAAGCTATCACAGGTTATGATGCAATTAAAGAAGAATTACTTTCAAAAATGAATGATCAGTCTGTTTTAGTGTTTGACTATTATCCAGGGGTTTATGAAGATGAAGTAATGAATCTGGTTAAATCTTTAAATCCTTCATGTATCATTGAAACAATTGATATATTTAAAGATGGAAAAGATATTACTGAACAATTAAAATATCATTTAACAGATGACCGTACCTTTGGAAAAATGTATTATGGAGATTTTGAAGATTTTATTGATATGGATAAACTTCAGGAAGCAAAAGAACAGGTAGAATGTACAGATGGTGTTGTAGTGGTTTGTGGTGTAGCTGCTTCACTGGTAACACGTGGAGATCTATATGTTTATTTTGATATGGCTCGCTGGGAAATTCAATTGAGATATCGTAAAGGAATGACGAATTATAAAGCGGATAATGCGAATGAAGAAATTTTAAAGAAGAACAAACGTGGATTCTTTATTGAATGGCGTATTGCAGATAAACATAAACAAAGAAATTTTGAATACTTTGATTATTTAATAGATACAAACAAAGTGAACGAACCAAAAATGATTACAGGAGATACATTCCGTCATAGTTTAAATGTGTTAAGCAAAACACCATTTAGAACGGTTCCTTATTTTGACCCAGGGGTTTGGGGTGGACAATGGATGAAAGAAGTGTGTAACCTGAATCCAGATGAAATCAATTATGCATGGAGTTTTGATGGAGTACCTGAAGAAAACAGTATTTTATTTGATTATGATGGGGTTTCCTTTGAACTTCCAGCAATGGACCTTGTATTGTATAAACCAAAAGAATTATTAGGGGCACAGGTATTTGCTCGTTTTGGAGCTGAATATCCGATTCGATTTGACTTCCTGGATACAATCGGTGGTCAAAATCTTTCTTTGCAGGTACACCCTTTAACGGAATACATTCATAGAAATTATGGAATGGCTTATACACAGGACGAAAGCTATTATATTTTAGATGCTGTAGATGATGCTTGTGTATATCTGGGATTAAAAGAAGGAATTGATCCAAGTGAAATGATTGAAGATTTAAGAGAAGCGGAAAAAGGAAAAATTCAATTTGATGCGGAAAAATATATAAATAAATTCCCAGCAAAAAAACATGATCATTTCTTGATTCCAGCTGGAACATGTCATTGCTCAGGAGCAGGGGCTATGGTTTTGGAAATCAGTGCTACACCTTATATTTTTACATATAAATTATGGGATTGGGGGCGTGTTGGATTAGATGGAAGACCAAGACCAATCAATGTAGAACATGGTAAAAATGTAATTCAATGGGATCGTACAACTGAATGGGTAAAAGAAAATCTGGTAAACGCGACTTACGAAGTAAAAGAAGAAGGAAATGATTGTTTGATTGAACACACTGGATTACATGAACTGGAATTCATTGAAACAAGAAGATATACGATCACAAATACTTCTTACCATAAAACAAATGGTACAGTAAACCAATTGAATTTAATTGATGGAATTGAAGCTATTGTAGAAAGTCCAACAAATGAATTTGAGCCATTTGTAGTACATTATGCAGAAACATTTATTATTCCTGCATCCATTAAAGAATATACAATTCGCCCGTATGGAGAAAGTGAAAATAAAGAAATTAAAGTCATTAAAGCGTATGTAAGAAACGTAAATTAAAGAAATAAGGCCTTTTTTATAAAAAAAAGGCTTTTTTTCAAAAAAAGAGTTGACTGAAGAGGAAGGATTTGGTAGTATAAGTGGGCGCTCGACAGAGAGCAGCGAAACGATCTTTGAAAACTGAACAAGAAAACCTGAAAGAAGTACGAAAGTACAAGGAAAAGAACAGCAACGTCAATTTAAAAGAAGGAAGAAAGATGTGTCAGAACAT
>NZ_VUMM01000038.1 GCF_009696175.1 Floccifex porci
GTCTCCCACCTATCCTGTACATGTATGACCGAAATCCAATACTAAGCTGCAGTAAAGCTCCATGGGGTCTTTCCGTCTAGTTGCGGGTAACCTGCATTTTCACAGGTACTAAGATTTCACCGAGCCTGCTGCCGAGACAGCGCCCAAATCGTTACACCTTTCGTGCGGGTCAGAACTTACCTGACAAGGAATTTCGCTACCTTAGGACCGTTATAGTTACGGCCGCCGTTCACTGGGGCTTCGGTTCACTGCTTTGATATCATCTGACAGATCCCCTTAACCTTCCAGCACCGGGCAGGTGTCACCCCCTATACTTCGTCTTGCGACTTCGCAGAGAGCTGTGTTTTAGTTAAACAGTCGCTTGGGCCTCTTCACTGCGGCTTCTTTCGAAGCGCTCCTTCTTGCGAACTTACGGAGCTATTTTGCCGAGTTCCTTGGCAACAGTTCTCTCGCTCACCTTGGTATTCTCTACCTGCCCACCTGTGTCGGTTTTGGTACGGGCCGCTCATGCATTGCCAGAAGCTTTTCCTGGAAGCCGGCCTCATATGCTTCGCTACTTTCCTTGGATTTCGCTTACCTGTCACGTCTTCACGTTCCTGATGCACGGATTTGCCTGTGCATCCGCTACCTCGCTTCGCCCTCAATCCATTAAGAGGGTCATACTAGCCGTCTCCGTCACTCCTTCACTCCATGCGCGGGTGCAGGAATATGCGCCTGCTTTCCATCCGCTACGCCTTTCGGCCTCGCGTTAGGTCCCGACTTACCCAGGGCGGACGAACCTTCCCCTGGAATCCTTGGGCTTTCGGTGTGTAGGATTCCCACCTACATCTCGCTACTCACACCGGCATTCTCACTTCTATGCAGTCCACCACTCCTCACGGTATGGCTTCTATCCGCATACAACGCTCCCCTACCACTTAGTTTCCTAAATCCGCAGTTTCGGTATCAGGCTTAGCCCCGGTACATTTTCGGCGCAGGGTCACTCGACTAGTGAGCTGTTACGCACTCTTTAAAGGATGGCTGCTTCTGAGCCAACCTCCTAGTTGTCTGGGCATCCCCACATCCTTTTCCACTTAGCCTGCATTTTGGGACCTTAACTGGCGGTCTGGGCTGTTTCCCTTTCGACCATGGACCTTATCACCCACAGTCTGACTGCCGGATACGCTTCAGAACATTCGGAGTTTGATTGTATTCAGTACCCCGGGATGGGGCCATCACACATTCAGTGCTCTACCTTCCTGTCGCTTCCTTCCGACGCTAGCCCTAAAGCTATTTCGGGGAGAACCAGCTATCTCCGGGTTCGATTGGAATTTCTCCGCTAGCCACAAGTCATCCGCCAACTTTTCAACGGTGGTCGGTTCGGTCCTCCATTGAGCTTCACCTCAACTTCAACCTGCTCATGGCTAGATCACCCGGTTTCGGGTCTGCAGATATATACTTCCGCCCTCTTAAGACTCGCTTTCGCTTCGGCTCCGCGCTTTCCCGCTTAACCTCGCATCTATCCGCAACTCGCCGGTTCATTCTACAAAAGGCACGCCATCACCCTTTAACGGGCTCTGACTTCTTGTAGGCATACGGTTTCAGGTTCTATTTCACTCCGCTCCCGCGGTTCTTTTCACCTTTCCCTCACGGTACTGGTCCTCTATCGCTCACTCGCTTATATTTAGCCTTGGCGGATGGTCCCGCCTGCTTCCGACAAGATTCCTCGTGTCTCGCCGTACTCAGGATCCCACCGGTACTCGTTCCGGATTTCGACTACAGGGCTTGCACCCTCTTCGGCCGCGCTTTCGATCGCGTTCGTCTATCCTTCTCTTTCCTTTCCGTGGTCCTTCAACCCCGCTCCTTAATGCGGTTTGGGCTCCTTCCCTTTCGCTCGCCGCTACTCAGGAAATCACTGTTGTTTTCTTCTCCTCCGGGTACTTAGATGTTTCAGTTCCCCGGGTAGCTCTCCAGCAACTATGGATTCATCGCTGGATGGCAGGCTTCTTCTCCTGCCGGGTTCCCCCATTCGGACATCTGCGGCTCTTCGCTCCCTTGACAGCTCCCCGCAGCTTTTCGCAGTTTGGCACGTCCTTCTTCACTTTCGAGTGGCAAGGCATCCTCCGTACGCCCTTCCTTACTTAATCAGTGGTTCTCGTGTTTTCTTCGAGATTCTTCTTCATAAGAACTGTTTCTTACTACTGTCTTTTTCTCAGTTTATCTTTCAACTTTCCGTTAGACCTTTTCTGTTATGTCTTTTCTTCATGTTGTTCAGTTTTCAAAGATCCATCCCTCTGAGCGATCCTTCCGATCCCTCAAAACCAAACAAGAATTCCTCTAGAACTTCGTCTTCCTTTTCTACACTCTTTCTCCTTAGAAAGGAGGTGATCCATCCCCACGTTCCCGTAGGGATACCTTGTTACGACTTAACCCCAGTCATCGGTCCTACCTTCGACGGCTCACCCCTTGCGGTTATGCCACCGGCTTCGGGTATTACCAACTCCCATGGTTTGACGGGCGGTGTGTACAAGGCCCGAGAACGTATTCACCGCGGCATGCTGATCCGCGATTACTAGCGATTCCAACTTCATGAAGTCGGGTTGCAGACTTCAATCCGAACTGAGACATCCTTTATGAGATTCGCTCCACTTCACAGTGCCGCTGCTCTTTGTAGATGCCATTGTAGTACGTGTGTAGCCCAGGCCATAAGGGGCATGATGATTTGACGTCATCCCCACCTTCCTCCGGTTTGTCACCGGCAGTCTGATATGAGTCCCTAACTTGATACTGGTAACATATCACAGGGGTTGCGCTCGTTGCGGGACTTAACCCAACATCTCACGACACGAGCTGACGACAACCATGCACCACCTGTCTCCCTGATACCCTCCAACATGTCTCCATGTCTTTGCAGGGGATGTCAAGGCCTGGTAAGGTTCTTCGCGTTGCTTCGAATTAAACCACATACTCCACCGCTTGTGCGGGCCCCCGTCAATTCCTTTGAGTTTCACACTTGCGTGCATACTCCCCAGGCGGAGAACTTACTGCGTTAACTGCGGCACTGAGTTATTCCCCCAACACCTAGTTCTCATCGTTTACGGCGTGGACTACTAGGGTATCTAATCCTATTTGCTCCCCACGCTTTCGTGCTTCAGTGTCAGTTACAGGCCAGGCGACCGCCTTCGCCACTGGTGTTCTTCCATATATCTACGCATTTTACCGCTACACATGGAGTTCCATCGCCCTCTCCTGCACTCCAGCCTCACAGTTTCCAGAGCATACGGCAGTTGAGCTGCCGCCTTTCACTCCAGACTTATAAGGCCACCTACGCACCCTTTACGCCCAATCATTCCGGATAACGCTCGCCACCTACGTATTACCGCGGCTGCTGGCACGTAGTTAGCCGTGACTTTCTGGCAGGTTACCATCACTCAGATATCATTTCCTATATCTGCCGTTTTTCTCCTGCAACAGAGCTTTACGATCCGAAGACCTTCCTCACTCACGCGGCATTGCTCGTTCAGGGTTGCCCCCATTGACGAAAATTCCCTACTGCTGCCTCCCGTAGGAGTTTGGGCCGTGTCTCAGTCCCAATGTGGCCGTTCACCCTCTCAGGCCGGCTATGCATCGTCGCCTTGGTGGGCCGTTACCTCACCAACCAGCTAATGCACCGCAGGTCCATCCATGTTCAGAGCCTTGCAGCTCCTTTAATATCTCTTCCATGCAGAAGCGATACCTATCCGGTTTTAGCACCCGTTTCCAGGCGTTATCCCG
>NZ_VUMM01000039.1 GCF_009696175.1 Floccifex porci
GGAAACACCTGAAATCATTCCGAACTCAGAAGTTAAGCACTTCAGCGGCGAAAATAGTTGGGCCTGCCCCTGCGAACATAGCACGCTGCCGGATTTTTTTATGCTTCCTTCTGGAAGTCTTTTTTTTGTTTCTTAAAATGGTATAATTATTACATGAACTTAAGAAAATTAGTAAAATCTAAAATATTTTATGTGGGTTTGGCAATAATCATTCAATGCATTGTCATATTTATCACGGTATATTATTTCACATCCAAATATTTTTTTATTAACTGTGTATTATCAATAATAAGTGTATGTACATGTATCCATGTTATTAATCGTAACAGTGATTCAAGTTCTAAATTGTTATGGGTATTTACAATCATGTTTTTACCATTTTTTGGATGTATATTATATCTATTATTTGGTGATAAAAAAATTCCCAAAGAATTGATGGTTCAAGATCGTCAGGCTGTGGAAGATTATAAAAAGTATATTTCACAAAATAAACAATATTTAGACGATTCATACGGAGATCTGATTTTACAGAGAATGTCTTTAATGGCATGGAACAATGGGTATTTTCCTGTATATCAAAATTGTGATACGACTTATTTTCCAAAAGGAGAAGATCAGTACAATGCCATGATTCATGAGTTAATAAAGGCTAAAAAGTTTATATTTATTGAATTTTTCATTATTAATAAAAGTGTTATGTGGGATACAATACTTCAAATATTACTGGATAAAGTTCAGGAAGGAGTCGATGTCCGTTTAATTTATGATGATTTTGGTTCTTTAGAATTCTTTGAAATGGATTATTGTGAATGGTTAAATAATAAAGGAATAAAAACGCATGTATTTAATAAAATAAGACCTGAAATCGCGATACAAATGAATAACAGAGATCACCGTAAAATTATTGTTATTGATGGCAAAGTAGGTTTTACAGGTGGATGTAATATTAGTGATGAATATATCAATACAAAAAAACGTTTTGGATACTGGAAAGATATGGGTTTAATGGTAAAAGGACCCTGTGTTGAAACACTGACTGTTTCTTTCCTTCAAATATGGAATTATCAGGAAAGCCATAAAACAAATTATAACGATTTTATTGTTTCAAAAGATACATTTCATTATTTCGGAAATGGTTATGTTCTTCCTTTTTTTGATTCACCTACAGATGATAAATATGTTGGAAAAAATATGCATTTAAATATGTTAAATCATGCATATAAATATTTCTGGATTACAACACCTTATCTAATATTAGACAGTGAAATGATTTCAGCTCTGGATTTAGCTGTAGATAATGGTGTCGATGTTAGAATTGTCATTCCTGGTATTCCGGATAAACGAATGGTTTACGATGTCACAAAAGCTAATGTGGATGAATTAATTCGAAAGGGTGTCAAAGTATATGAATACACTCCTGGATTTATTCATGGAAAAGTCTGTCTGACAGACGATCGAAATGCATTGGTAGGAACTGTAAATATGGATTTCCGTTCTTATTATCTGCATTATGAATGTGGTATCTGGATGAGAGATACAGATTGTATTTCTGATATAAAAAAAGATTTTTTAAATATTTTCAGAAGTTCTCATCTTGTAACGTTAGAAGATTGTGAAAATGTAAATTCAATTATTCGCATTTATCGAAAGATTTTAAGAATTATCAGCCCATTATTATAAAAAACTCACAAAATGATATGTACCCTCCAAACTGGACAATAAGCCAGTAAGGAGGGTTTTTATATGAAGTATACATGGCAGTTTAAACTTGAATGTGTAAAGAATTATAAGAAAGGCATTACTACACCTGTACCTGA
>NZ_VUMM01000004.1 GCF_009696175.1 Floccifex porci
TACATGATGTGCAACGATTTATATAGCGACCGACGTAATGAATAATAAAAAACTCATCTATACAATTAAGTATAAATGAGTAAATTAGAATAAATATTAATGAGTCCAAACTTTTGGGTTCACTTCAAAACGTGCTCTTTTATTATTGAAAATATCTATAATAAAAGCAGTAGTTATTCTACTGCTTTTAAAGATTCAACCATTTCAACTTTTTTTAACTTCTTTCTCATAAATAGATTGATGATCATATTAAAGGCGATGGTCATAATAAAACTGATTATAAAACTGGATGGTTTTATCGTTCTACCAAACATAATGTCATCCATTTCTGCCAGATTCATAATTAAATGATGTAAACCAATTCCCAGAATCAATCCGGCAATAGCTCCAATAACTGTTAAAATTGTACTTTCACGATTCACATAAGCACTGACTTCATGAGGAAGGAAACCTAATACTTTAATTGTTGCGATTTCTCGAATACGCTCAGAAATATTTACATTGCTTAGATTATAGAGAACAACAAAGGCTAAAGCTGCTGCACATCCAACCAACAGTATAACGATCATTGTTAGACTGGAAACAATGGATTGAAAATTTTCTTCTAGACTGGAGTAGAAAGTGACACTTTTCACATTGTCTATTTTCATTAATGTATTTCCAAGTTTCTTTTCAAAGGTATCAGACTGATCCTTTGTTTTTAACAGACAAACATAGGAAGTAGCAGCCTTTGATTTCCAGGATCGATATGTCTTTCGAGATACAAATATATGGTGTCCCACATAATTTTCATATATACCTGTTATTTTACAGCTTAATTCTTTACCATCCGTATCTTTAAAATGAAGGGTATCTCCAACAGAAAGCCCAACTTTATCGGCTATTTTTTGTGATATGATGATAGAATCTTCTTTCATCTCTAAATTTTTATTTGAACGTGCATCCTTGAAGGTAATATACTTTCCAATCTTGTCAAAATCATCAAGAATATGAATGGTTGTACTCATATCTTTATCATCAATGTTAACCGTACCTGCCATCTGTTCTTCTTTTAAATACGACTGGATGCCATTTATTTTATCTATTTCTTTCGTTGAAGGGCCACTAAGCTTAATAGAAGCATTGTACTGGTAAATCACATTATATTGCTGATGAACAATATCCGAAATACTATCGTTAATTCCAAATCCAGCTACCAGTAAAGCGGAACATCCTGCTATTCCGATAATGGTCATATAGAAACGTTTTTTATATCGGAATAAATTACGAGCGGTTACCTTATGTAAAAAGGCTAGATGATTCCAGATAAAGGATATTTTCTCAAGGAAAATCTTTTTACCGGCTTTGGCAGCTTTAGGTCTCATTAATTGACTTGGAACTTCTTTTAATTCCGATTGGATGGAATAATAAGTCGCAAGTAAAGTAACACCTATCATTGAAACAGAAGCCAGTAAAATCAGACCCGGCTGAAATTTAAAACAGATTTTCTCAAGATTGTACATCATATTCCATGCACTGTAGATGACTTTTGGAAAAATATACATCCCAATCGAACAGCCCAGAATGGAACCAAGAATACCGGCACTTAATGCATAGAACATATATTTGCTGGCAATCTGTCTTTTTGAATAACCCAGTGCTTTCAGAGTACCGATTTCATTTCGCTGTTCATCCACCATACGTGTCATAGTGGTCATACAAACCAGAGCAGCAACCAGGAAGAAGAAGACAGGAAAGACTTTCGCAATTCCGTCCATACGATCGGCACAGGCACCATAATCGCGATAAGAATAATGAGAATTTCGATCCAGTACGATCCATTCTCCTTTTATTGAATCGATCTGTTCCTGATTTTTCTGGATTTCTTTTTCATACTTATCTTTTGTTTCTTCCAGCTCTTTTTTGCCATTTTCCAGTTCCTGTTTTGCCTGGTTCAGTTCACTTTGGGCCTGCTGAAGCTGTGCCAATCCACTTTCATATTGTGCCTGTCCACTTACCAGCTGATTATAAGAAGCATCCAGCTGGGCTTTGGCATCTAATAATAATTCTTTATTCTTTAACAATTCTTCTTTTTGTGCACTTCCCTGATGAATCTGCTCAATGGTCTGATCAATCAAAGCAATATTGGCATTGCATTCATCAATCTGGGCCTGAATACTTTCTTTTGTATAAGAAGATAACAGTTCAACCAGACTAGCCAGCTGTTCTCTTTGTGCAATAATCGCATCACTGGCCAGTCCATTTTCAATTAACCAGTCGATTGCCTGTAATGTGGTATTGTAGAAATCGATATAATCCAGTTGTTTATTTAAAGACTGAAGCTGACTGATGGCATTTTGAAGCTGTACTTTATTGGCTTCTAATGTTGGCAAAGAAGCTTCTCCCTGTTCAATTTGAGCCAAAGCATTTTCAACCTGTTCTAAATCGGAATAAACATGAGCATTTTCATTATATTTTGCCCATCCTGCATCCAATTGTGCTTTTGAATCCGCTAATGTTTTAGAAGAAGCATTGATTTGTGCCTGACCATCGTCAATCTGAGCCTGGGCATCGTTTAATTTTTTCTGAGCCGCATCCATTTCTTCATATAACTGATCTTTTGCTTCATTCAATTCATTCTGAAGTTTTTGAATACGAGCTTCAATTTGAACAGGGCCTAATTTTTCAATTTTTTTAAGTACCGGTTCAATTAAATCAAAATATTCATCACTATAGGTATTTAAGTCTTTACTTCCCTGAACGGATACATCGATTTCTGTATAATAATCCAGAAGGAAATCGGAATCCATAATATAAATGAAATTATTTACAGAACCAGAACCAATGGAAGAACTTCCTAGTTCATAAGATAAATAATTTGGGTTGTAACATGTACCTACAATTTTATAAGAATCATATTTAAGTGAATCTTTTATATTTTCATCTCCCTGTGAATACAAAGTAATCGTATCTCCGATTGAAAATCCACCATACAGTTCAGTCGTCGCACTATCAGCCTGTACAAGACATTCTTTTTCATTTTCAGGCATACGACCATCAATCAGTCGAATCTGGTTTAATTCCTGATCTTTTTGATAAGATAAAACTTTTATGACCAGTTCACTGGCTTCTTTCTGGCACAAAGCATCGATTGAATATCCAGCCTGAACTGATTGGACATTATCCAAATCTTCAATTTCTTTAATATCTTCATCATATAGTCCTAAAGTAGAATACACTTGTATATCCTGAACATGGTATTTATCGAAATACTGGTCTGCACTGTATTTCATATCGGGAGCACTGGCTTTAATACCAGCAAAAAAAGCAGTACCAATGGCAACAATCATCATTATCGATAAGAAACGACCGAAAGAATGTCGAATCTCCATTAAAATATTCTTTAAAAATGTTTTTGGCATTAATATTCGATCCGATCTACATCCATTGGATTTTCATTGATGGAAATACTATCAATTTTTCCACTCTTTACTTTAATAACTTTATCACCCATTGGACACAATGCTAAATTATGAGTGATTACGATGACTGTTTTCTGTTGCTCCTTACATGCTTTCTGTAATACTTTTAATACCTGTTTTCCAGTTTGATAATCTAATGCACCCGTTGGCTCATCGCAAAGCAGAAGCTTTGGATTTTTTGCTAAAGCTCTGGCAATGGCAACACGCTGCTGTTCTCCACCAGATAACTGAGAAGGAAAGTTATGAATTCTTTCACTTAAACCAACAGAGGCAATGGTTTTATCAATATCCAGTGTATTTTTACAGATTTGACAAGCCAGTTCCACATTTTCTCTTAGTGTTAAATTTTGAACAAGATTGTAAAACTGAAATACAAATCCAACATCATATCTTCTATATAATGTCAATTCTTTATCGTTATACTGACTGATTTCTTTTCCATCAACAATAATTTGTCCTTCTGTAACTTTATCCATTCCCCCCAGTAAGTTTAGAATCGTACTTTTACCAGCACCCGATTCTCCACAGATAATGACAAATTCTCCTTGAGAAATCGTAAAAGAAACACTATCCAGAGCATGAATCTGCACTTCTCCCATAGTATATGTTTTTCTTACATTTTTAAATTGTATAAAGTTCTCCATATCAATATTATATCCTAAAAATATATGTAATTCTATTTAAAAGAGTGTACAATAATTAAATGGAGGAATGATATGAAAATTAAAGTAATTGTAGATAGCGGGTCTTGTTTGAGTCAGCAGCAAGCCCAAAGAGCCGGACTAGAATTTCTTCCCCTTCAGGTAATGATTGAAGATAAAACGTATCTGGATGGAATTGATTTAATGACAGAGTCATTATATGACGATTTAGATAATGGATTTATGCCACAAACCAGTTTGCCACCACTGGCAATGATCAAAGATTTATTTGATCGACTGGAAAAAGAACAGGTCAGCGATGTGATTCTGATTACTTTATCCAGTGGATTGTCCAGCACCAATGCAACGATACAGGCAATTTCAAAGGAATATCAGATAAATGTTCATACTTTTGATATTTATTCTACATTGGCAGTGGAACAGTATCTGGCATTGAGTGCCATTCGTCTGGTAAAACAAGGTGTTGAAATCGATGAAATTATGAATCGTTTAAAAGAGAGCATGGAACATTCCAAAGGATATCTGATGCCAGAAAATTTAAATCATTTAGCTAAAGGAGGACGTTTATCTTCAGGAGCCGCCAAGCTGGCAGGAATGTTAAAGATCGTTCCTATTTTAGAAGTGTCAAAAGATACCCAGGGGAAAGTCGGAAAAGATGGAGAAAAAGTCAGAACGATGACAAAGGCCATTGGCAAAGTATGCAAATCTATGATCCAGGATATTAAAGATGGAGAATACGAAGTATATGTCCTGGATTCAAGGAGTGAAAAGTATGCACAGATGGCTGAAGATTTATTCAAAGATGAAGGCATTGAAGTGCATCGTATGTCTATAGGAGCTGTTATTGCTTCTCATACAGGAAATGGAGCCATTGGGATTCAATATATTAAGAAAGTGAAAGGACATTAATTATGAGAGTAGCATTTGTAACCGATACAGGAACAGGGAAAAGCTGTGAACAATGGGAAAAAGAAGGAATTTTTTGTCTTCCGCTGCAACTGGAATGTGAGGGTATTTCCTATGATGAATACCAGACAATTACCCATGAACAGGTGATTCAAAAATTACATGAAAAAAAGATATTCCGTACTTCTTTACCAAAATTAGGTTATATTCAGGATTTATTTGAAACATTAAAGGAACAAGGCTATGATACAATTTTTGCCATTCCCATCTGCAGAGGATTATCGGGTTGTTATGATGCACTGGAAATGATAGCCAATCAGCTGGATCTGACTTTTATAGGAGTGGATTGTTATGTGACGGCAGTAGTCCAGACTCGAATGATTCAGGTGGCAAAACAGATGATCGAACAAGGTCATTCTTTAGAAGAAACGAAAGAATCCGTTCAGACCATTGCGGATTCTGCGGATACGATTCTGATGTTTAAAGATTTGCAGCATATGAAAAGAGGAGGACGACTGACACCTGCTGCAGCTGCATTAGCAGGTCTGTTAAAAATTGTTCCAATCTGTCATATTAATAAAGAAACAGGCGGAAAAGTGGATACTTTGGATAAAGTACGTACATGGAAAAAAGCGCAGGATAAAGTAATAGATTATATCATAAAAAAAGGTATGGATGCTTCTTATACATTTATTATTGCTCATGTAGATTGTTTAGAAGAAGCTAAAGAATATAAAAAACGGATCGAAGAAAGAATTTCTGATGTTCAGATTCAGATTATTGATCTGGTAACTGCTGTGGGGATTCATACAGGATTGGGCTGTTTAGCTTTACAGGTGTTTAAAAATATAAAATAGAAAGAGAAATCTTTCTGTTTTTTTTGTGGAATTAGCGAGGAAACTCGGTCCTTCAGGGCCGAGATGAATCGCCTTTTTTTGGAAACTGTAATCCATTATCAAGTACTATATGATATAATATATAAATAGAAAGACACGTCAAAAGGCTTACATAACCAGAAAAGAAGGAGTCATCCCATGACAAAGATTAAGAGGGGCTTCCAAATCTGCCTGTATCCCAACGATGCTCAGAAACAGCAGATTGCTGTTTCGTTTGGCTGTTCAAGATGGCTTTGGAACAACTTGCTGGCGATGTAGAAAGAACGGCACGACAATGAGCCTTCTGCTCCATATCTGAGTGCATTTTCCATGAACTAGCTTATCAAACAGCTCAAGAGAGAATATCCATGGCTAAAAGATGCGGATTCAACCGCCCTGACTGGAACAACTGAGAATCTGCATAAGGCTTATACCCGTTTCTTTAAAGGACAGACCCGTTTTCCAAAGTTCAAGTCAAAGAAACATGAGCAAAGTTACATTTCCAAATGCGTCAACAATAACATTGTTATCATCACATCCGCATTCCAAAGCCGGGTTCCGTATACTTTAAAGCTTGAAAACTCCCTCATGGACGAATCTGTTCCATTACCATCAGACAGAAAGCATCAGGAAAATACGAAGCATCTGTTCTTTGCGAATATGAAGAAGTTGATCTTCCAAAGACAGGCAAATCAATCGGCATTGATGTCGGGCTCAAAGATTTTGCAATTCTTTCTGATGGCACGAAGATCAACATGCCTCGCTTTGACAAGGAATCCGAAAAACGTCTTCGTTATTGGCAAAGACTTGCTTCAAGAATGTTTCTGTGGGTTAAAGAGGCAATGAAAAAGAATAAGAATCTGCGGTTGACTGATTTCAGGAACTACCAGAAAGCAAGGCAGATGTGTGCAAAGATATACGAATATATTGCCAATCAGAGAAAAAACTATCTGTATAAGCTGAGTACATGGCTTGTAAAGACATATGATGTGATTGTGATTGAAGACCTGAAAGCCAAGGGAATGATGCACAATCATCATCTGTCAAGAGCCGTTGCGAATGTTTCCTGGAACATGTTTGTAAACATGCTTGCCTACAAATGTCTGTCTTATGGCAAGAAAATGATTCGTGTTAATCCGAAATACACAAGCCAGACATGCAATGTATGTGCAGCGTCAACAATCGCATGGGTTATAACGCATATGGATAGTTGAAGGTCAGAGAATGGAACTGTCCTGAGTGTGGCACTTACCTTGATCGAGACGTCAACGCTGCAATCAATATCAAAGAAACAGGTTTGGCTGTAGGCTTAGCCTGAATGGATACAAGAAAAGGCTTTGAACGAGCCATGGTAAACAGTTGAGCCTCTGGCTGTAAAGTATGCAGCTAAGTTTGACGTTCCCAGAAGCCCTGTCCCTTTAGGGACGGGTAGTTCACGGAGGGTTATGAAAGAATATATATATAAAAGAAAAAGTGTACGAAATTATAAAAAAGAAAGAGTAAAAGAATTGGATGTGATTGAATCGTTTCTTTCAGAAATTGTTCCATTGGATGCATCTATTCAAACGAAAATTAAAATTGTAGAAAAAGATCAGATACACACAATTTTACCTTTTAAAACATTAAATTGTATTGAAATTACTTCTGAAAAAACAATTCAGGGAAGAATGAATGCTGGATTTATGGGAGCACAACTGGAACTGTATCTATATTCATTGGGTCTGGGAGCCTGCTGGATGGGAATGGCTTCTTCTAAAGAAGAAAATTATTGTATATCATTATGTTTTGGATATCCAAATACATCTTCTTATCGTGAAGTATTGCAGTTTAAAAGAAAAGAATGGTCTGATTTTAGCGATCAGCTGGATGAAAACTTAAAACCAGCTTACTATGCGCCAAGCTCTATGAATTCCCAGCCTTGGTATTTTACCCATGAAACCAATAAAGTACATCTATGGTATATACCTAAATCCGGAATGTTTCATTCTTTAAAGTGTACACCGGATAAAAACAATCAGATTGATTTAGGTATCTGTTTAGCTTATTTATATGTAAGCCATAAAAATATGAAAATTTCAAAAGAAAAGAATAAAAAACATCTGAATTATTTATATATATGTACAATACAATTTAAGGAGGAAGAAAAATGAGTCAGAAATATAAAGGGATTTTATATATAATTATTTCCGCTTTCTTTTTTGCTCTAATGGGTGTATTTGTGAAATGTTCAGGAGATATTCCTTCAATTGAAAAAAGTTTTTTTCGAAATCTGATCGCCTGTCTTTTTGCACTTGTTTTACTGATTCGATCAAAGGAAAAGATCATCTATAAAAAAGAAAATCTTCCTTTATTAGTATTAAGAAGTACATTGGGTACCATTGGGATCTTATGTAATTTTTATGCCGTAGATCATCTGATCTTATCCGATGCATCTATGTTGAATAAATTATCTCCCTTTTTTGTAGTTTTATTTTCTTATCTGTTTTTAAAAGAAAAAGCATCCCTTTTTGAAATGGGATGTGTAACGATTGCTTTTGCGGGAAGTTTGTTTATTATTCGACCCTCTCTGGATTTTGTATCCATTTTACCAGCAATCATTGGACTGATAGGGGCCATTGGGGCAGGAAGTGCCTATACTTGTGTAAGAGCGTTATCTTTACGAAAAGAAAAAGGAACGAAGATTGTCTTTTTCTTTAGTGCTTTTTCCTGTCTGGTAACTCTTCCTTATCTGATATTTAATTATTATCCCATTTCTTTAAAACAATTTATCCTTTTACTATGTGCTGGACTTTGTGCAGCAGGGGGACAATTTTCAATTACCGCTGCCTATGCCAATGCTCCTGCAAAAGATATATCCGCTTTTGATTATTCACAGGTTTTATTTTCTACTCTGTTCAGCTATATGATTTTTCATCAGATTCCCACTTCTTCTTCATGGATCGGATATCTGATTATTATCACAACTGGTATTTTATTATTTTTAAAACAAAGAAAAAAATAAAGTGGTTCAAAACCACTTTATTCCATTTTTGATACTTTATTAAAAATGAAGAAACCAATTAGAAACAATACAGATATAGCCGCTACTCCAATATTCTGATGACCTGTAATCTGTGTAATGAAACCAATTAAGAAAGTTCCTAAGAAACTGGCTCCTTTTCCACAGACATCAAACAATCCAAAATATTCTCCACTGGAAGCATCTGGAATGATCTTGGCAAAATAGGAACGAGATAAAGATTGAATTCCTCCCTGGAAACATCCAACCGCAAATGCCAGTAACCAGAATTCCCATTGTTTATCCAGTTGAATCGCAAATACGGCAATACAGAAATAAGCCAGGATTGCGATTTTGATCAGTTTTTCACTTGATCCTTTTTTAGATAATTTTGCGAAAATCAGACTGGCAGGAAAGGCAACAATCTGTGTCATTAACAAAGCCAGTAATAAACCGGTTGTATCCAGTCCTAAACTGGTCCCATAAGCAGTGGACATATCAATAATGGTATAAACACCATCAATATAGAAAAAGAAAGCCAGTAAGAATAAAAAGATTTTTTTATCTTTTTTTGCATTCTTTAATGAATGATACAAACGCCCAAATGTCTGTTTCAGTACATGATCCTGTTTTTCAATATAAGATTTCTGTTTATAAGAAATGGCAATTGGAATGGTAAAAGCAATCCACCATACTGCATTTAAGATAAAAGCAATCATCATAGAAGTCGATATACTGAAACCAATTTTTTCTCCAATTAAAACCAATCCTAAGCTGATGATAAAAGGAACACAGCTTCCAATATATCCAAGTGCATATCCAATAGAAGAAACATTATCCATTCTTTCATCCGTTGTTACATCATTTAACATAGAATCATAGAATACTAAAGATAAGCTGTAAAAGACTTTGGCACATACAAATAACAACAGGAAGTATTTCCAGTTACCAGGAATCCAGAAAGCGGCCAATCCTAAAGCACCTAATAATGCGGAAATAAAGAAATACCGTTTTTTCTTATCTTTATAGTCGGCAAGTGTTCCAAAAATTGGACCTGCAAAAACAACAATGATGGTGGCAATGCTTGTGGCATAGGACCAGTAGGTTAAATAATCGCTTTCAGCGATTCCTGCAGCCGATGAGATAGAATTAAAATAAATAGGAATAATGGTTGTACATAATAATATAAATGCAGAATTTCCTATATCATACACGATCCATTTCAATTCCAGAGATGTGAGTTTATCTTTCATATTAAACCTCTTTTCTTACAGAATAATGATAACATGAAAACAATGTAAACATGTAAATATTTTGAGAATAAAAGTAAAATATATTCTTAATACTTGATTTTTTTGTAAAAAAGCGTTAAAAAGAATTATCAATAGGAGTTAAAAATGAAGTATAAAATCGGATTTGATATAGGAAGTACAACGATTAAAGCCGTTGTTTTAGATGAGTACAATCACATTTGTTATAAAAGTTATGAACGACATATGGCTCAGGTACGCCAGAAAGCACTGGATAAATTAAGAGAATTAAAGTGTTATACCAAAGAGCCTTTTCAGTTTGCCATTAGTGGGTCGGGAGCTTTGGGTTTATGTGAACAGGGAAATATTCCTTTTGTTCAGGAAGTATTTGCTTCGGCTCAAGGAGTGCATACTTTCTTTCCAGAAACCGATGTGGCTATTGAATTAGGTGGAGAAGATGCGAAAATTCTGTTTTTTAAAGGAAGCATTGAACAAAGAATGAATTCTACATGTGCTGGAGGAACAGGGGCCTTTATTGATCAGATGGCTTCTTTACTGGATATGGATCTATCTCAGATGAATGAAGCTTCTTTGCACTTTCATCGTTTATATCCAATTGCTTCTCGCTGTGGAGTGTTTGCGAAAACAGACATTCAGCCATTGATCAATCAGGGAGTGGATAAAGCTGATCTTTGCGCCAGTATTTTTCAGGCCGTTGTGGATCAGACCATTACTTCTTTAGCACAGGGAAGAAAAATTGAAGGAAATCTGTTATTTCTGGGAGGACCGCTTTATTTCTTAGAAGGATTAAGGAATCGATTTAAAGAAACTTTAAAGATGGAAGAGGATCAGATTACCTGTCCAGAAACAGCCATTCATTTTGTGGCTTTAGGAGCGGCATTATGTGCTAAAGAATCATTCACGTTTGAACAGCTGGAACAGAAATTACTGGATCTTGTGAATCAGCCCATCACTTTAGAAGAATCTTCCCCTTTATTTGAAAGTGAACAGGATTATGAAGATTTTATGAAAAGACATCGTTCTCATGATGTTCAACATGCTTCTTTAAAAGAATATAAAGGAAAAGCTTATTTAGGAATTGATTCAGGATCCACTACAACCAAACTGGTTTTATTAAGTGAGGATCATAAAATTCTATATGATTCGTATTCATCCAATAAAGGAAATCCGCTGGATGTTGTTTTAAAAGAATTGAAAACAATATATCAAATCAATCCGGACATCTGCATTGGGGGAAGCTATGCAACTGGATATGGAGAAGAACTGATGGTCCATGCCTTCCATCTGGATGGTGGAATCGTTGAAACAATGGCTCACTATACAGCGGCAAAAGCGTTTAATCCAGATGTGGATTATATACTGGATATTGGAGGACAGGACATTAAATGTTTTAAGATCCGAGATGGACATATTGATGACATTGTATTAAATGAAGCCTGTTCTTCAGGATGTGGTTCCTTTATTGAAACTTTTGCCAAATCACTGGGATATGATGCCAAAGAATTTGCGAAGATTGGATTGCAGGCAAAACATCCAGTTGATTTAGGAACTCGATGTACCGTATTTATGAATTCGGGAGTCAAGCAGGCACAGAAAAATGGAGCGAGCATGGCAGATATTTCTGCCGGATTGTGCCGTTCGGTTGTAAAAAACGCATTATATAAAGTCATCCGTGCTAAAAATAAAGAGAATATTGGTAAAAATATAGTGGTTCAGGGTGGAACGTTTCAGAATGATTCGGTTTTAAGAAGTTTTGAAATGGAACTTCAAAGAGAGGTTATTCGTCCAAGCATTGCTCATTTGATGGGGGCTTATGGAGCAGCTTTATATGCACAGGATCTGCATCCGGAAAACAGTTCTCTTTTAACATACGATCAGTGTTGTCAATTTACTCATGAATCTAAATCGATTGCCTGCCAGGGGTGTACAAATCATTGTTCTTTGACTGTAAATACTTTCTTTGATGGGACGGTATTAGTTGCAGGAAATAAATGTGACAAAATGATCAAAACAAAGAAAAACAATCTGAATTTACCCGATCTATATAAAGATAAAATGGAATTGATCCATCAATATATAGATAAATATAAACATGAAAAGAAAATAGGAATGCCTCTTGTATTAAATAATTACGATTTGCTGCCTTTTTGGTCTGCCTTTTTTGATGCTTTAGATTATGAAGTAATCTGGTCTAGTCCATCAACGAAAAAAATGTATCATCAGGGACAGCAATCTATTCCAAGCGATACAGCCTGTTTTCCAGCAAAAGTGGTCCATGGACACATTGAACAGTTAATTGGCAAAGTGGATACGATTTTCTATCCTTGTATGACATACAACATAAATGAAAAACAGTCCGACAATCATTATAACTGTCCATTGGTTGCGTATTATCCAGAAGTGATTGCAGGGAACATGGACTTAAAAAACACAAAAATTATTTATCCGTATTTAAGCTTTGATGATGTGAAAACATTTGTGAATGCACTGATTCTTCATTTTAAAAAAGCAGGTATTTCTTTTACCAGAAAACAGGTTTTACAGGCATTAGATAAAGGAAAGGAAGAATATTTACATTTTAAGGATCAGCTTGTTCAAAAACATATGCAGGCTGTAGCCTTTGCCAGAGACAATCACTATCCGATTATTGTATTATGCGGAAGACCGTATCATTTAGATCCGCTGATCAATCATCAGATGAATCAGCTGTTAACACAGTTAGGATTTGTTGTAGTGAGTGAAGAAAGCGTTCCAAGACTGCAAAGACAGAAAGTCAATGTATTAAACCAGTGGACATACCATGCCCGCTTATATCAGGCAGCGCGTTATGTCTGTGAGAACGAAGATATGAATTTAGTACAGCTTGTCAGCTTTGGATGTGGAATTGATGCCATTACAACCGATGAAGTAAGAGATATATTACGTAAAAAAGATAAATTCTATACACAAATCAAAATTGATGAAATTGATAATTTAGGAGCAGCTCGGATTCGGCTTCGTTCTTTAAAAGAAGCCATTGCACAAAAGGAGGGAAGATAAATGGCTTATGCGAAATTCAAAAAAGAAATGCGTGAAGATCATTTAATTTTAGCTCCCAATATGCTTCCTATTCATTTTAAATTATTGACACCTATATTAAAGATGAGTGGATACAATGTAAAAATTTTGACCAATGCTTCCGATTCCGTAAGAGAAGAAGGGTTAGCTCATGTTCATAATGATACGTGTTATCCGGCTTTACTGGTAATCGGTCAGCTGATCGATGCTTTGAAAAGTGGTCAATATGACTTAGATCATGTATGTCTGGCTATGACACAAACTGGTGGAGGATGTAGAGCCAGCAATTACATTTCTTTATTGCGAAAAGCTTTGGAGATGGAAGGATGGGAAGAAAGGATTCCCTGTCTTTCAATTAATTTTTCAGGATTGGAAGAAGACAGTGGACTGGAAATCACTCTTCCTATGATTTTGCATGTCATCTATGGCTTACTTTACGGAGATGCATTGATGTGGCTAAAAAATCAGGTGAAGCCATATGAATTGCATAAAGGAGATACCGATCAGGCTATAGATGAAATCGTTGATGAATTGATTCATTTATTTGAAAATGGAGGATATCAAAAATCAAAAGTCATTTATCAGAAAATGATTCGACGTTTAAAACAGGTTGAGCAAGATCGTTCTGTACAAAAAATCCGAGTGGGAATCGTAGGAGAAATTTATATGAAATATTCTCCTTTAGGAAATAACAATCTGGAAGATTATCTGATTGAAGAAGGTTTTGAACCGGTTCTTTCAGGGGTGATGGACTTTATGCTGTACTGTCTTGAAAATGGATTGATCGATTATGAATATTATCATATGCACAAGAATACAAGATGGATCTATTCCATTGGGAAAGATGTAATTATGCGTATGCAGAAAACATTTCGAAATGCGATTCGAAAAGATGGAACATTTTTAGAACCGGATGATTTTGAAGAAGTCATTCGTAATGGAAAACCATTTATCAATCCAGGTGTAAAAATGGGAGAAGGATGGCTTTTAACAAGTGAAGTCGTAACTTTGATCAAATCTGGAGTCAATAATGTGATCAGTGCTCAGCCTTTTGGCTGTTTGCCAAATCATATAGTGGCCAAAGGTATGGTTCATAAAATAAAAGAACAATATCCAAATGCCAATGTTGTAGCCATCGATTATGATCCAAGCGCTTCTAAAGTAAATCAGGAAAATCGAATCCGTCTGATGATGGCCAATGCGAAATTAATGAGTGAAATAAGCGAAAAGTAATATTTCACTCTTTACTTTTATAAAGGATTATGATAAATTTATTGAGCAAGTTTGCGCTTGCTCTCTGTTTCTTTTTATAAGAAACCAAAAGTCCAAAGGGAGGTGTACACATGAAAAAATATGAAATCATGTACATTGTTAAAGCATCTTTAGATGAAGCTCAATTTGAAAAAGTTAAAACTCGTTTACATTCAACTATTACAGATAACGGGGGAAGCATTGACTCATTTGATGATTGGGGAATCAAAGATTTTGCTTATGAAATCAATCACATGAAAAAAGGACACTATGTAGTTATTAATGCAACTGCAAATAACGAAGGAATTTTTGAATTTCAGCGTTTAGCTCGTATCAATAACGATGTTGTTCGTATTATGGTTGTAAAAACAGAAAGTGAAAAATAATTATGATTAACCGTGTCGTACTAGTAGGTCGTTTGACTCGAGATCCTGAATTAAGAAAAACACCTTCAGGAGCGAGTGTATGTTCTTATACTTTAGCGGTTAGCCGTAATCGTAGTGCTCAACCTGGACAGCCGGAAGCCGATTTTATCAGCTGTGTTACATGGAATCGTCAGGCCGAAACTATGGCTCAATATTTGCATAAAGGTTCTTTATTAGGTATTGAAGGTCGTATACAGACTCGCAGTTATGATAATCAGCAGGGTGTGCGTGTATATGTTACGGAAGTGATTACCGATTCAGTTCAATTTTTGGAACCTAAATCAGCCGGTAATTCACAGCCTCGCAATATGCAGAACGCAAATCCTTATGGTTCAGCCAGTTCTTATTCACAACCAGATTATGTAGATGATGCATTTGGCTCATTTGATTCGAATGATACACTGGATATCGCCAGTGATGATTTACCATTCTAGAAAGGATTATAACAATGGCATTTAAAAAACAACGCATGGGGCGTAAAAAAGTTTGTTACTTTACAAAAAATAAAATTAAAGAAATTGACTACAAAGATGTAGAATTATTAAAACGTTTTATTAATGCAAATGGAAAAATTATTCCTAGACGTGTAACAGGTACTCGTGCTAAATATCAAAGAATGTTAGCAACAGCTATCAAACGTGCTCGTCAAATGGCATTATTACCATATGTAGTTGACTAAGACTTCACTGAAGTCTTTTTTTTTTTGCCTTTTTGTGATATAAAAAAGGATATGAATACTAAAGAATTGACTCGTGGTGCAATGATGTGTGCTATATATGGCGCTTTATTGTTTATTAATCAGCAGACTGCTTTAAGCATTGAAACCATTGTTCCCTGGATTTTTGTTTTTCCAATTTTAATTTATACAGTAAATTCAAATATCAAGATGAGTGCCTTAGTTGCGATAGCTATGGGCTTGTTAACTGTATTTTTAGGAGGATTTACAACCTGGTTTTACAGCTGGACATCTATCTTTATGGGATGGATCTATGGAATTGGAGTTTCTAAAAAGTGGAGCAATGTATTGAATTTAGCCATAGCTATGATCATAAATATAATAAGTATGGCTCTGATTGTTCTGGTATGGACTCAATTATTTGGCATGGATCTGAGTGAAGATTTTGCACTGCTGCATAAATTTATACCTTCTATTGATTTTAGAGTGTTTGCCTGTCTGTTTATTGTTCTTATGGGAGGACTGCAGGCATTATGCATTCATACAATTGCCTTATTGATTTTTATAAAAATGCACATTGAAACAAGACCAATGAAACCAATATATAAAGTTTCAAGTCCTCATTGGGTGGCTTATGTTTCAATGTTTATATGGTATATCTATTTTTTTGGACAACATATGGTAGAATTAAATAAAATGATGATTGATATTATTCAGTTGGCATGGTTTGCGGATTATGCTCTGCTGGTATATTTTGGAATTGTTTATTTACTGGATGCCTGTGTAAGGAATCATAAACAGAAATTGTCTTTTTTTGTAATATTATTGGGTTTTTTTCCCCCTATTAATATAATATGGGTTATATTAGGTGAATTGGATTGTCTTTTACAATTAAGAGAAACAAAATCAGAGGTAAAAAATGAAGAAATTTGAAAAGTGGGCTAAGATTTTTATTCTGTCAGCCCTGTTTGCAGCAGCAATTATTTTATTTATGCTGTTTAAAAAACAATGGATCGAAGCAATTATGCTGATTGTAATCGTAATTTTAATGACCATTCCATTTGTGAATTTATGGAGAGATTTAAAAGAACATGGAATGAAAACGGAATTTGATATTTCCCGTGTTTTAGGAAAAGAAGCAAAAGATGCTTTAAGTTTTGGAAACATTGGAATGATTACTTATGATGTCGATTACGTTGTAACGTGGTGTTCGCCGTTTTTTGCAGAACGTGGCATGGATCTGGTTAATAAAAAAGTGACATCGTGGATTGAAAACATCCGCACTTTATTTGATGAAGAAGTAGATGTAGTGATTGGGAAATATAAAGATTCTGTATTTGAAATTACTCGTAAAGAAGACAATCGATTGCTTTATGTAAAAGATATTACCGAATTTTATGAACTGCGTCAGAAGTATATCAATCAGGATGTAGTTGTAGGTCTGATGCAGATGGATAATTATCTGGAATATCAGCAATACGAAAATGAAGAAATCATAGCCAATATCAATACGCATTTAAGAGCTCCTTTAGTATCATGGGCTAAAGAAAATGGGATGTTTATCCGACGTATTCGTTCGGATCGTTTTATTGTAATCTTAAATCAGGAAATTTTAAAGAAAGTTCGTGCCCAGAATTTCAGCATTCTACAAACGATACGAGATAAATCTATGGCATTGAACACATCAATAACATTGTCTCTGGCTTTTGCCTATGGAACCAGTGAATATCCAAAACTGGATGATATGCTAAACGAATTGATTGAGTTGTGTCAAAGTCGAGGAGGAGATCAGGTGGCCATTCGAAGAATGGGTGAACCGGTTCAGTATATTGGAGGAAATTCGGAAAGTGGATCGGCTCGATCAAAAGTCAGAGCTCGTATTATGTCTCAATCCATACAGCAGGCGATACTGGATTCAAAAGCGGTATTTATTGCCGGACATTATATGTCGGATTTTGATTGTATGGGAGCTGCTCTCAGTATTTCAAACTGGGCTACAGCTTTAAATAAAAATGCATATATCGTTTTAAAATCCATTCCAAGAGATGCCCAGCTTCAAATGACAATGGATCATTATTCACAGTCTTTAAACGAAAGACATATTTTTATTACTCCAGATCAGGCAATGGAGAGAATGAATTATAATGAAGACTTATTAATTTTGGTTGATCATGCCATTCCTTCTATCAGTTCAGCAAGTTCGTTTATTGAAAGCTGTAAACGAATCATTGTGATCGATCATCATAGAAGAAATGAATTTTTTGCCAAGAATACTATGTTAAGTTATGTAGAAAGTACAGCTAGTTCTTCATGTGAATTAATTGTGGAACTGTTACAGGACATTCCCAACCATATTCCTATTTATGAATCGGAAGCGACGATTATGTATTTAGGTATTCTGGTAGATACCAATCGCTTTAAAATGCATACCGATGCTCGTACATTTGAAGCATGCGGTGCACTGCGTGCCTGGGGAGCCAATGGTCAGGTTGCAGAAAAAGCTCTAAAAGAAGATTATTCTCATTTTATGCTGAAACAACAAATGATCTTACAGGCAAAACCGTATTTGAATCAGTTTATGATTACTTGCGGGGATACACGTATTATCGACCGTACGATTATGGCTCAGGTATCGGATGCACTTGTTCTGATCAAAGGAATCAAAGCTTCTTTTACAATTGCCTATACTTCAAAAGAACCAAATACAGTAAGTGTCAGTGCAAGAGGAGATGGAAGTACTAACGTTCAGAAGATCATGGAAAAAATGAATGGTGGAGGTCATTTCAGTGCGGCTGCTCTGGAAAGAAAGAACTGCACCGTTTCACAGATAAAAGAAGAATTATGTGATGTAATCAGGGAGGTATATGATGAAAGTAATATTGCTTAAAGATGTAAAAAAATTAGGAAATAAAGATCAGGTATTAGAAGTGAGCGATGGATATGCACGCAATTATCTGATTAAAAATAGATTGGCAGTTGCCTATACAAAAGGTTCAGAAAAAGTGCTTGAAAAACAGATGGAAGTAAAAGCACAGGAAGAAGAAAAATTAAAAGAAGAAGCGATTCAGTTATCGAAACAGCTGGAGTCCATCAAACTGGAGTTCAGCTTAAATACGGGGAAGGAAGGACAGGTATTTGGTTCCATTTCTTCTAAACAGATTGTTGAAAGTTTATCAAAAAAAGGAATTAAAGTGGATAAAAGAAAAATTAAAATGGAAGAATCCATTTGTTCATTGGGAACTACAAAAGTGAAAGTGGATCTGTATCATGGACTGGTATGGGGAGAAATCAAAGTTCACGTATCAAGTAAGGGGTAATTATGGCAAGAGAACTTCCAAACAGCCAGCCGATGGAGCAGGCTTTACTGGGTTCAATATTAATTTATCCAAGTGTCATGCAGGATTGTCAGGATATGGATCTGAGTGAGGATGAATTTTTCTTACCTTCACATCAGAAAATATTTCAGAGTATGTTAGAAATCTATCAGACCAGTAAAATTGTAGATTTAAATACACTGATCACAAGATTGAATGATAAAAACGATCTGGAAAGTGCAGGAGGGGCGGATTATATTATTCGTCTGGCGGATAGTGCCATTTCAGCAGCCAATACAAGAAATTATATTGAAACCATTAAGAATAAAGCCCAGCTGCGTCAGCTGATCTATACAGCTGATCGCATCAGTCAGGATTGTTATGAATCCAGTTTAGATATCGATACTTTACTGGATGATGCGGAACGATCCATAATGGATGTAACCCGTCATAGACGCGGAGAAGAATTTGAATCCAGCCAATTGATTGTTTCTCGAGTGATCGATGAATTGAAAGAACTTCGTCTGCACAAAGGGGTAACTGGAATTCAGACAGGGTTTACGGATTTAGATCGAATGACCAATGGGTTTCAAAGAGGAGATCTGATTATTCTGGCGGCTCGTCCAGCAATGGGAAAATCTGCTCTGGCTTTAAATTTTGCCAATCAGGCTGCTAAACGAAATGATGGAGCGGTTGCGATATTTTCTCTTGAAATGCCTTCTGATAGTCTTATGAAACGTTTAATGAGTTGTGAATCACAGGTTTTTTCAAATAAATTAAGAGATGGAAATTTAAATAACGAAGAAATGAATCGTTTAAATAATGCAGGGACTCGTTTGGGTGAAAGAAAAATATATATTGATGATACCAGCAGTATTAAAGTCAGTCAGATTTTTTCAAAATGTAGAAAACTAAAAGCAGAAAATGGTTCTTTATCTTTGATTGTGATTGATTATCTTCAGCTGATTACGGGTTCTCGTGCAGATTCCAGACAGCAGGAAGTGTCTGAAATTTCTCGTAATTTAAAAATTCTGGCAAAAGAGCTGGAATGTCCTGTAATTGCTTTATCGCAGTTATCTCGTAAAGTCGAAGAAAGATCCGATCATAAACCACAGTTATCAGATCTGCGTGAATCAGGTTCTATTGAACAGGATGCCGATATCGTAATGTTCTTGTATCGTGAAGCTTATTATGACAAAGATAAAGAAAAGCAGGAAGAAACTGAAGTTATCGATTTAAGCATTGCCAAGCACCGTAATGGAAGCATTGGGGAGATTCAGCTGGCTTTTGAAAAATCCATTTCCAGATTTACAAATTTAGCCAATTCTTCAGGAGATAACATTTATGAAGGTTGATTTAATCTGTAGTGGTTCTAAGGGAAACTGCTGTCTGATCCGTAATCAGGATACACAGATTGTAATCGATTGTGGTTCGACAAAAAAATATTTAATGGATCATTTTAAACTGGCGGGTGCAAAAATTAAAGATACCAATGCTTTACTGATTACGCATGCTCATTCCGATCATATTTCACAGATCAAACTTTTTGAAGGCTTACCTGTATACACCTATTGCGATCTGGATGTGGATCATAAAAGTATTCAGCCCTTTGAAGTCTTTTCGATTGGATCTTTTACAATAAGAGTTATTCCTGTATCTCATGATGCCTATCATACTGTTGGTTTTGTGATTCAAAGTGGAAATGAAAAGCTGGTCTATATTACAGATACAGGCTATATATCAAACAAAATTGCTCCCTATTTAAAAGGAGCTACTTATTATATATTTGAAAGCAATCACGATATGGATTGTCTGATGAAATCCAAGCGGCCATTGTTTTTAAAACAGAGAATTTCTTCGGACATTGGACATATGAACAATGTGGATGCCAGCCGCTGGCTGACTTCACTTGTCAGCAATCAGACAAAAGAAGTGGTACTGGCTCATATTTCCAGTGACTGTAATAAAACGGAACTGGCAAAACAGACACTTATTGATACATGTATAGAAAGAAATGTACCTGTAACTTTTCGTATCCAGGCAATGGAGCAAAGAAGCTGGTATTCGTTTGGTGAAAATTGATTTCTGTATTTAGATTTGATAAAATTCTTGCATATGAAAGCAAATAATTTTACAGGAGCCTTATTGGCCAGTTTACTTTTGTTTACCTTTATTGGGTATTTATTAGATCATCATTTTCATACAACACCTTTGTTTATATGTATAGGTATGGCATATGCGATATTTGGCTGTTTTTACTTATTGATGAAAAAGACGAGGGATCCAGAATGAATCGATTCCAGAAAAGAATTGAAACAATTTCTTTATTTGTCACCATTCCGGTTTCAATTACAGGGTGGATCCTATTTGATTTTAATGTCTTTGCTGGTATCTGGATTGGATGCATGTGTGCTTTGATTGGATTTCGTATGATTGTTAAAATGACAAAAAGTTTAAATCCAGATGAACAAAAGGCAAAGAAACAAGGGGTATTTTCTTATACGATGCGCTATTTTTTCTATGGAATGATTTTATTTATATGTGCATATAAGGGGATTCCCGTATTATCGGTTTTGGCTGGAATAATGTGTCATAAGGCATCATTATTAATATATACAGCAATAGAAAAGGAGGATGCATAATGGAAAATCAAATCAGTGAATTAGTCTTGCACATTGGCTCTTTTGATTTAGAGCTTCCGCAATCAATTTTAGTTTGGTTTGGTTTATGCATTGGGTTTACAATTTTCTTTATTGTGGCTGGAAAAAAGATCGAAAAAGCCGATCCATCAAAAGCCCCTAAAGGAATTGTATACATATCAGAGGAGTGTTATAACCTGGTAATGTGGATTGTAAAAGGAAACTTAAAAGAAACAACTATGCACTATTTACCTGTATTTGGAACACTGACTCTGATGATGGCAGCTTCCAATTTAATTGGTTTACTGGGTCTGCAGAATCCAACCAGCAATGTCAGCTTTAATGCAACATTAGCTGTTTGTGCATTTATTATGATTCAATACCATGGAATTAAAAAAGCGGGAGTTATAGCTCGACTAAAAGAGTTATGTGAGCCAATGTTTTTCTTGTTTCCATTAAATGTGATTGGTGAAATTGCCATTCCATTGTCTTTGACAATGCGTTTATTTGGAAATATTCTAGCGGGAACGATTATCACAATGCTTGTATACACTTTAATTAAGCTTTTATTGCCAGTTGGAGTGATTGGGTTGATCGCAACACCATTCTTACACGCATATTTTGATATCTTCTCAGGTTTAATTCAAACGTACATATTCTTTACGCTTGCTTCGTTCTTCTTAGGACAGCAGGTTGCAGGTGAAGAATAAAAAAAAGGAGGAAAAAATTATGTTTAATGAATTTTTCGTAAAAGGTATGGCATGTTTAGGAGCCGGTATCGCTATGATTGCTGGTCTTGGGCCTGGTATTGGACAGGGAATTGCTGCCAGTAAAGGTGCTGAAGGGGTTAGCCGTAATCCAGATGCAGCTTCAAAAATTCAATCAATCATGGTTTTAGGGATTGCCTTAGCTGAAACAACAGGTATTTATGCATTGGTTATTGCTATCCTTTTAATTTTCGTTAAAGGATAAAATGAGGATAATCGGTTATGATAAATTTTAATATTGATAACTATTTGCGTATTTCATTAACCGATGTTGTTTTAGTTCTGATTTCTACATGTTTGATTATTATTATCGCAAAACATTTTTTCTGGGATAAGCTGGTTGCTTTTATGCAGAAAAGACAGGCAATTATTCAGGAAAATATTGATGCTTCCAATCAATTGAAAATGGAAGCGTTAAATCAGAAAGAAGTTTACGATGCAAAATTAAAAGACGTTGGAAAAGAAGCTCATTCAATTCTTGAATCCGCAAAAGCACGTGCAGAAGAAGAAAAAGATGAAATTATTCAGAATGCACAGAATCAGGCGGAACATATTAAGCGAAAAGCACAGGAAGAAATTGAAAGAGATAAACGAAATGCGCAAAAAGAAATGCGAGAAGCAATTAGTGATGTAGCTATAGAAGCGGCTAAAAAACTGGTTGAAAAAGAAATGGATGAAAAAATTCAGAAACAGTTTGTTCAGGATTTTATTGACCAGGCAGGAGATAAAGAATGGTAGTGTCTTTTAAACCTTATAGCTTAGCTTTATATGAACTAGCTAAAGATAAGGATCAGGTTCCTTATTATATGGAACAATTAAAAAAACTTTCAGATATATGGAAAGAAAATGAAGATTTTTTAAAGGCGCTTCGTCATCCTAAAATTACTCGCAGGGAAAAGAAAGAATGGATTTCGCAATTATTTGAATCTGAATTGGACCCTTTGCTGTATCGATATTTACTGGTCATGGTTGAACACGATCAGATTGGATATATACCGGAAATATATGAGGCTTTTATAGAAGTTTATAAAGAAGATCAGAATATTGAAAGTGTACTGATTGAAAGTGCCTGTCCATTAAGTGAAGATCAGATTCGTCAGATTAAGACAGTAATTGAAAAGAAATTGAAAAAGAATATTGAAGTGAGAACCAATGTGGTTCCTGAATTGATTGCAGGAGTACGTGTTCGCACCAAAGATTTTGTATTGGACAATTCTATGTTGTCGCGCATTAGTAACTTAAAAGAAAAGTTAGAAAATGCCTATTAGAAAAGCAGGTGATACTATGAGTTTAAATCCAGCTGAAATCAGTAAATTGATCAAAGCACAAATTCAAAATATCGACCAGGATCTGGAAATGAATGAAACAGGAACGGTTTTAAGCATTGGTGATGGTATTTCAACTGTATATGGTTTGAAAAATGCTATGATGTCTGAATTGCTTTTATTCCCTCATGATGTTTATGGAATGGTCATGAACTTAGAAGACGATCATGTTGGGGTTGTATTAATGGGAGACAATCCAGATATTAAAGAAGGGGACATTGTAAAACGTACACAGAAAATTGTGGAAGTTCCAGTAGGAGATGAAATGATTGGACGTGTAATCAATGCCCTGGGACAGCCAATTGATGGAAAAGGACCAATTCATACAACAAAAACACGTCCTGTAGAACGTGTGGCTCCAGGAGTTATGACACGTAAAAGCGTTTCGGTTCCATTACAGACCGGATTGAAGATCATTGATTCAATGATTCCAATTGGTCGTGGTCAGCGTGAATTGATTATCGGGGATCGTCAGACAGGAAAAACAGCGATTGCTATCGATACAATTCTGAATCAGAAAGATACAGGAGTAAAATGTATCTATGTCGCAATTGGGCAAAAAGCCAGTACAGTTGCTCAAATTGTTGAAAAATTAAAACAGAACAATGCGATGTCTTATACAACGGTTGTTGTATCAACCGCTTCAGAAGCGGCTCCATTGCAGTATTTAGCTCCTTATGCAGGATGTGCAATTGGAGAAGAATGGATGGAAAATGGGGAAGATGTACTGATCGTTTATGATGATTTATCAAAACATGCCGTTGCGTATCGTACAATGTCCCTGTTGCTAAGACGTCCTCCTGGACGTGAAGCTTATCCTGGGGATGTATTCTATCTTCATTCTCGTTTACTGGAAAGAGCAGCTCGATTGAATGAAGACAATGGAAATGGATCTTTAACAGCACTGCCAATTATTGAAACACAGGCAGGTGATATTTCAGCTTATATTCCTACTAATGTAATTTCAATTACAGATGGACAGATTTTCTTAAAAAATGACATGTTTAATGAAGGAATCCGTCCAGCAGTAGACAGTGGGTTGAGTGTTAGCCGTGTAGGTTCTGCTGCACAAATTAAAGCTATGAAACAGGTGTCCGGTTCTTTAAAACTGGAATTGGCACAATATCGTGAAATGGCAGCTTTTGCTCAGTTTGGATCCGATCTGGATGCAACAACAAAAGGAATTCTGGATCATGGGGCACGTTTAACACAGCTTCTGATTCAAAAACAATATTCCCCTTTATCTGCAAGTGAACAGGTAATTGTATTGTTTGCAGCAAAAAATAAATATTTAAGACCGGTAGCGGTAGAAGATGTACAGAAATATGAAGAAGGACTGTTGTCTTTTATTCATAAAGAATATCCATATATAATCGACCAGATTGAAGAAAAACGAGCATTGGATACAGATTTAGAAAATCAGATTAGAGTGGCATTGGATGCCTATGCAATCGAATATAAGAAATTAGAGGGAACTCATGGCGCAGAATAGACAAGCCATTCAAGCTCGTATTCGATCCGTTGATTCCACAAAGAAAATCACAAAGGCGATGCAGCTGGTTGCCAGCAGTAAACTGAATCGACAGAAACAATTAATGGAAGAAAATCGTGTATATGCTTCAGCTTTACAGGAATTAATGACACTGGTTTTGTCTTCCATTGGAGATCAGTCTATTTATTTACATGAAAATGAAGGAAAACCATCTTATGTTTTTGTGATTACCAGTGATATGGGCCTTTGTGGAGGATATAATTCTAATGTTTTGAAAATGTTATCCCAGGAAGTTTCTAAAGAAGATCGTATTGTTATGATTGGAAATCGAGGAGTGAACTGGATTCGTTCGCGAAATTATAAATGTGAACAGGCTTTTGTGGATTTAAATGAAGACGATGATTATCTTGTATTATCTACACAAATGCAGAATGCTTTAGAATTATTTATAAAAAAAGAAATTTCAAGTATAAAGATTTTATACACTTATTTTAAAAATACATTGACATTTGTACCAACCTTAGAAACCATTTTACCAATTCAGAAACCTGAATCAAAAGTTGAGAAAAAATCACAGGCACAAATGATTTTTGAACCAGGAAAAGAAGAAATGTTAGCTTCTGTGGTTCCTATGATTTTAAAGTCAACGTTGTATTCTCGTTATCTGGAAAGTAAAACAAGTGAACAGGCTTCGCGTCGAATGGCAATGGAAAACGCAACCGACAATGCACAACAGTTGCGTGATGATCTCGAATTTGCATTTAATCAGGCTCGACAGGCAGCGATTACACAGGAAATTACTGAAATTGTCGGTGGATCCAATGCAATTTCTTAAGGAGGAAAAAGATGAGTCAAAATATAGGAAAAGTTGTACAGGTCATTGGACCGGTTGTAGATATTGCTTTTGCCCAGGATAGACTGCCTGACTTATTGACCGCCATTGAAATTAAACGTCCCGATCAGGAAGAATCTTTGATCGTTGAAGTGGCTCAGGGAATTGGAGCCGATCGTGTACGCTGTATTGCGATGGGACCAACAGATGGTCTGACACGAGGAATGGATGCTATTGATACAGGGGCTCCGATTCAGGCTCCTGTTGGAGATGCTGTATTGGGACGTATGTTTAATGTATTAGGACGACCTATTGATGGGTTAGGAGAAGTGAAAGATGTAAAATATTTACCAATTCACAGAAGTGCTCCTAAATTTGATGAACAAAGTACAGAAAGTGTTCCACTAGAAACAGGAATTAAAGTAATTGACCTTTTATGTCCCTATGTAAAAGGTGGAAAAATCGGTCTGTTTGGTGGAGCCGGTGTAGGAAAAACGGTATTGATTCAGGAATTGATCCATAATATTGCCAAAGAACATGGTGGGAAATCTGTTGTTGTTGGTGTAGGGGAAAGAACTCGTGAAGGAAACGACATGTACCATGAAATGAAAGACAGTGGTGTATTGGATAAAACCGTTTTAGTTTATGGTCAGATGAATGAATCCCCTGGTGCCCGTATGAGAGTGGGACTGACTGGATTGACTATGGCAGAAAATTTCCGTGATGAACAACACCAGGACGTATTGTTGTTTATTGACAATATTTTCCGTTTTACACAGGCAGGATCAGAAGTAAGTGCCTTATTAGGTCGAGTACCAAGTGCCGTTGGATATCAGCCAACATTGGCAACGGAAATGGGACAATTACAGGAACGTATCACATCCACAAAAGATGGATCCATCACATCGGTACAAGCCATTTATGTGCCTGCCGATGACTTGACAGACCCAGCTCCAGCAACGGCTTTTACGCATCTGGATGCTAAAACCGTATTAGATCGTGAAATTGCAGCATTGGGTATTTATCCAGCGGTAGATCCATTAGGATCCAGTTCACGTATTCTGGACCCACTTGTAGTAGGACAAAGACATTACGATGTAGCTCGTGGGGTTCAAAATTTACTGCAGAAATACAAAGACTTACAGGATATCATTGCCATTTTAGGTATGGATGAATTAAGTGATGAAGATAAAAAAGTTGTTAACCGTGCAAGACGTGTACGTAACTTCTTATCACAACCATTTAATGTTGCCGAAGTCTTCAGTGGAATTCCTGGACAATATGTACCATTGGAAGAAACAATCCGCAGTTTTGAAAAAATTCTTGCTGGTGAGTATGACGATCTTCCAGAACAGGCCTTCATGATGGTAGGTACAATTGAAGATGCTGTTAAGAAAGCGGAAATATTGGCTGGTGATCAATAATGATAGCTTTAAGGATCGTTACCCCTAAAGGAAATTATGCCAGTCTGAATGTAAAAAGCATTCACATTAAAAGTGTAGAAGGAGAAATGACCATTCTATCCAATCATATTCCAATTTTTGCTTCTATTGTTCCATGTGAACTGGTATTAGAATGTGAAGATGGAAATAAAAATGAATATGCATTGTCTGGTGGATTTTTCCATTTTGAAAACAATGAAGCACTTTTATTAACGGATGCGATTGAAGGAAAAGGAGAAATCGACTTGGAAAGAGCGAAAAAAGCTTATGAAAGAGCTCGAAAACGCCTTGAAAAGAAAGATTCCAATACAGATATGAAACGAGCTGAATTGGCTTTACAAAGAGCCATTATTCGAATTCACGTATCTGAGAACTAAGGAGCTGTAACGAAATGAAATAATTTCGTTACAGCTTTTTTCATGTAAATCAGTACAAAAATAAAAGAACGCACCGGGAATCGAACCCTCGGCGTTCAATGATATACTCTTTTTGTTCAGGGTAGTGTAAAAAGTTTATGAAAACTCATTCGTTATTTAGTGAGAAATCAGCTTTTTCATCACCGATAAGAATCAAACAGTTGAAACGAACTGTTTGAATAAATATATGCCGTGAAATTTTCGTTTACTGATGCTTAAAAAAGCACGACGAAAAGAACTTTCTGAGTGAAAGTTAAAAAAAGAATCCTAATGGTATTGATAACTTAGCTCGATCATATGGGTTTTACTACTGCAACAATAACTACACTAACGGTTCGTGGCACTTCAGAAAATGAATTAGCTACGTATTTTGGCAACAATGAATATGTTGTGAATATTGCACCAAAAGAAATTGAAATGGAAACACCAGAAATCACAAAGATAGAATTTGATAAAAATAATCAAGTGATTAATCAAAATGAATGGGCTGAAATAAAAATTTAATTTGGAAAGATGGAAAATATAAAGGTTGCTCATGCGATTTTTGAGAATGAAAAATGGTTATGTATCCTTTACATTCAGTCATGCATCGGATTATTTGGTAGTAATTGATAAGCAAACAGCTGTAAAACCAGAAGAACCAGATTCTACTGAATCGAACACATCACAAAAGAATGAAACTACAGAAAAAGATAAGAGCACTAAAAATGAAAGTACAAACACTGCTGCAATCTATAATGCACTATTCTATAAAGGATTGCTTGTAGTATCATTGGTAGCCGGTTTTGTTTTAGTGGTTGTAAAAAGAGAGAGCTGTTAATTTAGATTTTAAATAAGATCAAATTTTTATCAAGTATTGACAAAAATGAGATATAATCCCACTTAAGTAGACACACGAAAGAATAGAAACAATTCTCTCTTGATCTGCAGAGTGGGATTTTTATATAGGAAGAAAAAAATAGTAAAAGATAAAATTAAGATCGGTCTCAGGATAGTTTTAAGTGATTCTATGTTTTTTTGACATGAATTCTTCTTGGGTATTAAATTTTCTATAAACTTTGGTATAATAGATAAAAAGGTATGAAATTTATGGAAAAGAATTATAGTTATATTGATTTATCTTTAGCCTATTTTCAAAAGAAAGCTAAAATCTATAAAGATGGTGGATATAAAAAGGCAGTCTCTTTAAAAAGAAATATAGATGATTATGAGAACCATTTATTTACTTTTCTGATTGATATTAATTTCTGCTTACTTCCAGTTTATTTATGGGTTATAGAATTTCTGTTGATTTTAACAGGATTGATTCCACCAAGAATGTTTGATATTTTATTTTACATTATGTTTGTGTTATTGTTTATCACAAGTGTGATTCTTCTACCTGTAATAACTTCTCGAACACATGGAGTGACATTTGGTGGAGAAATTATGGGGATTCGTATTGTGAATCGACAAAATCGCATTGTCAATGGATTTCAATTGATTTTAAGACAAGCCATTGGGATGGGAATTCCACTTATGTTGTTTGGCTATTTATTTAAAACATGGGGAATCCTTGGATGGTGGCTGATCAATGGAATCGCATCTTTAATTTCTCCAAATCAGCAGACCATTATGGATATTGTGCTAGGGCTCCATTTAGTTTATGAATCGGAAACACATATTCGATTTGAGCCAGAATCACAAGAAAAAAATGAAGAAGAAATCTGTCCAGTGGATCTTCATATTCGTTCAAATTATAGTGATGATGGATATTATGATGTAGAAGAAATCTTTAAACAGGCAAAAGAGCTAGGATTGGATACGATTTCCATTACCGATCACAATTGTGCAAGGCAAAATGCAGCCGCTTTCCGGTTTGCGGATCTTTATAAGATTCAATACATTCCTGGAGTAGAACTGGATGCTCAGTATGGCGACATTCGTGTTCGTGTATTGGGTTATTATATCGACTGGGAACATGAAATCTTTGATGCACTGGAAAGAGCTTCTTTAAAAAGAGAAAAAGAAAATTCATTATTAAGAGTCAAAAAATTTGAAGAATTTTCAGGGGTTTCTATTGATGTCGATTCTCTGATTCAGAATTCTCGTTTTCAGACTATTACGGCAACCGATATAACGAATATGGTTTTTAACAATGAAAGAGTCCGGTCTTTATCTTTTGTAAAGAAATATATTGATTCGACAAACAGTACCAGTGAAGCAATGAAACAGTTCAAATACCATATTTTTGGAAAAGGTGGACCTTGTTACATAAAAGGGAACTATCCAAGACTGGAAGATGTAATTAAATCAATTCATATTTCAGGAGGAATCTGTGTTCTGGCAAGTTGGCATATGGATTATATTGACGATGAAACCATTCAGCAAATGATTGATAAAGGAATTGATGGAATTGAATGTTTCTCACCATGTGTGCAGCAGGAAACCATTTCTTCTTTGTTAAAGATCGCAAGAGAAAATAAATTATTGATAACGTGTGGTAGTGATTATCATGGACCAACAAAACAGGATCGTAAATTGGGGGTAACTCATTGTCCAGAAAAAGGGGTCCAGCTGGTAAGGATTTTGACAAAACACGCAAATTAAGGTTGAAAGAAGAAAACAGTTTATCGTATAATAAACAAGCGTAGAAAAGAAGAGTACCATTTTATATGGAAAGTAGAGAGCGAATGGCTGGTGAAAATTCGTTTCGATTGAAATGGGAAGATGGACTTGGAGCTTCTTTTTCGAATCATTAGAAAAAGACGTAGCTGGCGTTAACAGATTGAGACATACATTTGTATGTAAACTAAGGTGGTACCACGAAACTTTCGTCCTTGGATGAAAGTTTTTTATTTTATAGGAGGATAACATGGAAAATAAAGGACCTTATTATTTAACAACCGCAATTGCTTACGCATCCGGTAGACCTCATATTGGAAATACGTATGAAATTATTTTATCCGATGCGATTGCTCGTTTTAAAAGAGAACAGGGATATGATGTTTTCTTTCAGACAGGAACGGATGAACATGGAATTAAGATTGAAGAAAAGGCAAAAGATGCTGGAATTACTCCCAAACAGTATGTAGATGAGGCTGCTGCTAAAATCAAATCTAACTGGGATCTGATGAATACAAGCTATGATTATTTTATTCGTACAACGGATGCCTCTCATGAAAAACAGGTTCAGAAAATCTTTAAGAAATTATACAAGCAGGGTGATATCTATAAAGGATATTATGAAGGAATGTATTGTACACCTTGTGAAAGTTTCTGGACAGAATCTCAATTGATTGATGGTTGTTGTCCTGATTGTGGAAGACCTGTAAAACCGGCAAAAGAAGAAGCATATTTCTTTAATATGCAGAAATATGCCGATCGTTTAATGCAGTATATTGAAGATCATCCAGATTTTATTCAGCCAGAATCCAGAAAGAATGAAATGATCAACAATTTTATCAAACCAGGATTACAGGATCTATGTGTATCCCGAACTTCTTTTACATGGGGAATTCCTGTTGATTTTGATGATAAACACGTAGTTTATGTATGGATCGATGCCCTTTCCAACTATATAACTTCTTTAGGATACGATGCCGATGGAAACAGTTCCGAAATGTATAAAAAATATTGGCCTGCCACTCATATCATTGGAAAGGATATATTACGTTTTCATACCATTATCTGGCCTATTATTCTGATGGCACTGAATGAACCGCTTCCTGAAAAAGTATTTGCTCATCCTTGGTTACTGATTGGGGATGGAAAGATGTCTAAATCCAAAGGAAATGTTATTTATGCAGAAGATCTGGTGGAACATTTTGGTGTAGATGCCGTTCGTTATTATTGTCTGCATGAAATGCCATATGCGCAGGATGGAACGATTACATGGGAACTGGTAATGGAAAGAATCAATTCGGATCTGGCCAATATTCTGGGAAATTTAGTTCAGAGAACCATTTCTATGTCCAATAAATATTTTAATGGAGTCATCACAAATCCAGATGTAAAAGAAGAAGTGGATGAAGAATTAAAACAGATGGCTGTAGCAGCATTGGATAAAGTAACACAAAAAATGGATGAATTTAGAGTAGGAGATGCTTTAGATGAAATCTTTGCGGTCTTAAGACGTACAAATAAATACATTGATGAAACAATGCCATGGGCTCTGGCAAAAGAGGAAGAAAAACAGGATCGTCTGGCAACGGTTCTATATAACTTACTGGAATCCATTCGTATTTGTGCCATCTTATTAAAGAGCTTCTTACCAGAAACATCCAATAAGATTTTAGATATGATTGGAACACAACAAAGAGATTTTGATACTGTTACAACTTTTGGTCAGCTGGAAGTCAATGGAAAAGTATGTGAAAATCCAGCTCCATTGTTCGCTCGTATTGATGTAAAGAAATTCATGGATGAATTCAATAAGAAAAAAGAAGAACCAAAAGAAGAACCAAAAATTTCAATTGAAGACTTTTCAAAAGTGGAATTAAAAGCTGGTACGGTATTAAAATGTGAAAAACATCCAAAAGCCGATCGTTTACTGGTATTCCAGATTGATTTTGGAAACGAAGTCAGACAAATTGTATCGGGAATTGCGAAATTCTATAAACCAGAAGAATTAGTAGGAAAACAGATTGTAGCGGTAACCAATTTAGCTCCAACAACCATTCGTGGAGTGGAATCCAATGGAATGATCTTAAGCTGTGATGGTGGAAAAAAGAGCTTGTGTGTCATTTCTCCAGAAAAACAGATGAAAAATGGATCTAAAGTTTGTTAAAAAATGAATGAGAAACAAAGATTATATAAAAATCAGCTTCAATTAGCCGGCTTAGGAATTGTTATCTTTGTATTTGGATTGATTGAATCCAATAAACCATGTATTATTATAGGACTTTGTATTTTCCTGTATGGTTTATTAAGACTTTTATTTTTTAAAACATTATTTAAAAAAATAGATTCAAAATAAAAAGATAGATTATAGGATTCACCATTTAAAGGTGGATCCTAATTTTATTTTATACGATTCTTATAAAAGATTCTGATTGAGTCAGCTACGATTGGATTTAATCCATTTTTTTATATATGGATAGACAGTCTGTTTTATATTAAGTATAATGGTTCTACTCTATTTTCAAAGAAAATCTATTCTTTATTCTTTTCTTTATAATATCTATATTCTTTCCAATGTATTTTAATGATTTCTTAGATTTAAAAAAAAGGAAAATCGAATCCTTTCTGAAAGGAGGAACAATGATAGAACCAATTAAAATTAGAGGTTTGAAACAAAACAATTTAAAAAACATTTCACTTGATATTCCTAAAAATAAAATTGTTGTTTTTACTGGGGTATCCGGATCCGGTAAATCAAGCATTGTGTTTGATACCATTGCTGCAGAAAGTCAGCGACAGATGAACGAAACATACAGTGCCTGGATCAGAGGCCGATTGCCAAAGTATGAAAAACCGAATGTAGAATGGATAGATAACTTAAATCCATCTGTGATTATTGATCAGAGCCGGCTGGGTGGAAATGCGAGATCCACCGTAGGGACCATCAGCGATATGTATTCTCTTTTGCGTTTACTTTTTTCAAGAATCGGAACTCCTTATGTTGGACCTTCATCCTATTTTTCTTTCAATAATCCAAATGGAATGTGTCCTGCTTGTGCGGGTATTGGAAAAATTATGGATTTAGATATGAAAAATCTTATTAATGAGAACCATACCTATGATGAAGGTATTTTTAATCTTCCAGCATTTGGAGTGGGTAATTATTATTGGAAAGTATATCGAAGACCTGAATATTTTCGAATCAATGTCCCATGGAAAGATTTATCACAAGAGGAAAAAAATATTTTATTATATGGGAGTAAAATTAAGGATGGAAAGCGTCTGGATAAAAAACTTGAGGGAGTTTATAACCAGTTTAAACGGCTTGTTTTAATGAAAGGGCCTCAGGAACAGAGTGATCATACATTAAAGAAAATCGCGAAATATCTATATGAATGCCAATGTCCTGAATGCAAAGGAAAACGTTTAAATCAAACCACATTGTCTTGTAAAATCAACGGATATACAATCCATGATATGTGTGAAATGGAATTTTCAAGATTACGTGAAGAACTAGATAAGATAAAAGATGAAAGAGCGAAAAGTATAATTGACCAGCTCAAAGCATCTTTAAATCGAATGATAGACATTGGGTTACCCTATCTATTTATGAATCGAGAAAGTTCAACTCTTTCAGGAGGAGAGGCACAGCGATTAAAGCTTGTTAGATATATGGGCAGTTCACTTTGTGGGATGATTTATATATTTGATGAACCAAGCACAGGTATGCATCCTAGAGATGTATACAGAATGGTGCAATTATTAAAAAATCTAAGAGATAAAGGAAATACGGTACTTGTAGTGGAGCATGATAAAGATATTATTCGTATTGCGGATGAGGTTATTGATATCGGACCATTGGCAGGTAAAAATGGGGGACAAATTTTATTTCAGGGAAGCTATGAAAATTTACGAATCAGCGGGACTAAAACTGGAAATGCGCTTTCATCTGAAATTAAAATAAAAGAAAATGTACGTCAGCCAAAAGGCTTTCTTCCCATTCGAAACGCAAATATTCATAATCTGAAAAATGTGGATGTGGATATTCCTTTAGGGGTTATGTTAGTGGTTACAGGGGTTGCAGGAAGTGGAAAATCTTCATTAATTCGTGAAGTCTTCGCAAAGCAGTATGCCGATCAGGTGGTATTGATTGATCAGAGTGCTGTTAGCGCAACGGGACGGTCAACGGTATGCACTTTTCTTGGTTTTTTTGATGAAATCCGAAATGTGTTTGCCAGTCAGATGGGAGCTCCTAAAAGTTTATTTACTTTCAATGGGAAAGGTGCCTGTCCTCATTGTAAAGGTAGAGGAATGATTACGACCGAACTTGTGTTTATGGAACCTGTCACAACGGTTTGTGAATATTGTAATGGAACTCGTTATAGTGAAGAATCACTAAAGCATACGGTTCATGGAAAAACGATTGTGGATGTCCTTAATATGAGTGTTGAGGAAGCGTATCCGTTTTTTTCAGATAATAAAAAAATTTCGGGAATGCTTGAAGCACTGATTGAAGTTGGATTGTCGTATATTTCATTAGGACAGCCACTGTCTACATTTTCGGGTGGAGAACGACAGAGAGTAAAACTTGCGCAAAACATTAAGAAAAAAGGCAATATTTATATTTTAGATGAACCAACGACAGGACTTCATCCTGCGGATATTGAAAAAGTTGTTGACATTCTGGAAGGCTTTGTCCAACGTGGTAACACAGTGATTGTGATTGAGCATAATACAGATGTTATGAAACTTGCAGATTTTATTATTGATATAGGACCTGATGGTGGAACAAAGGGAGGAGAAGTCGTATTTACAGGAACACCAAAAGAAATGATTGAAAGTGGTAAGACTATAACCGCTGAGTATTTAAGAAAGTAAGAACCATTTAAATCTAAAAAAATTCCCTTAAGTAAATAAATCACTTAAGGGAATTTTTCTTAATGGTTTACATGAATATAGCCAATAAAAGGATTGGAACAAGAAACAGAATATAAAATCGTAGTATATCCGTTCCATCCACCGTGTACCGCTTGTCCATTGCCAACATATAAAGCGACATGTCCAGAATAAATACAAATATCTCCTGGAACTGGTGTATCTGTCCATTCTCCCAAAGAAGCATATTCATAAGGAGCACCGTGGAAATTAATTCCCACAGCTTTTAATGCATTTGTGACTAACATTGTACAGTCCTGGTTTACACCAATCTGTGCTAAGGCTGCATCTGCAATTTTCTGATAAAAGTTTGAATCACTGACTTTTACATCTACAGTCTTCTTTGTTTCATTTCCACTTTGATCACTGCAGGAAATCACAATGGAATATAAACCTTCTTTTGAATAATCAATATCACCTTCAATTGTATATTCTAAATCTGAATCACAGTTGTCTGATAATTGAATTTCTTCATCAAAATTGACAGGTTCATCTACATTGACTTCAAATGAATCTTTTACTTCAATAACTGGTGAAATGGTATCAAAATCCTTTTCATTAAAATCAATGGTTTCAATTGAATAGGAAGGGAACCCTAAATTGTTTAAATGAGAATTTAAACTTTTTTCATAAATTGTCGCATGACAGTTTACATCCTCTTCACTGACTTCAATTGTATATAGATCATTTTCAAAAATGTGTACATCGTTTTTCGTTGTAGAGTACGTTAAATTTGATAAATCCTGATTAAATGTCTGTTTTAAAACAGAAATCATTGTTTCTTGTCGTTTGCTTGTTATAGGTGCAGTTTCGTTGGCATGTATTGGACAAGTAAATAGGAAAAGAAATTGGCTTAATGCGATAGGCATTATTAAACCTTTTTTGTTCATAGTTTACCTCCTTGCATGTGCAAATTGTCTATAATTTGAGCACACAACGAGAGCATTCTAACAGTTTTCTGAAAAGATGTCAAATTTTCACATAATTCCACACATTTTATTTTCGAAATATTAGTGATAAAATAAGAATATGAAACGGTTTATACAGAATTTTTGTGAAGGATTTTATGACGGAATAAAGAATAAAGATGAAATCAGTTATCAGCAGATAGAAGATGTTTTTATGAAACTAATTCCTTCTCTTATTAAAAAAATTATACTGGTAATCATAGCTTTAATTGTATCCATTCCATTTCTAATAAAATTTCCATTTCAGAATAAATTTAATTTATGGATCTTAGAATTTTTATTATGGATCGTTTGGATCTATCAGTCACTGGATCTGGAATCTTTTAAAACTTTAATGAGAGAAGTAAAAAAATAGAATTGAATTCAAATGTAAAACATTTTATAATCAATTATATTTCAGGAGGAAAGAGAAATGAAGAAAAGTTTGTTTTCAACAAAAACAATGGTTGCTACTGCTTTAGGAGCTGCCTTGTTTATGGTTTTGTTCATGTTTGTAAAAGTGCCTAGTCCAGTTCCAGAAACAAATTTACAGATTGCGTATGGAATTTCAGCTTTCTTTGCAGCGGTTTATGGGCCTGTGGCAGGGTTTCTGATTGCCTTTATTGGACATGCATTATCAGATTTCTTATCTTATGGATCTCCATGGTGGTCATGGGTAGTGGCTTCCGGAATCAGTGCTTTGGTTTGTGGGTTGGCATATTTTAAAATCAATACAGAAGGAAAAGTATCCACAAAAGATTTACTGGTATTCAATGTATTTGCGATTTTAGGTTGTGCAATTGCATGGGTTGTAGTGGCTCCAGTACTGGATATTGTGATTTATGGAGAACCTGTAAATCTGGTATTTGTTCAAGGTGGAATTGCCTTTGTGATGGATGCAATCGTATCCTGTGTGATTGGTTCTATTTTATTACTGACATACAGTTCCACTCGTTCTTCAAAAGGAAGCTTAACAAAAGAATAAAATTGATGTCTGGTTTACAGACATCTTTTTTTTATCATATAATAAGAAATGCAGGGAGAGCGTTATGGAAGATATTATACGATTTAATCACTTTAGCTTTAAATATTATTCACAGGCAGAACCCACTCTTTATGACATTCAATTGAATATAAAAAAAGGAGAAAAAATATTGATTGTAGGTCCCAGTGGTTCGGGAAAAAGTACGTTAGCAAATTGCATCAATGGATTGATTCCCTTTGTTTATAAAGGAGACATTCAGGGAAGTGTTGAAATTGATGGATTGTGTATTGGAAATGGAAATGGAAAACAGGCAAAATCTTTGTTTGACGTTTCCAAAAAAGTAGGAACGGTTTTGCAGGATCCAGATGGACAATTTGTAGGACTGAATGTAGCGGAGGATATCGCGTTTGCTTTAGAAAATGATAATACACCATTAAAGGAAATGAAGGAACGCGTAGAAAAAATGGCTCAGATTGTTGATATGCAAAATTTCTTATCAAACAATCCATATGAATTAAGTGGTGGACAGAAACAAAGAGTGTCTTTAGCCGGAGTCATGGTGGATGATGTAGATATCTTGTTGTTTGATGAGCCACTGGCAAATTTAGATCCTAAAACAGGAAAAGTGGCTATTGAATTAATAGATGATCTGCATAAAGATGGAAAAACAATTATTATTGTGGAACATCGACTGGAAGATGTACTGCATCGCCATGTCGATCGCATTGTTGTTATTGAAGAAGGACATATTGTACAAGTGGGAACACCGGATGAAGTATTGTCATCGGATGTATTACAAAAATGTGGAATACGTGAACCATTGTATTGTACAGCCTGTAAATATGCCAATGTAAAGTTAACTCCTGAAATGCATCCAGAAAGTCTGGATTCATTAAATATGGATGCTGTTTCTTCCTCGCTTCATAATTGGTATGACCAGGTGAAACCTAAGGAAGAAACACAAAATAAAAAGGTTGTCATGAAAATAGACAATTTATGCTTTAGTTATGATGGAATCAAACCGATTTTATCCCATGTATCCGCAAATATCTATCAGGGAGAAATGGTCAGTATTATTGGTAAAAATGGAGCTGGGAAATCGACTTTGTCTAAGTGCATTGTTGGTTTTGAAAATCAGGATGAAGGTACGATTACCATTGAGGATTTAGATTTATCGAAGTTATCCATTAAAGAAAGAGCCGATCATGTAGGAATTGTATTACAGAATCCCAATCAGATGATTTCAAAAACGATGATTTATGATGAAATCGCATTGGGATTAAAGATTCGTGGTGTCAGTGAAGAAGAAATTGAAAAAAGAGTAACACATATTATGAAAATCTGTGGTCTTGCTCCATTTAAAAAATGGCCAATCAGTGCATTAAGCTTTGGTCAAAAGAAAAGAGTAACCATTGCTTCTATACTGGTATTGAATCCAAAAGTATTAATTTTAGATGAACCAACGGCAGGACAGGATTATTATCATTATTCTGAAATTATGAATTTTCTAAAAGAATTAAATGAACAGGGACAAACAATTGTATTGATTACTCATGATATGCATTTAATGCTGGAATATACACCTAGAGCTATTGTTTTATGCAATGGAGAAAAAATTGCCGATCAGAAAGCTTATGAAATCTTATGTAATGAACAGATTTGTGAAAAAGCCAATTTAAAAGAAACTTCTTTATTTACTTTAGCAAAAAAAGCAGAAATTGAAGATCCTGTACAGTTTGTAGAGAAATTCATTCAGTTTGAGAAAGAGAGAAAAGCTTATGAAAATTAAATTATTTTCCTATAATCAACTGGATACTTTTGTTCATAAACTTTCTGGACTAACAAAACTGGTTTGTTTCCTTTTATTAACAACGACAGTTATGTTAACTTATGACATTCGCATTATTTTAGCCATTTTAATTTTCTCTTATTTTTTAATGAATAAAGCACAAATAAAATTTAAACAGGTTAAAACAATGTTTATCTATGTAGGAATCTTTTTAATCACAAACTTTATTTTAACTTTTCTGTTTTCACCAACATATGGATGTGAAATTTATGGAACCAAACACGTATTATTTCCTATATTTGGAAGATATGAAGTTACTTTAGAACAGTTGTTTTATCAATGTACAAAATTTTTAAAATATTTATCCGTAATTCCATTGGGTATGATTTTCTTTTTAACCACAAATCCAAGTGAATTCGCATCCAGTTTAAATCATATAAAAGTGAATTATAAAGTATGTACATCGCTTTCTTTAACGCTTAGATATTTTCCAGATGTACAAAGAGATTATCATACAATTTCTTTAGCACAGCAGGCTAGAGGACTGGAAATGAGTTCAAAAGCGAAATTAATAAATCGAATTAAAAATGTGGTTACTATTCTGACTCCATTGATTTTTACAACAATGGATCGCATTGAATTGATTACCAATGCGATGGAATTAAGAGGATTTGGAAAAGGGAAGAAAAGAAGCTGGTATTCTTTTAAACCGTTGCAGACAAAAGACTGGATCAGTATGTTTATCTGTTTATTGATTTTCTTATTTATGTTGTATATACGTATCTTTGTGAATAAGAGTATGTTTTATAATCCATTTATATAAGGAGGAATAAAAATGATAGATTATAATAAACCAATGCTGGTATTTCAAACCGATTTTACATATAAAGAAGGTGCCGTTTGTGCTATGTATGGTGTGGTGAAAAGTGTAGACCGTACGTTGGAAATCATTGATGGAACCCATGAATTGCCTCAATACGATACATGGTCCGCTTCTTATCGTTTATATCAGTCTATGAAATTCTGGCCAGAAGGAACAATTTTTGTTTCTGTTGTGGATCCGGGAGTAGGAACCAGTCGAAAAGCCTGTGTTGCTCGTACAAAAGATGGATATTATATTGTGACACCCGATAATGGATCTTTAACACATATAAAAAAATATGTAGGAATTGAAGAAGTAAGAGAAATAGATGAAACCATCAATCGTTTACATGGAAAAGGAACAGAAGGGGTTGCGATATTCCATGGACGAGATTTATTTGGATATTGTGCCGCTCGTTTGGCTTCTGGAATGATTACTTATGAACAAGTTGGAAAAGAATATCCAGTGGATGAAATCGTATGCCATGAGATTTTAGAACCTAAAAAAATTGAAAAGGGAATGGAAGGAATATTTGAAATAAACGATCCAAACTTTGGAAATCTATGGACTAATATTTATCTGAAAGATTTTAAAAAAGCCGGATTTGAATATGGAGATTATGTAAACGTTACAATTTATCATAAAGAAAATGTTGTTTTTCAAGATAAAGTTTTGTTCCATAAATCCTTTGGAATGGCAAAACCAGGACAGCCAATTATCTACAACAATGAATTAATGAAAGTTGCCTTGGCAGTCAGTGTAGGAAACTTCTGTGAAACATATCATTGTTCTTTTGGATCGGATTGGAAGGTAGTGTTTGAACATGAATAAGACCATTGTATTACAATCTGATTTTGGATTGGTGGATGGAGCTGTCAGTGCCATGGAAGGGGTGGCACTTAGTGTTTGCGAAGATTTAAAAATACATCATTTAACACATGATATAACTCCTTACAATATTTTTGAAGCCAGTTATCGCCTGTTTCAAACCATTGAATACTGGCCAGAAAACGTTGTCTTTGTATCGGTTGTGGATCCGGGAGTGGGATCCAAAAGAAAAAGTGTTGTGGCTCATACAGTAAATGGACAATATATTGTTACACCGGACAATGGAACTTTGACTCATATTAAAAAATTTATTGGGATCGATCAGATTCGTGAAATATCCGAAGCCGTTAATCGAAGAAAAAATACCGAAGAAAGCTTTACTTTCCATGGACGAGATGTTTATGCCTATACTGCAGCAAGACTGGCAGCTGGAGTGATTTCCTTTGAAGAAGTAGGAGAAGAATTATCCGTTGATCGCATTGTAGAACTTCCGATTACACGCACACAGGTTAGTGAAAACAGTGTAAAAGGCAGCATCGATATATTAGATGTACGATTTGGTTCATTATGGACAAGTATTAAACGAGAAGAATTTTTCTTATTGAATCCAGAATATGGAAAACGTTATGAACTAACCATCTACAACAACGATATGCTGGTATATCAGAATCAGGTAATCTTCGGAAGAAGCTTTGCGGATGTACGAATAGGATCTCCAGTAATCTATATCAATTCCTTATATCGAGTAGGAATTGCGATCAATCAGGGATCCTTTGCCAAAGCCTACAATATTGGAGTGGGCGCTCAATGGAGCGTTGAGATTACCAGAATTGACTAGAAAAGAAGCATTTACATGCTTCTTTTTATTGTGTCTATAATTTGTTGTGCTTCCTGTTTTTCTTCAAAATAAGAACCACGTTCAAACTGAACCGGATGATCGGATATATACAAAGCTAAATGAGAACCATCTTTCATTTCAAATTGAATTCCAATATAAAATTTTGGAAGATCTAACCAGCCCATTTGAACTTTACCATCCAACACCAGATGTTTAAAAGGATCGGTTTTTCCTTTATAACGAGCATCTTCACAAACAATACTCATCTTCACAATATCAGAGATAGGATAAACTCCTTTTGTTCCTTCTAATATCGTGAAATTATTATTATCAATCACAATATTTTTCATAATCTTTGTCTCCTTTTTCTTAATCATACCATATTATGTCGTAAGGTTCACTTTCGATTATTTCTATTGTTATTTCGTCTGTAGGGTTTAAACTATATGGAGTTCCTGCATCAGATACTCTATATACTAATGTATAATTAACTTTATCACTGTACACCCCTTGAGCAGTTCTAGTAACTTGAACAACGTAAGTTGCAGAGCTACCTGAATATGTTTTACTAATTTGTCTTGGAACAACGGTACCGGTATTACCTAAAATTGTTGAAGTGATGGTTACTTGACTGAAAGATAAATCAGATATTGCATATATAACATCATTTGTATAACTGATTCCAGCCGTTGCACTAAAGGAATATCTTAAACTATTATTTGTATAATATGAACCACTTATTGATTTTGAAATTAATTTTCTTCCTGAAGCAGCAAATGTCATACATGTAGAAATGGCAATAATCAATGTCAATGCAGATAAAATGCCGAAAATACGATTCTTTTTTTTCATAATTGGTCTCCTTTTAAAAGTATCAAAGTAATAATATACAAACTACAATCAGGTCATTATATGATTTATTTTAAAGACTTGATTATCAAAAAATAAAGTAGAAAAATTATTTGAAGTAGACTATTACAATATTAAAATACCCATATTCATGATTTCTTAAATTTTTTTTGTATTATTAACCATTTTTTGATTTTTATTGTTCGTATATATCACCTTTCTTAAATATAGATAACGTTATCTTTAATTTCATTATATATCAATTGTAAAAAAATACAAGAGTTAATAATATAACATAACTTGTAAATAAATGTTTGCTTTGCTATAATTTTTAAGGAGGAGAAGCCGATGGAATATATACAGTTAACAAAAAGAGAAAATCAGGTTATGGATATTTTATGGAAAGAAAATCATGAGATGTCAGCAAATGAAATAGCACAAACTACAGAAGGATTAAGTATTTATACAGTTTCACAGGTTCTTCAGCATTTATTATCTATTGGATATGTTAAAGTATCGGGAATTGGGAAAAACAAAAAATCAATTGCTCGTTTATACAGTCCATGTATTTCTGAATCTGAATACATATCTTCTTTTATTAAGAAAGAAACATTTGAAGAACTGACACTTCATTTTATTCAAAATAACGATGACTTAGAATCTATTATAAAACTGGAAAAATTAATTGAACAAAAGAAAAAGGAATTGAATCAGAAAGTATGAATATAAGTATTTCTTCTTTATTTATTACTTTGTGTGTTTCTTTATTATTTATTCTATTTTTCAGTATGATATTAACACACAAGAAAAGTTATCGTTTATTTCGAGCTGATCTGTTATTCATACTGGCAATTGTGATCTGTTTAAGAATGATTTTTCCAGTTGAATTTCCATTCACAAAAACAATTCCTTTACCAGTCATTATGAATCCAATAATGGATTTTTTAAATTTTGAATTGTTTTCACAACAATTTAAAGTGGTGTATGTTTTATTATTCATATGGATAATTGGAATTGTGATAGGATGTATAAAATGGGCTGGAATATCATTTCTACAAAAATATAAAGAATAAAGTATTATGATTTTTATCATAAGAGTTCAGGTTATTATAGGCTTGTTTCAGTTTATTTTTTTTGACTAACATTTGATTAATTCTCCATACCGTTTCAATCGTATGTAGTACTTTTTAGGCACTGTTGGTGGTGTCAATATCCTTTAAAATAGAGGGGATTACGAGAGTTATGTGCTTTAATCGCGCTCTCCTCACCTCCACCAAGTGAAAAATAAAAGTGTCAAAAGGCTTTAAATAAAGCGTATTTGGCACTTTTTATTATGTTTTTTTTACACTTGACAACCTTTTTGGCAACCTTTACAGAAAAAATAGCTTTTTTCTGTATAATATTAATGGTAAGCTCTCAATGAATCGCCCCTGTCAAGTAGACAGCTTAAATGATTAAAAATCTTTGAAGGACTATAAATTCTAATATAAGAATGTACAGAAGGGGATGCAGACATTTTATGTTGATATTTATAGAGTATAAAAGTGCAAAAGGAATGAATGGTAAAAGCGTAATAGATTTGTTTAACCGCTATCGTGTGATAGATTATATTGATGATTATTATGAAGCATTGCATACCACGGGCTTCAATGAGAAATAATAAAGGAATGGACCCCACTTATTAAGAGTTCATTCCTTTATTTTTTGTAATATATTTACTACAGGAGAAATGATTTATGAAATTCGTTTTTCAATCTTACGTTTAATCAGGTTCCCTTCTTTTACATCTTCTTTATAAATATCAGTATTGAATCTGGTTGTCCTATCTGAAATATAAGCAGCTTTTATTATATGATCTTTTAAAACAATCTTTAATCCAACATAGAAACTTGGTTCTCCGAAAATGGTATAAAACGTTGTACCACCTAAAACCTGATGTACAAAAGGCTGAGTTTTTCCTCTGAATTTAGCATCTTCATTTAAAAGAGATACTTTTTCGATATCTTTGTAGTTCACAAAACCTTTATCACCAATTAGAATATTAATTCTATTATTATCATCATCAAATTCAATACATTTAAATTTATTCTGTTTCATGTATGTCACCTCCTTTATAAAATAATAAATAAATTATAGATAGTAAGTAGTTGATCCTGTAAATGTTTGTGAGTAAACAGCCGTGTAGTCAATATAACCGTAAATGGTTACACTACGTCCTCCATTTGTAATAGATGCGGAACATCTTGGATTTTTAGAATTTTGTGGTGCTCCTGGAGCACTGTAGTTGTAAACATTATATGCTCCAATAGAAGTGATTAAATTTGTACTTGAATTATAATACAATGTTAACGTTACGTACAATGTACAATTATACATTGGATCCGAGAAAATTCCTGTTCCTCTACAAATTACAGATACATTAATGGTTCTAGGAACATTCGTAGCACGCATTCCAGACCATGCACCATCATATACGACTTCTACACTGGCAACTTCTGTTGAAAGGCTTCCTAATTGATTTCCATTTTCATCAATAACATATGATTCATTTGTTTCACCTGATAAAGTATCGATAATTACCGCTTCCTCAATATTTGTGTTTTCTGTCGCCATGACAGGTGTAGCAGAAAATATAACAAATAGAGATGCAAATGTAAAAAATAAATTTTTAATCAAATTTTTCATATTTAAACATGTATGATACATTTGTACCTTGCGAATAAAGTATCATACGCTCCTTTCTCTTTCTGTTAAAATGAAATAGAACCTTATTCTATTTATTTAATTTAAGGCTTTGTCCTTTTAAAGGAGAGTATAGCCCAGGTCCTATTTTTTTGTTTATAGTTGGATAAGTCTATGTACTTTTATGTCTTGCAAGATTACGAGAATAGATCACCTTTGGCCAGGCAAGGTTCTAGAAAGGTGGTCTTTTTTATGACCCACTATATTGGTGTGGATATCGCTAAATTTGTCCACTACGCTTGTATCATTGATCATCTCGGTAAAGTACATCAAACTTCTTTTCCTTTTGATAATTCTGCTGATGGATTCCAGCTGTTCTTATCAAAATTTTCTTCTTATGATAAAGGCGATGTTGTCATCGGTTTTGAATCGACCGCTCATTATCATGAAAATCTCCTTTTCATTTATGTTAAAAATAGAATACAATCAATGGTATAACTGCATCGTACCCATATGTTTCAAATCTTTATTGCCCATATTTCCTTTCTTAAATTTAGATAACGCTATCTTTAATTTCATTATATATCAATTGTAAAAAATTACAAGAGTTAATAAATTACCTTGTAAAGAAATATTTGCTTTGTTATAATTTTCAAGGAGGAGAAGACGATGGAATATGTACAGTTAACAAAAAGAGAAAATCAGGTTATGGATATTTTATGGAAAGAAAATCATAAGATGTCAGCAAATGAAATAGCACAAACTACAGAAGGATTAAGTATTTATACAGTTTCACAGGTTCTTCAGCATTTATTATCCATTGGATATGTTAAAGTATCAGGAATTGGGAAAAACAAAAAATCAATTGCTCGTTTATACAGTCCATGTATTTCTGAATCTGAATACATATCTTCTTTTATTAAGAAAGAAACATTTGAAGAACTGACACTTCATTTTATTCAAAATAACGATGACTTAGAATCTATTATAAAACTGGAAAAATTAATTGAACAAAAGAAAAAGGAATTGAATCAGAAAGTATGAATATAAGTATTTCTTCTTTATTTATTACTTTGTGTGTTTCTTTATTATTTATTCTATTTTTCAGTCTGATATTAACACACAAGAAAAGTTATCGTTTATTCCGAGCCGATTTGTTATTCATACTGGCAATTGTGATCTGTTTAAGAATGATTTTTCCAGTTGAATTTCCATTCACAAAAACAATTCCTTTACCAGTCATTATGAATCCAATAATGGATTTTTTAAATTTTGAATTGTTTTCAGAAATTAAAGTAATGTATGTTCTATTTTTTATATGGATGACTGGAATAGGATTTGGCTTAATAAATCATATTAAAAATCTTATTGTTACAAACAAATTTAAAGATAGAATTATAAGAAAATCAAGATGTTTCAAAATGTCAGAACTTTTACAACAGAATGTGAGTCCGGATTATAATGTCTATATTTGTGATGCTGTATCGGCACCAATGGTAATTGGATTTAAAAAATGTATTTTTATCCCAGAGCAGGAATATTCACAAATCGAAATGGCTAACATTTTAAAACATGAAGCCCAGCATTTAAAACAGAATGATTTTATATTTAAACAGATTGTTAAGCTTCTTACTATTATTTACTGGTGGTTTCCACCTGTTTATCTGTTAAAAAAGAATATTGATCTGTATGTTGAAATACGAGTGGATGAAAAGACAACGGATTCATTGAATGAAAATGAGACAATGGAATATGTCCAAACTCTTATCAGTGTTCAAAAGAAAATAATGGAAGATCATTCAAAACTATCAAAAGTCATTTCCAGTAATATGATTGGAGAAAATCAGGACATTCTTTCGTATCGTGTGAACTATCTGTTGAATAAACCCATTCATAAAAAAACAAATAAAATTATACTATGCCTTTTGTTTTTATTGCCATTGGCAAGCAATTCCATTATTTTTGAAGCATATTTTGAACGATCTGAAGAATTAGAAGGAACTTATTCTTCTGAAGATTGTTATTTGATTAAACATAAAGATGGTACGTATTCTCTAAAATTTGGGAAAGAAGTGATGCCAATCGAAAATCCAACAGAATTCATTGAATCTGGAATGAAAATAGTAAAGGAGTGAAAAAATATGAAAAGAGTTTATGCAATCTGTTTAGCAATTGTTTGTTCTTTCTCTTGTATTCAACCAGTTTTTGCACAGGAAAATATCAGCCAGATTGAACCAAGATCTGACGTTATTGATTGGAGATATAAAATGGAAAATGGGAAACTTTACAAACGCTTATATAATTTTACAAAAGAACAATGGATAGGAGATTGGATTTATGTAGGAAATGTAAATTAAGGTTAAATATTTTATGCCTTGAACAGTTGATGATTTGCATTTTATATCAGCATATGAGTCTGATAAAGATATGCTTAACAATTTACAATCTATTTTTCTTTTAATCACCATTTTAGAATAGTACTATTTAGATTTCGTTTTGTTGTATAAAATTATTTTTTTGTATTTTATAGAATTTACATCTTTAATTAGCATATGATAGACGTGTTTTGTCAATTCGCTTTGATATCCTGTTTTATCTATTTACAGATAGTGGCTTTTTAATAGATTGTTTGTCATAAATAGCTATTCTATAGAATAAAAGTGTGGCTCATTTTAAAAATGAACCACATTTTTAATTATAATAAAAGATCGACAACGGTTTTAATAATATGTTCAAGAGTTTGACAACTATGAATAAATTGTTCCTGTTCGGTTTTGTTTAGTTCAAGTTCTAACATTTCCTGTACACCGTTTCGATTGATAACTGCAGGAACTCCATTATAGATTCCTTTATAACCATATTCTCCATTCTGATAACAGGAGATTGTTAAAATGCGATTTTCATCTTTAAATATTGTTTGAATCAACTGATTTAATGCTAAACCAATTCCATAATAAGTAGATTTTTTACGGTTGACAATTTCATATCCTGCTTGTTGTACATCATGATAAATTTCATCTAATTTTTCCTGTGTAATATTTCTTTCTTCACAGACTTTCAGTATTTTTTTGCTTCCTAAATAAGCATGTGTCCATGGAACAAAGCTAGTATCTCCATGTTCTCCCATTACATAAGCATGCATATTATGCGTTGAAATTTCTAAAAATTCACTTAAGAAATAACGAAGACGAGCTGTATCCAGCAATGTACCGGTCCCAATAACACGATGATATGGAAGTCCAGATACTTTTTGCGTAACATAGGTCATTACATCTACTGGATTGCAGGCAACTACAAAGATTCCATCAAATCCACTTTCCATAGTCTGGGATACAACACTTTTTACAATTTTTGTATCGGTAACGGTTAAATCAATTCGTGTTTCTCCGGGTTTTTGAGTGGCTCCTGCTGTGATGACAACAATATCTGCATCTTTACAGTCACTATAATCACCGGCTTTGATCTTCATTTTTTGTCTGGCATAAGGTAAACCATGGTTCAGATCCATTGCTTCTCCAATTGTCTTTTCTTTATTGACATCAATTAATACAAGTTCATCCACTCCACCAGATATTAACAAGCTATACGCAAAGCTCATTCCTACAAATCCACATCCAACTAAAACAACTTTCTTTTTTTCATTCATAATTATTTATCCTTTCTGTTTGTATGTAGTATAAAGATAAAAATTTAAAATGAAAAAGATACATTTTTCATTTTAAAATGAGAAACAAAACGATAATATTAAGGTTACTTTTTGCATTGATAAGTGTAAATTAAACTCTTTTATAAACGATTTGAATTTAATATACTGACACTAGAAAGGAAACAAGAAATGAGACTCAGTTCAATCTTAAATGATTTTATTCAGGCCGATGGATATTTAACAATTGAATTCTTTATAGATAAATATGATGTTTCAAAAAGAACGATTCAGAGTGATTTATCGTATTTGACAAAGATTTCAAATCAAAGAGGATACCAGTTAAATTTCAGAAGAGATTATGGTTACCTTCTTAAAATAACAGATTATGATAAATGGAATCAGTTTGTACAGACTTTACAGAATGATTTCAATTTAAATGCCAGTCAAAGAATTCAGGCAATTTCCTGTTATTTAATAATCAGCAAGGATTATCTGACAATGGAATATTTATCAGAAGAATTTAAAGTGTCTTTGGCAAGTATTAAAAAAGATATGAAACAGGTAGAAATCTGGTTATCGAATCATAATTTAATACTGGAAAGAAAAAGACACTATGGATTGATTGTGAATGGTACGGATTCAAATAAGCGAAAGGCTTTACTGGAAGTGTATCTATGTGACAATCCATATTTTGAACAGTATGTAAAAAAGACGGTTCATAATTTTGACAAAATATCTTCATTTGTGATTACGCAAATTGAAAAAGAAAATCTGATGATCAATTATTCAGAATTAAAAACAGTTATTTCTTCTTTGATCATTATTTCTTTTTATGCCCTGGTTAAACCACAGAATATGAATTCTTTTATAAAAACAAATGGAACATCCATTGAAAAGATTTCCATTCGAATCAAAGAAATGATTGAAGCGTATTATCAGGTGGAACTGGATGAATCCAGTTTTGAAGACATACTGGAGCTGTTAAAGAACAATGTTCGAGTAAAAGAAATTACACAGATATTTACTGATCAGCTTCAGAAAGATATAGAAGAATTCTTAATTGAAACCGACCAGATTCATCATACTGATTTTTCCAAAGATGAAACGTTTAAAAAATCATTGATTAAACATGTGTCTCTATTAATTGATCGACTTTCAAAAAAGATTTCATATAAAAATTCATTGATTAAAGAAATATGTGTACGATATCCTATGTTGTTTAATATTTCCATTCGTTTTTCAAATATGCTGAAAGAAAAATACAATGTGGAAGTAACCAATGATGAAGCAGGATTTATCGCAACTCATTTTGCGGCACATATGGAAAGAGAAAAACAGAATAAACTGGAAAGATTTAATCGTATAGCGGTTATCTGTTCTTCGGGTGGAGGAAGTGCTTATCTGATTAAACTTCAGATTGAGTCAATTTTTAAAAAGGCCAATGTAGAAGCTTTCAGTTTTACACAAATGGAAGAAGTTGAAAATTATGATCCGGACTTAATTTTTACCATTCTGCCATTACAGAAAGAATTCTCTGTTCCAGTAATTCATATTAAAGAATTATTAGATGAACTGGATTTAATACAGATTCGTCAGATGCTTCAATATGAAAATTGTGATTCCTTTATATTAGCGGATACAAAAGATACAATTTATTCTTTATTTCGTAAGGAATTTTTTGAATATTCCGATGCGAATGATTATATGAAATTGATCAAAGAAATGGCTTTAAAAATTGAAAATAGTGAATATGGACAGGAACATTATGCAGACTATGTACTGGAACGAGAGCAATATATGAATACCATTTATATGAATGGAATCAGTATTGCTCATCCAATCAATCTATGTTCAAAGAAGAATTTAGTATCGGTTACGATATTAAAGAATCCGATTCATTATGAGAATAAAGAAGTACGTATTGTTTTTATGGTTTGTTTAAGAAAAGAAGAGGATTATATCCATAAACAAATCACAGAAAAGTTATTTCAGTTTATGAATCATAAAAACCAGATTCAAAAAGTAATTAAACAACATACATTTGAAGATTTAATTGTAGCTTTAAAAGAAATGGATGGAGGATCCGTTTAATGAAAGAAATATTAAAAAGATTAAGCAATGCCGATGCGATTGCGGCTAGAGAAAAAGAAGTTCGTAAAATTCTAAGAGAAGAAATGAAATCGTATGCCGATGCGATTCAATACGATCATCTTGGTAGTATTTGTTTTGAAAAGAAAGGATGTTCTCAAAATCCAGTTACCATTGCTTTTATGGCACATATGGACGAAGTAGGCTTCTTCGTTCGACACATTTCCGATAATGGTTTTATTTATCTGATTGCGGTAGGTGGTGTACTTTCGAAAAGTAAAGAAATGCAGAAAGTGCGTATTACTTGTCAGAATCAGAAGAAAATCGATGGAATCTTAAACGTAACCAGAGATGAAAAAGGAAATGTAAAAGATATGTATGTGGATGTTGGTTGTGAGACAGGGGATGAAATACGGTCTTTAGGAATCCAGATTGGCGATATGGTCACCTTTGCCAGTGAATGTTTTGAAATGGCAAATGGAAACGTATTGTGTGGAAAAGCTATGGATGATCGAACAGGGTGTGCCGTTTTAAGCCAGGCTATAAAAAGGGTCCACGACAATCCTGGAGATTTATGGTTTATCGCAACCAGTTCTGAAGAAGTGGGATGCCGAGGAGGAAAGACGGCTTCAGAACAGGTAAAAGCGGATATTGTGATTGCAATAGATGTTGCCAACAATCCAGAGCTTGTAAAAAATTATACAAATCATCGATTATTGTCAAAAGGATGTATGATCCTTCATTACGATAAGACAATGATTCCCAATGAAAAATTCTTAAATTATGTAAAACAGATTGCCCGAGAAAATGATATTCCATTTCAGGAAGATATGTTTTCAAATGGAGGAACCGATTGTAACTTAGCCCATTTAAATGAAAATGGAAAAGTTGGATTGGTGATAGGAATCCCGCTTAGATATTGTCATGGATCGTATTCGATGGTTCATGAAAAGGATTTAAAAGCCGCGTTGGATCTTGTTTGTTTGCTGGCTGAAAAGATAGGAAATGAACAATATTCTTATTTTATTGATTATGAGAAGGAGTAACTATGACAGAAACGGAGCAAAAAATTCTGATGATGATTTCATCATCAGGAGAAAGTAAAGCGAAAGCGTTTGAAGCTTTAAATCAGGTGGCAGAAGGTCAATATGATAAAGCTAGAGCTTTATTAAAAGAAGCACAGGAAATTGATTTGGAAGCGCATAAAGTTCAGACACAATTGATTACAGCTGAAATGTCCGATTCAGAAGATAAACCAGAAATGAGTTTATTGATGGTCCATGCACAGGATCATTATATGACATCGCAATTGGCTCGTGATCTGATTGAAAAATTAATTGATGTTTTTGAAAAGAAAGAAGGGAAATAGTATGAAGATTTTATTATGTTGTGCAGGTGGGTTTTCCACAACTATGCTGATGGATAGTATGAAACGTGTTGTGAAAAACAGTAAAAAGCTAGATGAAAATACATTCACATTTAAAGCCATTCCTGTTGATTTACTTCAATCGGAAGTAGAAGATACAGATGCTTTGGTTATTGGACCACAAATTGCACATAAACTGGATGCCATTAAACCAATTATTGAACCTTATCATATTCCATATGTAATTGTTGATAAAGATACTTATGGAAAAATGGATGGGGCAACAGTAATGAAAATGGTATTTATTGCTCAGAAAAAAGCGCAAATGAATAAATAGTATTAGAGAAGAGAGGAAAAAATTATGTTTTCAGCATTTGAAAATTTCATGAATAAATATTTAACACCCATTGCGAATAAAATGGATAAAGAAGTTCATTTAAGTGCCGTTAAAAAAGCAATGGTTGCGATGACTCCATTATTGATTATTGGTAGTTTCTGTCTGATTCCAGAAGCCATTCCAAATATGATTGGAGAAAACAACATTGTTTCTCAATGGATCTTAAATAATCTGGATACCATTTATATTCCATATAATGTAGGTATGGCTCTTATGTCCTTATATGTTTCCGCTATTATTGGATATCATTTAGCCAATTCACATAAACTGGATGTTCCAGGATGTGTAAGCATGGCCATTATTGCGTATTTGATGATGGCTGTAGAATATACAGAAGATGGTGGAATTTCTCGTACATATTTAGGACCTAAAGGTCTGTTCGTTGCGATTTTTGCATCCTTAGTGGCAGTTGAATTGTATCGCTGGTGTAAAAAGAAAAACTTTACAATTAAAATGCCGGAATCTGTACCTGATTTTGTGTCTCGTTCTTTTGAAATGATTCCTATTTCTGTTATTGTTATTGGATTCTTTTTAATTATTCGTATTATTTGTATCAATGGACTGCATACAATGCCACCTCTAATCTTTACAAATATTTTAGCACCATTAGTTGGATCTATGGATAATCCATTTGCGGTTACATTCTTACAGATGTTACGTTGTTTACTGTTCTTCTTTGGAATTCACCCATCTGTATTATCTCCTGTAACAAGTCCAATTTCGACACAGTTCTTAGCAGAAAACATTGCGGCTGTACAAGCTGGAAAAGAAGCTATGCACTTCTTCTGTCCAGGACCTGAATCAGCATTTGGTAACTTTACAGGAACAGGGGTAACATTTGGACTGGTATTCTGGTGTTTATTATCTAAATCAAAAGCACAGAAACAGATTGGACGTGTGGCATTAATTCCAGCTTTATTTGGAATCAATGAACCAATCTTATTTGGGGCACCAATTGTATTAAACCCAATTTTCTTTATTCCATATGTAATCTGTGGTGGTATTATTGGAACCATTCCTTACTGGATGATGCATTTTGGATGGTTATCATGCTCAATCTTTACACCACCTTATGTAGGGGTATTCTTAGAAGGTTATTTAACAAATCTGGATCCAATGTCAATTGTTGCCAATGCGATTCAGCTGGTATTATCCATTTTAGTATGGTATCCATTCTTTAAGATTTATGAAAAACGTGAATTGGAACAGGAAGCTATGAATATGGCAGAATCAAATAGTGCCATTTCTGAGGAAGATGCAAAATTACTGGATGATTTAGATTTAGATTTCTAAAAGACAAGTGAAAGCTTGTCTTTCTTTAGGAGAAAAAGAATGGCAAAAAGATTAAACAAAATGTTTCAATTTATGCAGGATAGACAAGTCGATGCATTATTGATAAAAAGTAAAACAATGAAACGATATATCGATACGCTTACTGGTGGAGGGTGTAAAATCTTATTCACAAAAGAAAAAGGGTATCTTATACTGGATGGACGTTACTTAACGGAAGCAAAAGAAAAAGAATCGGATCTGGAAATACGATTATTAGGAATCGGACAAAGCTATTTAGAGGTTGTCAAAGAAATTTTAAAAGAGAATTGTTGTCAGTCTTTAGGAGTGGAAATGGATCAGATTTCTATATTTGAATATGAAAAGTTAAAGAAGATGGATATTTCCATTCATTTATATGATGAAGAAATTTCTTTGATTCGTGTTGTGAAGGATGAAGATGAAATCAGAACATTAAAAGAAGCCATTGAGATTACGGATACAATTTATAAAAATGTACTGGAACGAATTCATACTGGAATGAATGAATATGAAATCAGTGCTTTGCTACAGTACTTTTCCATTTCTTCTGGAGCTCAGCAAATGTCTTTTGATACCATTGTTGCCACTGGAGAAAGAACGGCTCTTCCTCATGGCAGACCTACAAGTCGATGTGTAAAGGAACATGAGCCGATTTTAATGGATTTTGGAATTCAGTATAAAAATTATCAGTCAGATATCACAAGAATCTGTTTTATTGGACAACCATACGATCCAATCGCAAAGATTTATGATACGGTTCTAAAAGCTAATTTAGCTGGAATTAAAGCCATTAAAGAAGGTGCCATTGCCTGTGATGTGGATAAAGCTGCTAGGGATGTAATCGATCAGGCTGGCTATAAAGATTATTTCAATCATGGATTGGGACATGGAATTGGAGTGGACAATGGAAGTGAGTATCCCATTTTAAATCCAAAATCAAAAACGATATTAAAAGAAAATATGGTGATGTCCTGTGAACCAGGTATTTATGTTCCAGGAATTGGAGGAATTCGTATTGAAGACGATGTATGGATTCATGATGGAATTGGAATTCCTTTAAATAAAACGACAAAAGAAATGATTATTCTGTGAGGAAAAAGTAATGAAATACAATTTTGATGAAATACACAATCGATTGGGAACCTATTGTACGCAATGGGATTTTATTGAAGATCGATTTGGAGAAAAAGAGCTGCTTCCTTTTTCGATATCCGATACAGATTTTAAAGCACCTGAACCTGTTATAGAAGCTTTACAGTCATTAATTCAGAAAGGGATATATGGATATACCCGATGGAATCATCATGACTTTAAAGGAAGCATTGCTTCTTTCTTTGAAAGAAGACACGATACAAAAATAGAAGAAGACTGGGTCGTTTATTCTCCTAGTGTTTTATATTCGATCAGTTTATTAATTCGTCTTCTGACAAAACCAGAAGATAAAATTGTAGTGTTTAGACCGATGTATGATTCTTTTTTCAGTGTAATCGAAGATAATAATCGAATTCGTATTGAATGTGAAATGACTGTGAATAAAGGTCGATTTGAAATTGATTTTGAATTGCTGGAAAAACAGTTAAAAGAAGCTTCTATGTTTTTATTGTGTTCTCCACACAATCCAACGGGAAGAATCTGGACAAAAGAAGAATTGGATCGAATGATTGCGTTATGTAAGAAATATGATGTACCAGTTGTATCGGATGAAATTCATATGGATGTTCAATTAAGAAATCGAAAACACATTCCGATCCTTAAATATTTAAATGAATTTGATTCATTATATCTGGTTTCTTCTTCCTCAAAAACATTTAATATACCAGGATTAATTGGTTCGTATTGTATTTTTCCAGACTCAGATATAAGAGAAAAATTTATACATCATACACGTAAAGTTGATTTCTTAAATTCTGTGAGTCTTCCTGGAATGATTGCGACCATGACAGCTTACAATCAATGTGATGATTACATTGACCAGTTAAATGATTATATTAAGGAAAATATGAAGTATGTTAAAGAATATTTAAATCTTCATCACCCTCAAATTCATTTTGAAATTCCGGATGCGACCTATCTTGCCTGGATCGACATTACAGAATTGCCTTATTCAGCCAGACAAGTTCAGGATGCCCTTGTAAAGGTTGGAAAAGTGGCCATTATGCAGGGAGAAACCTATGGAATGGATAAATATTTACGTTTAAACTGTGGCTGTCCAAGGGAAAAATTAATAGAAGGATTGCATCGTTTCACCAAAGGGATACAATCTTTAGAATAGAAAGCGAGAAATAGAATGGCAAAAAGAATACAAAGAAAAGATGCACCAACCACAAATCGACTGATGGCTTATGCGATTGACTGGGCCTTAGGAGGAATTGTTTCTGGACTTCCTGCCGTACTGATTTATGGATTTGTGACACAGAGCAATGAAATGTTTTCTGATTTATATGTTTTTGAAGCTTTAGGATACAGTAAATGGCTGGCTCTTTTTACAGGTCTATTGTGTCTGGTCTTCAGTTATCTTTATTATGTTGTCATTCCATATAAGAAATTTAAAGGACAGACAATTGGAAAGAAAATTATGAAAATTGAAATCGTATCTCAACAGGAAACACCTGTATCATTAAAACAATTATGGATACGTAATGCATGCATTCTTTTATTAGAATGTCCAATGTATGTGATTTCCAGATATTTTCTGCAGATGATTACTTTAATCATACGCTTTCAGGTGGAAAGTGTTTGGACCTTTGTTGGAATTGCTTTAACAATTGTTTCTTCTTTTATGGTGATTTATACAAAAGATCATCTGGCCATTCACGATCGCTTATCAAAAACTAAAGTTGTACAAAGTATGTAATACAAAATAGTCCACTTATTTCAAAATTGTAAGTGGACTATGTTTTTATTAAAAACGGTTTTGTTGAATCAATTCTGGTCTGGATACGATTGGATTGTTTCCTATTATAAAATCATATGTTACCCTTAAATTCTTTCTGGAATATTTGATTTATAAACCTTACTTTTATTATGCAGGAAAGAAAAGTATTTAATAAATCCAATCAATTTGTTTGATATGGCTGTTAGTTGCTAAGACAAATACGAATTGCTTCTGCCTCTTTTCGATCCTCTTTATATTGATCTGTACCAACTTGTGTTTTTTCTTTAGAGACATAAATAGCACAAATTGTTCCATCTTTCATTATTATTTTTAATCCTACAAATAAATATGGCTCAGAAAAGATACCAGCAGGTAATGGACCATTTGGAACCACTGCTAAAAAAGGTTCCTGTTTTCCTCTTTTACTTGCTTTTTCATTCAAAATCCATACTTTATCAATATCACAAAGATTATAAGAACCTGTTGTACCATCCAATATTGTAAAAGTATCTGAATCAAATGAAACACTTCTAAATGATTTCTTGATGTAATTCATAGTTGGTTTCCTTTTATTTTTTGATAACGTATCTTTAAAATTATTATATTATAAATACATAAAAATATAAATAGCAATAAAAAATAGTAATGCAAAATGATATGTTATGCTTGCAATATAAAAAGAAATTGCTATAATACATATACATTATCAAGAGATGAAGTAGAGGGTTAGCTCAATGACTTCACACCAACCTGTCAGCAGAAAAAGTTGGCAAGGTGGTTCAACTAACATAGATAAGAAGACATATTTCAAGTTACGTGCTTCTTATCGCACGTTTTTTTTATTGTAAGGAGGTTATAAACGTGAAAGATTTTATTTTTACAAGTGAAAGTATTACAGAAGGTCATCCAGATAAGGTTTGTGATAAAATTGCGGACTCAATTTTAGATGAGGCATTAAGACAAGATCCAGAAAGTAAAATGGCAGTGGAAGCGACCATTAAAGATGATTTTGTATTAATTTATGGAGAAGCCAATACAAAAGCTCATATTGACTATGAAAAAATCGCGAAAGATACGATTAAAAAAATTGGTTACACAGAAGATTATTCAGTCCTTGTAAAAGTCAATAAACAGTCTTCAGAAATTAACAGTGCAGTCATCAATCAGGAAAATGATGAAGTAGGAGCTGGAGATCAGGGGATTATGTTTGGGTATGCCTGTAACGAAACAAAGGAATTATTGCCTGCTCCTATTTATTATGCACATCAGCTGGCTTTACAGCTGACTCGTCTGAGAAAAAATGGTAATCCATATATTAGACCAGATGGAAAGACACAGGTATCTGTAGAATATAAAGACAACAAAGTGAAACGAATTGATACCATTGTAGTTTCCACTCAACATTCGGCTTCCATTTCACAGGAAGATTTAAGAAAATTAATTATGGAAGAAGTGATTTTACCAGTTATGGATCCAGAGTTGATCGATGAAAATACAAAATTTCTGATCAATCCTTCTGGAAGCTTTGTAGTAGGGGGTTCTTTTGGGGATTCTGGAACGACAGGAAGAAAAATTGTCTGTGATACATATGGAGGAATGGGACGTATAGGAGGAGGATGTTTCTCTTCAAAAGACCCATCAAAAGTTGATCGCAGTGCAGCTTATTATTGTCGTTACGTAGCTAAAAATGTTGTCGCAAATCATTTGGCTTCTCGCTGTGAAGTGCAGGCAGCTTATGCCATTGGTAAAAGCCACCCTGTTTCTTTATGTGTGGATACGTTTGGCACAGGTAAACAAAGTGATGAAGAATTACTGGAAATCATTAAAAGAAACTTTAATTTTGAAGTTGGAAATATCATTCGTGAACTGGATCTGAAGAAGCCAATTTATGAAAAAACTTCTTGTTATGGACACTTTGGAGATCCTCAGTTCAGCTGGGAAAAAATAAAAGAAATGAAGTAAATCATTTGTAGAAAATCAGGAATTCGATTATACTAACTTTATGATCTGGTTAGGAATCTGGATTCCTTTTTTAGGAACCGTTTTAGGAGCATCCTGTGTATATTTATTAAAAAAGTGCAGTCCGCTTATGACAAGATGCATGAGTGGAATTGCCGGTGGTGTTATGGTAGCTGCCTCTATCTGGAGCCTGATACTGCCATCGATTGAAGAATCTGTTTATTTAGGAAAATTTTCATTTGTTCCATGTCTGATGGGATTATGGCTGGGGGTAGTTCTGCTTCTGGTTCTGGATCGTGTGATTCCTCATATGCATATAAATCAGGAAGAAGAAGGTCCGGAAAGTCATTTATCGAAAACAACCAAACTGATGCTGGCTGTTACTTTGCATAACATTCCAGAAGGGATGGCTGTAGGTGTGGTTTTTGCCGGTGTCTTATCTGGACAGGTGGAAATGTCTTTATTGTCTTCTTTTGTACTGGCTGCTGGAATTGCGATTCAGAATTTTCCAGAAGGGGCAATCCTTTCTCTTCCACTGAAAAATCTGGGAATGTCCAGATATAAAGCTTTTGCATTAGGAGCCATTTCAGGAATTGTAGAACCCATTGCCAGTATTTTGACCATACTGTTTTCAAAATGGATTTTGGCTGGATTGCCATATTTTTTAAGTTTTGCTGCTGGGGCAATGCTTTATGTTGTTGTAGAAGAACTGGTGCCAGAAATGTCAGAAGGGGAACATTCAAACTGGCCAACCATTTGTTTTATGATTGGTTTTACATTAATGATGGTGCTGGATATAGCACTGGGATAAAAGTAGAAACCCTTGGGCGTTCTACTTTTTGTTTGAGGAAAGTGATATGAAAGATGTTGATTTAATAAAAGGAAGTATATGGAAATCCATTGTATTGTTTTCAATCCCTCTATTAATTGGAAACTTGTTTCAGCAATTGTATAATACTGTGGATTCCTATGTAGTTGGAAATTATATATCCTCTCATGCTTTGGCAGCAGTCGGACAATCCACTTCGATTATCAATATGCTGGTTGGATTGTTTATGGGATTGTCAACAGGAGCTGGGGTCATTATCAGTCAATATTATGGAAGTGAAAATTTTAAAGAATTGAAACAGGCTATCCATACATCTTTAGCCCTTACGTTTGTATTGTGCATTGTATTTACTCTTATTGGAATCGCAATGGCTCATCCCATTTTAGTATGGATTGGATCTCCCCAGGAAGTATTGCCGCTGGCAACGACTTATCTGCAGATTTATTTTGCCGGTGTTTCGTTTATGCTGATATATAATATGGGATCGGGTATTTTAAGAGCGCTGTCGGATTCAAAGAGTCCGTTGATTTATCTGATGTTTTCCAGTGTGGTAAATATTATACTGGATTTAGTATTTGTGCTTATACTGGACTTGGGAGTTGCAGGAGTTGCCATTGCGACAACCATTGCACAGTTTGTGTCCGCTATGCTTGTACTCTATAAATTAACCCATACAGAAGAAATATATAAAGTGGAATGGAAACAGATTCGATTTTCTGCTCCTATATTATCTCGTATTGTATCCATTGGATTTCCGGCAGCTATTCAGAATGCGATCGTTTCTTTTTCCAATGTACTGGTTCAATCTTATATATCTTCCTTTGGAGCTGCAGCGGTAGCTGGATATAGTACAACGGTAAAACTGGATGGGTTTTTACAACTTCCTATTCAGAGTTTCTCAATGGCCATCACCACATTTTCTGGTCAGAATTATGGAGCCGGTCTGTATAAAAGAGTGCGCAAAGGATTGATGGTTACATTGGCTTTGTGCTGTTTTATCATAGTATCGGGTTCTTTGATCATGTATACTCATAGTGAATTCCTGGTTTCTTTATTCACAAAGGATGCCAAAGCTATACGGGCTGGAATGACAATGATATCTGTTTTTGCTCCTGCTTATGTCACATTGCCATTCTGTCATGTGATTGCCGGTTCCCTAAGAGGAATGGGACAGGCAAAAGCACCTATGGTTTCTATGATCTTCTGTTTTGTTTTTTTGAGACAGCTGTATCTCTATATCGCAACCTCTTTTCATCCATCTCTGGTGACCGTTTTTTTAGGATGGCCTTTGACATGGATCATAAATGCGATGATTATGATTATTTATTACATTAAGTATTCAAAAAAGTTGAAAATGAAAGAGTTTGCATGAATATAATATAGAATATGTTATAATATTTAATACGAAAAGGAATTGATAAAATGAAAACTACATTAATTATTATGGCTGCTGGTATCGGTTCACGATTTGGTGGTGGCATTAAGCAATTAACGGAAATGGGAAAACATAAAGAACTGATCATTGATTATTCAATCTATGATGCGATGGAAGCTGGGTTCAATAAAGTTGTTTTCATCATTCGAAAAGACATTGAAAAAGAATTTAAAGAAAAAATTGGAAATCGTATTGAAAAATATATTGAAGTTCAATATGTTTATCAGAGTCTTCAGGATATTCCTGAAGGATATAATGTTCCAGAAGGACGAAGTAAGCCATGGGGAACTGGACAGGCAATTTTATGCTGTAAAGACGTTGTAAAAGAACCATTTGTGATCATCAATGCGGATGATTACTATGGAAAAGAAGCGTTTGTGAAACTTCATGATTTTCTGATTTCTAATAAATCAGAATCCGATTACTACAATATGGCAATGGCTGGATTTATTCTTAAAAATACATTGAGTGCAAATGGTACAGTAACTCGTGGTATCTGTATTGTAGATGAAAATGAATATCTGGCAGATATTTATGAAACAAGAGGGATCAAAGCTATAAAGGATCAGATTGTATGTGATAATTCTTATGTACAACAATGGATTACTATGGATCATAAAGCCAGTATGAATATGTGGGCAGGATATCCGGATTTTATTGAATATCTGGAATATGGATTCAAAGAATTTTTAAATCATTTATCAGAATACGATCTAAACACAAAAGAATTTTTATTACCAGAAATAGTGGGTCAATTGTTGAAAGAAAACAAGGCAAAAGTTAAAGTGTTAGAAACGCACGACAACTGGTTTGGGATTACTTATCTGGAAGATAAAGAACGTGTTCAGAATGAATTTGTTCAATTGATTGAAAAAGGGGTATATCCAGAAAAATTATGGAAATAAAAGGTCTAACGGTTAAGATTTCTTAACTGTCAGACCTTTTTTACATATATCTTTTATATCATTTCCAATATAGATCCAGCGGGCAAAAAATTCTCTTAGAATGTGTTTGATACGATGTTCAGGATAATAGATTCCAGAATAGTCTTTAAAATACTTTTTACAGATGGCACAGGCTCTTCCAATATGAGTCTGGGAAGAAATGACCAGTACAGAAGCATCTTTTATAATTTTATGAGTGTATTCAAAATTTTCAAATGTATTTTTTGACTGGGTTTCTAAAATATAAGGAATGGAAATTTTATCCTGTATATAGCGATTCATTTCTATGCTTTCTACATATTGATTCTTATTGGCTCCTCCACTAATGACCATAGTTTTGTAATAGCCTTTCTGATAGGCTTTAATTGCTAAATTACATCGTTTAATTTGAGATGTACATAAACTTCCATCTTTTCGATTGGGACAGCCTAAAACAATGGCATAGTCGTATACTTTCTTTCGTTTGGGAATGGGTGGAAAATAAACAAAATATACAATAATGAATCCTGAGACAATCAGACTAATAACGATCATAAATTATCATCCTATCTTCTATATTTGAAAATGTAGTATATAAAGCTTTTGATTTTCTTTCTACTTCCTGTAAAAATAAAGGCAGATCCTTAAATCTTGTATAGATGGGTTTCTCCTTTTTTTCTTTTAAAAGACTTTGACCAATGGAATCAAATCCTAAAACACGACAACCATAAAAGGAAGAAGGCATATCTTCTTTTCGAATCTGTAGAAGAATCATCATACAGGTTCTTTGGATCCGAGCTTTGGTATAGGTTTTAGAAATACAGGCATTTAAAAAATCGTTCCAGTTTTTATGATGACTGGCCTGAATGAAACGATATTCAATTCCTTCATTTACTAAATGAAATTGGGCCAATGATTCAGGAGAGCTCATTTGAAGAAAATATCGCAAATAAGGATAATAGGAATTCCAATTCTGTTCCAGGTGAAAGTATTCCTGAAAATCCTGATTTGTATAATAGGCATCCAGTCTTGTTTGTGTGGCACTTTTAAATGCTTCCTCTCTTTGAATAGAAATGGGCTGAATCTTAAATTCTTTGCAATGTTGAATATATTGATAACCTAATATGTCATTTGGCTTTAAAGACAGTTTCTGATTCTGATTGATATTTTTCTTTGGATCTATGGTTTCTTTTAATGAAATGGACTGAAGAGTATTTATATCATTGGATTCAGAACCAAAACAAAGACAATCGATATCTAAGACAGATAAAGACTGAATGGCATATCTGGCAAAATAATCAGCACTTTGACAGGCAAAACAGGCAGGCAGTTCCAGTACCAGATTGGCACCATATTTCAAAGCCAGTTTTGTTTTGTCATGGCGAGATAAAAAACTGGGCAATCCTCTTTGTGAATAAAAAGAAGATACAATGACAATTAAACAGTCGCATTGCGTGATTTCTTTTGACTTTTGGATATGATAGATATGTCCTTTATGAAAAGGATTGTATTCGGCAATAATTCCACATGTTTTCATGAGTTAATCATATCATAATTTTAAAAGTTTGAAAGATTTCAATTCAAATCATATTGACTTTAACTTTCGCTTTGTTTATAATATTCAATGCGACATGAGGTGAGGATCGTGAAATTTACTAAGAAAGATTTTCTAAACGCACAAAATCATACCATTACAATTGATGAATGGATTGCGATTGAGGAAAACGATCTCCTTCATCATACTCAAGTCAAGTCCATACCGGAGGTACACGTTACTGGTACTTTACAGTTTGATGGATCCACATTGGTATTCAGTGATCTGGATTTAAACGGAACATTAATTGTTTTAGATTCCATCACAGATGAAGACTTGGATGTGGCATTTGACACGAAGTCGCAAGAAACGTATTCATTTGTTCCTGTTAAACAAGAGGAATGCAATGAAGACATTATCGTGGTAAAAAAAGATACAATTGATATCAATCCGGAAGTGTTCCAGGCCATTCTATATGAAGCGCCTATGAGCTTAACAAGACTTCCAAGAAGTCAATATCCTAAAGGAGATGGATGGCAATTGTTATCGGATCAGGATGAAAGAAAACCATCTATTGATCCACGATGGGAAAAGTTAAATGAATTCAAACTGGATGAAGATGAAGATAACTAGGAGGTGCAAGCAATGGCTGTTCAACAAAGAAGAGGATCAAAAACTCGTAAAGCGAAACGTAGAACTCACTACAAATTAAGTAAACCAGCGTTAACTCGTTGCCCTAACTGTGGTGAATATAAACTTGCTCACAAAATGTGTGCTTGTGGTGAATACAACGGTAAACAAATTATTGCGAAATAGTTTTTGAAAGTAGGATAACCTACTTTTTTTTATGGAGGAAATATGGAAAATCGGTTATTGGGATGTATAGTGGGTGGAGCTATTGGAGATGCATTGGGATATGAAGTGGAATTCTGGCTTCAGAAAGAAATTGAAGAACAGTATGGAATTCTGGATCGTTATATCTTACATGAAGGAAAAGCATTAATTTCTGATGATACACAAATGACTTTATTCACGATGGAGGGGCTGATTCAGGAAGGTGAAGATATTCTGGATTCGATTTACAATGCTTATCTGGACTGGTTAAAAACACAACAGTATAAAACCATTCAAAAGGGAAGAAGTTCTTTATTGGAATTTCAGGAACTATATTCCCAAAGAGCTCCTGGATATACTTGTTTAAGTGTATTAGAGGCCAATGAAAGAGGAAGCATTTATCGTCCCATTAATCATTCAAAAGGATGCGGAGGAATTATGAGAGTGGCTCCTATCGCCTTTTTAAAAAAGGATATTCTTTTTAAAGATCAGCTGGCAGCTCAGGTTTCCGCTTTGACTCATGGGCATCCTCTGGGATATATTCCTTCGGCTTATCATGTACATATATTATCCAGATTATTAGAAGGATATACATTAGTGGATGCAATCAAAGATGCAAATCGCGTAATTCCATCTATATTTGAGGGAAGTGAGAAACTGATCCGATTAATAGAGGATGCCATTACTTTATCCAAAAATACATTATCGGATGTAAAGAATATTTCTTTACTGGGACAAGGATGGGTAGCTGAAGAAACATTGGCCATTGCTTTATATTGCTGTTTACGATATGAAAAGGATTTTAATAAAGCAATTGTTGCATCTGTTAATCATGATGGAGACAGCGATTCAACGGGATTGGTCACTGGAAATATTTCAGGTTTACTGACTGGCTATGATAAAATTGAAAAACAGTGGAAAGATTCTTTGGAGTGTATGGATATTATTTGTATGGAATGTAAAAAATTTATTGAAAAATTGAAATAATTGCTTGCATATAAAAGATGGACATGATATTATATGGAGGCGCTAATGAGTAGCGTTCCGATCTGAATAACTTGGAGAAGTACTCAAGTGGTTGAAGAGGTGCCCCTGCTAAGGGTATAGGTCGGGAAACTGGCGCGAGAGTTCAAATCTCTCCTTCTCCGCCATCTTTTATACAATTTATGGTCCAGTGGTGTAGTGGTTAACATGCCTCCCTGTCACGGAGGAGATCGTGGGTTCGAGTCCCATCTGGACCGCCATTCGTATAAAAGATTTAATTAATTATGGTCCAGTGGTGTAGTGGTTAACATGCCTCCCTGTCACGGAGGAGATCGTGGGTTCGAGTCCCATCTGGACCGCCATTATGCAGGTGTAGTTCAATGGTAGAACTTCAGCCTTCCAAGCTGACTACGTGAGTTCGATTCTCATCACCTGCTCCATTGTTTATAACTCACGAAAGTGAGTTTTTTTCTTATTACTTGAATTTATAATAGAATCTGATAAAATCTTGAAAAAAGGATAGTATTTATGGATGAATTTTTAAGAACAGAAATGTTAATTGGAAAAGATGGAATGGAAAAAATCAAAGACAGTCACGTTGCAATTTTTGGAATCGGTGGAGTGGGTGGCTATAGTGTAGAAGCATTGGCACGAAGCGGTATTTCTTCTTTTGATCTGATTGATAACGATACGATAAATGTTACCAATATTAACCGGCAGATCATCGCAACACATTCTTCTGTAGGTTTATATAAAGTGGATGTAATGAAAGAAAGAATTCTGGATATCAATCCACAGGCAAAAGTAAATACATATAAAGAATTTGTATCTCCTGATAATATTGATCAGTTTCCATTTGATGAATACGATTATGTGATTGATGCCATTGATACAATCAGTGCTAAAATCGCACTGGTACTGATCTGTCAGGAAAAAGAAATTCCGATTTTATCTTGTATGGGTGCGGGAAATAAAATGGATCCCACAAAATTTGAAGTCAGCGATCTATTTAAAACAAAAGTCTGTCCTCTGGCAAAAGTAATGCGCCATGAACTGAAAAAAAGAGGCGTAAAACATTTGAAAGTTGTTTATTCACAGGAACAGCCTATGACTTTAAAAAATGCTCCCGTAGATCCAAACAGTAAAAAAACAATTCCGGGAAGTACGGCTTTTGTACCTTCCGTTGCCGGTCTTGTGATTGCCTCAGAAGTAATAAAAGATTTGACAAAATAGAATTTTTAAAAAGATTCTATTTTTTTATTATATGAAAGTTAAAGAAATGAATATTGAACAAAGACCACGAGAAAAAGCATTGCGTTTTGGTTTGGAATCTTTAACCAATCTGGAATTAATTGCTTTAATTCTTCAAAGTGGCAACAAAAAAAGAGATGTCTTTGATATCGCAAAGGATGTATTAGAACTTTCGGAGGATCTAAATAAAATGTTCGAACTATCCGCTCAGTCATTAATGAAAATTCAAGGAATCAGTAAAGTGAAGGCTTTACAGCTGCTGGCTGGAATTGAGTTATCAAAGCGATCTTTAAGAACGAATGCCTATCATAAGTCCATTCGTGGACCACAAGATGGCTTATTATGGTTTCAGATGGAATATGGTACTTTAAAACAGGAACATTTTGTATGTCTGTATCTGGATGTGAAAGGGAAAATTATTACCCATTGTACATTGTTTAAAGGAACTTTAAATGAAAGTTCAGTTCATCCCAGAGACATATTTAAAAAAGCTTTTGAAGTGAATGCCTATTCGGTCATGGTATTGCACAATCATCCTTCTGGAGACCCTTCTCCTTCAAAAACAGATGAAAGATTGACACAGAACTTATTTGAAATATCCGAAATTATGGGAATTGTATTTTTAGATCATGTAATCGTAGGAAAAAATTCATATTATTCTTTCCGTCAGGAAAAACATCTGCATTGAAAGAAAGAAGAAATATCGTTATAATGAAAAGGAATTTGGGGGAAATTATGCGAAAATTCACAAGACTTCAAAAAATATTATCGATTTTGATCTGTATCAGCTTAATTTTTAGTTTCATAATGCTGTCCCTGCGACAGAATTCCTTATCCAATTTAGGTTACAGTGCCTGGACGTATATAAAATATGGTTTAATTGATTACCCATTGAAATCTTTGGGAAATGGAATCTCCGATTTTGCGAATCTGTGGCATGTATATGAAGATAACGAATATCTAAAAGAAGAATTGGCACAACAAAGAAGTTATAAAACTTTATATGAAGAAGAACGAAACAAAAATGAAGATTTAGAAAAGCTGCTGGATATAAAAAATTCATTGCCAGATGCATTAACGATTTCATGCAGTGTTGTTTCTCGTTCGGCTTCTTCCTGGAAGCAGACGGTAACAATTTCGGCAGGAAAAGTGCAGGGAGTAAAGCCCAATATGATTGTTATGACCAGTGAAGGAGCCATTGGACTGATTGAAGAAGTTCAAAGTGCTACCAGTACTGTCCGCTTATTAACCAGTGAAGATTTAGTGAATGATATTGCGATTAAGATTTCTCTGGAAGATGGAAGCAGCGTGGAAGGGGTTCTACAATCCTATGATGCCAAAAAAGGCGCTTATTGTGTTTCTTTATTTGACAACGATGCGACCGTATCGGCAGGACAAAGTGTGGCAACCAGTGGATCAGGAGGAAACTATCCATCGGGTCTATTTGTAGGAACGGTTGTTGATGTTTCAAAAAGCGATGATGCGATCATTTCAACGGTCTATGTATCCCCTGTATCCAATATGAAAAGTTTTGAATATGTACTGGTAATTGGAAATGAGGGCTGATATGAAAGCAAGATTTTATTGTGTCTTTCTGTTTTTAATGGCTTTAGTGGATGGAACTATTGTATTTCTTTTTCCAGTGGATTATCAGTATATTTCAATTTCTTTTGTCCCTCATTTATGCATAGCGGCTTTATTTTTAAGCGTCTGGAAAAGGGGATATATGGATCGTATGCTGATGGGATTTCTATTTGGAATTCTATACGATGTCTTTTTTTTGAATTGTTTTTCCTTTCATATATTTTTATATCCATTATTAACTTTTTTATGTGGTATATTTCAGGAAAAAATGGATGAAAACAATCGAATTTTACTCATTGTGACTTTGATTCTTGTATTTTTATATGATTTACTTCCATTTGGTTATCATAAGTTCACAAAAACATTGAGTGTTTCTTTAATAAGATGGTTTATTCATTTTGAACTGGCTACGATTCTGATTCACATTGTTCTGATTGCTGCATTGATTTATATATTTAATGTCTACGAACGATACGAAACGATACGTCGAATTCGTCAACAAAGACAGGAAAAGAAAAAATATCACAATTTACGATTATCCAGAAAATAGACTAGAGAAAATCTAGTCTATTTTTGTTATAATTAAAAAATGAAGGTGATAACATGAACAATTTATTATTAATAGATGGAAACTCTATGCTTTTTCGAGCTTATTATGCCACATTATATGGTAGGCCAATGTCCACAACCAATGGAATTCCAACCAATGCGGTATTCAGTTTTATCCTTATGCTGAATAAAGCCATTGAAACCATTCAGCCAGATTCAATACTGGTGGCTTTTGATGCAGGGAAAAGCACATTCAGACATAAACAATATGCCGAATATAAAGGAACCAGAAAACCTCTGGATGAAGAATTAAAAGTTCAATTTCCAATTGTCAGAGAATTTCTGGATACGTCAGGTATTTTACGGTATGAAGATGAAGGCTTTGAAGCTGATGATATTATTGGAAGTATGGCAAAGAAAAGTGAATCCATTGAAACAACAATTTTAACCAGTGATCGTGATCTGTTACAGTTAATTGATCCTACAACCAAAGTATTATTGATGAAAAAAGGATTAACAGATATGGAATTGATGGATGAAAGCCATTTTTATGAAAAATACGGTTTACAGCCCAAACAGATCATTGATTTAAAAGGATTAATGGGAGACAGTTCCGATAATATTCCTGGAGTTGCCGGTGTTGGAGAAAAAACGGCTACAAAACTATTACAGACTTATACAAGTCTGGAAAATGTATATGATAATATTGAGCAGGTTAAAGGAAAATTAAAAGAGAAACTGATAAAGGATAAAGAAAATGCCTTTTTATCAAAAGAACTGGCAACGATTTATCGGGATATGGATTTTCCATTTGAAATGAATGCTTTATCTTTTTCAGGTTATAAAGAACAGGTTAATGATTTTTATGAAAAATATGAAATGTTTTCCTTTATTCAAAAAAAGACAGATGAAAAGACAGAAGTAAAAGTGATTCATAAATGGATAGATAACGATCCTCTATTTTTACCGGTCTGTACAAATGATTCATATATTCATCAGAAATGTCTGGGTTTTATATCTTGTGACAAAGAAACCATTTATTTTGAATCCATCGAAGATGCATTAGAAGACAAAATATTTAAATCGTATTTAAAAAGAAAAGATCTAAGAACATGGGATGATAAAGAGACAATGCATTTGTGCCAGAAATATGGATTTGAAATTCCATGTTTTGAACAGGATCTGCATATCGCAGCTTTCCTGCTTCATTCCCAGGCTACTAATACCGATGATCTGCTGCAGACTTTAAAGTTTAAACTGCCAGAATCTTTACATGAATTAAGTAAAAAATCAAAAAATAAAGAAGCGTTTGAAATAAATCGATCATTGGCTTTTTATGGAGCTTTTGTGAAACAATTAAAGAATATTGAAGAAGATATTTATATACAGTTAAAAGAACAGAATTTATGGGAACTGTATCAGAATATTGAATTGCCTTTAATCCCTATTTTATTTGATATGGAAGAAGAAGGAATTTATGTAGATGAAAATACACTGGAAGAAATTGATCGAAAAGTGGATCAGAAAGTGGATGTACTGACAAAACAGATCTATGATTATGCAGGAATGGTCTTTAATATCAATTCTCCTAAACAGCTGGCTTCGGTTTTATATGATGAATTGAATTTACCAAGTGGTAAGAAAAGAAGTACATCTGCAGATGTACTTGAAAAACTGCAGGATCAGCATCCTATTGTTCCATGTTTATTAGAATATAGAAAATATGCAAAAATTAAATCTACTTATATTGATGGAATTTCAAAACATATACAGAATGATGGAAAAATTCATACTTGTTTTAATCAGACAATGACACAGACTGGAAGATTGTCCAGCAGCGATCCAAATCTTCAGAATATCAGTGTTCGTGATGAACAGGGAAAAGAAATACGAAAAGCTTTCATTGCCAGAGAAGGATATCAGCTTCTATCTGCCGATTATTCACAGATTGAATTAAGAATCCTGGCACATATGGCCAATGAAAAAAATATGATAGAAGCTTTTAATGAAGGAATTGACATTCATACACAGACTGCTACAAAAATTTTTATGGTTCAAAAAGAAGATGTAACCAGTTCAATGCGACGGATTGCCAAAACAGTGAATTTTGGAATCGTTTATGGTCAAACTGAATTTGGATTGTCTTCCCAGCTGAATATCAGCCGAAAAGAAGCTTCTGAATTTATGAAGACTTATTTTGCTTCTTTTCCATCGATTCATTCTTTTATGAATGAAGTGATTTCTTTCTGCCAGGAAAATGGTTATGTGAAAACTTTATTTAATCGAAGAAGAGAAATTCCAGAAATCAATGATAAAAACTTTATGACAAGAGAATTCGGAAAAAGAGCGGCTATGAATGCACCGATACAGGGAAGTGCAGCGGATCTGATTAAAATTGCGATGATAAAAGTAGTAGAAAGAATGAAAAAGGAAAAGGTAAAATCAAAACTTCTTTTACAGATTCATGATGAATTAATTTTTGAAGTACCTAAAGAAGAGATGGAAACAATGATTTCACTTGTAAAAGAAGAAATGGAAAATGTGCTTGAATTGAAAGTTCCACTGCAGGCCAGCATTTCCTGCGGGAAAACATGGTATGAGGCCAAATAATGCCAGAAGCACCAGAAGTACAAACGGTTCTTTCTACTTTAGAAACCCAGATTCAGAATTTAAAAATATTAAAAGTTGATGTATTTTATGAAAAAATTTTAGCGAATCCATCGATAAAAGAATTATTGGTGGGACAAAGTTTTCTCCAATTTCATAGAATTGGAAAATATCTGATCTTTACAACGGAATTGTATGATTTCATTGTTCATTTACGTATGGAAGGAAAATTTTATCTGTTAAATGAAATTCCTAAAGAAAAGAAACATATCCATGTAATCTTTTCTTTATCGGATGGAAGATTTCTATGTTATCATGATACAAGAAAATTTGGACGCATGGAATTGTATCCAAAACAGGAAGACAAATACAATTGTCCAGCTTTAAAAAAAGTAGGATGGGATGTACTGGATGAAAGATATACACCCATGTATCTCTATTCAAAAATTCATACATCGAAGCGATCTTTAAAAGCTGTATTACTGGATCAGTCCATACAGGCAGGAATTGGAAATATATATGCGGATGAAATCTGTTTTGCTTCAAGACTGGATCCAAGAACAAGGGCGTATCGACTATCAAAAAAGGATTGTCAGATACTTGTAAAAGAATCAAAGCGAATTCTTGCAGGGGCTATGAAATATGGTGGAACCACCATACGCTCTTATACATCGTCTTTAGGGGTAACAGGTTTGTTTCAGTTGAAACTTCATGTTCATACTAAAGAAGGATGTCCTTGTGATGTATGTTCAAATCCTGTTATAAAAACATTTGTCAACAATAGAGGAACGTATATATGCACACATTGTCAGAAAAGAAAATGATTGCGATAACCGGTTCGATGGGATCGGGTAAATCTGAAGTATCAAAATACGTATCGCAGCTTTATCCAGTCATCGACTGTGATAAGATCAATGCTCATTTGCTTGAAAAAGGAGAGAAAGGATATCATAAACTGATTCAGCTGGATTGGGTTGTTCTAGATGAAAATGGACAAATCGATAAAAAAGAAATGGCCAGATGTATGTTTTCAGATGCTGAAAAAAGGAAGGAAGCAGAATCCATTTTACATCCTTTAATTTTTGAAGAAATAAATATATGGAAAGAAAAACAAAATGCTTCTTATCTTTTTGTAGAAGTTCCTCTTTTATTTGAAATTCAGGCACAATCTTATTTTGATGAAATTTGGTGTGTCTATTGTGATTTAGATACCGCAATTCAAAGACTGATTGAATATCGTCATTTTACATATGATCAGGCAATGGCAAGAATTAAAAAGCAGTTGTCAGTGGACTATAAAAAGAAAAACAGTGATATTCTAATTGAAAACAATGGGAATAAAGAACAGCTTTATCATCAGATTGATATAATTTTAGGAAGGAGGTAGAAATGGAAAATAAAGTATTAATTCAGCTTACAGATTCACTTCAAATGAATTATAACCAGAGCTTAACCTTCTTATATTATCCTCTGATTGGAAAAGATTCCTATATTCTATATCAGTTTTTATTGAATTTAAATGAACAGTACTGGGACAAAAATCAGATTCTTGAATGTTGTTGTTTTCATGAAAATCAGTTTGAAAGAGCCAGAGAAAATTTAGAAGAATTCGGGTTGTTAAAAACCTATTTGAATGCGGATAAAAACAGCTGGATCTTTTGTTTATGTCCTCCTTTGAGCGTAAATGAATTCTTTTGTCATGAAAGCTATGCTCGTATATTTATTAATGAATGTGGTTCTAAGCGTTATGATGCTTTAAAGAGCTATTTTCATATCGATCCTGTAAACAGGAATGGATATATCGAAGTCACAAAACCATTTGATACCCAGAGACTGGTATTGTGGAATGATCAGAAAGAAGAAGTGTTTCAGCGAAATAAAAAGGATGAAAAAAGAGTATATTCATTTAATTTTGATGAATTTTTTCAGGGAATGGATCGCATATTCCCACTTCGATTACGTAATGAAGAAAATTTAAGTTTTATAGCACAACTGGCTTCTATTTATGGTATAGATGAAAAAGAAATGAAACGTATGGTTCAAAGAAGTGTGCATCCTTCTACTAAAGAATTTGATAAGGAAACGTTAAAAAAACTGGTATTTTCTTCTTCTAAGATACAGATGCCTCCATCTGATTCTTATAAAATGGCTCCGGTTCAGTTTTTAAAATATAAGCAGAATGGAACCCCGATATCTTCCAGTGACAAAAAGCTGGTGGAATCTTTATGTCTTGATTATTCTTTTCCAAATGAAGTGGTGAATGTATTAATTGAATATTGTCTGGAAAAGACAAATCAAAGCCTTACAAGAAACTATGTAGAGAAAGTAGCCAGCAGTTGGAGTCGTCTGCATATAGATACAAAAGAAAAAGCGTTGTCCCAAATTCAGAAAAAACCAGTGAATAAAAAAGTACCGGAATGGTATGAAAACACTACGCAGACAAAAGCAAGTGAAAAGTCTTTGCAGAAAGCTCTTTCGTTGCAGAAAAAATTGAAAGGAGATAAATCATGAATCAGGAATTGTATGAAAAACAATTAATTGAAAAGTTAAAAAAGAATCGACATGTTATTTCCTTTTTAAAGAAAAATCAGTTAAGCGAATCTTTTGTTGAAATGAATTCGGATTATTTTGCCAGCTGGCTGCAGACATTAAAGAAATGTGAAGGCTGCCAGGGGTTACCTTATTGTGCCCAGAAAATAAGAGGAAGAGTCAAGACTTTGTATATGGATGGAAAATTCTTAGAAGAAACATATATGCCTTGTCGATATATGAAAAAAGAAACCAGAGAGCTGAAACATTCTTTGAATTATCGATATTCTCATTTATCGAATGAAGAATATCGAATTGATTTAAACCAGATTCAGTTAAAAGATGAATCAGAAGAATATATTCATGCCTATACAAGTATATTAGAGTCCATTGAAATGAAAAAAGGAATTTATTTATATGGACAGCCAGGAGTAGGAAAAAGTTATCTATGTATTGGTTGTGCCAATTATTATGCGAAAAAAGGCAATGTGGTTTCTTTTGTGAAAGTGCCTCAACTGATACAGGATTGTAAAGAAGCCTTATCGGATTTTGATTATCAGGCTACCATTCTATCTCATTTAAAATTCAGTGAAATTTTATTTTTAGATGATATTGGATCGGAATCTATATCGCAATGGACAAGAGATTCGATTCTGTTTCCAGCATTAAATTATCGTATGGATCATAACTTAAAAACATATTTTACGTCCAATTATACAATGGAAGAATTAGAAAAACAGTATTATATAAAAGGAAAAGATGTGAATTTTGTATCCAGCGATCGTTTTATGGAAAGAATTCGTTCTTTGAGTCAGGCTGTGCCTCTATTGGGAAAAAGCCGTCGATAATGCTTTAAAATTTTATAGATTTGTATTAAAATAATATCGGAAAGCAATTCTAAAGGAGGATAATTAAAATGTTAGTTTCTGCTACTGAAATGATCAACAAAGCTCATGAAGGTCATTATGCGATTCCACAATACAACATTAATAACATGGAATGGATCATCGCAATCTTAAAAGGATGCCAGGCAACAAATTCTCCAGTTATCTTAGGTGTTTCTGAAGGTGCTGGAAAATATATGCAAGGGTATAAAAACGTTGTGGGAATGGTTAAAAACATCCATGACAAATTAGGGATTACAGTTCCTGTAGCTATTCACTTAGACCATGGTTCATACCAGGGAGCTATCGACTGTATCGAAGCTGGATTCACATCTGTAATGTTTGATGGATCTCACTTTGATTTTGATGAAAACGTAGCTAAATCAAAAGAAATCATCGCATTAGCTCATTCAAAAGGAATCTCTGTTGAATGTGAAGTTGGTGGAATCGGTGGTGAAGAAGATGGTGTCGTTTCATCTGGTGAATTAGCCGATCCAGAAGAATGTGGTGCAGTTGCTGGTTTAGGAGTAGACTTCTTAGCTGCTGGTATTGGAAATATTCATGGTAAATACCCTGCAAACTGGGCTGGATTAAGCTTTGATCAATTAGAAAAAATCCAGGCTAGTACAAATGGTAAACCATTAGTATTACATGGTGGATCTGGAATTCCTGTAGAACAAGTTAAAAAAGCAATTTCTTTAGGTGTATCTAAAGTAAATGTTAACACTGAATTACAGTTAGAATTTGCTGCTGCAACTCGTAAATACATCGAAGAAGGAAAAGACCAGATTGGTAAAGGATACGATCCTCGTAAATTATTAAAAGCTGGTACAGATGCTATCCAGGCTAAAGTAGAAGACATGAATAAAAACTACTTTGGATGTGCAGATAAAGCTTAATAATTCTTTTAGGTGACAGAAATGTCACCTTTTTTATTTTAAAGTTGGAAAAATGAAATGAATAGTGTAAAATTGAAATGCCTTAGGGGAGGTTTTTATGGAAAAAGTAATAAAGATCGAAGGAGGACATCGTTTAAATGGAACGGTGCGTATCAGTGGATCGAAAAACGCAACGGTTGCATTGATTCCAGCCTGTGTATTAGCCAATAATCCCGTTACTATTTATGGTGTTCCAAATATTTCGGACGTTCATTCCTTACAGATTTTGCTGGAAGAATTAAATGTGAAAGTAGAGAAAAAAGGGGACGATACTTTATACATTGATCCAACAAATATTCAGAATATTCCAATGGTATCCAATGCCGTTTCAAAATTAAGAGCCAGTTATTATTTTATGGGGGCATTACTTGGTCGCTTTGGACATGCAGAAATTAAAATGCCAGGTGGCTGTTATCTGGGACCAAGACCTATTGATCTGCATTTAAAAGGATTTGAGTCTTTAGGAGCCACAATCAATTATGAAAATGGATGTTATATATTGGATGCCAAAGAATTAACAGGAACCAATATATTTTTAGATATATCCAGTGTAGGAGCAACAATCAATATTATGATGGCTGCGGTTTATGCAAAAGGTCGAACAACCATTGAAAATGCGGCTCGTGAACCAGAAATTATTGATATTGCAACCTTATTAAATAAAATGGGAGCTCGTATTCATGGTATGGGAACCAGCACTTTAGTCATTGATGGTGTAAAAGAATTAGGTGGATGTTTTTATGAAATTATACCAGATCGCATTGAAGCAGCGACTTACATTATTATTGCAGCAGCAATGGCAGATGATATGATTATAGAAAATATCATTCCACAACATTTAGAAGCTGTCATTATGAAGTTAAAGCAAGTGGGTATTGATATGAAAGTGGGTACGGATTTTATTGAAGTTTTTAAAACAGATAAGCCTTTAAAACCAACAGAAATCCTGACCAAACCATATCCAGGATTTGCCACAGACGTTCAGCAGCCTTTTACTGCTTTACTGACTCAGGCAGAAGGGAATTCAACTGTTACAGAAACGATTTATAAAGAACGCTTTAAACATTGTAAAGAATTAAATAAAATGGGTGCAGATATTGATGTGATGACGCCTAGCTGCTTTATCAATGGAAAAACAAAATTACATGGAGCTAAAGTTACATCAACTGATTTAAGATGTGGAGCTGGATTGGTAGTTGCTGCATTGATGGCAGAAGGAATAACAGAAATTCATGATGTTTATCATATTGATCGAGGATATGATAATTTAGATGGAAAGCTTGTCAATTTAGGAGCAAAATTATGGAGAGAAGAAGTAGAATAAACTGCTTCTTTTTTATTTTGTGTGCTAAAATAGAAATATGATACGAGTTGCCTTTTTAGAATATGAAAGAGAAGTAAAAGATATTGTTTATTTAATGTCTAAAACATTTGTAGAGAATGACTGGACATTTCGAACCTATACAAAAGCTTCTGATTTAATGAAAGGATTAAAAAATGAATCTTATCAGATTTTTGTCTTTGATGAGATTTTTAAAACACCAAGAATTGAAAGTGTTTTTGTTCATGACAATCCAAATTCTCTATTTATATTTGTGGTTGAAAATAAATATCGTTATCTTAAAGAAGATCAGAGAGGTCGAGTTTTATACATTGAAAGAGATCGAATTCAGGAACAGTATGAAGAAATACAGGATTCCATTTTAAAACAAAGTATACAGACCGATCTGTATCGATTAACATACAATGGAGTAGATGTTAATCTTCTATATGAAGAAATCTATTATCTGGAAAAAATAGATAAAATGGTTTATTTTCATACAAAAAAAGGAGAATTTCATCAAAGAATCAATATGAGCCAGCTGGAAACACTATTTTCTCCTTATGGTTTTTTAAGAGTTCATGTATCTTTTTTAGTCAATGAAAAACACATATCTTCCTGGTATAAAGATGAAGTGGAATTGACAACAGGAAAAAGAATTCCTTTATCCAGACAGCAGAAAAGAAAAATTAGTGCAAATAAAAAATGAAGAAAACGTCTTCATTTTTTTTGTGGTTTTTGTCAGGTGAATTATGTGATACAATAAAAAAAAGTGAGGTTACTTGTATGACTAGAATTTTAGCTACAGATTATGATGGAACATTAAAATATGCACAGAAAGTAATGCCAGAAGATTTACAGGCTATCCAAAGATGGAAAGAAGCTGGAAATCTATTTGTGATTGTGACAGGACGATCCATGGAATCCATTAAAAGACAAAGTGATTTATATCAGTTACCAGTTGATTATTTTGTCACAAATAATGGGGGTATGGTTTTTGATTCAAAAGGAAAAGAACTGTATGGTTCTCATTTAGATACAGTTACAAGTCTGGATTTAATGTATATTGCCAAAGAAATAGAAGGAGTCTGTTCTTATGTTGTCAATGATGGATATTATCGCCATCGAATTATTGTAAATCCAGAATTAGAAGAAAAGCGTTATCTGGATCTGGATCCAGATATTTCGGAAGAAGAAATTATGGATTCTGGTAAATATGCACAGATCGTCATTTCTATGGTTGAGACAAGCCTGGCTGTTTCTTTAGCGGAACAGATCAATTCAAATTTTGGTGATATTGTCGTTGCGTATGCGAATAATTTTGTGGTTGATATCGTACCAAAAGGAACGTCAAAAGCGTTAGGTTTAGATTTTGTATGTGAATTTGAAGACATCAATGAAAAAGATGTATATACAATAGGAGATTCTTATAATGATATTCCTTTAATGGAATATGGATTGAATGGAGCCTGTATGTCTACGGCTTTAGAAGATGTAAAAGAACATGCATTAAAAGAATACGATTCCATTCATGATATGATTATGGATATATTATAGAAAGGAATGAGTCTATGAGCTTTACAATTACAGAATTAAAATTTGTTTTACAGCTCATCATAGACATTCTGTTTGTATGGTTTTTAATTTATTCTCTACTTCGTATTTTAAGTAATAACAATCGTACAATACAAATTGTTAAAGGGGCTTTGATTGTATTATTAATAAAGGGGATTTCTGCTTTCTTTAATCTGAGTGCTGTTGGATATATTATTGATATCTTTCTGAATTGGGGAGTTGTTCTTGTGATTGTGATTTTCCACCCGGAAATTCGTGAAATACTTGAAAAAGTTGGGAAAACTGGAACAAGAAGTGTTCATTTGTCTTCTCTTCAATATGAAGAAATGATTGATAATATTGTCGATGCCTGTGATATCATGTCCAGAAAGAAAACAGGAGCGCTGATCACAATACAACAGAATCAGGATTTACAGGAATATGTACAATCTGGAATTATGATGGGTTCAGAAGTATCCAGTGAATTGTTGTGTACAATCTTTCAGTATGGTACACCCATGCATGATGGAGCGGTAATCATTCAGGGAAATAAAATTGCCTGTGCAGCGGCTTATTTTCCTCCAACCACACGGGACCTGCCAAGCAAATATGGGGCCAGACATAGAGCGGCTGTGGGAATCAGTGAAATATCAGATTCCATTACCATTATTGTCAGTGAGGAAACAGGAAATATATCTGTGGCAATGAATGGATATTTAACACTTTATTCATCCAGTGCATTAAAAAATTTTCTGATGAGTACTTTAGTTTTAGAAGATTCTAAGAGTACACCGAATTTTATAAATTCGATGATTCAGACCGCAAATAATTTAACTTCTCGATCAAAGAAAAAAGAAAAAATTACGGATGAAAGAATAAAACCAATAAAAATCATTGATAATTATTCAAAGGGGGCCGATGATAATGGAAAATAAGCCCAACCATTTTTATGAAGTCATTCGATCTATCTTTTCTCCTGTATTTCGAAAATTTTCGAAACTGATCGATCGAATTTTATTTAATAATAAAGGGATGATTATTGTATCTTTATTGTTGTCGATAATGATTTGTATAACAATCGATTATGATTCGATTCGAGTAAAGCTGTTTAATGATTTAACGACATCGGTAACGATATCGGATGTACAGGTAAATGTAAAAGCCGATGAAGATAACTATGAAATTAGTGGAGTACCAGGAACAGTCAGTGTATCCTTAACAGGAAATTCGACAGACATTCAGGTGTTTCGACAACAGAAAGGGGTTATCGTAACCTGTGATTTAAGTAAATGTAAACAGGGGAAGAATCTTGTGAATTTAACGGTGGATTCATTACCATCAAACATTAGTGCAAAAGTTTCTCCTGAAACAATTGAAGTAAATCTAAATCCAAAAGTAACGGCTACATTCAGTTTGTCTTGTGAATTACTGGTTGGAACCGGACAAAAAGTAACGGATTTTGAAACACCAGTTTTAAGTAAAAAACAGGTGACAATCAAAGCCAGTCAGGAAACATTAGAGTCTATTCGTGTTGTTAAGGCACTAGTGGATGCCACGGGACAATATGATGACTTTGTCACAAAAGCTAAGCTGGTGGCATATGATATAAATGGAAATGTAATCAATGTGGATTTTGGGGATGAAGAAATTGAAGCCAGTGTTACATTGGCTAAGGAGGAATAAAGAATGGGAAAATATTTTGGAACAGATGGATTTCGTGGAGAAGCTAATGTCACATTAACTGCCGATCATGCTTATAAAATTGGACGTTTTTTAGGATGGTATTATTCAAAAAAGAAAAATGGAGAAGCAAAAGTTGTCATTGGAAAAGACACCAGACGTTCTTCTTATATGTTTGAATACAGTCTGATTGCTGGATTAACAGCTTCAGGAGCGGATGCATATATGCTTCATGTTACGACAACTCCAAGTGTGGCTTATATTGCCCGTGTAGATGATTTTGATTGTGGTATTATGATTTCTGCTTCTCATAATCCATATTATGACAATGGGATCAAACTGATTAATTCCGATGGAGAAAAAATGGATGAAACGACGATTTCCTATATAGAAGATTATCTGGATGGAAAAGTTGAATTATTTGGTGAAACATGGACAGAAATACCTTTCGCAACAAAAGAAAAGATTGGTCGTACAGTGGATTATGTTTCAGGAAGAAATCGTTATATTGGGTATTTAATTTCATTGGGTTTATATTCATTTAAAGGAGTAAAAGTTGGTTTGGATTGTGCCAATGGAAGCAGCTGGCAAATCGCAAAATCGGTTTTTGATGCATTGGGTGCAAAAACGTATGTCATTAATGCACAGCCAAATGGATGCAATATCAATGAAAATGCAGGTTCAACACATATAGAAAATCTGCAGAAATTTGTTGTTGAAAATGGATTGGATGTAGGTTTTGCCTATGATGGGGATGCCGATCGCTGTTTATGTGTGGATGAAAAAGGAAATGTTGTGACTGGAGATCATATTTTATATATTTATGGCAAATATATGCATGAAAGAGGAAAACTGGTTACCAATACAGTGGTCACAACGGTTATGTCAAACTTTGGTTTATATAAAGCATTTGATAAAGCTGGAATTGATTATGCGAAAACCGCTGTTGGTGATAAATATGTTTATGAATATATGAAAGAAAATGGATGCCGAATTGGTGGAGAACAGTCTGGGCATATTATCTTTATTAAATATGCTTCTACAGGGGATGGTATACTAACTTCCTTAAAATTGATGGAAGTTATGATGGCTAAAAAGATGCCAATGAGCAAATTATATGAAGGTTTAAAAATCTATCCACAATTACTGGTAAATATTCGTGTAAAAGATAAAACCAAAGCACAGAATGATATAGATGTACAGAATGCAGTAAAAGAAGTGGAACAGGCTTTAGGAGATTCAGGACGAATTCTTGTACGTGAATCCGGAACAGAACCACTGGTTCGTGTCATGGTAGAAGCAGAAACTCATGAAGAATGTGAAAAATATGTATATAAGGTTATTGATGTTATTAAGGAAAAAGGGCATGAAGTCACTCTTTAAAAAGAGGAGGATGTTATGAAACGTGTTATATGTGTTGTAGAAGATGAAAAAGATATAAACAACCTGGTTGCTCAATATTTAAGAAAAGAAGGATATGAAGTTCGTTCCTATTATACTTATGAACAAGCTAGTATTCATGTACAGGATGATGATGTTCATTTATGGATACTGGATATTATGTTAGATGACAAGTCAGGTTTTGACCTTCTGGAAGAAATTCGTTTACAGGGACCTAACATTCCGATTATTTTCATGTCTGCTCGTGATAAAGAATTTGATCGAATCATTGGGTTGGAAAAAGGTTGTGATGATTATATCACAAAGCCATTTTCTCCAAAAGAAATGGTGTTGCGTGTGAATAATATTATTCGACGTGCGTATAAAGATGAAAACAATCGAATCAGTATAGATGGATATGAATTGGATGAGGAACAAAGAAAGATTTATTCAGACAATGTTGAAATTGAGTTGACCACAAAGGAATTTGATCTATTAATGATGTTTATAAAAAACAAAGGAATTGCTTTCTCAAGAGATAAGATTTTAGAAAATGTATGGGATGAGAATTATTTTGGATCCGATCGTGTAGTGGATGATACATTGCGTCGATTAAGAAAAAAATTGCCTAAACTGAACATTCATACAATTTATGGATATGGATACCGATTAGGATAAAATATGAAAAAAATAAAAGATACATTTCATAAATTATCGCTGACAAAGCAGTTTGTATCCATTATATTTCTTTGTTTAATAGCTTTCCTGATATTCTTTTTCGCCATACTGAGAACAGGAATCAACAATACCATTGAAACCCAGATGTTTTCTATGTTACAGAACAATCAAAGACCTATTGTGAATTTATTAGAAAACGAAGGAAATGTAAATGAAGAATTGTATGCATATCTTTCTAAAAATTCTACACAGGTGGACTGTCTGATTTCAGATGGAGTTCTTCATATTTTTGGAGGAAGAGAAGATAAAATTGGCAATAATGAATTGTATAAATATCTGATTGTTGAATCCGGTCAATTGTCAAGAAGTAATAATGTAAAACATGGTATTGTTCGTATCAATGATATGGAATATTACTACAGTCTTGTATATTGTAAAAACAGTGATTATGTAGTCGCAAGTTATATGGATAATACATATCCATCTTCTTTTCGATCTATATTAGTCGATTCAACTGTATATCTGATTATTTTAGCTTTTATTTTAGTTTTTATGGTTATTTTAATCTGGGTATTTTCTATTATTCAGCCATTGGGACAAATTAAGGAATATATCAAGCAGATCAATATGGGAAAAGAAGTGGATCTGAATATCAATCGTGGAGATGAAATTGGTCAGGTGGCCAATGCGATTACACTTATGAAAGATGAATTGACAAAGCAGGAAAAAGCGAAAGAAGAAATGATTCATAATATATCTCATGATCTGAAAACACCAATCGCAACAATAAAATCTTATGGAGAATCCATTAAAGATGGTATCTATCCATATGGAGATCTGGAATCCAGTGTAGATGTAATCATTGATAATGCCAATCGTCTGGAAAAGAAAGTCTATAATTTATTATATTTAAATCGAATTGAATATTTATTGACATCGGATTCTGAAGGTGTTGTCACAAATATGAAGGAAGTTGTGGAAGAAGTGGTATTAAATTCTGCTGTTATTCGTCCGGAAATTGAAGTGATTACCGATATTGAAGAAGTATTTTTTGATGGTCTACTGGAAGCATGGAGAGTATGTATCGAAAATATTATGGATAATGCGTTCCGCTATGCGAAGTCTTATATAAAAATTGAAGTAAGAGAAGATGATTTAAAAATATTAAATGATGGACCAAAAATGAGTGAGGAGCGTATTCAGACTTTATTTCATCCATTTGAAAAAGGTGAAAAGGGAAAGTTTGGCTTAGGTTTATCCATTGTTTCAAAAGTTACGAAGACAAACAACTACAATGTAGAAGGATACAATACAGAGGATGGAGTTTGTTTTAGAATTTATCGAAAACCGGTCGAAGAAAAGAAAAAAACAAATTCATCATGGAAAAAAATAGAAAGAATAAAGGAGACAAACTATGAAGATGTCAAGAAAAAATGAAGAATTTAGAATTGACATTTAAGCATGACAAAAAACTAGTTGGCTAGCCTTTTAAAAAAAATATGAATTAGTCTAATATAAATTCTTTGTCTGGATTCGAAAGTACAAAGAAAATATAGTTCACTAATTTTCTGGAACAGTGTCCTAAAGCATTATAATGAGATTTTCCTTCACTTTTCTTTTTAAGGTAATAGGACTTCATTGTATTTGAATTTTTCCTTACATTATTGGTAGACCTTATCAGGGTATATCTTAAGAGCTTATTGTCTTTTTTGGACATTCTGGTTCTGGATTCCTTGAATTGACCTGACTGTCTGATCTTTGGATCAAGATCAGCCATAGCCATAATTTTATTTGGACTATCAAAACGTGATATATTTTCAATGGTAGCTAAAAGATAAGCGGTCTGGATATAACCAAAACCAGGAATCTTCATAAGGGGAGAGTCGGTCTCCTTCATGATTAAAATAATCTGCTTATCAATATCTGATAGCTGCTTTTAAAACAGTTCGATTTGATAGACAATATCTTTGATTTAAGTAGAAATAGCCACTGAATGGAAACCTACGCCAGATGAAGCTAAAGATTTGATTTGTAGGACCTTGTCTTTTGTCATGAAGTGATAGTTTTCGGTCAGAAGGTTATAGAGTCTATCGATGTGGGCTGTTTTTATTTGATAGGCCGTGTTATAGAACTTTAAAAAGTTCAGGAATCCTTTAGAATAAAGGGTATTTTTGATAAAAGGCTTTAATTCAGGAAACGTTCTGTCTAAAAGAGAAATGAACCGGATTTTTTCGGTAGAAAGCTTTTGTTTCAGGTCTTCTCTTTGAATACAGAAATATTTTAATTCACTGACATTGAAGGAGGATTGTTTTCTTTGTGATGATTAAAAGCTAGAAAAGTGGCGATGGTGAAGGCATCTGTACTATCTGTTTTAACATCACGGATGTTTAATGATCTGAAGCGCTTGGTAAGAATTGGATTGATAAGTTCACAATGAAAACCAAGACCGGATAGAAAATTAAAAAGATTTTCATGATAATGAGCGGTCGATTCAAAACCGATGACAACATCGCCTTTATCATAAGAAGAAAATTTTGATAAGAACAGCTGGAATCTATCAGCAGAATTATCAAAAGGAAAAGAAGTTTGATGTACTTCACCGAGATGATCAATGATACAAGCGTAGTGGACAAATTTAGCGATATCCACACCAATATAGTAGGTCATAAAAAAGACCACCTTTCTAGAACCTTGCCTGGTCACAGGTGATCTATTCTCGTAATCTTGCAAGACATAAAAGTACATAGACTTATCCAACTATAAACAAACAAATAGGACCTGGGCTATACTCTCCTTTAAAAGGACAAAGCCTTAAATTAAATAAATAGAATAAGGTTCTATTTCATTTTAACAGAAAGAGAAAGGAGCGTATGATACTTTATTCGCAAGGTACAAATGTATCATACGAGAATAAAGCATGAAAGTAGGTACCGTTGGAACTGGATTTATTGTGGATCGCATGATAAGTGCTATGAAAGATTCAGGCATAGAAGTGATTGCTTGTTATTCAAGAAGCTTAGAAAAAGCGAAAGAGTTTTGTGAAAAACATCAGATGAAACGCTATTATTCAAATTTAGAAGAACTATTAAAAGATGAAGAAGTGGATACCATTTATGTGGCCTCTCCTAATTCTTTACATTATTCTCAATCAAAGATGGCTTTACAGGCAAAAAAACATGTCATAAATGAAAAACCATTCTGTCCTAGTCTAAAAGAAAGTGAAGATCTGTTTAAAACAGCTAAAGAGAATGGCGTTTATATTTTTGAAGCCATCACCAATCAGTTTCTTCCCAATTATCAGATTCTAAAAGAAAATCTATATCGAGTGGGAGATATAAAACTGGTTCAATGTAATTATTCACAATATTCTTCAAGATATGATAAATATAAAAATCATGAACAAACAAATGCTTTTGATCCTCATTTTAATGGTGGAGCTTTAATGGATATCGGGGTTTACTGTCTTCATTTTGTGACAGGATTATTTGGTAAACCTGAAAAAACAATGTATTATGCCAATAAAGGATACAATGGAATTGATACTAGTGGTATTTTAATTCTTCAATATCCTGAATTTGTGGCAACATGTGCAGGAGCCAAAGACAGTTCCAGTGATATATTTGCTTATATTCAGGGTGATAAAGGCTGTTTGAGAGTAAAAGGAGTAAGCATTGGAATATTGCCAAATGTAGATTTTATTCCTCCAAAAGGAGAGCCTTTACTGAATAAAAACAATTCTTCTTCTTTAAATTTAGGAATTGAACAAGAAATGCACATGATTTATGAATGTAAAGAATTTGTACGTATCATCAATGAAAAAGATGAAAGTACATATAATAAATTATGTGATCATACAAATTTGGTTGTTCAGATTTTAGAACAGTCCATTCAACAAACGCTTTAGATATTTCGGGATTTTAAATAATCCTGTGGATGAGCTCTAAACGATTTGTGGGTAGGCTTTAACAAATTGTGTTGATAGCTTTAAATAATTGTGTGGATGAGCTTTAAAATATAGTGTGATATTGTGATAAGAAAGACGGTTTTGAGCCGTCCTGTCACAAATCACACTTTTTTATTTTTTTTATATTTTATAACTATCTTTTTTGTTTAAACAATACATGATTCTATTTCTTGCTCTTTTTGAATTCGTGTATCCATATGCGTTATAGATTAAACGTTCGATCTGATTGTTCCTTGATTCTATGAAGCTGTTGTTGATTCTTCTGCTGTTTATAATCGTAAACGAATTGATAATTTCTTTGTTCCAGTTTATAAGTAGATTATAGAATTCATGATATTCTTCAATTCCTGAGTCTCCAAATTCCAAAATCAAATCTGCCAGGCCTTTTTCTGCTTCTTTAAGTGAAGTGTTTCTGTTAAAGAAAATATATTTTTCTTTTAGTTCATAAGCCGTTTTTAAGTCAGGAAATCTGTCGAATAGAATAGTAAGGATATCTCTGTAATTTAAATAACGCTTGAATCTTTTGTTGTATTTGGCTTTGTTGTCCAGGTCAAAACCACTCTTAAAGATATTTTTGAATTTGGTCAGCAGATACTGAATGTCTTCGTCCTGTGTTTCTCTTCTGCATCTTAAACGTACTTGATTAAAACCTTCGGTGAGATGTTTTAGAACATGAAATGGATCCGCACATACGATGGCTTTTGGAAAATAGATATGGGCAATATCTCTGTAGTTATCGTACAAATCTATTGAAACATACTTTACGTTATGCAATTCAGACTTATGTGTGTACTTATTCAATGTCTGAGTTCTTATTACGGATAGGTAATTGGCAATATAGGCTTTTTTTCTATCAGGTAATACATCAACAATCTCACCGGTAATAAAATCCATAAATATGCACATATAAAGAGAATCGTAATTTGACTGAGGAAAGAAGTGTTCATCGATAGAGAGCACTTCGGGAAGTGGTTTTCTTTTGATGTCTACATGTTTATCGAAAATCTGAATAACTTTTTTCACTGAAATATTGTATCTGGCAGCTACAGCAGAATATGTATTGGCTATAGATTTAAGATCTTTTAATACGTTTATTTTTGTTTCCAGAGTAACAGATTCTCCTGTATTGATAAAAGGGTTCTTTTCACTAAAAGAAGAACTGCAATCTTTGCATAGATACCGGCGACGCTTGTAAAAGATTATACATTTTCGATTAACCAGGGTTGAATGAATAAGTTTTCTCTTGGTAAAACCATTACCAACAATATGACAAGAATCACAATAGGGGCACCTAAGGTTAGATACTGGTTTCAACTTCACGAAGAAATTCAGTGAGTGATCAGAATTTTTGATAGAATCAATAGATTCAATTTGATCGTAATTGATATTTAATATATCTGTGATAAACTTTTGATTGGATATTATAAAAATCCCTCCTAGCATTATGATTTGTGATAATTTCATTCTATACTAGGAGGGATATTTTTATGAATATATCCACACAAATATTTAAAGGATAACCACACAAATTGTGAAAGCTAATTTCAAGCTTCAAAATGCCAGATTTGTCCACACAAATCTTTAAAGCCCGTCCACAACACAAAATTATTTATAGTGCTGATATTTCTATAGCGTTTTTTTATGGTTCGATCTTATTTATATTCGTTTATTTGTTTGTAAACCTGTTTTTATTGAAAGAGAATGAAAGATTCGGATGTATTTATTAGGGAAATATTATCTATTTATGAACCCTTGATATATATAAAAAGAAATGAGTTTAAAAAAAGATTGTGCTAGAATAAAAGTAACGGAGGATACAACTTATGTTAAAAGATAAAGATAATAGACCTTATGTGCCATGGGATGTAATGGATTCTTTTATGACACAGGCATTTATGAAGTATGGGTTACCTGAAGAAGATGCAAAATTATGTACGGATGTATTACTGGAAAGCGATCGAAGAGGAATTGAAAGCCATGGATGCAATCGATTTAAGCCGATTTATCTAGATCGAATCAAAAATGGAATTTTAAATCCAATCACAAAAATTGATGTCATTAAGGAGACATGTACAACGGCTGTTTTAGATGCCAATGATGGAATGGGAATGGTTGCATCAAAAAAAGCCATGGAAATGTGCATAGAAAAAGCTAAAAAATATGGAATGGGAATGGTTGCGGTTCGTAATTCTTCTCATTTTGGTATTGCTGGATACTGGGCAGGAATGGCGGAAAAAGAAGGTATGATCGGAATTTGTGGAACCAATGCCAGACCTTCCATTGCTCCTACTTTTGGTGTTGAAAATATGCTGGGAACCAATCCTTTGACTTTTGCGATGCCAAGTGATGAAGAATTTCCATTTGTACTGGATTGTGCAACATCCGTTATTCAGAACGGTAAAATTGAATATTATGCAAGAATTGATCACGATACTCCAGAAGGTCTGGTAATTTCTCGAGAAGGGGAAATACTGACGGATTCGAAACAGATTATTAAAGACATTCGTTCTGAAAAAGCGGCATTGGCTCCACTTGGTGGTTTTGGAGAAGACATGGGTGGTTATAAAGGATATGGATACGCAACGGTTGTAGAAATTCTAAGTGCTGCATTACAGGCAGGAATTTTCTTAAAGGCATTAGAAGGAAAAAATGAAGATGGAAGTATCCGACCATATCATTTAGGTCATTTCTTTATGGCAATAGATACCGAAGCTTTCATGGGATTAGAATCTTTTAAAAAGACAACTGGTGATATTTTAAGAGAACTTAGAAATTCTAAGAAAGATCCAAAACACAGCCGTATTTATACAGCTGGTGAAAAAGAATGGGATGTATGGCAGGAAAGAAAAGACAAAGGAGTGCCATTAACAAAAGCGGTACAGGACGAATTTATACAGATTCGAAATGAGTGCCAGTTAGACATTAAATTCCCATTTGAATAAGGAGACAATATGTATAAGTACTATTCAAAAATAAATCAAATCCCAAAAGGACATGCTTCAATGAATATCACAAAAGGATGTGTTATATGTGAAGGAGGGGCTTTTCGAGCGGTTTATGGAGAAGGTGTACTGGATGCATTGATGGAAAATGATATTAATATGGAGTGTACAATAGGTGTATCGGCAGGAGCTTTGAATGGCTATAATTATGTAGCGGGTCAAATTGGAAGAAGTGCAAGATTTAATTTATATCATCGTTTTGATCCTAACTATATAGGAGGGCCCAAAACACTTATTCACAATAAAGGAATTATAGGCTTTGATTATGCATTTGGACCCAATCGCATAGAACCTTTTGATCAGATTTTCTTTGATCGTCCTTCCAGACGATTTGTAGCTGTAGCTACAAACTGTTTGACTGGAGAATCGTGTTATTTTGAAAAAGGAAAATGTGAAGACATTGAAAAAGCCATACAGGCTTCGGCTTCTTTACCTTTTGTATCTTCTATGGTAGAAATACAGGGTATTCCTTGTTTAGATGGAGGTATTTCCAATCATATTCCCATTCAATGGGCTTTAAATGAGGGATATTTAAAAATAATAGTAATTCGAACACAGCATAAAGTATATCGTAAAGAAGATAATGAAAAAATGGATTCCATGATTGATCTGAGATATTCAAAATATCCTGAATTAAGAAAATCGTTAAAAAATATGAATAAAGAATACAACTATACTTGTGATTTCATTGATCAATTGGAAAAAGAAGGAAAAATATTTGTATTTTCTCCTTCTATAAACGACCCGGTTTCCAGATTAGAGGCCGATGTTGAAAAACTGGGAGACTGGTATTTTTTAGGATATAACGATACAAATCGAAGAATGAAAGAATGTAAAGAATATTTAGAAAAATAAAAGAAGAATCAAATCGATTCTTCTTTTTAGACTCTTTCATGAACAATAATAAATCCATGATGGATTAAATCATCTTTGATTTTTTCTATATGATCGTGATTTCTTGTTTCTACTGTTACTTTTAAGAAACAGGAAGTAATTGCCATTTCAGGATCGCCATTGTCATAATCAATGGCAACAACATTTCCGCCATTATCGGAAATGATTTTGGATACACCTAACAATTGACCTGGTTTATCGGTTAAAGCAATTGTAAAGCTTGTTTTACGTCCACTTAATAATAAACCACGTGTCATGACACGATCGATGATATTGATATCAATGTTTCCTCCAGAAACAATACAGACAACATTTTTTCCTTTAATTGGTAATTTATTGAACATAGCTGCAGCTACTGAAACGGCTCCTGCTCCTTCAGCTACAATTCTCTGTTTTTCCATTAAAGAAAGAATAGCCGCTGCAATTTCGTCTTCACTGACCGTTACAATATCATCTACATACTGTTTTACAATTTCAAATGTATTATTTCCTGGATGCTTAACCGCAATTCCATCCGCAAATGTATTGACATGGTCCAATGCGATATTTTTTCCCTGTTTGAACGATTCATACATGCTGGCTGCATTGGCTGCCTGTACTCCATATATCTTAATGCTTGGCTTCAGATTTTTGGCCGCAAAGGCAACTCCACTGATTAATCCTCCACCGCCAATAGGAACCACAATGGCATCTACGCTATCCATCTGATCCAAGATTTCCAGTCCAATGGTTCCCTGTCCAGCAATAACATCTTCATCGTCATATGGATGAATGAAAGTAAGATTTTTTTCTTTACACTGGCGAATGGCTTCTTCATAAGAATCATCATAGACACCTTCTACAAGACATACATTGGCTCCATAACTTTTTGTGGCTTCTACTTTTGATAGTGGCGAACTGTCTGGCATACATATCGTACAGGGAATCTGTGCTTTTTGTGCTGATAAAGCCACACCTTGAGCATGATTTCCTGCGGAACTGGCAATGATTCCATGTTGTTTCTCTTCTTCTGTCAATTTACTGATTTTATAAAAAGAACCACGAATTTTAAAACTACCTGTTAATTGTAGATTTTCTGGTTTTAAATATATGTGATTTTCAGATCCTAAATTGTCGGCTGGTATAATATTCGTTTTATGAACAATCTTTTTTAAAACATTTTTCGCATCATAAATTTTATCAATTGTTAACATAATTCATCCTCCCATTAAAAACGTGCTATAATTATAACACGACTTTGGAGGGATGCATCATGGATTTAAAACAATTTCAAATGGAATTAGAAACTTTAACCTTATTTCATCGTATTTTAGAAGATGAAATTGTGGATTTATTGATTCAAACGATAGATGATTCCACTTATTATTGTCGATTATGTTCAAAAATTTATGATCAGGGAGCCAATTTATCTGATTATATTTATAAAATGGTTATGAACGATGAAAATATCTATGTTCTGAATAAAGCAAAAAATAAAACAATTGTTCCATCCATTGAAAACAGTTTAAAAAGAGAATTAAAGATACTTCAGAAACTATGTGATTTAAAAAGTAAAGAAGTTCATATTCAATCGGATATCGAATATCCTGAATGGGAGAATACATCTTATTCTTTAGAAAAAGATTATTATCAAAGAATTGAAGAGCTTCCTAAAAAAGGATATGGTATTTTTGCGAAATATTTTGTATTTGGGATTGATGAACAAGGATTATATCCAATTAGACATCCAGATACACAATCGTTAAAAGAAATGACAGGGTATCAGCAACAAAGAAATGTACTGATCAAAAATACATTGGCTCTGCTGCAGGGAATGAAAGCCAATAACGCATTGTTGTATGGAGATGCGGGAACAGGAAAAAGTTCAACCATTAAAGCCATTGTGAATGAATATCATACAGAAGGATTAAGACTGATTGAAGTAAAAAAGAAACAGATAGCTCAATTGCCATCGATTATTGAAATGTTAGCGGATAATCCTTTAAAATTTATTATTTTTATTGATGATCTAAGTTTTTCAAGCAATGACGATGATTACATTGCTTTAAAAAATATATTGGAAGGATCGACTACTTCCAATAAAATGAACGTTGTGATTTATGCAACGAGCAATCGTAGACATTTTATGAAAGAAACATTCTCAGATCGAGAAGGGGATGAAATGCATCGAAATGATACCATTCAGGAAACGATGTCTTTAGCTGCTCGTTTTGGTTTAACGATTACATTCCAGAAACCAGGTTCAAATTTGTATATGGAAATTGTTAAACAGTATGCCAAAGAATATGAATTGAATTTAGATGAACACGAATTAAAAATAAAAGCGGAAGCGTTTGCGATTCGAAACAATGGACGTTCTGCCAGAACGGCTAAACAGTTTGTGGAATATGAAAAAATTAATCAGAGTATATTGGATTAGGTGATTTATGGAAAAAATGAGTTTAGCACAAAGTACCGCAAAACGTTTAAAAAATGAAATTGTGAATGAAAAGAAATATAGACCGGGACAAAAACTTCCTAATGAAAATATATTATCAAATCAGTATGGAATTTCACGCTCGACATTAAGAGAAGCTATACGAATTCTTGTATCGGAAGGGATTTTAGAAGTACAAAGAGGAAATGGAACGTTTGTGCTTTCCCAATTAAATCAGAAGACAACCAGTTCTTTTCAAACCAGTTCCGATATAAAAGTAACGTTAAAAGATTTATATGAAACACGTTTAATTTTTGAGCCAGAAGCTGCCAGTTTAGCTTGTAAAAGAGCCAGTGATCAAGAGATTCAGGAAATTTTACGATTGGGAAATATATGCCAGGAAGCCATTTTAAAATGTCCTACAAGTAAAGAAAGAGTGGCTTCGGAAGCGGCTTTTCATGGGGCAATCATTAAAGCCTGTCACAATGAGTTCTTAATACATTTTTTACCGATTATTAATGAAACTATTGAAAAAACATTTGAATTAAAAATTAATCTGGAAGTGATTGCAGAAGATGCATATAAAGATCATATAATGATTATGAATTTTTTGGAAAAAAGGGATGCAGTGGCTTTAAAGAGTGCGGTTATGATACATTTACATCATGCTGCCTGGCATGAAGAATTATTTTAAAATATAGTTGACAATTTGAATAGAGTTGTTTATACTTGTCATACAAGTAAGCAAATAGTTGTTAGACAACTAACAGGAGGAAATATAATGGCTGAAGCAAGAATTTTTTATGAATCAGATTGTAATCTGGGATATTTAGATGGAAAAACAATCGCAATTATTGGTTATGGATCACAGGGACATGCTCATGCATTAAACTTAAAAGAATCTGGATGCAATGTAATTGTTGGTTTATATGAAGGATCTAAATCCTGGGCAAAAGCAGAAAAACAGGGATTAGAAGTTTATACAGCAGCTGAGGCAGCTAAAAAAGCCGATATCATCATGATTCTGATCAATGATGAAAAACAGGCAGATATGTACAAAAATGATATTGAACCAAACTTAGAAGAAGGAAACATGTTAATGTTTGCTCATGGTTTCAATATTCATTTTGGTTGCATTGTTCCACCTAAGAATGTTGACGTGGCTATGATTGCTCCTAAAGCACCTGGTCATACAGTTCGTTCAGAATACCAGGAAGGAAAAGGAACACCTTGTTTAATTGCAGTTGAACAAGACGCAACTGGAAAAGCATGGGATATCGCATTGGCTTATGGTGCTGGAATCGGTGGAGCTCGTGCTGGTTTATTGGAAACAACTTTCCGCACTGAAACAGAAACAGACTTATTTGGTGAACAGGCTGTATTATGTGGTGGTGTATGTGCATTAATGCAGGCTGGTTTTGAAACATTAGTAGAAGCTGGATACGATCCACGTAATGCATATTTTGAATGTGTTCATGAAATGAAATTGATCGTTGACTTAATTTATCAGTCTGGATTTGCAGGAATGAGATATTCTATTTCAAATACAGCTGAATATGGTGACTATATTACTGGACCAAAGATCATTACAGAAGAAACAAAGAAGGCAATGAAGAAAATTTTATCCGATATTCAGGATGGAACATTCGCAAAAGAATTCTTGCTGGATATGTCGCCAGCTGGTCGTCAGGTTCATTTCAAAGCTATGCGTAAACTGGCTTCTGAACATCCAAGTGAAAAAGTCGGAGCTGAAATTCGTAAATTATACAGCTGGAATAACGAAGACGATAAATTAATCAATAACTAATTGGACATCTATTGATGTCCTTTTTTTTATTGATATAATAGTAAAAAAGGAGATTTTTTATGGGATTAATTAAAACAACGATCCAATCGGTAAAAGGAGTCTTATCGGATCAGTATAAGGAATATTTTTATTGTGATGCTCTTCCAAATAATGTGCTGGTTCGTAAAGGGTGTCCAAAATATAATAAAGGGAAAGAAAACATCATTTCAAATGGTTCAATTGTATCCATTGCTGATGGTCAATGTATGATCATTGTGGATAATGGAAAAATAATGGAAGTATGTGCACAGCCAGGTGAGTATATTTATGATATTTCCAGTGAACCATCTATTTTTTCAGGGGATCTATCCGAAACAATTGACCAATCCATTCAGACAATTGGAAAACGAATTGCTTTTGCGGGACATACAGCACACGATCAAAGAGTTTATTATTTTAATACACGTGAAATTGTAGGGAATAAATATGGTACACCAATGCCAATTCCATTCCGAATTGTAGATGAAAAAATAAATTTTGAATTTACTACTTCAATTCGATGTTATGGAGAATTCTCATATCGAATCGTAGATCCAGTATTATTCTATACAAATGTATGTGGAAATATTTCACAGGATTATACCAGAGAAAATATAGATGGACAGATTAAATCTGAAGTATTGACGGCTTTACAGCCTGCTTTTGGTAAGATTTCTTCTTTGGGAATTCGTTATGATGAACTGATGCTGCATACAATGGAAATAGCCGACTCTTTAAATGAAGTGTTAAGTAAAAAATTAAAAGGATTAAGAGGAATCTCTATTGTATCTTTTGGAATCTCAAGTATGTCCATTCCTGAAGAAGATGAAAAACAGATTAAAAATGCACAGACATCTCTTGCGTATGGTACCAATGCACAGATGATGGCCGGTCGAATGGGAATGGCCAGTGCCAATGCACTAGAAAAAGCAGCTGAAAATGAAAACGGTTCTATGATGGGATTTATGTCAATGAATGCTGCCACTCAGGCTTCTGGAAACTTTAATTCTTTTTATCAGCAGGCACAAAATAGTATTCAATCAAAAGAAGAATGGACATGTTCTTGTGGACAGGGTCACAATACGGGTAAATTCTGTATGAATTGTGGAGCTTCTAAACCGGTTCAACAAGGATGGACCTGTCCAAATTGTAAAACGGTAAATTTAGGAAAATTCTGTGTAGAATGTGGAACAAAGAAACCAGCAGGTGCGTTGCAGTATCGATGTGATAAATGTGGATGGATGCCAGAAGATCCGACAAATCCTCCAAAATTCTGTCCGGAATGTGGAGATCCATTTGGAGATGAAGATATAATCAAATGAAAAAAAAGCTTTTAAATTTAAGTTTATTTCCGATTGGAGCAGGAGTCATTTTATATATCACAGGAATGATTTTAAATATAGACAGTTCTATTCCTTATATCCTGTCCATTGCCTGTATTTTACTATCTATTGTGGTATTACGAATTCGTACATCAGCTAAAGAATAAAAAAAGATGGTTTTTGTACCATCTTTTTATTTTAATATAGCTCCTTTATCGGCACCCTGAACTAATCTTTGATAACGAGACAACCATCCTGTTTTAAATTTTGGTTCAAATGGGGGCTGATTTTTACGTCTATTTTCAAATTCTTCATCACTGATATGAGCATGAATGGAATAATTGGCAATGTCAATTGTGATTAAATCACCTTCCTGAATCAAACCGATGTTTCCTCCAGCAGCAGCTTCAGGAGAAACGTGTCCAATGGAAGCTCCACGACTGGCTCCAGAGAAACGTCCATCTGTAATTAAAGCAACCGATTTATCCAGTTTCATTCCAGCTAATGCAGAAGTTGGATTTAACATCTCTCGCATTCCTGGACCGCCTTTAGGACCTTCATAAGTGATGACTACAACATCTCCTGGTTGAATACCACCTTTATAGATACAATCGATGGCTTGTTCTTCACTCGTGAATACACGAGCTGGACCTGTATGTTTCATCATACTTGGATCTACAGCACTTCTTTTAACAACACATCCATTTTGAGCAATATTTCCAAATAGAATCGCAATACCACCAGTTGGAGAATATGGATCTTCCACTGGACGAATGGTATTTGGATCTTTATTATAAGCGTGTTCAATATTTTCTTTAATTGTTTTTCCATTTGCGGTAATTAAAGATGTATCGATCAGACCTAGTTTATTCAGTTCATGATAAACGGCCTGTAATCCACCGGCAGCATTTAAATCATGCATATGAGTTGGACCAGCAGGGGCTAAATGACAAAGGTTAGGAACCTTTTCTGAAAATTCGTTAAATGTATGCAGATCCAATGGACATCCAGCTTCATTTGAAATAGCTAATAAATGAAGTACAGAATTGGATGAACATCCTAAAGCCATATCGCAAGTCAATGCGTTGCGAATGGATTTTTCATTTATAATATCTTTAATACAGATGTTTTTTTCAACCAGATTCATAATCGCCATACCTGCGTGTTTTGCCAGCTGCAAACGATTGGCATGAACGGCAGGAATGGTACCATTTCCAGGAAGAGCAATTCCTAAAGCTTCACATAAGCAGTTCATAGAATTGGCTGTATACATACCTGAACAGCTTCCACATCCTGGACAAGTCTGTTCTTCAAATTCTTTTAATTTTTCATCATTGATCAGATTGGCTTTACGAGCTCCAACTGCTTCAAACATTTTCGAAAGAGAAGTATCCACACCATCTACACAACCAGACATCATAGGTCCACCGGAACAGACAACTGTTGGAAGGTTTAAACGAAGAGCTCCCATGACCATTCCAGGAACAATTTTGTCACAGTTTGGAATTAATACTAGACCATCAAAGGCATGAGCCTGCGCCATTGTTTCAACGGAATCGGCAATTAATTCACGAGAAGGTAAAGAATATTTCATTCCTACATGTCCCATGGCAATCCCGTCACAGACTCCAATACTTGGAACCATGATCGGAGTTCCTCCTGCCATACGTACCCCAGCTTTAACGGCTTCTTCAATTTTATCTAAGTGAAAGTGACCAGGAACAATGTCACTATGAGCACTGACCACTCCGATTAATGGTCGGTCCAATTCTTCTTTTGTATATCCCATTGCGTAAAATAAAGAACGCATAGGAGCTTTTTCTACACCTTCTGTAACCGCAACGCTTTTCAATTTTTTCATAAATTTCCTCCTTTAATCGATACTGGAAACATCGGTAACATCCGCATCACGAGAAATACCTGTAACACCTGTACGACAGACTTCGACAATATCATAGCAGTTTAACATGTTTAAGAATCCATCTAATTTTTCAGTTGCCCCTGTTAATTCAATGATCATACATGTTTTTGATAATGATATGATGCGTCCACGATAAATATCTACAATTTCTTTAATTAAGCTTCGATTGGTTTTATCACAGGCAACTTTTACCAGTAACAATTCTCTAAATAAACTATTGTCTTTTTCCAAAAGGAAAATATCTTTTACCACTTCCAGTTTACGGGTTTGAGTGATGATTTGAGCTAAACTTTGTTCATTCCCATTAAAAACAACAGTGATACGGCTAATTTCTGGATCGTTTGTAGTAGATACTGTCAAAGAATCAATATTAAATCCACGACGTCCAAATAAAGAAGCCACTCTTGTTAATACATTTGCCTGATTTTCTACAAAAATACTAATTACTTCACGTCTTTTCATATTGCCTCCTATTTAATAATCATATCAGATACCGTTCCACCATTTGGAATCATAGGTAGTACGCGTTCTTCTTTTAATATATTGCAGGCAATCCATACAGGACCGTTGATTTTTAATGCTTTTGAGAATGCTTCTTTAAATTCATCCAATGTATTGACTTCAAAGCCAGTTGCACCAAATCCTTCTGCCAGTTTAGGATAATTTGTTTTTCTTCCTGGTGTTGTATTGGAATAACGTTTTCCATAGAAAGCGGTCTGCCACTGGTAAACCATACCTAAAACTTTGTTGTCAAAAATAATAGTAATGATTGGCAGTTCGTTTGAAACCGCTGTACAGCATTCATTTAAATTCATATGGAAAGAACCATCTCCTGTAAAATGAATGACACGTTTTTCTGGTTGACCAAACTGAGCTCCAATGGCAGCTCCATAACCATATCCCATTGTACCTAATCCACCGCTGGTTAAAAAGTTTTCACTCTTTATATGGTGAACATATTGAGCAGCCCACATCTGATGTTGACCAACATCGGTAACGTAAATTGTTTCTTTATCTGTTATAGTACAGGTTGCTTCAATAATATCTCGAGGACGTAATTTTGCTCCCTGTAATTCTATGTCGACCCACTTATGAGCTTTATGACATTCATCAATCCAATCTTTATGTTTAGTTTTATCAATTAAAGGCAATAAAGAAGAAAGTACTTCTTTGATGTCTCCAATCACCTGATAATTGATCAAAACATTTTTGTTGATTTCGGATTCATCAATATCAATCTGAATGATACCTGCATGTTTTGCGAATTTTCTAGGATTTAAAGCAACTCGATCGCTAAAACGTGTTCCTAGAGCAATAACCAGATCGGCATTATCGATGGCAATGTTTGCCTGCATGGAACCATGCATTCCAATCAATCCTAGATTTTTCGGATTGTCATAGCGAACAGCACCTGCTCCCATTAATGTATAAGTTGCAGGACAATCGTATTTTTCAATCAGTTCATTTAATTCTTTCTGTGCATGAGAAGCATTAACTCCACCACCGTAATAAATAACAGGACGTTTTGCCTCATTCATAATCTGTGCAATTTCCTGAAGCTGACTGTCCGATGCAGTTGGACTTTTTGTCAATGGAAATGGTTTCTGTTTCTTATATTCATATAAATTATTAGGATCGGTCACATCTTTGGTGATATCAATTAAAACCGGACCTTTACGCCCTTCATTGGCAATTCGAAAAGCATTTCGAATGGCATCGGCTAAATCTTCAATTTTATTTACAAAATAATTATGTTTGGTAATAGGTAAAGTCACACCTGTGATGCTGACTTCCTGAAACGCATCACGACCAATCGCATTGCTTGAGACATTGCAGGTGATGGCAATCATAGGAATGCTGTCTAACATAGCTGTGGCAATTCCAGTAACAAGATTGGTTGCACCAGGGCCACTTGTCGCAAAAACAACACCCGTTTTTCCTGTGGCACGAGCATATCCATCTGCAGCATGTGAAGCTCCTTGTTCATGAGCCGTTAATACATGATGAATCTTATCCTGATATTTATATAATTCGTCATATACATTTAGAGCGGCTCCACCTGGATACCCAAACACAGTATCTACGCCATGTTCCAGCAATACTTCCATGATGATTTGAGAACCACTTAATTTCATATTATTCACTCCATTCTACGTACTTTTTAGTATATCGTATTTATAAAAAAAAATGTAGATAATTTTATCATTTTACAAAAATTTTCAGAAAAAAATTGAAAATGAAAATTAAAATGATATACTATTACTACTAGCAACGATTTGGAGTAGTAATAGATGAAAAACTTATAGAGAGTGAATGCAAGGTGAAAATTCACAGTTGGAAATCTATGAACTTGCCAGGGAGCTGATCGATAAGCGATTCGTAATACAGGCGTTAACTTTTTAAAGAGGGCTTACTAAGACAGTAAGAACTAAGGTGGTACCGCGTATATTTACGTCCTTAGAAATAAGGACGTTTTTTTTATGGATTGGAGATGATGGTATGGATTTATCGGACTTATATAATAATCATAAAACAAAAAAAAGCATAGAAGGAGATATTTAGAATATGATGAATTATAACAAATACCATAGAGGATATTATATGCCTCCTGAAGAATCACTAGAGTGGACAAAAAAAGAATTTATTGATCATGCACCAATCTGGTGCAGTGTGGATATGCGTGATGGAAATCAGGCGTTGGTCACTCCGATGAATCTGGAAGAAAAACTTCAATTCTGGAAAGTATTGATTGATGTTGGGTTTAAGGAAATCGAAGTTGGATTTCCAGCTGCTTCTGAAACTGAACATGAATTTTTAAGAACTCTGATTGAAAATAATATGATTCCCGAGGATGTAACCGTACAGGTATTAACACAGGCGCGTCCTCACATTATTCAAAAAACTTTTGATTCCTTAAAAGGATGTAAGAATGCGATCGTACATTTTTACAATTCCACTTCTTTTGCTCAAAGACAGCAGGTTTTTAAAAAGTCAAAAGAAGAAATTATGAAAATCGCAACCGATGGTGCAAAATTAGTAAAAAAATTGACCGAAGAAAGTGGAGAAGATTATCGTTTTGAATATTCTCCTGAAAGTTTTACAGGAACGGAAGTGGATTACGCTCTGGAAGTTGTCAATGCGGTAATTGACATCATTGATCCTACTCCTGAAAAGAAACTGATCATTAATCTTCCAGTTACTGTAGAAATGTCATTGCCTCATGTATATGCTTCACAGATTGAATATATGTCAAAACATATGCATAAAAGAGATTGCATTGTTTTATCTCTTCATCCTCATAACGATAGAGGAACTGGAGTTGCCGATACCGAACTAGCATTGCTGGCTGGAGCCGATCGAGTTGAAGGAACTCTGTTTGGAAATGGAGAACGTACAGGAAATGTGGATATTGTCACATTGGCAATGAATATGTATACCCATGGTGTGGATCCAAAACTTCATTTTGATGATATGCCCCATATTGTAGATGTTTATGAAAGAGTGACACGTATGAATGTATACGAAAGACAGCCTTATGCTGGAAAGCTGGTATTTGCAGCCTTCTCTGGATCGCATCAGGATGCCATTGCCAAAGGAATGAAATTCAGAGAAGATCGACACAGTGAAGACTGGACGGTTCCATATCTTCCAATTGATCCAACTGATGTGGGTCGTGTATATGAAGCAGATGTCATCCGCATCAATTCGCAAAGTGGAAAAGGTGGAATTGCCTATATTATGCAGCACAATTATGGATATGAGCTTCCAGCTGTATTTAGAGAACAGTTCTCTTATTATATTAAAGATATTTCCGATCATGAACATAAAGAATTGAAACCAGAAGAAATTTTTGGAATTTTTGAAAGAGATTTCCTGAATTTAAATACACCAATTCAATTGAATGATTATCATTTTATACGTTTAAATAATAATATGTATCAGGCAACTTTAAGTATTCATTTTAAAGGAGAAGAAATGGATATCGTTGGAAGAGGAAATGGACGATTGGATGCGGTTGCCAATGCGATGAGAAAATATTGTCATTTAACATTTGATATTAAAGATTATAGAGAAAGTTCTTTAAATCAGGGTTCAAATTCAAAAGCGGTATCGTATATTCAATTAAAAGACTGTGTAAATGAAGATCGATTTGGTGTTGGAGTGGATGATGATATCATTGCTTCAAGTATTCGTGCATTATTCAGTGCTTTAAATCGAGCAATCATTCATAAGGAGGATGTATTATGTCAATGACAATGACACAGAAAATACTGGCATCTCATGCTGGATTAGAAGAAGTAAAAGCAGGACAGCTGATTGAAGCAGATTTAGATTTAGTAATGGCCAATGATATAACTGGCCCAATGGCTTTACCAATCTTTTCGCAAATGGCTGATACAGTATTTGATAAAGACAAAGTGGTTTTAGTACCGGATCACTTTACTCCTAATAAGGATATTAAAAGTGCTGAAAATTCAAAAGCAATTCGTGACTTTTCTTTTAATCAATGTTTGACGAACCATATGGAACAGGGAAAATGTGGTGTAGAACATGCGATCCTGCCAGAAAAAGGATTGGTTGTAGCAGGTATGGCAGTGATTGGTGCTGACAGTCATACATGTACATATGGAGCTTTAGGTGCTTTTTCAACAGGTGTAGGAACAACCGATATCGCAAGAGGAATGGCCACAGGAAAAGCCTGGTTTAAAGTTCCTAGTGCCATTCAGTTTCATTTAACTGGAAAATTGAATCCGTATGTCAGTGGAAAAGATGTTATTTTATATATAATTCATAAAATTGGTGTAGATGGTGCCTTATATAAATCAATGGAATTTACTGGAGAAGGTGTTAAGGAATTGTCTATGGATGATCGTTTTACCATTTGTAACATGGCCATTGAAGCCGGAGCTAAAAATGGTATCTTTCCAGTAGATGAACAGACTATTGTCTATATGAAAGAACATTCAGTAAAACCTTATGAAATTTATGAAGCTGACAAAGATGCAGAATATGAACAGACCATTGAAATCAATTTAAGTGAAATCCGTCCAATGGTCGCATTCCCTCATTTACCAGGAAACGGGCATACCATTGATGAAATTGAAAAAGAAGAACCAATCTATATCGATCAGGTTGTCATTGGTTCCTGTACAAATGGAAGAATGTCCGATTTAAGAAAAGCAGCAGCAATACTAAAAGGTAAAAAAGTTGCGAATCGTGTGCGTGCTATGGTTGTTCCTGCAACTCAGAAAATATTCATGCAGTGTATTAAAGAAGGATTGCTGGAAATATTTGTTGAAGCAGGTTGTGCTGTCAATACTCCAAGCTGTGGTCCTTGTATGGGTGGACATATGGGTGTTATGGCAAAAGGAGAAAAATGTGTTTCCACAACCAATCGTAATTTCGTAGGACGAATGGGAGATACACAGTCTTTAATTTATCTGGCTTCCCCAGAAACTGCGGCTGCCAGTGCGATTGCCGGATACATTGCCAATCCGGAAAAATTTGGAGGATAATATATGAAAGCAAAAGGAACGGTTTTAAAATACGGAGATAATGTGGATACAGACGTTATTATACCTGCACGTTATTTGAATTCATTTGATGCCAAAGAATTGGCAAGTCATGCGATGGTGGATATAGATCCTACGTTTGTACAAAGAGTAAAACCAGGAGATATCATGGTAGCCGGTAAAAATTTTGGTTGTGGTTCTTCAAGAGAACACGCTCCTTTGTGTTTAAAAACAGCAGGAGTCAGTTGTGTCATTGCGAAAAGCTTTGCCCGTATTTTTTATCGCAATGCGATCAATATTGGGTTTGCAATTTTAGAATGTGAAGAAGCAGCTGATGATATTGAAGAAGGAAATCAGGTCGAAATTGATTTTGATTCTGGTATTATCACAAATATCACAAAGAATAGACAGTACCAGGCTCAACCATTTCCGCCATTTCTTCAGAAGATGATTGCTGAAAATGGATTGGTAAATTATGTAAATCATCAGAAGGAGAATTAAGATGCAAAAGAAAATTGGTGTAATCTGGGGAGACTGTTCTTCTGTTGAAATTGTAGAACAGGCAGTAAATGTTTTAAAAACAATTGAAAAGAAGTACAGTCATTCTTTTGAATATATAGATATAGCCATGGGTGGACAGGCCATTGATTTGTATGGCGATCCACTTCCATCACATGAACTGGATAAATGTTTATCGTGTGATAGCGTTTTATTAGGTGCAATAGGTGGTCCGAAATGGGAAGGTCTTCCTGGAGAAAAAAGACCAGAAAAAGGATTATTAAGATTAAGAGCTGGTATGGGATTGTATTCAAACAACCGTCCTGCAAAAATCTGGCCACAGTTGGCAGATGCTTCTCCTTTAAAAAAGGAAATTGTGGATAAAGGAATTGATTTTATTATCGTTCGTGAATTAATTGGTGGAGTTTATTTTGGAAATCATGAAACACATGAAGAAAATGGAGAATTAAAAGCCATTGATTCTATGCCTTATTCAGAACATGAAATCAGAAGAATTGGCAAAATCGGTTTTGAAACGGCAATGAAACGTAATAAAAAATTATGTATGGTGGATAAAGCCAATGTACTGGATACATCTCGTTTATGGCGTAAAGTTATGGATGAATTAAAAAAAGAATATCCAGAAGTGGAATATTCTGTTATGTTTGTTGACAATTGCGCTATGCAGATCTGTAAAAATCCAAGCCAGTTTGATGTCATTGTTACAGAAAATATGTTTGGTGATATTTTATCCGATGAAGCCAGTGAAATTACAGGAAGCATCGGCATGATTCCTTCTTCTTCGTTAGGAGATGGAACGCGCGGCTTATATGAACCAATTCATGGATCGGCTCCAGATATTGCAGGAAAAGACATTGTCAATCCAATTGCCTGCATACTAAGTGCAGCAATGATGCTTCAATATAGTTTTGATTTAAAAGAGGAAGCTAAAGACATTGAAAAAGCTGTAAATGCAGTATTAAATCAAGGCTATCGTACCCAGGATATGATGTCTGAGAATATGAAATTAGTGGGTTGTAAACAAATGGGACAACTCATTGTGAATGAAATTGAAAAAGGATAGAATGGTGATATAATCCCACTGAAGTAGACACACGAAATAATTAAAATTATCCCATCGATGTGAAACTACAAAGGTGGGATTTTTTATATGGGAAGAAAAGCTAAATATACAAAAGAACAAAAGGTACAGGCTTGTGAAGATTATTTAAATAAAAGAAAATCTGCAGAACAAATAAGGATTGAATTGAACATGGCTGAATACGGAGCCATCTTAGTTCTAAAATGGGTGAAAAGCTATCGTGTGAATGGACATTCAATTTTTGATCATAAGAGTACAAACAATAAGTATTCTAAAGAGTTTAAGGAGATGGTTGTTCAAGAATATCTTCAAGGTCATGGATCCTCCATGGATTTGGCTGCTAAGTATGGAATACCTAAATGTAGTACTGTTTTAAATTGGGTAAACAAGTATAATAGTCATAGAGAACTTAAGGATTACAATCCTAAGCCGGGGGTCTATATGGCTGATACTTTAAAAGTAAGCAAAGAAAAGAAAATCGAAATCATTAAATACTGTATAGATCATAATCATGATTATAAAGGTACAGCTGAATTTTATGGTGGAAATTACGCCCAGATCTATAACTGGGTCAAAAAATATGAATCCAAGGGTGAAGACGCTCTAGAAGATAGACGTGGTAAACGTAAGGCAG
>NZ_VUMM01000040.1 GCF_009696175.1 Floccifex porci
TTTCCTTGGCATTTTCCATATCCATTTTCAGTTCACTGGATTAAATCTGCAGATGTTCTACTTTTTCTCCAATAAAGGCCTGTATCATTGCAGAAAGAGCCATTCTGTTTTTTTCTTCATTTTTTCCGAATACATAACGAAAATTAATATCTTTTTTTAAGTCTATCATTTTAATTTCTCCTGTTATTTATATACGGATTTAAAATGTAAAATAACAAAAATTTATTGATTTAAAAAAGAAAAACAAGGTTTCTACACCTTGTCTATTCTAATAATTTATGTTCTTGCTTAAAACTTATCTGGCATCCCAGTAAATCGATGCTTTCACCTGATCACATTTTTCTTTTCCCAATAGCTTCTCAATAATCGCATACGCAAAATCAATACTTGCCGCTGCACTGATTCCCGTTATGATATTTCCATCTGTAACCACATACTGATATTGATACTCTCCACCAAAATCTTCATCTAATTCTTTAAAACAAGTATATTTTTTTCCTTTTAATATTCCTTCCTGTCCTAAAATCGTAGGTGAAGCACATATTGCAGCCAACACTTTCTTTTTGGCAAATTCATGTATTAAAGATAATACATCTTTATTCTTCTTTAATTTCTGATAATGTGGCCCTCCTGGAAGGATCAGACAATCCGCTTTCGAAAAATCATATTCACTGAATAAAATAGATGGAGAATATGTCACATTAAATCTTCCTGTTACTTCATTTCCTTCCACACGAATCACATCAACCTGGATGCCTGCTCTTCTTAATAAAGCAATGGGTCCCATCGCTTCTAACTCTTCAAATCCATTATCCATTATAATTGCAGCTATCATATACATTCCTCCTGAGTTTATTATATCATTTGAACTCTTAAGAAAAAATATTATAATGAAATTGGAGGTAGTTATGAAAAATAAATTATTTACATCGAATGTTGATTTTTTATTATCCAATGCGATCTTATTTGTCACTGGTCTAATCGTCACTTTTTTCAACATTCATCTGGTTTTAACAGCTTCTCGAATAATCGGAATTGTTTCTTTAACTCTGGGTATTTATTTACTTTACATATTTTTCTTTAAACAAATAACTGGTTCTTCTCCTTTCTTTATAGGATTTATGTGTTTTATTACAGGATTAATAATGGCTATCAAACCAGATCTTGTGATTTCTTTTTTACCAATGGTCATTGGTGTGATTCTTATAATCGGTTCTTTGCTGCAATTAAAAAAGACTTTATTGCTTCGCTACAACAAAGATTCTTTTTTCACTGTAATGCTTGTTATCAACATTCTATTTCTTATTGCTGGCTTATCTTTATTTTTAGATCCAATTCAATCCTTATCCAATATTATAAAAATTGTTGGAATTCTTATGATTCTATATTCTATTTACTCCACAGTTGGTGCTTTATTAGCAGATAAATATATAAATTAAAAGCGGGATTTTGTAGTGAACCTCTAAAGTTGTACCAACAACTTTGGAGGTTTTTATTATGAAATATACAAAAGAATTTAAATTAGAATGCGTACTTAAATATCGAAATGGTGAATACATTCACGATCCACCAGGA
>NZ_VUMM01000041.1 GCF_009696175.1 Floccifex porci
TGTAGTGCACCGGTAAAGTTGGACCGGTATAAATAAACTAACTTAATGTTAATTGTTTGAAGGATTGTTGTCTATAAGCTAATGGACTCAATCCTTTTCTTTTTGCGTTAATTCTTTCTGTATTGTAATAAGTAATGTATTCTTCCATTGCAGCTATAAGTTCAGCTCTTGTTTTAAAGTGATATCCATAATACATCTCGTTTTTCATGATGCCAAAGAAGTTTTCCATTAAAGAATTATCCATGCAATTCCCTTTTCTTGAGAACGACTGTTTAATACCCTTATCCTTTAGCCATTGTTGGTAAGGTTTCATCTGGTATTGCCAACCTTGATCTGAGTGGAAGATTAAACCTTCAAGATTAGGATTTGATTTAAATGCTTTATCAACCATCCTTTTGGTTTGATTAAAGTCAGGTGAGATAGATATATCGTGAGATACAATACTTCCATCAAACATATCTAGAATTGGCGAAAGATAAACTTTACCTTCATCTGATTTAAACTCAGAAACATCAGTTGTCCATTTTTCATTTGGTTTAGATGCATCAAAATCTCTAATATATTTTGCTTTGTGTTCTAGTTCATCAATTTCTTTATGGAGTAATAGATTTTCTTTAGATTCACCATTATCACCTTTATATGAGTGATAATGACCATTTGAACCTTGTTTTGCCTTTAAGCCATTCTCTGACATGACTCTCTGAATTCTGTTATGTCCATAGCCTTCCAGCCCCTCAAGATTGGCGAGCATTATCCTCCTGTAGCCGTATCTTGATTTGTGATGTTCAAATACAGGAGTAATAATAGCCAGGATTCTTTCATCCTCTTCCTTCTTGCGCCTGATATAATTCAGATGCTTGCTTGTCTTATAGTATTCGTATGTTGATTTGGAAAGGCCTGAAACCATTAAAAGATGTTTCAATGGATAGTTTTTTGATTGCCTTAGTTCATCAATCACAGCTACTTTCTCTTCTGTTCTTGGGCCTTTCTTTTTTGAACTAAGGCACTTAATTTTTTTAGATATTCATTTTCAATACGAGCTAATTTAAGTTCTTCCAGAAGTTCTTCTTTGGTTTTGTCTTTATCGGCTTTATTGATATTTATTTCTACTTTTTTCTTTGGCATGGATGGTCTACCTCTTTTAAGAGATTTTAACCCATCTATGCCATTTTTTAAATAGGTACGATGCCATTTGACAAGGAGGTCGCTATTTATGCCGGCACTGCAGGCCACGGCATTGTAGGATTCGCCATTTTCAACCCTTTTGATAAGTTCAACTCTTTGTTCTATATCAAGAGTTGGTCTTCCATGTTCCAGTCCTGCTTCACCCAAGAAATCATATATTTTATTCCATTTGGCGACTTGATCATGAAAGGCTTCGTGCCTGACTCCTGGTGGATCGTGAATGTATTCACCATTTCGATATTTAAGTACGCATTCTAATTTAAATTCTTTTGTATATTTCATAATAAAAACCTCCAAAGTTGTTGGTACAACTTTAGAGGTTCACTACA
>NZ_VUMM01000042.1 GCF_009696175.1 Floccifex porci
AAAGTTGGACTACCAATTGAAAGGGGTTCATTTTTATATGGCAAAACTTACTAGAGAACAAAGAATAGAAATATATCATAAAAGAAAATCTGGAGTTACTATAAAATCCTTATCTAAACAATATGGGATTTTGCAGGCTCATATAAAATATCTTATTAGACTTATTGATAAACATGGCGAAGATATTTTAAGAAGAGATAATAACAGATATTACAGTCCTGAACTGAAACATGAAATGATAAACAAGGTTTTAATTGGTAATCAATCAATACAATCAGTATCGTTAGAATATGGCTTGACTTCATATGGGATACTCAACAATTGGATTAAATCCTACAAAGAAAATGGTTATACTATAGTAGAGAAGAAAAGAGGTAGATCTCCTACTATGAAAAAAGAAGTTAAACCAATTGATCCAAACGATAAAGATGCCATCATTAAAGCTAAAGATGAAGAAATTTTAAGACTAAAAGCTGAGAATGAATACTTAAAAAAATTGAGAGCTGTAGTTCAAGCGAGGAAGGACCAACAACCAAAGACAAAGTAATGGTTGTATATGAACTACAGCATAAGTATTCATTAGTGGTCCTTCTTGATATTTCAGGACTTAAAAGATCAACATATTATTACACCTTAAATAAGCTTGATAAGGATACCAAAAACGACGACATTATGAATACCATAATAGATATCTACTATGCTCATAAAGCTCGTTATGGCTATCGCAGAATTACGCTAGAGCTTATTAATAGAGGATATACAGTAAATCATAAGAAAGTAAAGAGATTAATGTCTAAGATGGGTTTATATGCCAGAACACCAAAAGCTAAATATAAATCTTATAAGGGTGATATGAACGGAACAGTTAAGAACCTGTTACTTGATAAAGTTATTGATGAAGTTCATCACAAAACTTATTATGAAAGAAACTTCAAAACAGAAAGATGTAATGAGATATGGTCTACTGATGTATCAGAGTTTCATATAGCTGCAGGTAAATTATATCTATCTCCTATTCTTGATTTACATAACAGAGAAATAGTTTCCTACAATATCTCTGCATCACCAAACTATGATCAGATTAAAGATATGCTGGCAAAAGCTTTTAATAAATACAAAGATCTTAAGGGCTTAATACTAACTAGTGATCAGGGATGGCAATATCAGATGCAGGAATATCATATTGCATTAGAAGAGAAAGGAATCATTCAATCAATGTCAAGAAAAGGTAACTGCCTGGACAATTCACCAATGGAAAATTTCTTTGGCAAGATGAAGAATGAAATGTTTTATGGATATGAATATACATTTAATACACTAGAAGAATTAAAGAAAGAAATGGAAGAATACATTTCTTACTATAACAATCAGAGAATCACTGAAAAATTAAAAGGATTAACTCCTGTAGAATACAGAAATCAATCCTTAATTACCGTTTAGATAGTATACTTATTTTAATGTCCAAGAAATTGGGTTCACTTCA
>NZ_VUMM01000043.1 GCF_009696175.1 Floccifex porci
GTTTGGGTAAGGGTATTTGATATACATGGTGTTGATGGATTAAAACATAAAAGCAGTAACAGGATATGGACACCTGAAAAAAAGTATGATCTGATAGCTAAGGTATTAGCAGGTAATTCTATTAAATCTACAGCAATTGAAGCTGGTATAAATGTCGGTGAATTATATTCATGGGTGAATAAATATAAACAATCTGGTTATGATGGTTTAAAATGTTTAAAAAGAGGACGTCCTAGAAACGAAGAATCATCTATGATAACAAATAACGATAATAAACCTAAAGAGCTGTCAAAAAGTGAAAGAGAAGAATTAATAGCTCTTAGAAGAAGAAATGAATATCTTGAAGCAGAGAATGCGTATTTAAAAAAAATCGAAGCCTTGGCTATTCAAAAGACGGCATCAGTCAAGGCAAAAAAGCAGCCGTCATCCAAGACCTTGTCAAAGAAGGACATAGATTAGCTGATTTATTAAAGATTTCAGAATTACCTAAATCTACCTATTACTATGAAATAAAAAAGAATAATGCAATATCAAAGAAAGATACAGATCTTATTGAAATAATCAAGGATATATTTAATGAGAATAAGGGGCGTTATGGTGTAAGACGTGTATACTATGAAATCAAAAACAGAGGTATTACAGTAAACCATAAACGTGTACAGAGAATAATGCATTCACTTAAGCTGTTTGGCAAACGTCCTAAAGAAAAATATCATTCATATAAAGGTGAAATTGGCAAAACAGCAGATAATATCATTAACAGAAACTTTAAAGCAGATGCACCTTATGAGAAAATTACAACTGATGTATCGCAGTTTAATTTTTCATGGGGTAAGTGTTACTTATCTCCTGTAATTGATATGTATTCAAATGAGGTACTCGGATATGATCTTTCTTTGAATCCTAATCTTGTACAGATATCACATATGTTAGATATGACATTTTCCAATATGCCACATACCAAAGACACGATATTTCACAGTGATCAGGGATGGCAGTATCAGCATAGCAGTTTTATCAGTGAATTAAAGAAACATGATATCATTCAATCAATGTCGAGAAAAGGTAACTGTTATGACAACTGTATTATGGAATCATTCTTTGGACGTATGAAAAATGAGATGTATTATGGTCATGAGAAAGACTTTGAATCATTTGAAGAATTTAGCATAGCAGTTGATGAATATATCTATTACTATAACAACAAAAGAATTCAATCCAAAACAAAATGGATGCCTCCTGTTGTATACAGAGAAACATCCATGTGTTAAACTCAATTCAAATTAACGTATGTCCAGAATATTGGGTACATATCA
>NZ_VUMM01000044.1 GCF_009696175.1 Floccifex porci
AATCATGATTATAAAGGTACAGCTGAATTTTATGGTGGAAATTACGCCCAGATCTATAACTGGGTCAAAAAATATGAATCCAAGGGTGAAGACGCTCTAGAAGATAGACGTGGTAAACGTAAGGCAGAAGAACAATTGACTGATTTGGAAAAAGCAAAACGCAGAATAGCCGAGCTTGAAAGAATCAACAGACGACAGGAGATGGAGCTTGAACTATTAAAAAAAGACGAAGCCTTCGAAAAGACCTGTTTGGCGAGTCTTCCGAAGGCTAAAAGAATTTATCTTATAAGAAAACAAAAGATAAAAAATTATTCGCTAATACAATCGTTACATGAGGATCGCAACTGGCCGATAAAGGAGATGTGCTCAATCATGGGCATCAGCAGAAGTGCATATTATAAGTGGCTACACTCATCACCTTCTTACAAACAATTGGACAAACAACATGAAGATGAAAGAATTACATCTAGAATCAGGGAAATATCAAATTCCAACGGCTCTCTTTTTGGCACTATGACCATGTACTACACTCTAAGAAACGAAGGATATGGATGTGGTCATAATAGAGTCTATCGATTGATGTGCATCAATGATATCAAATCCTCTTATAGACGTAGATCCAGATACAAATACATTCGATCTAATGCAGAACATACGGCAGAAAACATTCTTAACAGAGATTTCAATACGACAGGTCCAAATCAAAAATGGTGTACGGATGTTACGGAAATCAAGATACCTGCAACAGGGGAGAAACTATTCATATCGCCTATGATTGATCTCTATGACAGGTTTCCGGTAGCTTTAGAAGTATCAGATAAAAACGATGCATTTTTAGCTGATCAGACACTAGAAAACGCTCATAATGCATATCCTGAGGCAACACCCTTAGTACATTCAGACAGAGGATTCGCCTATACAAGACAAGTATATAGATTTAAGCTGGATGAATATGGAATGTCACAATCTATGTCACGTGTATCAAAGTGCATCGATAACGGTGTGTGTGAAGGCTTCCAGGGACAATTTAAAGACATGTTGTTTATTCTGTATCCAAACATAACATCTAAAGAAGAGATGAGACAAGCTATCAAAGGAACCTTAGATTATTACATCAATCATTATCCTCAAAAAAGATTGAATGGTAAAACATG
>NZ_VUMM01000005.1 GCF_009696175.1 Floccifex porci
CTATTACTATAACAACAAAAGAATTCAATCCAAAACAAAATGGATGCCTCCTGTTGTATACAGAGAAACATCCATGTGTTAAACTCAATTCAAATTAACGTATGTCCAGAATATTGGGTACATATCAAAATGTGAGTTTTTTTATATTGTAATCATATTTTCAGGTTTGACATATTCATCAAATTCTTCTTCAGTTAACAGTTTTAATTCAAGGATTGCTTCTTTTAAAGTCAAGCCATTTCGATAAGCATATTGACTGGCCTGTCCGGCTTTTTCATAGCCAATTACAGGATTAAGACACGTAACAAGCATCAAAGAATTGTTTAGATTTTCTTCAATTACTTTTTTATTTGGTTTCAGACCAGTTAAACAATGAATTGTAAAAGAATGAATTGAATCGGTTAATAACTGTATGCTTTGATCCAGGTTATAGGCAATCAAGGGCATAAATACATTCAATTCAAAGTTTCCCTGACTGGCCGCAAATCCTATGGCACTGTCATTTCCCATTACCTGAACAGAAACCATTGTCAATGCTTCACATTGTGTTGGATTTACTTTACCGGGCATGATACTGCTTCCTGGTTCGTTTGCTGGAATTTCAATTTCTCCAATTCCACAGCGAGGACCGGATGCAAGCCAGCGAATATCATTTGCGACTTTCATACAGTTGGCAGCTAAAGATTTCAGGGCACCAGAAATAAATACGCAGGCATCTTTGCTTGTTAGTGCATGAAACTTATTATCATCTGGTCTGAATGGAATTTTGGTTTCTGTGGCAATGATATCGTCTACAACCTTGTCAAATCCTTTGGGACAGTTGATTCCAGTTCCTACTGCAGTAGCACCGCATGCCAGTTCATAAACAGAATCCAAAGCCTGTAAAATCTGTTTTTTGTTGTGCTCAAACATCGAACGATATCCGCTGATCTCCTGAGATAAGTATAATGGTGTTGCATCCTGAAGATGAGTTCGACCAATTTTAATAATTCCTTCATTTTCTTTTTCAAGTCTTTTTAAAACCATAATGATTTCATCTAAAACAGGAAGAAGTTCATTGGTGATTTTTGTTGCGATCATAATATGCAATGCAGCTGGAAATGTATCATTTGAGCTTTGACTTTTATTGACTGTATCATTTGGATGCAATATATTTTTTTGAGTGTATTCATTTCCAAGCATAGAAATGACTTCATTTAAATTCATATTGGTTTGGGTACCAGAGCCAGTTTGCCATACATGCAAAGGAAATTGATCCATATACAGACCATTCTGAATTTTTTCACAGATTGTAACGATGGCAGTGCATTGCTCATCCGTAATTTTATTAAAATGAAAATTTGCAAGAGCACATGCTTTTTTTAAAAGAGCAAAACTTTTAATGATTGAAACAGGCATTAATTCTTTTCCAATTTTAAAATTTTCAAGGCTTCTTTGTGTTTGTGATTTCCAGTATTTTGTAGAATCCACTTCAATTTCACCAAGACAATCTTTTTCAATTCGAGTTTTCATTTATTTTCTCCTTCATATCAAAAATAGTTTATCATTTTTTTGAACATTTGTCTGAATATGTTAAAATGTTTTTACGTGAATAGAATCAGGAGGAAAATCTTGTGCGAAAAGTGAAAGCTTATGAAGCATATATTGATGATTACGATTATATCATTGTCTATATGCGAAAAGACTTTTATAACGGAAGGAGTAAATTTTTCTATTTAAAAGATCAGGATGATAATATAATACCTTTAACCATTCGTTATAAAGATCAGTATGAGGGTTTTACAAGATTTAAATTAATTTTTGAACAGGAATTAACAATTGGGAATGAATATTATGTAGTGAATGAATATGGCCGCAGTGTTCTATGTGAGTATGGTCATATTGTGAAGACTTCAAAATTTTATGAGGATTATTTTTATCCAGAAAAAGATCTGGGATTGACCTATTCAAAAAAGAAAGCTGTATTCAAAATATGGGCACCTACTGCTTTAGAAATGAAACTTCGCTTAAAGAAGGATAATAATGAAACGATCCTAAGTATGAATAAGGAAGAAAAAGGTGTTTTTTCATGTACAGTCAATAAGGATTTATTAGGCTATCATTATACATTTATTGTACGAGTAAATGGCAGCTGGAGAGAGGTAGCCGATCCATATTCTTCTTTCTGTGGACCAAATTTACATTATAGTGTGGTGGAAGACATATCAAATTTAAATATGCCAGAAAAGATTGAAACAACTCCTCTAGAATCTTATTGTGATGCGATTCTTTATGAAGCCAGTATTCGTGATTTTACAAGCCAGAAACATATAGGTGTCCATTATCCGAAAACTTTTCATGGTTTTACAGAAGAGAATGAAATTACAAAAAAGAAAGATACTGGATTTACTTATTTAAAATCTTTAGGTATTACTCATGTACAGTTGATGCCATGTTTCTATTTTGGAAGCAAAAACGATCTGCATCCTGATTTAAACTACAATTGGGGATACGATCCAATGCATTATCGGGTTGTAGAAGGAAGCTATTCCATTCATCCTGAAATATGTCAGGAAAGAATACTGGAATTTGCGAAACTGGTACAGGATTGTCATAAGGAAAATATAAAGGTTACCATTGATGTGGTATACAATCATATTTATGTAAAAGAAGATTCGATCCTGGATAATTTAGTACCGAATTATTATTTTTTAATGGATCGGGAAGGAAAGTTCAGCAACGGTAGTTTCTGTGGAAATGATATCGATATGATTGCTCCTATGTCAAAAAAATATTTTCTGGATACGATTGAAAGAATCATAAAATGGTTTGACATAGATGGATTGCGATTTGATTTAATGGGTGTTCTGGATTGTAAATTTATGAATGAAGTAGAAGAACTCTGTCATTCTATAAAACCTGATTTTATGATATATGGAGAAGGCTGGAATATGCCTAGTTTTGTTCCTGAATATTTAAGAGCTTCTCAGAATAATCAGGAAAAAATGCCTCGTATTGCACATTTTTCAGATCGTTTTCGGGAAGTATTCAAAGGTTCGAATGGACAGTTGGATAAAAAAGGATACATTCAGGGCAGTACAGATGAATTAGAACATGTAAAGCAGTGTATGAGTGCATCCTGTCTGGATTATTATTTTGATTCACCTGAAAAAGTGATAAACTACGTAGAATGTCATGATAATCATACTCTCTGGGATAAACTGGCATTCAGCTGCTTCAATGAAGAAGAGGACATTAGAAAGAAAAGACAGGTTTTGGCAAATGCTTTTTGTTTATTAGCACAAGGAATCCCTTTCCTGCATTCTGGTCAGGAATTTTGCAGGACAAAAAAAGGCATTGGTAATTCCTACTGTCGTAAAGATTCTTATAATATGATTGATTATAATCTGCGTAATAAAAATATAGATGTGGTAGAAAATACAAAAGCATTAATTCAAATTCGAAAAAATCATGCATGTTTTCGTTTAAGAACACGAAAAGAATGCAAAGACAATGTTTATTTTTCTACAATAGAAGATGAAGCATTGGTATATAATACAAGAAAAGAGATGGATCATTGTATTGTATTCTTTAATCCAAGTTTAAATCATCATGAATATAAACTAGATAGAAATGTAAAAATATTATTTGATAATGGAAACTGTAATGAATCTAAAACAAATCTTGTTCAGATTGCACCTGTAAGTGTTGTTGTATGCGGTTTCGAATATTAAGCTTGACTAAAAAATAACGATGCTTATAATTGATTACATTAGATAAATAACAAGGAGGACGCCATGGCAATTATTTTAAAAGAACCATCAAGAACTTTTAGTGAGTATTTATTAATCCCTGGATATACATCAGAAAATTGTGTACCTGAAAATGTGAGTTTGAAAACTCCACTTGTGAAATTTAAAAAAGGAGAAGAGCCTGCTCTCTCTTTAAATATCCCTATGGTATCTGCAATTATGCAGTCTGTAAGTGGGCCTGATCTGGCTTGTGCTCTGGCAAGAGAAGGAGGCGTATCTTTTATTTTTGGATCGCAATCCATTGCATCACAGGCAAAAATGGTCGCAAAAGTAAAACAGACAAAGGCAGGATTTGTTCCAAGTGATTCTAATATCAGTCCGGAAAATACATTAGCGGATGTTCTGGCATTAAAAGAAAAAACAGGTCATGCGACAATGGCAGTTACGGAAAATGGCCAGGAAGATGGAAAACTGGTTGGAATTGTGACAAGTCGTGATTATCGTGTTTCTCGTATGGATCGTTCTACAAAAGTAAAAGAATTTATGACTCCATATGAAAAATTAATTGTAGGAAAAGCAGACATTTCTTTATCGGAAGCTAATGATATTATTTGGGAGCATAAATTAAATCAGCTTCCAATCGTTGATGAAGATCAGCATTTAGTTGCTTTTGTATTCCGTAAAGATTATGAATCGCATAAAGATCATCCGCTGGAATTGCTGGATAATCAGAAACGCTATATTGTTGGAGCCGGAATTAATACAAGAGATTATGAAAAACGTGTACCTGCACTGATTGAAGCAGGAGCGGATGTACTATGTATTGACTCTTCTGAAGGGTATTCATGCTGGCAGGCAAATACGATCAAATGGATCCGAGACAATTATGGAGATTCTGTAAAAGTTGGAGCCGGTAACGTTGTGGATGGAGATGGATTCCGATTCCTGGCGGATGCAGGTGCAGACTTTATCAAAATTGGTATTGGTGGAGGTTCCATCTGTATCACTCGTGAACAGAAAGGAATTGGACGTGGACAGGCAACTGCTACTTTAGATGTCGCAAAAGCACGTGATGAGTACTATAAAGAAACAGGAGTATACGTTCCAATCTGTTCAGACGGTGGTATCGTTCACGATTATCATATTACTTTAGCTTTGGCATTTGGTGCCGATTTTGTGATGCTGGGAAGATATTTTGCTCGTTTTAAAGAAGCTCCAAATAAATTGGTTTCGGTAAATGGAAACTATATGAAAGAATATTGGGGAGAAGGAAGTGCCCGTGCACGTAACTGGCAGCGTTATGATGTTGGTGGCGATGCGAAGATGTCTTTTGTGGAAGGGGTTGACTCTTATGTCCCTTATGCAGGATCATTGAAAGAAAACGTATCTTTAACTTTATCAAAAGTTAGACATACAATGTGCAACTGTGGATGTTTATCCATTCCAGAACTGCAGAAAAACGCAAAAGTTACCTTGGTTTCTTCTACAAGTATTGTAGAAGGTGGAGCCCATGACGTTGTTGTTCGTGATCAGAACTTTGATGCCAGAGAAAAATAAAGAATTAAGCTTACCCTCTTAAATAGAGGGTTTTTTTTTGCTTAGTTGTCGCTTCAACTATCTCATGTTAGAATGTTTCTATGAAACAGAATGATTTATTTATGGATTCAAGCATTCTCTATCGTACTACACAAAAGTATTTTGATAGAGAACTTCAGCAATTTCAGTTAACCTACGCACAGCTTCCTGTTTTAATTATGGTTTATGAAAACGAAGGAATTTCTATGCAGGAAATTGCTTTTCAGGGAAAATATGATAAAGGAACCATTACAAAAAATGTTCAGAAGCTGGAATCTTTAGGTTATTTAGAAGTGATTCATTCCAGTAAAGACAAACGTTCAAAAGAATTGTATACTACTTTGAAAGCTAAAGAAATTATGTCAAATGTATACGAAGTACGAAGAAACTGGTGGAAACAGCTAAATGCGAATATGACAGACCAGGATATAGAACAATTTTCTCATTATTTTTTGAATTTAAGTGAAAATGCGAAAAAGTTAGTGGATTTTAATGATACATCCATTAAATTTTATTATCATCAGAAAGTAAATCTGAATATATATCCTAATAAAATTGCGACTGTATTCTATACGGGAGGATGTAATTTTCAATGTAAGACATGTTTTCATCCAGAATATGTTTTTATAAGGCAGAATATGCAGGAAATAAAAGAAGAAGATATTTATTCATTTCTGCAGAAAAGAAATAAAATGATTCAGGCTATATGTATTTGTGGAGGAGAACCTTGTATGCATCCTCAATTGTCTGAATTTTTATCTTATGGGAAATCGTTAGGATACAAAATCTGCATCAGTACCAATGGAAGCTATCCGGATACTTTAAAATCCTGGATTGAAGATGAACTTGTGGATTATGTTATTTTAAATATTAAACAGGCACCTGAATTTTATTCTCAGGCTATTGGATTAAATGAATACAATTGTGAAAAAATTGAAGAAACCATACAATATCTTAAAAAGAACAATTTGGATTATCGGTTTGAAATTACATTAAATCACGACATTCACGATTCATCAAAAGTTCAGGCAATGGCAAAATGGTTAAAATCCGATACAGAATGTATTTTATATTCATGGAATGTAGAAGATGAAAGCATGAAACAATATGAAAAAATATTTAAAACGTATTTGCCAAATACAAAGATAGGGGAATTAAAATGATTTCAGTAGAAAAAAGAGACGGAAAGATTGTAAAATTAGACATTCAGAAAATATACAATGCCATTGAAAAAGCGTTTCAGTCCATACCACTGGACAGCGATACTTCTATTCTGGATTTTCTTGTGTTAAAAGTTACTGCTGATTTTCAGTCGAAAGTAAAAGATGGCATTATTAGTGTTGAAGATATACAGGACAGTGTTGAAAGAGTCTTATCACAGGCAGGATATTCACAGGTTTGTAAAGCTTATATTTTGTATCGCAAACAAAGAGAAAACATTCGACAATTGAAGAAAAGCAGTGATCAGTATATGTCGATCATTGATTCTTATTTGAATGATGGGGATTGGAGAAATACAGAAAACTCTATGGATTCTTATTCGATTGGAGGATTGATTTTTTCCAATTCAGGAGCTTTGATCAGTCAGTACTGGTTGTCTCAGGTTTATGATGATGAAATCTGTAAAGCTCATAGCCAGGGAGACATACACATTCACGATCTGGATATGTTAACAGCGGATTGCGCAGGATGGTCACTGGAACAGATCATTCAGAGAGGTCTGATTGGAGTTTCAAGAAATATCAGTGCAAAACCATGCAGACATTTGTATACCTTATGTTCTCAACTGGTAAATTTTATCAGTATTGTACAGAATGAATGGGCAGGGGCTCAAAGTTTAATCAGTTTTGATACATATCTGGCTCCATTTGTGAAAATTGATTGTTTAAGCTATGACGAAATCTATAAATGCATGGAAAACTTTATATATGGAATCAATATGCCCAGTCGAAGAAGTTCAACGGTTCCTTTCACAAATATCATTTTAGACTGGACTGTACCTGAATGGATGAAGGATAAAGAAGTTGAAATACAGAATCAGAAACAAGGTTTTTATTATAAAGACTGTCAGAATGAAATGAACCAGATCAATCAGGCATTGATGGAAATTTTTCTGAAGGCTTCCCATAATGAAAGAGGATTTCAATTTCCAATCCCTACAATACGAATTCATCCGGATTTTGATTTTAATTCAGGAATTCATACGAAAACCTTATTTGAATTAAGTGCAAAGTATGGTTTGCCTCATTTTGAAAATGTGAAGAAAAATAAAGAGACAATTCATTCTTACAAAGATTTTATATTTGATCCGAATCTCTTGACCAAAAAAGCAGGTGGTTATTTTGGATATGGAGAAAATATGGGAAGTATTGGTTGTGTTACGATAAATTTAGGCAAGATGGCTTATCTTTCAAAAAACGAAGCGGATTTTTTTAAAAGATTAGAACATACTTTAAATGTTTGTGCGCGTTCATTGCATGTAAAAAGACAAGTATTAAATCAGTTTTTAAATCGAGGACTTTATCCATATACAAAACAGTATCTTGGGACTTTTGATAACCATTTTTCAACCATTGGAATCATAGGTATGGAGGAAATGTTAATGTTATCAAATTGGATCGATGGAGATATGACAAGTGAAAGCGGAATCTTTTTTTCAAAAAAAGTGTTTACGTTTATCAAAGAAAAACTGGTTGTTTATCAGAAACAGTATAAGGAACCCTTTAATTTAGATGCAACACCAGCTGAAGGTGTTTCCTATCGGTTTGCAAAACTGGATCGTCAATTTTTAAATAAATTATATTATACCAACTCTTCAAATTGTGCAGTGGATGCCACTAATGACGTCTTTGAAGCTTTAGACATTCAAAATCAGATTCAAGGAGAATATACAGCAGGAACTTTATTTGATATTTATTTGAAAAAACGCATTTCTTCAAGTGAAAACGCGAAAAATCTGGTGGAGACAATCTGTAATAATTATTCCATTCCCTGTTTCACATTATCGCCTGTCTATTCTTATTGTTTAGAACATGGATATTTAACTGGAGAACAGTCGATTTGTCCTTTTTGCAAAACGAAAACGGAAATTTATTCAAAAGTGGCAGGATACTATCGCTGTCTGGAAGAATGGAATGATGGGAAAAAACAGGAATATCATGATCGTGTAAAATTTGAAGTGGAATAAAGTAAATTGCTTGTGAAAATATAAAAGTTTTCACTTGATAATTTTTCACAAACAACCTATTATTGAAGTGGAGGATTGTTATGAGAAGTGTACCTAAAGCAACATTACAGCGATATCCTATCTATTTGAAAGCGCTTAATCGATTGGAAAAAAATGGCATTGAAAGAGTTATGTCAAAAGAATTGGCTTTAATGGTAGACATTGAACCAACCACAATCCGTAGAGATTTTTCTTTTTTAGGAAATTTAGGAAAACAGGGATATGGTTACAGTGTTAAAAAACTGATTGAAATTTTCAATAAACAATTAGGAGTCAATTTTGATGAAAAAATAATATTGGTTGGTGCAGGTAATTTAGGAAGCGCTTTATTGAATTATAATAAATGGGATTATGTTGTGGGAGAAATTGCATGTGGATTTGATGTGGATGAAAAGAAATGTGGAGAACATTTTGGTGTTCAGATTTATCCTATGGATCAGCTGGAAACAAAAATTCCTGCAGGTTGCCATATTGCCATTTTAACGATTTCTCATCATGTACAGGAAACCGTGAATCGTTTGGTTGAATGTGGAATTACCGGAATTGTAGATTTTACACATCAGCATATATCGGCTCCAAAAGGGGTTGTCATAAAAGCAATTGATGTGGTATCATCAATACAAGAATTGGTTTTTTCAACAAATTCGATGAATCAGAAAGCAATGAAGTAAAAGTCCTCTAAAACGGAAAGTAGAGAGTCTGTGGCTGGTGAAAACAGACAGATGGATTAGAAGGGTAACAGTTACTTGGCTGAACTGGAGAAATTAAGTAGACAGTTCCGTTTGGTGCGTTAAACCATTGAGTCGTTTCTTTTCGAAAAAAGAGGATGGTACCGCGGTTTAAATCGTTCCTTGACAGGAACGTTTTTTTTTAGGAGGAAGGAAAAAATGTTAGTAAAAAAATTAAAAGAAACTTATGAAAGTATGGATCAGCAAAACATTTGTATACAGGGATGGGTTCGTACCAATCGAAATTCCAAAGCAGTAGGCTTTATTGAATGCAACGATGGAACAACTTTTTCAAATGTTCAGATTGTTTACAGTACAGATCTGGAAAATTTCAATGAAGTTTCTAAAATTACATTGGGATCAGCTATTGAAGTGGAAGGAACTTTGGTTTTAACTCCACAGGGAAAACAGCCATTTGAAATCCAGGCAAAAAAAGTCAGCGTATTGGGATTAAGTGAACATGATTATCCACTGCAGAAAAAAAGACACAGTTTTGAATACATGCGTGAAATTCCACATGTAAGACCACGTGCTAATACATATTATGCCATGTTTCGTTTGCGTTCGGTATTAAGTATGGCCATTCATACTTTTTTCCAGTCCAGAGGTTTTGTTTATGTGCATACTCCTGAAATTACCGGAAACGATGCAGAAGGAGCTGGAGAATGTTTTACAGTAACCTGTCGAAAAGATGATCAGTATGAAAAAGATTTTTTTGGAAAACATGCACAGTTAACGGTATCGGGACAATTGCATGTAGAACCATTCGCTTTAGCTTATCGTAATGTATATACATTTGGACCTACATTCAGAGCGGAAAATTCAAATACGACTCGGCATGCTTCCGAATTCTGGATGATTGAACCAGAGATGGCATTTGCTGATTTGAGTGATGATATGGATTGTATTGAAGAAATGATTAAATACTGTATTCAGTACTGTCTTGAAAACGCATCCGAAGAAATGGCTTTCTTTGAAAAGATGATTGATAAAGACTGCATTCAAAGAGTCACAAAAGTTATGAATTCTCATTTTAAACGAATGACTTATACAGAGGCTATTGAACATTTAAAAGAAGCAAAAGATCAGTTTGAAAATCAGGATATCTTCTGGGGAATGGATCTGCAGAGTGAACATGAACGCTATATCTGTGAAAAAGTTGTAAATGGACCTGTATTTTTAACAGATTATCCAAAAGATATCAAAGCCTTTTATATGCGTATAAATGAAGATGGAAAGACTGTGGCTGCCTGTGACTTGCTTGTTCCTTATGTTGGGGAACTTGTTGGAGGATCTCAGCGTGAGGAACGTTATGATGTTCTGGTCAATCGTATGAAAGAAATGAATATGGAACAGGAAACTCTACAGTGGTATCTGGATTTAAGACGCTTTGGAGGATGTAAACACTCTGGATTTGGTCTGGGATTTGATCGAATGCTTATGTATTTAAGTGGCGTTCAAAACATTCGTGATGTACAACCTTATCCACGTACACCAAGAAATCTTGTATTTTAAAAAATCGAGGGGAATTATCCCTCGATTTTTAAATAGGCTTCTTTTTCATTATATACGACATGTGCCATTGCTCCATTGATCAAAGTAAAAGAAGGTTTAACATGGCCAATATCCATATTATAGATAACAGGAATATCATTTATTGCCTTTTGAATGGCATCTTTATAGGATAAATCAATATAACTACTTTTAAAAGCAACTTTTCCAATACAGATGGCACTGCATGTATCAAACCAGCCAGCATTTTTAAATTGTAATAAAGTCAGATATAAGCTTTCTGCTGTCATATTAAATACATCAAAATACCATATAACCGATTCAAACTGATTCACAAAAGAGAGAGTATGATCAAATCGGGTTCCAATCACATCTTTTAAACATTCAATGCAGCCACCAATCAAAACTCCTTTTGCATCTACATTTCCATTTATTTGGATCCATTCATTTTTCTTTTTAAAACTGTCACTGAAAGGAGGATCTTCACAATATGGATATTGTTTCTGATAAACGGTTTTCCCTTTTAAAATGTCAAAAAACGTATATAGGGAAGGATGCATTTTTCCATTAAAACCAGACATGTTACATGGAGTATACATTGTGGCAATATTTAAACAGGTTGTAATGGTAAAAAGTAAACTGGTTGGATCGGAAGAACCAATGATCCATTTCGGATGATTTGAAATGGAATGAAAATCTACATAAGGCAGCATATCATATAAAAAATCACCACCGGATGCAATCGCAATGCATTTTATGGAATCGTCTTCTACAAGCTGATTTAATTCAATGGCTCTTTGTTTAGAAGAGGAAGAGACCACTCCGTTTGTGTAAACATTTTTTGTCTCAAGGATCCCAAATCCCTGTGCCTTTATATTGGAAATGGAATCTTTATATTTATCAATTTTATCCAGGATCCCACAACTGCAGGCAGTAATACCAATTGTGTCTCCTTCTTTTAAATAGTCTGGAATTTTCATAGAACACCTCTACACAAAAGAATATCATACTTATCATTCTTTTTCTTGTGTTTTTTGTATATAATAGATACATGAAAAATTTAAGTAATCTAAAGAAATATCCGAAAATACTTATTGGTCTTGTTTTAGCTGTTTCAATTGGAGCCATCAGTATTTTTTTATATATGAATCGTGTAACAGACATTGATAAGATGAGTATGACATACGATCAGGTATTTGATACCAATATCTTATCTCAAAATATTACAACTTCTTTTAAGCAGACCTATCAGTTAAAAGATTATACGGTCTATGGTGAAAATCTAATGTTGTATGAAGAACAATACTCAACAGAAAGTACCGATAAACTTTTAGGTAAAAATGTTCTTTTAAAAAATCTGGTCAATAATCAGGAATTTATTTTTACATTTTCTGGAGGTGTGGATTCGGGAATTGATTTGTCACAATTGGATGAAGGATTATACGAAATCTATGTTTATGATCATTATAAACAGAAAAGAGTGTATTTTTCAGAAGAATTTGTATCAGAAAAATTTACAACAATGCGTCGAAATGAAACTGTAAAAACAGTCACCTTACATACAGAAAGGGATTTTTTATCCGGTATAGATGTAAAGATGGAGAAAAATTATGCTTTTTTAATGGTAATGGATAATACTCCTATATCCAGCATTTATGATATTGTACTGGATCCATGTGGAAATACCATTGATATCACATCCAATTCTGTTGATTACGGATATTCCAATGAAAAAATCAGTGAAGCACAGTCTTCTTATGAACTGGCTTTGATGGTAAAAGAAGAACTGGAAAAATATGGATTGCGTGTATTGATTCCAAGAGAACAGGATGAAGATCTGTCTTATTATGGATCCAACAGTCGTGTTGGTAAAGGATATGAGTCTAATGCGAAAGTATTCATTTCCTTAGGAATGGTAGCAGATGATACCATTGTATACCCATATATCATTACTTCACCTTATACTAATGCATTGCTGGCAAATGAAATTGCGTATTATATGAAAGGACATGGAATCAGTATGACTCCTGTGTCGACCGAATCCAGATTGCAGGAAGGGGTCTGTTTTGATGTGATTTATCAGGGAGAACAGGGGGATGATTTTACTTCCTGGGAAATGTATCCACAAATTCGAGAATCTGGTGGAAAATCGACATTTGCAGGGCAGGTAGCTCATGCTTCAGAAAATAAGATTTATGCCGATTCTTATGGAATGTATGGTTTGTATTTTACATATGCAAATATAAATGTGGATGAAAGTATAGACTATTATTTATCAAATAAAGAAAAGATCGCAAAAAATCTTTCTAAAGGAATACTTCAGTATTTTAGAGTCGAAAAACAAGAGAAATAGGTCACTTATAAGTGACCGCTTTTTTAGGAGGAAATGATGAAATTACAGTTGAGTCATGTTAAAAAATCATATGGCACACAGGATGTATTAATAGATGCGAATTTATTGATCAAAGATCATGAAAAAGTTGCTTTAGTTGGTAGAAATGGTTGTGGAAAAAGCACATTGTTAAAAATTATCTGTCATCAGGAATCTATGGATGAAGGGAATTTAACGATTCCACAAGATGTAAAAATTGGATATTTATCCCAGATTACATTCTTAGATGAACATAGAACGGTGCATGAAGAATTGCTGGATGTATTTAAATACGTTAGAGAAATTGAAAACCAGTTAAATCAGCAGGCAAAAGTACTGGAAACCAACTCCAGTGAAAAAGAATTGGAAAAATATGCTCTTCTACAGCATAAATTTGAATCTTTAAATGGGTATAATTATGAAGTGGAATTAAAAAATGTATTTTTTCACTTTCAATTTACCCAGGAGGATCTGAAAAAACAGTTGTGTGAATTTTCTTCTGGACAGAAAACACGAATTGCTTTAGTAAAGCTTCTGCTGTCGAAACCAGATGTTTTACTTCTTGATGAACCAACCAATCATCTGGATCTGGAATCCATCGAATGGCTTGAAAATTATATTCAGCACTATCCAAGTGCTGTCATACTGGTAAGTCATGATCGTATGTTCCTGGATCATGTAATTGATGAAGTTATTGAAATTGAATTTGGTAGAACCACTCGATATGTTGGCAACTATTCTCATTATGTAAAAGCAAAAGAAGAATACTTAATAAAAAACCATGATGCTTATATTCGACAGCAGCAGGAAATACAAAGATTAGAAACATTGATTGAGAAATTTCGATATAAAAAGAATAAAGCGGCTTTTGCCAAATCTAAACAGAAATATTTAGATCGAATGGATCGCATTGAAGATAGCAAATCCGATCAGTCTATGATGAAGGCAGCATTTTCTTCTTTCAGAAAGGGAGGAAAACAGGTGCTGGAAGTGGATCATCTAAAAGTTGGATATGATACTGTTTTAAGCGATGTAAGCTTTACACTGATGCAGCATCAGAGAATGGGGATTGTCGGAAGAAATGGAATTGGAAAAAGTACATTGATCAAAACACTGGTAAACCAGATACCATCATTGGGTGGTCAGTTTCGATTTGGACATCAGATTGATATCGGGTATTTTGATCAGGAAAGTGCACAGATGAGTTCAGATAAAAATGTCCTGGACGAATTATGGGATGAAAATACGGAAGCAACACAAACGGAAATTCGTAATACACTTGCCAGTTTTCTGTTTACACAGGATGAAGTATTTAAAGATGTTTCTAATTTATCCGGTGGAGAAAAAGTGCGACTTGCCCTGGCAAAATTAATGATGGATCATGATAATCTGCTGATTCTGGATGAACCAACCAATCATCTGGATATACCCAGCAAAGAAGCTTTAGAAAAGGCACTTGAAAACTATGATGGTACCTTATTGTTTGTAAGTCACGATCGTATGTTTTTAAAGAAAATGGCCAGTCGAATTCTGGAAATGGATCAGGAATCGAAAGTCTATGACTTAACTTATGAAGAATATTGCCAGAAAAAAATAGAGAATACATTAATCGAATCTGTAAAAGTAGAAAAAAATGAAAGTCAAAAGACTTTCCAAGATATGAAAGCATTAAAAAATAGAGTTGTTAAACTGGAAAATTTATTAGAAGAAGCGGAAAAAGATCTGGAAGCTTTAAGAGAATTAAGATTTGAACCAGAATATTATCAGGATTTTCAGAAAATGGACCAGCTGAATGAATGCATTGATCTAAAACATAATGAAATTAATTCTTTGATGAAAGAATGGGAAGAGAAAATGCAGATACTGGAAGAACATTAAATGTTCTAAATAGGGTCAGACTATTTACAATTTGTCGAAAATGATTTAAACTAATAGCGGTATGAAAAATTAGAAAAAGGAGATAAAAATGAATCTTTCAGCACTTCAAAAAGCAAGATATGCGTATGTTCCAAAATTACCTGGAATGTTAAGACATGGGATTTCAGAAATCTGTGTAAAAGAAGGATTGGAAACACAAAGTGTTGCCGATCAGGAAAAAATCAAAGCTTTATTCCCTAATACATATGGTAAAAAAGAAATCACATTCCAAAAGGGAGAAAATACATCAGAAGCTAAAAAACAGGTTGTAGGTGTTATTCTTTCTGGTGGACAGGCTCCAGGTGGTCATAATGTTATTTGTGGATTATATGACGCATTAAAAGCAACAAACAAAGAAAATGTTCTTTATGGATTTAAAAAAGGACCTAGTGGATTATTAGAAGATGATTATTTGATTTTCGATGATGCTTATATTGATGAATACAGAAATACAGGTGGATTTGATATCATTGGTTCTGGAAGAACAAAATTAGAAACAAAAGAACAGTTTGCAGTTGCAGCTGAAGTTTGTAAAAAACATGGAATCACTGCAATTGTTATTATTGGTGGAGATGATTCCAATACAAATGCAGCTGTATTAGCTGAATATTTTGCTGCAAATAATACAGGTGTTCAGGTTATCGGTTGTCCAAAAACAATTGATGGAGACCTGAAAAACGAAGATATTGAATGTTCTTTTGGATTCGATACAGCTACTAAAACATATAGTGAAGTTATCGGAAATATCGAAAGAGATGCAAACTCTGCTAAAAAATATTGGCACTTTATCAAAGTTATGGGACGTTCTGCTTCTCACGTAGCTTTGGAATGTGCTCTGGAGACACAGCCAAACATCTGTTTAATTTCAGAAGAAGTGGCAGCTAAAAAAATGTCTTTATCTCAAATTGCAGACTATATTGCAGATTCTGTTGAAAAACGTGCCGCAAATGGAGATAACTTTGGGGTTGCAATCATTCCTGAAGGTGTCGTTGAATTTGTTCCTGAATTCTCTGTATTAATTTCAGAAATCAATGAATTATTAGCAGGTGCAAAAGCGGATGCATTCAATGCATTACCAACATGGAAAGACAAATATGCATTTATCGAACAAGGTTTATCAAAAGAATCAATGGCTGTATTCGAAATTCTTCCAGAAGGAATTCAACAGCAATTGTTCTTAGAAAGAGATCCACATGGAAACGTTCAGGTTTCTTTAATTGAATCTGAAAAATTATTCTCTGCTCTTGTTAAAGACAAATTGGAAGAAAGAAGAAAAGCAGGAACTTATACTGGTAAGTTTAATGCATTACATCATTTCTTTGGTTATGAAGGAAGATGTGCATTCCCATCTAACTTTGATGCTGACTACTGTTATTCATTAGGATACAATGCATTCATGTTAATTCAGTATGGATACAATGGATATTTATCAAAAGTATCTAATTTATCAAAACCTGCTGAAGAATGGATTGCTGGTGGTATGCCTATCACTAAGATGATGAATATTGAAAGAAGACATGGAGAAGACAAACCAGTTATCAAAAAAGCGCTTGTTGAATTAGATGGAAAACCATTCAAATTCTTTGAAGCACATAGAGATCAATGGGCAGTTGAAACAGCTTATACGTATCCAGGAGCTATCCAGTATTATGGACCAGCTGAAGTATGTGACTTAACAACTCGTACATTGGCTTTAGAAAAAGGTGAATAATATTTCTTTGTCATGATAACACCCGAAATTCGGGTGTTTTTTTTTAAAAAATATATGAGATACTATAAATAGAATTAAAAAATTAAGAATATATTTAGAATTCAGTTCACTATTCTTTCAGTTTTATTCGATATATTGTATCCAGAAAGGAGAGGCTTATGAACCATACAATTTTAATTGTAGAAGATGAAAAAGGAATACGAGAAACCTTAGCTATTTTTTTAAGAAATCAGGGATACTCTGTTATACAGGCTATTAATGGAAAGGATGCTTTAGAAAAGGTCACAAAAGAAGTTCATCTGGCAATCGTTGATATTATGATGCCAGTAATGGATGGAATTGAATTTACATGTAAAGTAAGAGAAGAATTTGATTTTCCTATTATCTTTTTAAGTGCAAAAAGTGAAGATGAAGATATAGATAAGATCAATGGATTAAACGTAGGAGCTGATGATTATGTAACCAAACCATTTGAAGTATCGGTTTTATTAGCACGTGTTAATTCTCATATTCGAAGATATGAACAGATCATCCGTTTAAAACAGACAACATCAAATTCAAAAAAACTTGTAGTTCGAGGTTTGGAATTGAATCAGGACACAAAAGAAGTATTTGTGGATGGTCGTCAGATTCAATTGACCGCAAAAGAGTATTATATTCTTGAATTATTAATGTCTTATCCAGGAAAAATATTTTCATCGGAAGAAATATATGAAACTGTATGGAAAGAAGATGCCATTAGTACACAGACAATTATGGTACATATACGAAAATTAAGAGAAAAAATTGAGGTGGATCCGAAAAATCCGGATTATATAAAAGTTGTTTATGGAATAGGATATAAAATTGAAAGGGAAAAGTAATATGAAAAGAAAAAATTTAATAACTCTTCTTTTCTATTCCATTTTGGTCGTTGCCTCTATTTTAACGGTCTGCTTATATGGAACAATGGATTCTTATATATCGAATCAGAAAAACGATCAGTTTGTACAAAGATGTAAAGATGATATTGTCTATTTTTTAGTTTATCAGGCAATGGAACTGGATCCAGATTATGAGCCTTTATCTTTTGATGAAAATATAAAGGATGCTCAGTTAATAGAAGATATCAATAATGCGTTTAAATTACAGGCAAGAGATTACTACAATTTTATAAAAAAAGATGATTCTTTATATTATGATATAAAAGATATAAAAACAGAAAAAGAAGCTTCCAATTTAAAAGAAAACTTAAATCAAAGCGATTATAATAATTTTGTATTAAACAGGGTAAATGAAAATGGAAACTGGAAAGTAACTGGAACGTATACAGATCTGGAAACTATTTTTAAAGATGTTTTTACTGATTTTATAGATAATAATATCTATGATATAGGACAATATATCGAATATGAAGAATATATGCCAACTATAGAATACAATGGGCATCCATATGAAATTTATAGTATCTGTTCTTTAAACGTTCCAGAAAATCTGGAAATCCATATTAGAATCCCTTTAGACATCAGTGCAAACAGCAATTTCTTTGGCTATGCTATGTATTATCAGGAACAGATTTATTTTGAATTCTTTTCAATAATTTATATGATCATAACGGTATTGCTGGGATTGATCGTATTCATCATGCCAAAGGATGATTTAAAAGAAATTGTTCCTTTTAAGTGGACAAAACATGTATATTTTGAAATCCTGTTTACATTATTATGCATAATGTTACCATGTGCAATTGTCATGACTTTATATACAGCTGCATATACAGCTTCGGGTGCTGTATTTGAAATAATGAAACAGTTTCATATAGTTGAATTATCTGGAATTGTGACAGCTGTAAATGTTTTATTATTCTTTGTGACATATTTACTGATATCTTTAAGCTGGTTTGCTTTTAAAGAATTTATTTTACATCCAATCGTATATTTTAAAGAAAGAACATTAACCTATAAATTATTTATATGGATTCAGAATAAATTTTATGGTATCTCAAGAAAAGATTTTTCAAAAGAATATTCAATTCCAATTCTGTTAGCTGTATTTATTAATCTGATCTGTATGTTTGTGTTTTCTTCTTTGGAAGGATTTGGGATTATTTGTGCAATTGTTTATTCGTTTATAATCTTTTATTTTGCACAGAAGCGCATAAAAGAAATACAGAATGACTACAATGTGATTTTAAATTCAGCCAATAAACTGAAAGATGGAAATTTTGATCAGAAAATTAATCAGGACGTTCATTTATTCAATTCATTAAAAGAATCCTTCAATGGGGTATATGATGGATTTGAACTGGCTGTTAAAGAAGAAGCAAAATCACAGAATATGAAAGTGGAACTGATATCGAATGTATCGCATGATTTAAAAACACCATTAACCTGCATTAAGAATTATGTACTGCTGTTACAGGATGAAAATTTAGATGAACAGACAAGAAAAGAATATCTTGAAAATTTAAATAAATATGCCGATCGATTAAATCTTTTAATGCAGGATCTGCTGCAGATTTCAAAAATAAACAGTGGAAATATTGAGCTGGAGCTAAATGATTTAAATATAATTGCTTTATTAAATCAGGTACTGTTTGAAAACGAAGAATCTTTACTGGAAAGAAATCTTGTGGTGAAGAAGAATTTTAAAGATGAAGAAATTATTTTAAATCTGGATTCTAATAAAACGTATCGTATTTTTGAAAACTTACTGGTTAATATATCAAAATATGCATTAAGTTTTTCAAGAGTATATATTGATGTATTTAATAAAGAAAAGGAAGTTCAGATTGTATTTAAAAATATTTCTCAGGATGAAATGAATTTTACACCGGAAGAAATTGAAGAAAGATTTGTACGAGGAGACAAGTCAAGACATGGTACGGGAAGTGGCTTGGGTCTTGCCATTGTGAAAAGTTTTACTGAAATTCAGGGAGGAACTTTCAAAATCGAAATCGAAGGAGACTTATTTAAAACCATTGTGTCATTTAAGAAACAAAGCGAAACTGTCTAAGACAGATTTCGCTTTATATGTTAAACTGAATGTATGAAAATCGTAAATTTAATTGAAAATACAGGTGAATATCCATTTATGTGTGAACATGGTCTTTCTATTTATGTAGAAACAGAAAACCATAAGATACTGGTAGATACAGGGCAAAGTGATTTGTTTATACAGAATGCGAAACAGTTAAAGATTGATCTGTCTTTGGTAGATTTGGTTTTTATCAGTCATGGACATTATGATCATGCTGGAGGATTGAAATCATTTTTAGACATTAATGACAAAGCACAGATCTATATACATAAAAATGCGAAAAGAGAGTTCTATAGTTTTAAAAAGGATAAAAGTCATTATATTGGAATGGATTCATTATTGTATTCAAGTCCTCGAATTCATTGGATCGATTATGATTTTAAAATGGATGAAATTTATGTATTTGGAAATGTAGCCCATGAAAAATACTGGCCAAAAAGCAATCTTCGATTAAAATATAAAGTAAAGGATAAATATGTTCAGGATTCATTTGATCATGAAATATATGTAGTGATTCAAAATAAGGTATTGTTGTCGGGATGTGCTCACAATGGAATTGTCAATATCATGGATGAATTTCAAAGAAGATTTAAAAAAGATCCTGAAATTGTCATTTCAGGTTTTCATATGATACAAAGTCAGTATATGGATGAAGATATACAATGCATTCAGGATATCGCAAAGGATTTAAAATCTAGAAATAGTAACTATTATACTGGTCATTGTACAGGAGAATTTGCTTATTCTATATTAAAGAAATACTTGAATTCCCAGATTCATTATATGAAAACAGGAAGTTCAATTGAAATAAAAGATTAAAGAGGAACAATCGTTCCTCTTTTTAGTGCTCACTTACTTCTTCTAAACGATGACCATAATCGGAATCATCAGCTAAAATACGAGTGTTTTCGTTTGCGTATTTTTTAATTAATGCACTGGATTTAGTGATAGGCTGTAATGTACCTGCACCTGCAACACATCCACCAGGACAAGCCATTCCTTCTAATAGATATCCATTTAAACGACCGGCTTTTGCCATCATCAACATGGACTTACAGTTCTTTAATCCTTCGGCAGCTTGAACTTTTACATCGATTTCAGGGTGCTGTTTGTTGATCAGATCTTTAACCGCTTTAGCAACTCCTCCACTGACCGCAAAACCACGACCTGTGTTTGAACCTTCTGTTAAAGGATCGCTTTCGGCAATGTTAGCAAGGTCAATTTTCTTCGCATTGAACATTCCCATAACTTCTTCAAATGTTAAGACAAAATCAATGTCTGAACGGATGGAACGACGACTTGCTTCCAGTTTCTTTGCGGCACAAGGACCAATGAAAACTACTTTTGCGTTTGGTTTGTCTTTTTTAATTAAACGACCAGTTAAAACCATTGGTGTTAATGCCATTGAAATGTAAGGGGCAAATTGAGGGAAGTTCTTTTTTGCCATTACTGACCAGGCTGGACAACAGCTTGTAGCCATAAATGGCTGTTTTTCAGGAACTTTATTTAAGAAATCTTCCGCTTCTTCAATCGTACATAAATCGGCACCGATGGCTACTTCCACAACATCCGCAAATCCTAACTGTTTCAATGCAGATTTTACTTTATCTGGAGTAACTTTTGGACCAAACTGACCAACAAAAGCAGGAGCAATTGCTGCAATGACTTCATGTCCTTCTTTCATCGCATAAATTGTCTGGAAAATCTGTCCTTTATCGACAATGGCACCAAATGGGCAATTGACCAGACATTGACCACAGCTTACGCATTTATCATAGTTGATAACCGCTTTTCCTTCTTCATCGCTAGTAATGGCATCCATACCACAGCTGGCAGCACAAGGTCTTTCGATCTTTGTGATGGCATTATATGGACAGGCATCCATACAGCGACCACATTTGATACATTTTTCCTGATCAACTAAACTGCGACCATTCACAATATGAATCGCATCTCTAGGACAAACTTCTGTACATTGATGAGATAAACATCCCTGGCAGGCATTTGTCACAAATATTTTTTTCTCAGGACATGCATTACATGCAAATTTAATAATATTTATAAGTGGATCATCATAATATTTTTTTGCGATCGTACTTTCTTCAATTCCATCAGAAATTTTTCCATATTCACTGTGTTCACGAATAGGCAGTCCCATTCCTAAACGCAATCTTTCGCCTATAATTGCTCGTTCAAGAAAGATACTGTTACGATATGTCGCTTTTGTACCAGGAAGAATTTCATAAGGAATTTCTTCTATTCTACGTGCATAATCTGTATCATCGGAATAAGCCATTTCAGCAATTGCTGTGAAAATTCGTCTACGAATATCTGTGACGGAATTATATACTCCTCTTGGCATACTTAAAATCTCCTTTATTTTTATCAAACCCATTATACAGATAAATATCTTTATTTAAAAGCCTTTTGGTAATAATTTCACAAATTTGTATCTATATAGTATACTACTGTTATGAAAGAAATGATTATATTAAAGGATGATGCGAATCAGAGACTGGATAAATATTTATTAAAAACTTTTCCTAATTTATCACAATTTATGATGTATAAAGCCATTCGAAACAAAAAAATAAAAGTAAATCGTAAACGGGCACAGTTTAATCAATTATTAAAAGAAAAAGATTCTGTTTTATTATTTTTACCTGAGGATGTATGTGAAACAAAAGAAAGAAAAATCAATCCAAAACTTCCATTAAATATTGTTTATGAAGATTCAAATTATATTTTTGTGAATAAAGAATATGGATTGTTATCCCAAAGCAATCAGAAAAACGGAGATTGTGTGGTAAGTCGCATACAGACTTATCTTTATGAAAAAGGAGAATACAATTTTAATCAGTCTTCTAGTTTTGCACCATCTATATGCAATCGATTGGATCGAAATACCACCGGATTAATTATTGGAGCTAAAAATGCCAATGCCTTGCGTCAGATGAATGAAGCCATTTCCAGTCATAAAGTACATAAATATTATCGTGCATGGGTATCTGGAATTTTAGAAAAAGATGGGGAAATTTCTCTTTATTTACGGAAAGAAAATACTAGAGCCATCATCAGTATGAATAAAAAAGAAGGATATAAAGAAGCCAAATTAAAATACAAAGTACTTGAACATAAAGAAAATGAAACTAAAGTTGAAATTGAATTGTTTACAGGAAGATTTCATCAGATTCGAGCTTCTTTTTCCAGTATTGGTCATCCACTGGTGGCAGATACAAAATATGGATATAAAGGAAAGAAAAAGAAAATGCAGTTACAGGCCTACAAATTAACTTTTGATTTTGATTTACCTGTAATTGAAATCAAAGAATAAATTAATTTTTTTACATCAAAATGGTAAAAATGATATTTATAAGGAATATGTAAGAATTGATGATTATAGTAAAAGTATGAAAATCATTTCTTATTATCGACAAACCCATCATAAATTATGGTTAGATGGATTGGTTCTTGTCCTGTTTCATTATTTACCCATTCCAATTTATGTATCCATTTTTTTATATTGTTTATGTATACAGGATTATTATACATATTATATATCAAAAAAATGGATACTCCCTTCTCTTGCCTTACTGATTTATTTTCACCCTTATTCAATCGGTACATCTTTGATATATGGAATACTATCCTATATTATGTATAGAAAACACTGGATGGGAATGGCAGATGTAGCTTATATGTTTTATTTTGGTCTTCTTATTGGATATGAAAGAATGACCATTGCCATTTTAATCAGTGTAATCTTTGGTTTTTTATTCTTTGTATTAAAAAAAGAAAACATGATTCCATACTTATCCTGTTTAAGCATAGGAATTCTGTTTTCTTTATGTAAAGGATATACATTGTTTTATTCTTTTATCTGAAATCTTGAATCTAAAGGAATCTGTATATCTATTTTATGTTTATATACAGGATGAATAAAACTCATATGAAAATTTTCCAGAAGTAATCCCTTATCATTATAAATCGTTCCATAAATCGGATCGTTTATTATGGGATGGGATATAGATTGTAACTGAAGACGAATCTGATGTTTTCTTCCGGTTTCGATTCGAACTTTACATAAAGTCGAATTTGAATATTTTTTTATGACTTCAATATGGGATATACTCAATTTTCCATTTGGATGAATGATCATAGCTTTACTGTTATGACGATTTCTGGCTATGTTGGATCGTACTGTTTTTTTATGAAAAGGCATTTTTCCCTGTACCAGAGCATAATATTCCTTAATACAGTCATGATTGGCAAGAATGGAATCAAAAAGTCCCTGAAAAAAAGGGAATTTTGAAAATAATACGATTCCGCTGCATTGAGTGTCTATGCGATGCAGTGCCTGGCTTTCATAAGGCCATCCTTGCTGGTATAAATATTCATTTACCCGATCTTGAAGATTCTTTGAATGATTGCCATCCTCATGTACCAGTAAAAAAGGAGGCTTATAACAGGCAATAAAAAAGTCATCTTCATATAATATTTTTAAATCTCCTTTTTGTCTTGAATTTATTTCTTTTAATTTAAAATGAATCGTAACAATTGTATTTTCTAAATATTCTTTCTGATTGGGAACAATCTCATTTTCATTCCATTTTGATTTTGATATATGAAAATAATGCATTAAATCCTGTATAGAGCATTTTTTTAAAATACGTATTTTCATTGAATAAGGAGTTATGTTTAAATATTGGATCATAAAACCATTTTATAAAAAAAACTGTTATAATAAAAGAGTTAGGAGAATGTTTATGATTGAAAATACAGTAACTTTGGTCGCAACTGATTTGGATGGGACTCTATTAAATAATAAAAAAGAAGTATCAGAAATAAATAAGAAAGCTATACGAGATTTGAAACAGAATGGTATCTTTTTTGGAATTGCTTCAGGACGCCCTGTAGAAACCATTCTAAAAACCATTGAAGACTGGGGAATGTCTAAAGATATTGGTTTTGTGATGGGGATGAATGGTGGAGCAATCTATGATTATCGACTTCAAAGTAAAGAAGAATACTATCTGTTAGATGGAGAAATTGTGATAGAAATAATGGATTTCTTTAAAGGATACGATGTGAAATTCTGGATTTTGATTGGAGATGATCGTTACGTGAATGTTTCAACAGAACAGACTCGTGCACATGCCAGATTATATAAAGAAAATGAAATTGAATGCGATTTATATGAATTTGTGAAAAATCGCAAGATCAATAAACTGATTTTAAACTTTGATCCAGATTATCAGAAAGTCGTTGAACAACGAGCCAGAGAATATAAAAATGATAAATGCACAGGATTTTTTACTGCTCAGAATTTATTTGAATTTGTGGATCCTCATATTAATAAAGGATTTGGGATTGAAAAGCTATGTGAACATTTTGGGACTTCAAAAGAGCATGTAGTAAGCTTTGGCGATGATTTGAATGATTGTGAAATGCTGATGGCTTCTGGTTGTGGTGTGGCAATGAAAAATGCGAGAAATCGATTAAAGAAAGTGGCAGACTATGTATCAGAATATACAAATGAAGAGAATGCGATTGCTCATTTTATATACGATTATATTTTAAAGGAGGATCAAAATGTCTAGATGGGATAAAATATATTGTGAACTTTGTCAAACAATTCTGGATGAAGGAATTGAAGTTAAAAATCGAACAGGAATCAATACAGTTAAGATTCCCAGTGCTCACTTTCAACTGGATGTAGACAAAGAATTTCCTATTCTGACGACAAAACAGCTTTTTATCCGTCAGGCTATTTTAGAGATGTTGTGGATCTATCAGGCGCAGTCAAATGATGTACGATGGCTTCAGGAAAGAAATGTCTTTATCTGGGATAAATGGGAAATCGATGAAAATGGTGACTGGATTGATGAAAAAACTGGTAAAGTATTAAAACATTTTGATCCATCCTATGCTCATACAATTGGAACAGCTTATGGGTTTATTGTGAAAAAATATCATCTGATTGATAAACTGATTGATTCTTTAAAAAATGATAGAAACGATAGAAGACGTGTGATTTCCTTATGGCAGGATGAATATTTAGATACCGCTGTCCTGCCTAGCTGTGTCTGGTCCAGTGAATGGGATGTGACAGATGGTTATTTGAATATCTGGGTTCATCAAAGAAGCTGTGATGTTCCTTTAGGACTTCCATTCAATGTAACCCAGTATGCAGTTCTGTTAAAAATGATTGCACAGGTAACGGGTTTAAAAGCAGGTAAAATTGACTGGTCGATCAAAGATGCACATATTTATGTGAACCAGATCGAAGGAATCAAAGAACAGCTGAATCGATATCACAACAATCCGGATATTCCTGCTCCTGAATTCTGGCTGAATCCAGAAATTAAAGACTTTTATGAATTTGATCATTCAAAAGAATGTAAAGACTGTAAACTGATTGATTATAAACATATGGGTAAAATTAAATTCCCGTTAGCACAATAGGAGATAAATATGGAACTTGTACAGATTGCGGCCATTGGAAAACGAAATGAACTGGGAAAGAACAATGCATTGATATGGCATTTAAAAGAAGATATGAAGTTTTTTCGAAGAATGACAAAAGGACATACGATTGTAATGGGAAGAAAAACATTTGAATCTTTGCCTGGAATGCTTCCTAAAAGGCATCATATCATCATTACTCGAGATTTATCTTATTCAAAAGAAGGGATTGAAATCTTTCATTCCATTGAAGATTTTATAGAATCGTATAAAGAGAAAAAAGAAGAGGTATTTGTGATAGGAGGAGGACAGATCTATTCACAGCTTTTACCGTATTCTTCTCACTTATATCTTACAGAAATTGATCATGAATTTGATGCCGATGTTTTCTATCCAGAGTTTAACAGAGAAGATTATTATTGTAATGTACTGACAGACTTTGAAGAAGATGGAATACATTATCGCCATATTGAATATATAAAAAAATAAAAAAAGGGGGTTGTTACAGCTTGGTAACAGCCCCATATTATCGTATACGTTTGACAATAAACCAGACAAGAAAAGCTAAAGTGATTGAAAAAATAAAAGGAAACCAGGATACAGCCATAGGAAGATCTTTAACATTCATTCCATAAAAACCAAATACCATATTAGGAACTTCCATAGAAATTGTGATAATGGTCAAATCTTTCATAGAGAAGTTTAAATTATTGGCAATAATGTTCGAAAATGTATCCATAGTACCATTCAATACATCTTTATAAATATGACTCATTTCATTTGCCTGATCAATTTCAATCAGTACATCATCTAATAAATCATTGTCTTCTTCGCTTAACTTAAACTGACGGCATCTTCTTAATTTTTTTAACGTTACTTCATCAGATTTTAAGGAAGTAGAAAAATAAATCAAAGATTTTTCTAAAGCCAGCATAGATAACAGTTCTTCATTTTTCATGGTTTCTCTTAATCGAGAAGAGAGTTCTGTAGAATAATGATCGATCTGCTGAAGATAAATCAAATATTTCTGAGAAATCTTTAACATGAAATGAAGAAAAAACTGAATGGGATTATTTGTATTAATTCCTCTGCTTTTTCCGTTTATAATTTCATTGATTTCTGTATTCTCCGATAAACTGATAGATACGATAAACTCATTACATATCACGATACCAAGTGGATAGGTATTGTAGGTTGCATTTTCTGTACGTACCAGATGAGGGCAGTCAATAATAAATAAAGTCTGATTCACATCATCATCGTAGTCAATGTGGGCATTTTCAGAACGGTCTAAACTTGATTTTACAAATTCTTCTAATATTCCTAATTCACGAATCAATGTTAACTTTTCTTTTCGATTTGGATCCACTACATTGATCCAGCATCCTTTTTCAGGGGAATCAATTTTTTCAATAAATCGATTTTTTGTAATATAGTATTCAATCATGTAATTATTATAACATTATTTTGATTTTATTGAGCGATTTCTTTTATCATTAAAAGTTTTTTCTCATCAAATAATAATGATTTAAATGTCTGTAATTCTTCATAGTGAACAAAGTCATATTCGGCACGGGACAACATCATACAGACCTGCTGTAAGAATTCTCTTAAATCAATCCAATGTTCACTGGAAATTGCCTGAGATAAGGCATGAATATTTTCTTCGATCATTAAAGGCTGAAGATAATTAAATAATGTAGTCGTATTTACATTCATTGAAAAAGAAAGTCTGGCCTGATAAATCGGATAGACATAATTTCTTAATAACTTTAAAATGGCTTTAGAATAATATAAAATGCAAGCACTGAAGTCACTATCTTGTACATCCTGATAATACATTTCAATATCACAAGCCTGCTCAATTGGATCTAATACAGGCAAATCGCTATATTCTTCAGGATCGATATGTAAAAATTCATAGAAGTCTATTTCTTCTTCCTCTTCTGACTCTTCCATACTGGAATCTTTCATCTTATGCACCATCTGGTCAGCCATATCGTTTAATTTTTCTTTGTCTTCATCACTTAAATTATCCATCATTTCTTTTATACGAGAAAAGTCTATGTCACTGAATTTCATAATAACCTCCATATATGATATAATCTATTCAATTTTAAATCGAATAAAGAAGGGTGTAAAGGAATATGATTGGAACTTTTGTGAATGCAGGAATGATATTAATTGGAAGTATTGCAGGAAGTGTATTAAAAAAGGGGATTAAAGACAAATATAAAGAAGCTTTGTTTCTGGCTATGGGATTGGCTGCAACAGGATTAGGAATCAATTCCATTGTACAGAATATGCCAAATAGTGAGTATCCTGTCTTATTTATCGTTTCTTTGGCTATTGGAAGTCTGTTTGGAACAATATTGGATATCGATGGAAAATTCCACAAACTGGTGAATCGGTTTTCAACAAAAGGAAAACTGGCACAGGGACTATCTACAGGAATTCTTTTGTTCTGTATTGGAACTTTGTCTATTTTAGGACCAATCAATGCAGCTTTGTATAAGGATTATACTTTTTTATTCACAAATGCGACTTTGGATTTAGTGACATCTACTGTTCTGGCTTCTGCATATGGAATCGGTATGTGCATTGCAGCAGGGGTTTTATTTTTATGGCAGGGTTCTATATATGTTCTGGCTTTGTTTTTAGGGAATTTTATGAGTGCTTCTTTAATGTGTGAAATATCAATCGTTGGAGGATTTTTGATTTTCTGTTCAGGAATATCCATACTGGAAATTAAAAATATAAAAACATTAAATTTATTGCCATCACTACTGGTTCCGGTATTATTTTTTATAATATTAGCACTTATATGTTGACAGTGCTAAAAAGTGATGTATAATACAGTTAGCACTAATGAATAAAGAGTGCTAGGGAGGTGTTTTTATGAACTTTGAAAAAATGTCAGAAAAGTTGCAGCAGATTATTATGAACGCCATTAATCAGGCAAAAAGCTATCAGCATACCAGCGTGGATACCATTGATTTACTGGAAGCTATTTTTAAAGACGATGTCTTAGACGGATTATTTGATAAAGTTCATGTAGACAAACAAAGAGCTTTACAGCTTATTGAACAGGAAAACAATCGAGTAGTAAAAGGAAATGTACAGAATCTGAACTTTTCCAATGAAGTCATTCGATCTTTTGATAAAGCCGAAAAATGGGCAAGTCAACACGATGAAACGTATTTAAGTGTTGCAACTGTATGGTTAAGCTTAATGTTTAATCAATCTTATATTTCAAAAAAACTGGTGAAAGAATTTAATCTGAATGAATCGCAATGCCAGAATATGGAACTGGAAAGACGAAATGGGAAAAAATATGACACACCCAATTCAGAAGAAAATGTAGAAGCGTTAAAGAAATATGGTAGAGATTTAGTTCAGGATGTTAAGGATGGAAAAATTGATCCGATTATTGGACGTGATGATGAAATTCGTCGTGTTATGCAGATTTTATCTCGTAAAACGAAGAATAATCCGGTATTAATTGGAGAACCAGGAGTTGGTAAAACGGCTGTAGTAGAAGGAATCGCCTGGCGTATCATGAAAGGGGATGTTCCTGAATCCTTAAAAGAAAAACGACTGATCGAACTGGATATGGGTTCCTTAATTGCTGGAGCAAAATATCGTGGGGAGTTTGAAGAACGATTAAAAGCAATCCTGGATGAAGTAAAAAAATCAGATGGACAGATTATTCTGTTTATTGATGAAATCCATAATCTGGTTGGAGCTGGTAAAACAGAAGGATCTATGGATGCAGCTAATCTGTTGAAACCAATGCTGGCTCGTGGAGAGCTTCATTGTATTGGTGCAACTACTTTTAATGAATATCGTAAATATATTGAAAAGGATGCTGCTTTGGAAAGACGTTTTCAGAAAGTACAGGTACAGGAACCAAGTGTAGAAGACACAATCAGTATTCTTCGTGGCCTGAAGTCTCGTTTTGAATCGTTCCATGGAGTCCGTATTCTGGATGAATCTCTGATTGCTGCAGCTACCTTATCGGATCGTTATATCACAGATCGTTTTCTTCCAGATAAAGCCATTGATCTGGTGGATGAAGCCTGTGCAACTTTAAAGGTAGAAATGGAAAGCATGCCTCAGGAACTGGATGAATTGCAGAGAAAGATCCTTCAGCTTCAGATTGAAAAAACATCTTTGATGAAGGAAGAAGAACCAAAAGCCGTCCAAAGACGAAACGAAATCGTACAGGAACTGGCAAAATTACAGTCAAAGAAAGACGAAATGCATTCCAGATGGGAAGATGAAAAGAATGAACTGGCCAATGCACAAACGGATAAGCAGGCTCTGGAAAAAGCAAGACTGGACCTGGAACAGGCACGAAATGAAATGCGTTATGAGGATGCAGCCAGACTTCAGTATGGAATCATTCCAGATCTGGAAAAGAAAATTGCCGGTCATAAAGTGCATCAGGAAGATGCACTGATTCAGGAAACGGTGGATGAAGAAAGCATTGCTCGAATTGTATCTAGATGGACCGGAGTGGAAGTATCCAGACTGGTAGAAGGACAAAGAGAAAAACTGCTTCATCTGCAGGATGAACTGGGTAAAAGAGTTGTTGGGCAAGATCACGCTCTTGAACTGGTTACCGATGCGATCTTACGTTCAAAAGCACAGATTCAGGATGAAAATCGACCAATTGGTGCCTTTATGTTCTTAGGACCTACTGGAGTTGGAAAGACCGAAGTTGCCAAAGCTTTAGCACAGCAGCTGTTTGATGATGAAAGACATATTATTCGAATTGATATGTCAGAATATATGGAAAAACACAGTGTGTCCCGTTTGATTGGAGCTCCTCCAGGATATGTAGGATACGATGAAGGAGGACAGTTAACAGAAGCGGTTCGAAGAAATCCTTACAGCATTGTGTTATTTGATGAAATTGAAAAAGCACATCCAGATGTATTCAATACACTGCTTCAGATTTTAGATGATGGACGAATTACCGATTCAAAGGGAGTAACGGTTGACTTTAAAAATACAATTATTATCTTAACAAGCAATCTGGGTTCACAATATGCATTTGAGCCAGGAGATCATTACAATGATTATATGAATGAGGTGAAGACATTCTTTAAACCAGAGTTTATTAATCGTATTGATGAGATTATTGTCTTCAATGCACTGGATTCCAATTCCTTCTCGAAGATTGCGAAAAAATTTATTGGTCTGCTGGCAAAAAGATTGGAAAATAGAGATATTCATTTACAAGTCAGTGAATCCGCTTATCAACAGATCGCAAGTCAGGGTGTGGATCCCGTTTATGGAGCACGTCCTATGAAACGATACATTCAGAAATACATTGAAACTCCAATTGCTCATAAGATCATTGAAAAAGGTGTTGTGAAAGATGCAACAATAAAAGTTGATTTTAATGGTGACTATACATTTGATTGGATAGACGTTTAAAAAACCAGAATATTTTCTGGTTTTTTATTTGACTTAAATAGTTAGTGATGGTAAACTATTTCTAGTTAGAAAGGACTAACCATATGAACTTAACGAATGCAGAGATTGGAAAAGAATATATTATTCAGTCTATCGATACTCAGGATGACGAATTGAACTCCTTTTTATTCACATTGGGATGTTATAGTGGACAAGCAATTACCGTTTTAGCCAATAAAAAGAATGGTATTGTCATTTCAATTAAAGATTCACGTTATAATATCGACTTAAATCTTGCGAATCTGATTTCTATAATTTAGAAATCTATTTTTTAAGTCTTAAAGTTAGTCTTGACTAATAGGAGGGTGTATATGAGAATTGCTTTAGCAGGAAATCCAAATAGTGGAAAAACGACAATGTACAATGCTTTGACTGGAAAAAATGAAAAAGTAGGAAACTGGGCTGGTGTAACAGTGGATAAAAGAGAGAGTTCATTAAAAAAAGGATTCTGTAAAGAGGAGTGTGTAATTGTAGATTTACCCGGTGCTTATTCGATGTCTCCTTTTACTTCCGAAGAAAGTATTACCAGTTCGTATGTAAAGAATGAAAAACTAGATGTTATTATCAATATTGTAGATGCGACGAATTTAAGTCGTAGTTTATTCTTTTCTACACAATTACTGGATTTATCCATTCCAGTGGTCATTGCGTTAAATAAAAATGATATAAATGTAAAAAAAGATACACAAATCAATGAAAAATTATTATCGGAAAAATTAAACTGTCCAGTAATAAAAACCGTTTCAACTTCCAGTGAAGGATTAAAGGAAGTTATTGAAAAAGCGATATTGGTTAAAGGAAAAAAGCAGATCTCCCCTTATCATGAAGCATCTTATGATCATAGTCTTAAATCAGAAGTGGAAAAAGCCGATCGCAAACGATTTGATTTTGTCAGTGAAATCGTAAAACAAGTGGAAACACGTAAAATTGAAACCAATGTAAGAAATCAACAAGATCGTTTAGATGATATAATTACCAATCCATTGTTTGGCCTTCCATTATTTGCGATTGTGATGTTTTGTGTATTTTATATTTCTCAATCAACGATTGGACCATGGCTGGCAGATTATTTAGTGGGGTGGATTGAAACATTCCAGGGATATGTTGGCAATCTATTAGCAAATGCCAATCCATTTTTACAGGCTTTAATTGTAGATGGAATCATAGGAGGAGTTGGAGCGGTTGTTGGATTCCTTCCTCTGGTTATGGTAATGTATTTCTTGTTGGCGTTATTGGAAGACTGTGGATATATGGCTAGAGCTACAGTTGTTTTGGATCCTGTATTCAAAAAAGTGGGTCTGTCTGGAAAATCTGTCATTCCGATGATTATTGGAACCGGATGTGCCATACCTGCAATTATGGCTTGTCGTACCATTCGCAATGAAAGGGAACGAAGAGCAACCGCAATGTTGACACCATTTATGCCATGTGGAGCGAAATTGCCAGTTATCGCATTATTTGCAGGGGCTTTCTTTCCAGATGTTCCATGGCTTGGAACAATGATGTATTTTGTCGGGATCCTCTTGATCTTGATTGGAGCTTTTATTGTAAAAGCGGTAACAGGATTTAAATATCGAAAATCTTTCTTTATTATTGAATTGCCAGAATACAAGATTCCAAGTTTAAAGCTGGCGGTTACATCAATGTTTGAAAGAGGAAAAGCATATATTGTCAAAGCGGGAACCATTATTTTGGTTTGTAATACAGTTGTACAAATCATGCAGTCCTTCAACTGGAGTTTTCAAGTGGTTGAAGCAGGATTGGAATCTACATCCATATTGGCTTCTTTAGCTACACCGATTGCTTACATACTTATCCCAATTACTGGTGTTTGTGCATGGCAATTGGCGGCTGCTTCCATAACAGGTTTTATCGCAAAAGAAAATGTTGTGGGAACCCTGGCTGTTTGTTATGGTTTATCGGCTTTCATTGATACAGAAGAACTGGCATTGATCGGAAGTGGAAATGTTGTTATGACAACAATGGCAATCACAAAGGTTGCAGCTTTGGCATATTTGATGTTTAATTTATATACACCACCTTGTTTTGCGGCACTGGGTGCGATGAACTCAGAAATGAAAAGTAAAAAGTGGTTATTGGCTGCAATCTTTTTACAGTTAGGAATGGGATATACTGTGGCCTTCCTTGTATATCAGATTGGTACAATCATGACTATCCATACATTAGGACCTGGATTTTTACCTGGATTACTGATTGTTCTATTCTTCATTGGATGTATTTTATTGCGGATTCATAAGACAAATATAGAATTGAAGGAGGAAAAATAATATGGCAGATGCGATTGCGATTGGATTAATAGGTATTCTATTATTTTTAGCAATTCGATATATTGTAAAACAGAAAAAAGCAGGGGCACATTGCATTGGCTGTCCGGCACAAAAAGGATGCTGTCATTGTTCAAATAAAAAACTATAGTTTTAAAAAAGACATGATTTCGGATCATGTCTTTTAATCTGCGTTTTCTTTTACTTTTGTATTTGAATAAGCACAATAGCTGCGGACTTTAAATGAATTTCCATCATATGTACCATATACACGAATTTTACCGGTATATTCAATTTCCAGACCAGTAAGTGCGATTTTTTGACCATCGCCTGTCTCCATAAAAGTACCATCTCCATCTAAAGGAACATATCCTTCCATGGCAAAGGTCTGATTGATATACGAATCGGAAGCGTTGGCTATTTCACTAGCCTGTTTTACTTTTGAACCAGGGGCATCTCTTAGATTTTCCCAGTCCGTTAAATCGTTCTTATCCTTTTTAACTTCTTCTTTTTCTGTCTCCTTATTTTCTTTTGTTTCTTCCTGTTCTTCTTCTTCTTTTTCTTCTACTTTGCTGGTCGTACTGGATTTAATTGTAATAGCTAATGTATTGGATTTAACATCTTCTACCTGGGCATATATATGGAATTTACCAGCTGATTTGAATGTTAAGTAGGCAGTATCTCCTTTGACTTTGATTTCTCCACCAAATAAAGAAAAATCATCTTCTGTTAACTGGTAATCAGGTTCTGTATCAATTTCAACTTCAATAGTCTGATTTGTATAATACTTATTATCATCCTCTAATTCCAGTTCAATGGATTTAAGAGATGTACCCTTTTCTTCTTCATCGTCCTTAAATCCACAACCCGTAATAAGAAAAAGTGTTAAGAAACAGGAAAGAATTCTTTTTATTGTTTTCATTTGGAAATCCCCCTTTCTTTCTTTTATTGTAACATAAAAAGATTTTAAAATTGTGTCATTTTATGTTATATTACTAAGGGTTTGAGAGGAATAACATGAATATAGAAAAGGAAATTAATAGAAGAAGAACATTTGCCATTATTTCCCATCCCGATGCTGGAAAAACAACTTTAACAGAGAAATTCTTATTATATGGAGGAGCCATTCAAATGGCAGGAGCTGTTAAAGGAAAAAAACATTCGAAACATGCAGTATCGGACTGGATGGAAATTGAAAAACAAAGAGGAATTTCTGTTACAAGCTCTGTTATGCAGTTTGAATATGACAATTACTGTATTAATATTCTGGATACTCCAGGACACCAGGATTTCTCAGAAGATACATATCGTACATTGATGGCGGCCGATAGTGCTGTCATGGTTATAGATGGTTCAAGAGGAATTGAACCACAGACACGTAAGCTATTTAAAGTTTGTGCAATGCGACACATTCCTATTTTTACATTTATTAATAAAATGGATCGTGAAGCGAAAAATCCTTTTGACTTAATGGAAGAACTGGAAACTGAATTTGGAATTGGAACGTATCCAGTGAACTGGCCAATTGGTTCAGGGGATCGATTTAAAGGTGTATACGATCGAGATAAAAAACACATTCTGGCTTTTGATAATAGTGAAAGAGGAAAAAAGAAAGCGGATAAAATTGAAGTGTCTTTAGATGATCCAGACACATTGTATCAGTTGATTGGAGAAGAATTGACAGATCAGTTAATAGAAGATGTAGAATTACTGGATGGAGCCAGTTATGAATTTGATCTGAATCAGGTTCATCATGGGCAATTGACACCGGTGTTTTTTGGATCGGCTCTGACAAATTTTGGGGTAGAGCCATTCCTTCAGAACTTTTTGAAAATGACACCTTCTCCTCTGGCACGAAAAGCACAGGATACCATCGTAGATCCAGTATCCAGTCCATTTTCTGCATTTGTCTTTAAAATTCAGGCCAATATGAATAAAGCACATCGAGATCGTATTGCGTTTATGCGAATCTGTTCGGGTCGATTTGATAAAGACATGAATGTATATCATGTTCAAAGAAATAAATCGATGAAACTGTCTCAGCCTCAGCAAATGATGGCACAGGATCGTGAAGTCATTGACGAAGCGTATGCAGGGGATATTATCGGGGTATTTGATCCAGGAATTTTTTCCATTGGGGATACTGTATGTGATCCGAAAATGAAAATAAAGTTTGACAACATTCCAACTTTTGCACCAGAACATTTTGAACTGATCATTCAGAAAGACACTTTAAAACGTAAACAGTTTGTTAAGGGAGTTTCTCAAATTGCCCAGGAAGGAGCCATTCAAATTTATCAGGAACCTTCTACCGGTGTTGAAAAAGTATATGTGGGAGTGGTCGGTGTCTTGCAGTTTGAAGTACTGGAATATCGTCTAAAACAGGAATACAATGTAGACATCATACGAGAACCATTGTCTTATCAGTATGTTCGATGGATTCAGAATGAAGACATTGATATAAAATCTTTAAAAATTTCATTGGATGCTAAATTATTACAGGATTTCAGAGGAAATTATTTAATTTTATTTAATAGTACGTATACGATCAAAAGTATACTGGATCGAAATCCAGGATTAATTCTTGCAGAAGTGAATACAAAATAAAAAAATATAGCACTCATATGTTGACAGTGCCAATTTGAAGTTGTATAATTAGCACGTTCGATATAAGAGTGCTAATTTTTATTTTTCAAAGGAGTGATAACATGGCACAGAAACAATTTAAAACAGAATCAAAACGTATTTTAGATTTAATGATTAATTCCATTTATACGCATAAAGAAATATTTCTTCGTGAATTGATTTCCAATGCATCGGATGCAATCGATAAATATTATTTTACAAATCAGGGACATGTGAATTCAGATGAATTGGAAATTCGAATTGATTTAGATGAAGAAAATCGTAAAATTACCATTTCAGATACTGGGATTGGTATGGATGAAACGGATTTAGATGAAAATTTAGGTACTATTGCCCAATCTGGATCTTTAGCTTTTAAAGAAGAAATGGCAAAAGAAGATAAGAAAGAAGAAGATATTGATATTATTGGACAGTTTGGGGTTGGATTCTATTCTGCTTTTATGGTAAGTAAAGAAATCACTGTTATTTCTAAAAAAGAAGGCTGCCCAGCTTATAAATGGACAAGTGATGGTGTAAGTGGATATGAAATTTCTGAAGGTGAAAGAGAAAATCATGGTACAACCATTATTCTGACTTTAAAAGAAGATAGTGATGAAGAAGATTATTCTCAATATTTAAAAACATATAAAATCAAAGATCTGGTGAAGAAATATTCAGACTATATTCGTTATCCAATCCATATGAATGTAGAAACGACAAAAGTTAAAGAAGGAAGCGAAGACAAAGACAATCCTGAATATGAAACAGTAATCGAAGAACAGACATTAAACTCAATGGTTCCTTTATGGAAACGTGCAAAATCACAGATTACACAAGAAGAATACAATCAGTTCTATAAAGATCATTTTTATGATTATTCCGATCCTTTTAGAACAATTCATTTTAATGTAGAAGGAAATGTAAGCTTTAATGCTTTGTTGTATATCCCATCTCGTGTGCCTCAGGGATTCTACAATGCCGATTATAAACGAGGTTTGCAATTGTACTGTCGTGGTGTCTTTATTATGGATCATGCAGAAGATCTTTTGCCAGATTATTTACGCTTTGTCAAGGGTCTTGTCGATTCACAGGATCTATCTTTAAATATTTCTCGTGAATTGTTACAGCACGATCACCAGTTAAAAATAATTGCTTCTCGTATTGAAAAGAAAGTGTTATCCGAATTAACAAATTTATTAACAAAAGAAAGAGAAGAATACGAAAAGTTCTGGAATAACTTTGGTATAAATTTAAAATTTGGATGTTACAACAATTATGGTAGAGACAAAGATAAACTGCAGGATCTATTATTGTTCAATTCTTCGAAAGAAAATAAACTTGTGACATTAAATGAATATGTACAAAGAATGAAAGAAGATCAGAAAGATATTTATTATGTTTCTGGAAGTGATGTAAATTTAATTGACAAATTACCGGTTGTACAGACTTTGAAATCTAAAGGGTTTGAAGTATTGTATTTAACAGATAATGTAGATGAATTTGTGATGCAGTCATTAATGACCTATAGAGAAAAAGGATTCAAGAATGCGGCACAGGGAGATCTGGATATCGATTCTCAGGAAGAAAAAGATGAATTAAATAAAACAAAAGAAGAAAACAAAGAATTACTTGATTTTATGAAAGATTCTTTAGAAGAAGTCAGTGAAGTTCGTCTGTCTTCCAAATTAATTGATGATCCTGTATGCTTAACAGCTGGGGAAGGAATTTCTTTTGAAATGGAACGTGTATTTAATAATATGCCAGACAATCCAATGCCTATGAAAGCCAATCGTATTCTTGAAATCAATCCAAAACATCCAATTTTTGAAAGATTGAAAGATTTATATACAGATGATAAAGATAAAGTAAAAGAAGTGGCGGAAGTCTTATATGACCAGGCTTGTTTAATTGAAGGATTCCCAATTAAAGATCCAATCGCCTATTCAAGAAAAATCTGTGAATTGTTAGTAAAATAAGATGAGTCAAAAAAGATTCATCTTTTTTTATAATGTGCTACAATAAGAAGAGCTTTAAGGAGAAATGGCTTATGAAAGTGATAGATATGCATTGTGATACAATTCTTGCTCTTCTTAATAAAGAAGAAAAACATCAGGAAGTATCTTTATTTAGAAATGATTGTTCCATTGATATTGAAAAAATGAAAAAAGGAAACTATCTTTTACAGAATTTTGCACTTTTCACAGATCAGAATAAAAGAGAAATTCCAGAGCAGGAAACAATGAAATTATATGATATGTATTGTCGTATGCTTGAAGAAAATAAAGAATGGATAAGTCCTGTTTATACTTTTGAAGATATAGAAAAAAATGAAAAAGAAGGAAAAATCTCTTCTTTATTAACTTTAGAAGACGGTGGTGTGGTTTTTCAGGATCTGGCAATGTTAAGAAACTATTACCGAATGGGAGTTCGAATGATCGCATTGACATGGAATTATGAAAATGGAATTGGATATCCCAATTTACTGGTAAATCCCGATTTTATGGATTCCAAAGTACCCAATCTATTACAGAGAGTGGATTCTGTAAATGGACTGACTCCATTTGGCTTTTCTTACATAAAGGAAATGGAGCGACTGGGAATTATTATTGATGTATCCCATTTAAACGATGCTGGATTCTGGGATGTTTTTGATACATGTACCAAACCTTTCGTTGCCTCACATTCAAATGCGAGAAGAATCTGTCCTGTTGCACGAAATTTATCGGATGAAATGATTTTAGCTTTGAAAGAAAAAGGTGGAGTTATGGGACTGAATTTCTGTGGAGACTTTTTAGAATTGCACGATCTTCCCAATGGGAAAAGTCGCATTGAAGCAATGGTAAAACAGATACAGTACATTAAAGATCTGGCTGGAATCGAAGTGATCGGTTTAGGAACCGATTTTGATGGAATCAATTGTGAATGTGAAATTGAAAATGCTTCACAGATGTATCTGTTGGAACAGGCTTTATATGAAGCAGGCTTCACAACAGAAGAAGTTGAAAAAATATTCTATAAAAATGTTTTGCGTGTTTACCAAGAGGTTTTAAAATAAGAATATGAATCGATATCTTAAATTCAGAAAGCTATTAACAGCACAAAGAATTATTATCTTTGGGTTTCTATTTGTAATCTTAACGGGAACTTTGTTTCTTCTTCTTCCGATATCCAGAAATGAAAGTGTTTCTTTTATTGATGCCCTTTTTACAGCAACTTCCGCAACTTGTGTAACTGGTCTAGTAGTAAATAATACAGCCACTTTCTGGTCAAGCTTTGGACACGTTGTGATTTTACTGTTAATTCAGATTGGTGGAATGGGAGTAATCACATTAGCTATTTTAATTGGAATCTTATCTGGAAAGAAGATTGGTTTATCTTCTCGTTCTTTGATGCAGGAATCCATCAGTGCTCCATATGTGGGAGGAATCATTCGATATTCGAAATTCTTTATTAAAGGAATTTTTTTAATTGAAATTATAGGAGCTGTATTGCTGATGTTTCAATTTATTCCAGAATATGGTCCAAAAGGAATCTGGTATTCTATATTTCATTCTATTTCTGCATTCTGTAATGCAGGATTTGATTTGGTATCCACTCCAGATACACCAGGTTCTTTAATGAAATACGCCTATAATCCATTAATTAATACTGTAATCTGTTTATTAATTGTGATTGGTGGAATTGGTTTTATCACATGGTCTGATTTTCAGAAACATCGTTTTAAATTTCAAAAATATTCATTACAGTCAAAACTGGTTCTGGTGACAACCGCAATATTATTGCTTTTTCCATTTTTGTTTTTCTTTTTCCATGAATTTAAAGATTTAAGTATCTCTCAAAGATTCTGGGTATCTATGTTCCAAAGCGTAACATTACGAACTGCAGGATTTAATACTGTTGATTTTTATGGAATGAGTGAAGCCAGTCGTCTGATCATGATTCTAATGATGCTGGTAGGAGGCGCTACTGGATCGACAGCTGGGGGAATGAAGGTCAATACTTTGGCAATTATAGTACTAGCTTCCTTTTCTATTTTCTTTAAAAGACAGGATGTTACGGTATTTAAAAGAAGAATTGTAGATGAAATCGTATTAAATGCTTTAACCATATTTATGATGTATGTATTTTTCTTTCTTGCCGGCGGTATATTATTGAGTATCTTTGAAAATCTTCCTATTCTGACTTGTTTATTTGAAAGTGCTTCGGCATTAGGAACAGTTGGATTAACAATGGGAATAACCTCTTCTTTACATACTTCCAGTAAGATTGTACTGATTATTCTGATGTATTTAGGTCGTGTAGGAGGATTGACTTTCATCTATGCAACGGTTTCAAATATAAAAACGTATTCTAAATTGCCACAGGAAAAAGTTACGGTTGGTTAGTATGGATTTAGCAAAACAGTTAGAATTGTATATTCCCTATAACCAGCAGGAAGAAAAAGATAAACAGGTGATTTTAAAAGCATTGAATCTCAAGGATATATTTTTTAGAACAAACGAAATGTGTCATATTACATCCAGTGCATGGATCGTGAATTCCGATTTTACAAAAGTATTAATGGCCTATCATCGCATCTACGATTCCTGGGCATGGTTAGGTGGTCATAATGATGGAAATACCGATTGTCTTCAGGTGGCCATTCAGGAAGCAAAAGAAGAAAGCGGATTGAAAAACATTGTTCCATTATCGGATTCCATCTTTTCAATAGAAGTATTAACAGTGGATGGACATGAGAAAAAGGGAAGTTATGTATCCAGTCATCTTCATTTGAATATTACATATTTGCTGCAGGCCGATGAAAATGAAGAAGTGCATATAAAGGAAGATGAAAATAAAGGAGTAAAATGGTTTTTAATGGAAGAAGTTGAAAAAGTATCTTCTGAACCATGGTTTATTAAAAGAATTTATAATAAATTAAATCAGAAAGTAAAACAGACTGTTACAAAGTAGTAACAGTCTATTTTTTATAGGTTGAATAAATCTTTAAACCATTGAATAATACGATCCAGTAAACCAGAATCCTGAGCCTGTTTTAGTAAGTCACCAAAATTTTTTGAAAAAGATTTTGCCAGAGAATTCAGCTGGTTTAATACATCCTGACTGTCAATGGCAGACGTATTTGCGTATTTTTTTGCGAATTCAATGATCGCATTGATGTTTTCTTCCGTTAATATTTCATTCAGTTTATATTTCTGAATGATTTCATTTACAATATTCTGAATATCTTCCTGTGATAATGCACCATTTTTCTGTTTCTGATTGGCAAGTTCCTGTTTGATTTCCAGCATTGTCTGATCCAGTACATTGGAATCAAAATTTTCCTGTCCCTCATTTTCCTGAGCGATTTCATTTGTGATCTGCAATTCGTCCTGTGCCACTTCCGTTCTTTCTGGATCCAGTACTTCACCATTAGCTTCAAACGCTTTATAAACGCCAGTTAAAGCCGATTCACCGGTTACGCTCATTATGCTGGCAACATCGATTTCGCAATTGGTTACACCTGCAGTAATGGCTGCATTGGCATATTGTTCTTCCGTTATTTTTGTAATGTTTTCAGGTGTCAGGATATTGACAACGACACCACTCTTATCTGTTTTTTGAACCATAACAGATGAAATTAGACTTGAACCAGAAGATAAAGAATATCCAAGATATGTATTTACATCATAGGCATCAACAATCAGTTCATTGACATATTCTGAATTGGTTATATTGAATAGTTCAGCAGTTGCCTGAATCTGATTGGCATTAAGGCCGGCTCCATATACAACAGTGGGTTTTCCCCATTTTTCATCGATAACGTTTGTTTCAATCGCATGTACAGGTAAACAAGTACAGGATAATGTAACTGCAACAGAAGCAAGAATACTTTTTTTCATAAATTTCATAGTTTTCCTCCTATCGATATAAAAGAGTCTAACACATAGAAAGAAAATGTCAAATCCTATAAAAATAGTAGGAAATGCGTTGATAACAGATACCTACTAATGTAGTATGTAAGTACAAAACAAAGAAAAGAAGAGTAATGATTCAAATCTTTATAGAGATCTTTTGGCGAGTGGAAAGAAGAAAGTATGAATTATGAACATGGTCTTGGAGTTGGCTATTCGATAGGAGGGTAGCACGGGGTTGCCCGTTATCGCAAAAGGGTATGATAGTACTCGTTAAGGTTATTATTGAAAGATAATAATGAAAATAGGTGGTAACACGAATTGAACTCGTTCTATGGGATGAGTTTTTTTTGTTTCACAAAGAAGAAAGAAGAGGAAAAGATATGACAAGTATTTCAAGAAAAGACAGAAAATTTAAATTTGAAACATTACAGCTGCATGTAGGACAAGAACAGGCCGATCCGTCTACTGATTCCAGAGCGGTTCCTATTTATCAGACAACTTCCTATGTGTTTCACAATTCACAGCATGCAGCCGATCGTTTTGGGTAAAAGATGCTGGAAACATTTATGGACGATTAACCAATTCAACACAGGGAGCATTTGAAGATCGTATTGCAGCCCTTGAATCTGGAGTGGCTGGACTGGCTGTAAGCAATGGAGTGGCTGCCATCAGTTATGTGATACAGGCACTGGCAAAATCTGGGGAACACATTGTTGCACAGAAAACCATTTATGGAGGAACATCCAATCTGTTAGGACATACATATAAAAATATTGGAATCGATACGACTTTTGTCGATGCGCATAATTTAGAAGAAATTGAAGCCGCCATTCAGGACAATGCAAAGGCCATTTATCTGGAAACGTTGGGAAATCCAAACAGCGATATTCCTGATTTGGATGCCATCAGTGAACTGGCTCATAAACATGGATTACCTGTTGTCGTGGATAATACATTTGGAACACCTTATCTCATTCGTCCAATCGAACATGGTGCAGATATTGTGGTTCATTCGGCAACTAAATTCATCGGTGAACATGGAACGACTTTAGATGGTGTAATCGTAGATGGAGGAACTTTTGAATGGGAAAAAAGTGGACGATACCCATGGATTTCTCAACCGAATCCATCTTATCATGGAATCCGTTTTACACAGGCTGCTGGAAAAGCTGCTTTTGCGACTTATATCCGTGCTATCTTATTGAGAGATACAGGAGCTACTTTATCTCCATTTAATGCCTTTTTACTGTTACAGGGAACGAAAACACTTTCCTTACGTATAGATCGTCACAATGAAAATACTAAAAAAGTGGTTGAATTTTTAAATCATCATCCAAAAGTAGAAAAAGTTAATCATCCTTCATTAAAGAATCATCCAGATCATGAATTATATCAGAAATATTTCCCAAATGGAGGAGCCAGCATCTTTACAATCGAAATCAAAGGAGGACAGGAAGAAGCCTTTAAATTTATAGATTCACTGGAATTGTTTTCTTTATTAGCAAATGTAGCGGATGCCAAATCACTGGTCATTCATCCAGCTTCTACAACCCATTCTCAATGTTCACAGGAAGAATTAGAACAGCAGAATATTAAACCAAATACAGTAAGACTTTCAATTGGTATTGAAAACATCGATGATATTCTATTTGATCTGGAAAGCGCATTAAATCAGATATGAAATTTAAGGTTCAAAGACAAGTATTAGAAAAAGGCGTAAAGGTTCTGTTTGTTGTGATCGAGAATGTGGACAATAAAACAATCAGTGAAGAATATATTATGTATCGAAATCATAAAGTAAAGGAATTATATGAAAAATATAAAGACTTTAATGTGAAAGAAGATAAAATTTTAGAAGGATATCATCTTCTTCACGATTACATTCATGTTAAAAGAAGAAAAAATATTCCTGCCAGTGAAAATCTGATACGAATGTTGATAAAAAGAAAGAACATTGGATCCATCAATAAAATTATTGATCTCTATAATTTGATATCCATTGATTCTGCTTTAGGCGCTCACGATATGGATCAAACCGAAGGGAATGTAACCCTTCGGTTTACAGATGGAAGTGAAAATTATCAGCCTTTACAATCCGATCAGAATGTTAAGATTGCTCTTAATGAATATGCCTATATCGATGATTCCAATACGGTTTTATGTTGCCTGGAAATTCGTCAGGTAAAAAAGACATTAGTCAATGAAGATACAAGAAATGTGTGGTATATTGTACAAGGGAATGAATTTACTGATGATTCACAGCTAATGGAAGTTGCCAGTCAGATCATTGAGATAACAACAGCATATTGTTCAGGTACAGGAAAAATAATTATTCCTGATATAATTGATTTATAAAGAAAGGTTTTACATGAAAGAAGAATGGGTTAAAGGTCATTTTGGCTTAGAAAAAGAAAGTTTACGAATCACAAGAGATGGATTTTTATCTAAAACAAAAGATCCTTTTATGCATTCACCTTATGTCACAAAAGATTTTTGTGAATGCCAAACGGAAATCAATACAAGAGTCTGTTCCAGTCCAGAACAAGCCATTCAGGCTTTATATGAACAGATAAAATACATACAGAATACATTAGTCAATTTAGACGAACCGGAATTATTATGGCCTTTTTGTAATCCACCTTACATACGAAATGAAAAAGATATCGAAATTGCTGAATTTGAAGATCCTTCAAAAAAAGAATATCGTGAATATTTATCCAATCGTTATGGGAAATATAAAATGGCTTTATGTGGCATACATGTAAACTATTCCTTTTCAGAAGATTATATAAAAGAGAAATGGAAAGATTCAAATGAAGATTATTTTACATTTAAAAATCAATTCTATTTAAATGTTGTTCAGCAGGCGGCTAAATATGGATGGCTGATTACTATGTTATGTGCTGCCAGTCCTGTACTGGATTCCAGTTATAGTGAAAAAGGAGTGTTAGGAAAAACCATCTTTAATGGAATGGCTTCAATGCGATGCTCGGATTTAGGATACTGGAATTCGTTTTCACCTTATTTTGACTATTCTTCTATACAGAATTATGCCAGCAGCATTCAAAAATATGTGGATACAGGATTGATTGCTGCTTTTAGTGAACTATATTATCCCATCCGTTTAAAACCAAAAGGAATCAATTCGCTTTCTTCTTTACAGGAAAATGGCGCCAATCATATTGAATTAAGAATGGTGGACTGTAATCCATTAGTCAAAGAAGGATTGGATATCAGAGATCTTAAATTCATTGAACTGTTTCTGATATGGTTGAGTGAAACACAATCGGATGCGATGAGTCTGGAAGAGCAAATTCAGGCAGTACAGAATTTTAAAAATGCAGCTCATTATGATTTAAAAACAGTGAAAATCAGCATAAAAGGACAAGATTCATTTTCGGGAGTTAAAGCAGGATTAAAAATTATCGATCAGATGAAATTATTATTCAAAGATTGTAAATCCCAGATGGATATATTATCATTTGAAGAAGAAAAATTGGAAAACCCAGAAAAGCGTTATGCATGGATCCTTCGTAAAGAATATGAAAAAGACTTTGTTTCTAAAGGATTGAAATGGGCATTGAAACAACAGGAAGAAGCAATTTAAATGTGTGAATTATTTGGTATTTCTAGTGAATATAAAGTAGAAATCAATACGTATCTAAATGAATTTTTTTCTCATGGTCAAGACCATCCCAATGGATGGGGTCTTGCCATTTTTCATTCGGATTCTGTAAATCTGGAAAAAGAACCAGTCTGTTCCAATCAGTCTTCTTATTTAAAAGAGAGACTGAAATCAGATATATATGTAAAAGATGCCATTGCTCATATTCGTTTAGCAACCAGAGGAGTAGAAAAGTATGAAAATACCCATCCGTTTATTAAATCGGATGAAACAAAAAGAATTTGGACACTGGCTCATAATGGTACGATATTTGATAATGTACTGCTGGATTCTTATTGTGATATTCAACAAGGACAAACAGACAGTGAAAGAATATTATGTTTTATCGTTGAAAGAATGAAAGATTTTGATGAAAAAGAAAGATTTGATTGTTTAGATGATATCGTATGTATGCTTTCCAATCATAATAAATTAAATTTATTAATTTACGATGGTTCCATATTGTATGTTCATACAAATTATAAACACAGTTTATACAAGCTTCAAAAAGAAAAAACAGTGATATTTTCAACGCAGCCACTGGATTCCGATGATTGGAAAGAAGTGGATCTTTGCCAGTTATTTGCCTATAAAGATGGAAAAATGATTTATAAAGGAACCGTTCACAATCAGGAATATGTTGATAATGAAAAAGATATGAAATATCTGTTTATGGATTGGGCTTATTTATAAACAATCGATGATATTTTGATAAAATATTTTGAATACGATTGAGTTTTAAAATCGTTAAGAAAAGGGATAAAATGAAAAAAGCATTGGTAATAGGGGATTCAAATACATGGGGATACGATCCAAGAAGTTATTTTGGTGGTAAATATAAAAAAACATGGGTGGAGTATTTAGAAGTCCATGATTGGAAATTTATTTCAAATGGAATCAATGGAAGATGTCTACATGATATTTTGGATATGAAAGTATATGAACCCTATGATTTTATATGGATCTGTTTAGGAACCAATGATATTTTACAGTATCGTAAAATTGAAAATATTATAGAGGATATGAAAATTATTTTGACCCATTTTGAAAATGCAGGCATTCTTTGTCCACCTGTTATAGAAATAGTGGAATTCAAACAGAAAAGCATAGAATTGAATCAGGAATATATGAAATTAAAAGTACCTTGTATTCCATATGAAAAAGTAGAATTATGTTTTGATGGGATACATTTTTCAGAATCTGGACATAAACAGTTTGCATCCAATATTAATAAAATCCTAAATAAAAAGCTCTGATTTCTCAGAGCAATTTTTTTATAATGGTCCGGGTGACAGGACTCGAACCTGCACGCTTGGGGCATTAGATCCTAAGTCTAACGTGTCTGCCAATTTCACCACACCCGGATGCCCAACTATTTTATCATATTTTTGATATTTTGCAACTATTAATGTAAAATCGTTGGAGCACAAATCATTTCAATTTCATCCTGTAAATAGGTTTTTAATTTTTCAATCAATTCCTCTGTGATTTGAACACCTTGAATATAAATAGGTTCCTGTCCAGGTTCCATGATAAATTCGATTTGAGGAAGCTGAGACAATTCCTGTTTATTTGACAATTTTTCGATCTGCTTAAGAATCGGATCGGCCAGATATTTAATCAATTCATCTTCGTTCATGCTTTGATTATAATGAAAATAAAATTTGTTTTCAAGAATTAAGCACTCACCTTTTATTTTTTTGATTTTTTTGTATAATATACTAGAGGGGAATGAAAGTGAAAAGAACAGAACGAAAAAAACAACAATATGAAGAAATTGATGATTTCGCCAAAGCATTATTAGAAAAAAAGACCGAAATGGCTATATATAAAGATTTAGAAAATGAACAACCAAAGGTTACCTCTGAGTTGGAACGTTTAAAAAAAGAAGAAACAATGTCTTCCGCTCTGGATATGCTTCGAAAAGAAAGAGGACAGAAATCCATTCAGCAGGAAGAATTGGAATATTCTTTAAAAGAAGAACTGGAACAGACATTGGATCTAAAACGAACAGAATCTTTGTTTAAGAAAGATGAAGATGCTTCTTTAAAAACGGTTCAGGGAATCTTGAATGAAAATGCAAAGACAGAGTCTGAAGAAGAAAAGAAACCAGAAATAGAAGAAAAAGAAGAGAAAAAGACAGAAGAGACAAAACCAAAAAAAATAAAAAAAGAAAAAAAGAAAAAGAAGAAAAGAAATAAGATGTCAAAAACATCTAAAATTGTAATTGTTCTTGTATTGTTAGGACTTTGTTTAATGGGAGGATACGCTTATAAGATTTATATTTATGATCCTCAAAATGTTGCCAGTGAAGAACAGTTAAAAGCTTATGATCGATTGATTGCCTATGCGGATGAATTTGATATGATGTCCGATTCTGAAAAACTGGAATTATTGGATATGCAGAATGATTATGATGGCTTACTGGATAAACAGAAAGATGCCATTAATGATTATTTTAAGGACAAGGATCATGTTGGAAAAACATATACTCGTTTAATTAAAGAATTGAAACAGTTAAAATCAGATCTGGAAGATGAATCCAATGAAGGGTACCAGGCTTTAAAAGCTTATTTAGAAGGCTGGGAAAGCTATACAGATGCACAAAAGATGGAAGTTGTAAATTACAAAACAACTTATAGCGAATTGAATTCTGTACTTCAAAAGAAAATTGACGATTTGTCTCGTTCTTACTGCACAAAATCTTATACGTCACTGTATTCTGAATATTTTGAAAAATTGAAGCAGCAGAATGAGGCACAGATTGCTTCTTTGGAAGGTGAACTGGAAAGTGAAAAAACTGATCTTCAGGAACTTCAGACATATGCTGATTCTTTGCAGGCTGATTTGAAATACGCTCAGGATAATGGACAGGATACTTCTGAAATTCAGGTACAAATTCAGACAAATAATGATGTGATTTCTCAAACACAACAGAGAATCAATTCCATTCAATCACAGATTGATGCATTAAAAGCTCAAATACAACAATAAAGAATTGGATTTCCAATTCTTTACATGCCGACTTAGCACAGTTGGTAGTGCAACGCACTCGTAACGCGTAGGTCGTAGGTTCAAGTCCTATAGTCGGCACCATAAGACACAAAACCAATGGCATATCATTGGTTTTCTTTTATATTATGTGATAGTATACTCTCATGAATATTTTATTTTCCATTAATCAAAAGTTTATATCCTTAACAAAATTATGTATTTCTTCAATGATTCGATTTGATACAGACTTTACATTTTATATACTGCACCATGATTTATCTTATGAATCGCAAAGAGAAATCATCGATTCCTTTCCTAGTCAACAATTTCATTTTATTTTTGTTACAGAGGAATCGTTTTCATCTTTTCCTGTTTCCAATCGATATCCTTTAGAAATCTATTATCGATTGTTTGCATCTAATTTATTGCCAAATACTTTAGATCGTGTTTTATATATGGATGTTGACATTGTTGTGATCAATTCATTAAGGAATTTGTATTATACGGATTTTGAAGACAATGCATATTGTGCCTGTACACATGTAAATGAAGGACTCACAAAATTCAATTCACGTCGTTTAAAAATTGAAAATACAGTCCCTTATATTAATACAGGTGTACTTTTGATGAATCTTGAAAAATTAAGAAAGATTGTCAATTCAACTGAAATATTAGAGTTTGTGAATAAAAATAAGAATCGAATGATTTTATTTGACCAAGATGTATTAACGGCTTTATATGGAAATAAAACGAAAATATTAGATTATCGTCTTTATAATTTAAGCGATCGAATGTTAAGTCTTTATAATATAAAACATCCCAATGAAAAAATAGATATAGAATGGATAAGAAAAAACAGTGTGATCATTCATTACTGTGGAAGAAATAAACCTTGGAAAGAAAACTATATGGGTTCTCTAGGTATATTCTATTCGGAATTAGTTCAATAGAATTTATTGATTTTTAGGTATTGTTATGTTAAAACTCCTTTAAGGAGTTTTTTTATGAGAGATTTAAAAGCTAAGATTCAATCGTTAAATTCAACAGAAAAATTGATTTTAATGAGTATATTTTTACTATTTATCAATATTTTTGTTCAGGGAATATTCATTATTGGAATTTTAATTTATGCATTCAGGAAAAAAGAATGGATACAGGATATAAAAAATACACCGGGTTATAAAATATTGTATCCTTTTTTTCTGTTAGAATTGTTTGTGAGCTGTTTTTATAAGAATCTATATGGAATAGGGATATCCATTGGTTTGATTCTTGTATTTATGTATATTGCTTTTGTTCGAAATCATTTAAACTATAAACTCTTTCAGATTATAATTGAAATCATGATTTTAATGTCCTTCTTTATTAATCTGATTGGATTGTTTCAATTTTATCGTATTTCTATATTAAATGGATATTCTTTTTTTGATTTTCATATATTTAATTCACCAAAAAGAAGAATCTCCTCTACATTTTTAAATGCGAATTACTATGCGATGATTCTTGAATTCTTAATTGTCTGCTGTATGGTTCGTTTTGTGCAATGTAAAAAAGGTTTAGAAAAAATAAAATATGTTGGAATAGGAGTCTTTGATCTGGTTCTTATGTATCTGACAGGATGCAGAGCTGCTTTTCTTCCATTTGTTGTGATGGTTCCTGCTTTCTTGTTTTTATCAAAAGAAAAAAAGTGGGGATGGGCATCCATTGTTTCTATAGTTGCGCTTAGCGGTGTTCTGTTTTTAAAACCGGATCTGATTCCCCGATTATCGGATATCAGTACGGTAGGTAGTCGTTTTAAAATATGGACATGTGCTTTTCAATCCATTAAAGATCATACTCTTTTTGGAATGGGGCCTTTTTCCTATTCGATTGCGAATAAAATATACAATGGGCATCCAGCTCCACATTGCCATAATATTTATATTGATATGCTTTGTTCTTATGGAATTGTGGGAACAATATGCATAATCACAGCCTGTGTTTCTATTCTTAAAGATATTGTTAAAATTCGAAAATGGAATGAGCATCCTGAATATTTTGCGATGATTGTTGCTTTTATACTGATTGTATTGATTCATGGCATTATGGATTGTTCTTTATTAAATATTTGTACAGGAGTCTTTATTTTACTGATTTTAAATTGTAGTGTTTGTAAAATAAATAAAGTCTGATAAAATAAAAACAGGCAGACAGTAGAAAGGATTTTATGAAATCAGTTCTTTGTGTTTGTCTTTTTTTATGTTCTTTTTATTCTTTACAGATTTCAAATCAGTCTATTTTTCATTCCATTGAAAATCAGAATATAACATCTTCTGAAAAATCTTTATCTTATCTTAAATTATCAAAAGAATTGAATGAAAAGGAATTAAAATATAAAGCATTGGATTATCAGTATAGAGACACTTTAAAATGGAATGAGGAACAGATTGAACAATTAAAAAAGGAGTATGAACAGATTAAGCTGTTTCTGCTTTATAATCAGATGCATGAAGATCAAATTGAAATAGATATGGGTATCTTAGAACAGTATGATCATCTTTTAAGATGTAATGAGAAATATAAAGAAAAAATAGAATGGATCCAGAATCATATCATTGAAATAGAAGATACTTTAAAACAGATTCAATGGAAGCAGGAAGAATTATTCTTGAAAGATTCAAATTTAGAATTTTCAGACGATGGAAAGTACGATCCTTCAAAAATGATACAGGGGATTCAGTCTTTACCGCCATATGGCTCTTACATAGATCAGTTTGGTGACTCCTATCAGGCATGTTTGAATGGAAATCCTGAAATAGATGTGACAAGTGATTCTTTTTCAAAACCAATTTTAAATGGATATATAAGTGCAGGAACGTGGGCTTATCCAAATGGTAAAATGCATCTGGGTATGGATGTTGCCTGTGAAATGTATACAAAGATTTATGCACCGGGCAATGGAATCATACTTTATGCAGATGCACCAGAAAAGGATAATAGTGGATATTTAGGAAATGGTTCGGGATGGCCATATGGAGGAGGAAATACTCTGTGCATGATCGTATCAGTACAAAATCGTTTATATGGGATTTCTTTCTGTCATTTATCCAGTCAGATTTATGTTGTGGCTGGACAGCAGGTGAAACAGAATGATGTACTGGCATTAAGTGGAAATAGCGGAAATTCTTCAGGTCCACATTGTCATATTGAGGTATTTGAATTAAACTGTTCATTGGAACAGGCTATTTCCTATTTCTTAAAGGGAGCAGATTTCTCCTTTGGTACTGGATGGAATCAGATTGCAACTTGTTCCGATTATGCATGTCGTATTCGACCAGAAAGTATTTGGGGGTAAATATGGATTTATTTTTAAAGAGAATTCAGTCTTATATACCAGATGAATTTGATGCGTTTAAGGAAACGCTGAATCAGAAAATGTATCAGGGACTTCGTGTTAATACCAGTAAGATATCAAAAGATAAATTTATCCGAATATTTAAAGACATAGAAGGGCAGACCCCTTTTTGTGAAAACGGATTTTATATTTCAAAGTCTTTAGGAAATCATCCCTTTCATATGTCTGGCCTGTATTATTTACAGGAACCCAGTGCTATGTCTGTAGTGGAGTGCCTGGATATAAAAGAAGAGGATGTGGTTTTAGATTTATGTGCAGCGCCTGGTGGGAAAAGCTCTCAGATTGCCGCCAGATTAAAGAATGGATTTCTGGTATCCAATGAAATTGATGCAAAACGCTGTAAAATTCTGTTGTCTAATATGGAACGAATGGGATTTATGAATGTGGCCATAACCAATGTTAAACCAGAAACTTTATGTTCCGCTTTTCCTTCCTGTTTTGATAAAGTACTAGTGGATGCGCCCTGTTCTGGAGAAGGAATGATGAAAAAACATTCAATGGCTTATCAGGAATGGTCTTACGAAAATATTCTATATTGTCAGAAAAGACAGCTGGATATTCTGGAACAGGCGTATAAAGCACTTCGTAAAGATGGTATTTTAGTTTATTCCACATGTACGTATGCCAAAGAAGAAAATGAAGAAGTAATTGTTTCTTTTTTAAAGAAACATAAAGATATGCAGCTTATAGATATAGAAAGAAATTTTGGAAGAAGTGGATTAAAAACCGATGGATTGGATGAAAAAAAGGTAAGACGAATATTTCCTATGGATCATGGAGAAGGTCATTTTGTCGCAAAACTAAAGAAAATAGAAGGTGATATAAAATATCTTCCTATTTTGAAAAAAGAAAAAATCGATCCTCTAGCCCAAAAATTTTTAAAGGAACAGTTAAATTGGTTATATCCTTACATGCATACTGTATCCAATTCAATATTCTGTATGAATCGAGAATTTGTTGATTTTAAAAAAGTGAAATGCATTCGCCAGGGATTGTACTGTGGAGACATCATAAAAAAAAGATTTGAACCTTCTCATGCATTTTATATGAATAATGATCTAGAAAATATTAAACATAAGATCAATTTAGATTTTGAACAGGCCAATCAGTTTATTCACGGATTGTCTTTAGATCTGAAATGCGATAAAGGATATGTTGCTACATGTTTTGAGGGATATCCTTTTGGTTTTGGGAAAAGCGATGGGAATGTGATCAAAAACAAAATTCCCAAAGGACTAAGATTAATGGAAGGACAAAGTTTATATGGAAAAAAATGAAATTTATAAATATGTTGAACTGATTTTTGGAAGCATGCTTTTTGCCATCAGTATTAATTTATTTGTAACACCTAATAATATCAATTCAGGAGGGATTGTAGGAATTGCCCAGCTTTTTGATTTTTATATACCACATCGTTCCTCTTTTGATTTAACAGGAATCATAAATGGTTTGTTGAATATTCCTTTGTTCATACTGGCAATACGCAATATTTCAAAACAGTTCTGTGCCAAAACAATTTTAAGTGTCATTGTGCAAACCTGTATGCTGTCGATTCTTCCAAAAACACAAATTCCTGTTATGGAAGATTTGCTTTCCAATTGTCTGATGGGAGCTATTTTAGGAGGAATTGGAATTGGTTTCTGTTTAAGAAGCAGTGGATGTGCTGGAGGAATGGACATATTAGGGGTTTACTTTTCGAAGATAAAACCAGGCTTTTCGGTAGGGAAGCTATCAATTTTACTAAACGCAATTCTTTTTTCATTCTGTGCCTTTGCATGGAGTTTAGAAAGCAGTCTATATTCGATTATTTACGTTTCAGTAATGTATTTTGTCTGTGATCGCTGTCATTATCAGAATATCAATATTGCGGCTACGATTTTTACAAAAGAAGAAAAACTGAAAAACGAAATTATGTCTCGTACAGGAAGAGGTGTTACGTACTGGAATGGAAAAGGAGCTTATACCGAACAGGATCTGTATGTTCTGGTGACTTGTCTGAATAAATATGAAATTCGACGATTAAAGAAAATTATTGATGAAGTGGATCCAAATGCATTTGTGATTCTAAATGAAGGTTCGGGAATTACGGGAGGTTTTGAAAAGAGATTATAATTGATATTTATTGATATTTATTGTTTATAAAAAAAACGATAAAAAATAATAAAATATATCTTGTATTTAAAATAAGGTTATGTTATATTTTATATGCATTTAGGAGGAATACAAATGAAACTAGTAATTGACTCATCAGATATCCAGAAAATTAAAGAATTAAATGAATTATTGACAGTGGCTGGGGTTACAACAAACCCAACAATCATTACAAAATCAGGTAGACCAAGTGAAGATGTAATCAATGATTTAATTGATATTTTAAGTCCAGATCAGCTGATTTTTATTCAGGTTGTTAAAACAGACTTTGAAGGAATCATGGAAGAAGCAAAATATATCAATTCTTTAAGAGAAAAGAATATGGTTGTTAAAATTCCTGTTACACACGAAGGATTAAAAGCAATTAAAGAATGTAAGAAATTAGGAATTAAAACATTAGCGACTGCTATTTATACAGCAAATCAGGGATTTATGGCTGCTTTAAATGGAGCAGATTATTTAGCACCTTATGTGAACCGTATGGAAAACTTTGGAGATGGAATTGGTCAGGTTTGTGACTTATTAGATATGTTACGTTTAAATAACTTGCCAACAGAAGTCATCGCAGCAAGCTTTAAAAACACTCGTCAGGTTCATGAATTGTTTAAAGCTGGAATTCAAAGTGTAACGGTTCCTGTAGATGTTGCCTTTAATTTAATTGATCATCCAGCAACAGAAAGTGCAGTGGAAACTTTCTCTAAAGATTGGGAAAAAGCTTACGGACGTAATTCATTAGCATAGATAAAAAATAAGATAAAGAAAAAACCAGATTGGATTCATACCAATCTGGTTTTTTACTTTATAAAATTTTTGCACCGACAAATGCATATATGGACATAAGAATCAAAAACAAAACTCCATAAGGAAGAATTTTTGCTAACAGTTTTGAATCCTGTCCTTCTTTTTGAACCGCGCTTAAAGCGATGGCTATGGATTGAGGTGACATCATTTTACCAGCAGCTACACCCATCGAATTCAATGCAACGATCCAGTATGTGTTTGCATGCAGTGCCTGAGCAGCGCTGGCTTGAACCGCTCCAAAGAAGACACCAGAACTTGTTCCAGAACCAGTAACAAAACATCCCAATGCTCCAATCCATGGAGCTACGATTGGATATAGAGGTCCAGTTACACCGATGGCAAAATCTGCAATGGCAGCAATCATTCCAGCGTATCCCATAACTTTTGCACATCCTAATACCGAACACATTGTAATCATTGTTGCTTTCATTTGTTTCAATGTGGAAACAAAGACAGAAACGAAGTCATTCAGACTGGCTCCCTGAATCTTTCCTCCGATAAATGCAGACAGGAAGATCCAGATTCCTGGTGTATTGATCCATGCAAACGTCAAGGTATTTGGATTCTGGCCACAATAAATCTGTACGGCAGAAGAGAATTGTGACAATGCTGAATTAACTGGAGCAACCAGTTTGGATGTTAACAGTAAGAATACAAAAATACAAATAAATGGAGACCATGCTTTTACACATTCTTTTACAACTAAAGGCTGTTTATCTTTCTTTTCCATTTCATATTGTGGATCGGGTTTAACTTTAGAACCCATCAGAATCGTAACAAGTAATGAACATACGCTTCCAACCACAACGGCTAATTCCGCTCCTACAAAGTTTCCAATAATAATGGTAGGAATCAGGAAACTGATTCCCGATGCCAAAGTAACGGGCAGGACTCCTTTTAATGCTTTGAATCCTTTACCGGTTGCCATAACAATCAATATCGGACAAAGAAGGATAAATGGAGCCAGCTGAATTGCAGTGTAAAACGATAAAGTTGTATTTTCCAAACCAACTAGACCCGCTAAGGTAACCGTTGGAATTCCTATGGAACCAAATGCAGTCGGTACACCATTGGCAATTAAACAGACCAGACAAGAAAAAATTGGATCAAATCCCATTGCATACAGCATTCCTGCCGGAATGGCAATAGCTGTTCCAAAGCCGGCCATACCTTCCATAAATCCACCGAAACACCACGCAAGAATCAAAATCAGAATACGTTTGTCATTTGTGACAGAACTCAACATATGTTTGATTACTTCCATAGCTCCAGTTTTTAATGTCAGATTGTATGTGAACATAGCAGCAATAATAACCAGAATAATTGGCCAGGCTGCATTGGCAAATCCTTCCAGGGTTGCGGTTAATACATTCATAAATGGCAATTTCCATACAAATAAAGCCAGAAGAATCGCGACAGCTAAGGATCCCATTGCAGCTTTAAAAGTTGGCATTTTCAATACAATCAAAGCAACAATAAGCCAGATAATTGGGAGCAATCCCAATAGAAAATATATAAATCCCATAATCTTTCTCCTTTACGAATCAAATTATAACAAATATTAATAAAGTTCAATAAAAAATATGATTTTTTTAGGAAAAGAATTGGATTTTACGTATAAATGTTGTAAGATAGTGGTACAAAGTAGCATTTTGTGTTGAATAGTGGGGGGTGAAACACATGTTCATGGGCGAATTTGAGCACAATATTGATCGTAAGGGGCGATTGATTATGCCAGCGAAATTTCGTGAAGAGCTTGGTGAACGTGTGGTTGTCAACCGTGGATTGGATGGATGTCTGTATGTATATACCATGGAAGAATGGGAAAAAGTATACGCAAAGCTTTCATCACTTCCTTCTACTAAAAAAGATGCGCGTATGTATCAACGTATGATGTTATCAAAGGCATCGGAGTGTGAAATGGATAGTCAGGGTAGAATTTTGATCCCATCGTCTTTAATATCTCTGGCTGGCTTAGAAAAGGAATGTCTGATTATTGGGGTTGCCAATCATTTAGAAATCTGGGCTAAATCCAATTGGGAAAAATTGGAAGAGGAGCAGGATGGATTATTTGAAGAAGTGGCTGAAAATATTACAGACTTATTTGGGTAAATGGAACACATTAGCGTTTTGTTAAATGAAACCATTGATATGTTACATATAAAAGATGATGGAATTTATGTGGACTGTACTCTTGGCAGAGGGGGCCATAGTGCAGAAATATTAAAAAGATGTAAAAAAGGACACTTATACGCAATCGATTGTGATAAACAGGCTATTAAAGAAAGCCAGGATCGTTTATCACAATATGGGAACAATTTCACTTGTGTTCATGATGTTTTTCAGAATTTAAAAGAAATCCTTGATTCAATGGGGGTTGAATCTGTGGATGGTATTTTGCTGGATTTAGGTGTTTCGTCTCCACAATTCGATGATGAAAAAAGGGGTTTTAGTTATCGAATGGATGCCAGACTGGACATGAGGATGAATCAGGAACAGGAGTTGGATGCCTGGAAAGTTGTAAATGAATATACTTTACAGGAACTTACAAGAATTTTTAAAGAATATGGTGAAGATCCATTTGCGTATAAAATTGCTTGTCAAATTGAGAAAGCTCGACAAGAAAAACCGATTGATACTACCTTTGAATTAGTCGATGTCATTAAAAGTGCTTTACCACAGAAAGTATTAAATAAAAAAGGACATCCAGCAAAGCGTATCTTTCAGGCGATTCGAATTGAAGTCAATCATGAATTGGATCAGCTTTCAATTGTTTTAAAAGAGGGGTTAAAACGATTGAAACCACAAGGAAGAATGGTTGTGATTACATTTCATTCTTTAGAAGATCGAATGGTAAAAAATATTTTTAAAGAAGTGGCTGTTCCTAAAAAAGTGGACAAGCGTTTACCAGAATTAAGGATAGAAAAATTAGATTATCAATTAATAAATAGAAAACCGGTTATGGCAACAGAAAAAGAGCTGAATGATAATAACAGGGCACATAGTGCAAAGCTCAGGGGAATAGAAAGGATGCGTTGATATGCGAAAAAATAAGAAAAAGAATAATAAAAGAAAATTAAGAAAAGATATTTGGATTTTTGGCCTGTTCGTAATATCAGCGGCATTCTTCTTTGGTACAAGAGTAGGTTTGAAGTCATATAATATTATGCTTCAGATGAAAGAACAGGAATTGGCTGCCCAGGTAAATGAAAAACAGGAACTGGTCAGCGAACTGGAAAATGAGGTCAATAATCTGCAAAATAAAACTCGTTTGTTAGGAATGCTTGACAGTTCCGTAAAAGACAATCAAAATAATATCTATATTATGGAAAATAAATAGATAGGTGGATGTCAGATGGGTGTCAAAAAAACAAACAATGGACTATATCATATTATACAAATTATGCTTTTAGTGGGAACATTAGTCGTTGCTAATGTTCTTTTTACCATGATTACAAAAAAACATATATGGTCTAGACAGGATGCTTTGAATTCTCAAATTGCTTCCAGCATCGTAGATACAGTAACAAAAGGAAAAAGAGGAACAATCTACGATCGCAATTATAATGTAATTGCACAGGAAGTAAATGCTTATACAATTGTTGTGATCTTACCTGATTATGATGATCAGGGAAATATCACTGGACCTTATGATGAAAATGGCAATCCTCTTTATGTAACCGATACAGCTAAAACAAGTCGGTCTTTGGCAAAAATACTGGATAATACAAAAAGATCTACATTGCAGTCTATCATGGATACAGCTATTGATAAAGGCCTGGCTCAAACAGAACTGGGAACGGGAACGAAGCGTTTATCCAAAGAAGTAAAAGAAAAGATCGAAAAGCTGGATCTGACAGGGATTACTTTTAAAGACGACGTTTCTCGTAATTATCCGGTATCTCCTTTTTCAAGCAATTTAATTGGATTTGCTTCTTATGATGAAGAACAACAGGGAATTGTTGGGAAAATGGGTCTTGAACAGAGTCTGAATAAGATTTTAACTGGAAAAGATGGAAAAGTACAATACCAGCAGACGGTAACAGGAAGCGTATTACCAGGAACTACGACAGTCTATAAAGAAGCTGAAAATGGCGACAATGTTGTTCTGACATTGGATTTTAACCTTCAGGAAACCGTTGAAAGTGTTATGAAAAAGACAATGGAAGATAATAATGCTCAAAAAGCATGGTGCTGTGTTATGGAAGCGGAAACAGGGGAGATATTGGCCTGGGCCAGTTATCCGACTTTTGATCAGAATCATCCAACTGAGATTCCAAGCTATACGGATAATGTCAGTGAAATGTCTTTTGAGCCTGGGTCGGTTATGAAATCGATTACCTATGCCACTGCAATCGATACCGGAGTGTTTCCTGAAAATACAACATTCAGGGCAGGGGAATTTAACTACAAATACGATGCGGCAACTGGAAAAATCGTCAGAACTATTTCTGAAGTGGACGGATATCCTACTATACGAGATGCCCTAGGACACGATTATGGAACGATTACCTTTGAGACTGGGCTGGCTTATTCTTCGAATGTCGGGATTTGTGAATTGTTAGCCAATTATGTAAACTACAATGATTTTGAATCGTATTTAAAAGCATTTGGATTCTTTCAGGCAACGGATATTCCCTATGTCAATGAAAGTGTAGGATGGGAAAGTTTAGATTCTGTGATTGATTATCTTTCTACTGGATTTGGACAGGCAAGTTCGGTCACAGTTCTTCAGCTGATGCAGGCTTACAGTGCTATTTTCAATGATGGAAATATGGTTCGGCCTTATGTGGTCAAACAGATTGAAGACGGGGATACTAATGAAGTTTTAAAGTCATATGGTACAGAAATTACAGGAACTCCAATCAGCAAAGAAACGGCAGATAAAATGAAAGATCTTTTAAAAAATGTTTTATCAGAAGGAGCCAATGGAGAAAGATTTGCGATTGATGGAGTTGATATGATGGCTAAAACAGGTACAGGTGAATATTATGATGAAGAAACAGGTGCCTATTCCACTTCAATTTATTCATCCAGTATCATGGCAGCTGCGCCATACGATGATCCAGAAATTATGGTTTACTGGGGAATGTTAGGACCCAATTATGTTAATTATTCTGCCAGCTACTTTCAGACCATTATGCAGGCAGCCCTGATTGCAGAAGGAATCAGTGGTGGAGATACTGAAAAAAGTGAAACGACAGGGGAAACATGGAACAGTTATACAATGCCATCTTTAAAAAATCATACGAATGAATATGTGAAAAACAAATTGTCATCTATCTCTGTTCCAGTTGTTTATATTGGCGATGGTGTCAATGTGATTGATCAGTATCCAGAAAAAGATACAGTTGTCACAAGCAATGATAAAATTTTTATACTGACCGATGGGAAAAATGTTACGATGCCAGATATGACTGGATGGACATATAAAGATGTAAAAATATTCTGTGAATTGTCAGGAATTTTATTTGAAGCAAGCGGACAGGGAACTGTCAGTGAGCAAAGCATTGCTTCTGGTCAATCCGTTGATTCAAAAACAAAAATAGTTGTAAAACTTGCTTAATTTCATATAAAGACTACAATATTTGTGTTATTTTATGTTATTATAGATAAGTAAAAAAAGGAGACGTCAAATGAGCAAGAAAAAAGTATATGCATCATTAGAAATCGCAGATCAAGAAGTTCGTTTAGTCGTTCTTGAAGTATTTGATGGAAGATATAACGTATTAAGAACTGAAAAAGCAGCGTGTACGGGCATCAAAAATCAGAAAGTGGTAGATGAAGCCAATGTCGTTATGACAATTCGTGAAGTTGTAACAAATGCGCAAGCAGCATTAGGGTATCGTATTGAAAGAGTTTTATTAGCTATTCCAAGTTTGAATGTTCAAAGAAACAATCAAAGAGTTCATATACAGATTGAAGATGGTACAAAAACCATTCGTTTGTTCCATATTCAGCAGGGATATAATAAAGCTATTCAGAGAAAAGCATCGGATGATGTTGAATTTGTGAATTTAAATCGCATATTATATACCGTTAATGATGTTGAAACAAAAAAACTTCCACTTCAACAATCTTGTGAAGAGTTCTATATGAATGTGGACTTATTATATGCAGATAAAGAAACCATTTATGCGTATGCGAAATGTGTTGAACAAGCCAATCTGGAGATCCTGGATCTATGTCTGGATACATATGCGATAGCGCAGCAGACAGCGTGTCTGGAAATGAGTTATGATCGTATGATGATTCAGTTGGATCTTGAAGCGCAACATTGTACTTTAAGTGTATTCTCTAAAGGTCGCTTAATGAATACTGCTTCTTTAGAAAAAGGATACAGCTGGTTTACTTCGGATTTACAAGAAAAATATCATTTAAGTGATGATATATGTTATCGTTTGCTTCAGAATTTATTTATTACAGATGAATCAAAAGCAAAAGATATCATTATCTATATTGGACAGAATGAAATAGACCGAGTAGAAATTACAGAAAAAGAACTGGTCGAATCCTGTATGCCAAAGATTCGTCAATGGATTGCTCAAATCAATGAGACTTGTGCACCTATTGTTAAACAATCCAAATCACGTTATATTTTGACAGGACAAGGTTCAAATATTGTTGTATTTAAAGATTTAACAGATCTGTTTAATGCAGAAGCCATGGTATACCAGGAAACATGCATGGGAGCCAGAGATGGAAGTTATGTTTGTGGTCTAGGTATGGCTTATGCATGGCAGGAAGTGAATAAGATTCGTGGAATTGATAAAACAAGTCCTAACAACAACGAATTAGAAGCCAGTATAGATGCCATCAATCAGCAAAGTAAAAAGGGAGATGGCGGATTTACAAGAAAATTAAAAAATGTGATATTAACAGAAAGGAAATAGGTGAACATTATGACAGAATTTAATCAGGTTGCGAATATTAAAGTATTTGGAGTTGGTGGAGGTGGATCCAACGCCGTAAATCGAATGGTTGCAGGTGGAGTCAAAGGAGTGGACTTCTACATTGCTAATACCGATGTACAGGTTATGAAAAACTCACCATGTGAAAATAAAATTATTCTTGGAAAGGATACAACAAAAGGATTGGGAGCTGGTGGAAATCCTGAATATGGACGTAAAGCAGCGGAAGAAAGTGAACAGGAAATTCGTGAAGCCATTAAAGGGGCAGACATGGTCTTTATTACAGCTGGTATGGGTGGAGGAACTGGGACTGGTGCCGCTCCATTAATTGCGAAAACATCTCGTGAAGAAGGAGCGTTGACCGTAGCTGTTGTAACTCGTCCATTTACATTTGAAGGAAGAAGACGTGCAAACAATGCCAAAGAAGGAATTGAAGAATTGAAAAAATATGTTGATTCTTTAATTATTGTTTCCAATGATAATTTGCTGGAAGTCATTGGTCGTAAGCCGATCGAAGAAGCCTTCCAGGCAGCAGATAATGTATTGCGTCAAGGTGTTCAAACCATTTCAGATTTAATTGCGGTTCCTGCATTGGTTAACCTGGACTTTGCGGATGTTCGTTCAGTAATGGCAAACCAGGGTCGTGCACTGATTGGTATAGGTATGGCAGAAGGAGAAGATAAAGCTGTATCAGCTGCAGAAAAAGCCATTCAGTCTCCATTACTGGAATCTCAGATTCATGGAGCACAATCCGCAATCATTAATATTACAGGTGGAGATAAAGTTAGCTTATTCGATGCACAGAATGCAGTTTCAGTTATCCAGGATGCTGCCGGTGGAGAAATCGATTGTATTTTCGGTATTGCAATCAATGAACAGCTGGGAGATGCAATCATTGTTACAGTTATTGCTACTGGATTTGAAGAACCAAAACAAATTAAAAAACGTGCAGATGCAGCTGCTTCCAATTCAAAAACATATGTACAGCCTAAAGTTGCATCTTCAACAGGAGTTGTTACAAGCGTAGAAGATATTAATCAGGACGATGAAATCCCTAACTTCTTCTTTAATCGATAATCAATGAAGATGAGCTAACTTTGTTAGCTCTTTTTTAGTATGACAGGCATACATACATCTAAGGTGAAAGTCCTAAAGGAGGTATCCATCGCCAACCTGATAGCGCCCCTCAAAGCTAAGACCAGCAGCGAATCGTGTAATGGCAAGAGTCACAAGATGGTTGAGAAATCATCTCAGAGTTGAAGTGAACATGGCTAAAACTAAAGTATGCAGACCTGATGATGTTAAGTATCTAGGCTTTAGTTTCTATCTTAATAATAAAGGTGTATGGAGACCAAAGCCAATATCAAATCTATTAACAAGTTCAAGGAGAAACTGCATAGTGAAACTATTCGTTCTAAATTCTGTTCTATTGCATATCGTATTTCCAGGCTCAATCCTATTATTCGTGGTTGGATTAACCATTTCAGAATATGCGATATGAAGGAATGACTGAGAAGACTAGACTCTTATTTGCGTAAGAGAATTTGGATATGTATTTGGAAACAGTGGAAAGTTCCAAAACATAGAGAATGGGCACTTGTTAAGTTAGATATGGATAGGATTAAAGTTCATGAATTAGCATATTCATGAAAGGGTATTTATGCCTGTTCTTTATTTATCAGCCTTATCATTACCAATGATATTCTCAAAAAGAAAGGTCTGTTTCCGTTAGTAGACCATTACAATTTAGTACGTGTTTTATAAATTTTGAACCACTTATTGCCAAATGGCACGATGTGGTGTAAGGAATGAAAGTGGATAATTTCAACATTCTACTCTACTCAATTAAAAAAATTACAGAATATTGAAATATTGTTACATTTATAAAGAATAGTGTTATAATATTAAGCACAATTATAAGGGGAATCATATGAATCGATATAAAGCAGGACAACTTTTTTGTATTATATGTATTGCAGTGTTTATGCTGTTTCAGTTTAAACAGCCATCGGATTCAAAAAAGAATTTTGAAGATGTGGTACAGAAAACAATTGAAAAAATAGATGTTTCACAATTTGAACAGCAAGATAATTTAGCAATGAAAAGATTTTTATCTTTAAATCCAGAAGAATATGAAAATATTATTTACTATAAGGATATTGATGCTTTAAAATCAAGAGAATTTGTAATTGTTAAATTTAAAAACTCTAAGCAGGCATCATATTTTAAATTAAATATTGAGAATCGAATTGAAAATCAGATCAATGTATTTGATGGATATGCGCAGGACCAGGCGGATCTGTTGAAAGAGGCTGTAATTGATATACAGTCCAATTATGCATTATATGTGGTACTGGAAAATGCAAAAGAAGTAGACAATGCTTTTCTTTTAGCATTATAAGGGGGACTGTATGACATTTAATAACGTATTTTTTATATTTTTATTCTTACCAGTTGTTTTATTTTTCAATTTTATTATAAAAAATAAAATATTGAAAAATCTGTTTCTTGTTCTTTTTTCCTTTTTATTTTATGCATGGGGAAATCCATCTACACTGGTATTATTGATTTTATATATTTTATTTAATTATTTTACTGGATTAGAAATAGACAATAGTGAAGGAAAACAAAGAACCATTACGTTTGTGATTGGAATTTCTGTTCAGGTGCTTGTTTTATTTTTATATAAATATATAAAACTGTTATTTCCATTTTTATCTGTAGAATTAAATGTACCTGTAGGATTGTCTTTTTTTACTTTCAGCTGTTTATCTTATTTAATTGATGTTTATACGAAAAAAAGTAGAGCTCAATCCAACTTACTTCATTTATCTCTATATATTTCCTTTTTTGGAAAAATCAGTATGGGACCCATTGTTCAATACAATCAGATGGAAAAGGAACTGGAACATCATCCATTTCAGATTCAATTGTTTTGCGATGGAATTAAATTATTCTGTATTGGCTTGTGCAAAAAAGCAATTTTAGCAGATTCTCTTTCTATTGTTCATACAAATCTGTCAGCGAGCAGCAGTGTTTTAGGCAGCTGGCTGTTTGCGATAAGCTATATGTTACAGATTTATTTTGATTTTTCTGGATATTCAGATATGGCTATAGGAATCGCAAATATGTTTGGATTTCATTTTAATAAGAATTTTGATCATCCTTATAATGCTTTATCCATTCAGGATTTCTGGAGACGATGGCATATATCTTTATCGAGATGGTTTAGAGATTATATCTATATTCCATTAGGAGGAAATCGAGTCAGTAATGGAAAGTATATTCGGAATATATTTGTTGTATGGTTTTTAACAGGATTATGGCATGGAGCCAATTGGACATTTATTATATGGGGACTATATTTTGGATGTTTATTATTGCTGGAAAAATATGTATTAAAAGATTTACTTGAAAAATGCCCAAGATTTATTTGTCACATATATACATGGATTCTTGTATTGATCAGCTGGGTTTTCTTTATGAGTCCAAATCTGACACAAGCTTTTGGTGTACTTGGAAAAATGATAGGAATTAATGCTTCATTATATGATATGAATGCTCTTTTCTATTTAAGAAGTTCTGTTGTTCTGATTCTTATAGGTATTGTTTTCTCATTCCCAGTTTATGAAAAACTGGAAAGCTATGTATTAGGAAGATGGAAACAGAAAGCTTCTATTGCCTTAACCATTGTTTATGTTGTGGTATTCCTGATTTCAATTTCTTATGTGATTTCAAATACGTTTCAATCATTTTTATATTTTGCGTTTTAAAAGGGGATGTGAATATGGAAAAGCATAAACAGATTTTATCAAGGTTATTGATGATTGTATGGGTACCTATCCTTGTTGTTACAATGATTATAAATTTAGTGATACCAGATAAAGAGCTTTCAACGATAGAAAATCGATCTCTGCAGACGTTTCCTTCCATCACTATGGATTCTATTCTGGATGGCAGTTTTGAAAAAGAACTGGATACATGGTTTTCGGATCAGTTTGTGGGGCGGAATACATTTATTCATTTAAAATATATAATGAATCGATTAACAGGTAATAAAAAGATTGATGATGTATATATTGCGAAAAGCGGATTGATGGAAGAAGCTGTGGAAGCAAATGGAAATCAGTTGAATCGGAATTTAAATGCGATCAATCAGTTTGTATCTCTTTATCCAGATTTAAATGCAGAATTTTTACTGGTTCCCAATGCCATTAGTGTACAAGAAGATAAACTACCATCTTTTGTATCTGGAAATTTACAGAATGAACAAATGGATATGGTTTATAATACATTAAATTCAGAGATTAAAAAAATAGATGTTAGAAATACATTAAAAGAACATGCAGATGAATATTTATATTATAAAACCGATCATCACTGGACCAGCCTGGCTGCATTTTATACATTTTCGGATTTTTCTAAACAGAATGGTTTAGGAAACACGAAAAAGTCAGATTATGATATCTATACAGTATCTACCCATTTTAAAGGGACTTTATCGAATAAAACAGGAAGTGTTGGTTTAAAAGATACCATTGAAATTTATGTTCCCGAAAATAATAGCGATTATATTTATACAAATCCATCAAAATCAATCAAATCGAGATCTTTATATTCTTACCAGGGATTGACATCAAAAGATCCATATACAGTATTTCTTTCAGGAAATTCAGCTTATTCCAAACTGGAAATGAATAATGATTCAAATCGAAGACTGATTGTTTTTAAAGATTCTTATGCGAATGCATTTATTCCATTTTTAGTCCCATACTATCGAACGATCACAATTATTGATCCTCGATATTATTTTGAAGATATTTCAAAAGTCATGGTTAAAGAATGTATTACAGATGTTTTATTTCTTTATAATACAAACACATTTGTATTAGATACATCTTTAGCGGATGTATTAGGGGGTTAATATGAAAAATAAGAATCGTAAAATGGTATGGATATTTGCAGCTGTTCTTTTGATTGCAGCAATTGTGGTTTTTGTGCTTTTAAACCAGTCGGATTCATCAAAAGGAATTGCCTATATACAGAAACAGGAAAAATTAAAGGTTGATGATATACAAGATACTTTACTTAAGAAAAAACAGGCAGAACGAAAAGAAGCAATTGCTCAAGGAAAACTGGATGTTTTTAGTTTAGTGGATGATTTTGTGTTTTATGGGGATTCACGTGTCATGGGATATGATGTGTATGGATTACTGGATGTCAATCGTATTTTTGCAGGAACAGGATATACTTTTAAAAATGTAGAAGAATGGGATGAAAGCTTAAAAAATTTAAATCCTTCTTATGTATTTATTTCATATGGTATCAACGATCTTGGTTTAAAATTGGATGAGGTCTATGAATATGGTTATGATGGGTTAGCCAAAGAGAAGATGAATCATATTCTGGAAATTGTACCTAATGCGAAAATATATTTGTGTTCCATTATTCCATGTTCTCCTTCTGTTGCACAGGAACATCCAGCCTGGGCCAATTACAAAAATTATAATGAGAAATTAAAAAAAGCATGCAGTGCGATAGAAAATTGTACATATGTGGATACTGCTCCATTAGCTGATGAAGGAAATGCCAATATCTATTCTGGGGATGGTATCCATTTCACAAAATCTTTTTATACCGATTGGCTAAACGCAATAGTGGATTCTATGGACAACTAATTGGAATTTTTGGATGTTTCTTTATAGATAATAACGTTTTCTGATACTATTTAATTATGAAAAGGTTAGTTCAACAGATGGTTCGTTTTGGTATTGTAGGAATTGTATCTTTTCTTTTGGATTTTATATTGATGATTGTATTAAAAGAAGGGGCACATATGAATATATTTATTGCGACAACTCTTTCTTATACAATCTCTGTTATATTCAATTATAAAGTAAGTACAATTTTTGTTTTTAGTGTAGATCCATCGAAAGGTAAAAATCAGATATTTATTACATTTCTGATATTAAGTTTTATTGCGTTGATTTTAAATGAAGTCTTAATGATGGGATTTGTTGGAATTTTATTGATTAATTATGCAATTGCGAAAATTCTGGCAACGATGAATGTAACGGTTTTTAATTTTATTACTCGAAAATTGTTTATTGAGGCTAGAAATCGTGTGATTTATTAGCCTTTTTTTATGAATAATAGACAATTTGTTATTATTTATGGTAACATGATAAGGATTGAAGGTAGGTATAGTATTATGTCAAAAAGAAAAAATAAGCGTAAAGCATCTGTATTCTTTCGCTTGTTGTCGCTAATATTTTCATTTGTATTAATTATATTTACAATAATTTTGATTGGCCAGATAATTCGTTTGAATGTGTTGCCTCTGTTCTATGTGATTCCCATATCTATAATAATTGGCTCCCTTTCTCTTTTATTCATAATTTTAATGCTTTTTAAGGCTCAAAGAGGATTTCTGCATTTTGTACTGACACTTGTGATCATTGCTTTAACTTGCGTATATGGTACTGGCAATTATTTTGTATATGTTACAAGTAAAGCTTTTAAATCGGTTACAAATTTAACATCAAAAGTATCGAATACATTAACGGTTCGTACCTTAGAAGGAAGAGCTCAAAGTGAAAAAGATTTAGATGGGGCCTGTTTAGGCTATTTTACTTCAATGGATTCCTCGGATTTATCTAAGTTAACTGATTCTTTAAGTAAAGATAATGTATCTTTTACCGCAAAAGCTTATGATGATATTTATGATATGGTACAGGATTTATATGATGGATATATAGATGGAATTTTATTTAATGAATCTTATAGTGGGGTAGTAACTGCTGTTGAAGAATATTCAATGTTTGTGAATCGTACCACTCCTGTCTATTCAATGACTTACTATACAGAAAATCAGAATCAGAAACAAGATTCAATAAATGATGTAGATGTCACAAGTGTTCCATTTACTGTTATGATCAGTGGAAATGATAGTTATGGACAGTTTAATGAAAATTCGAGAAGTGACATGAATATGCTGGTAACAGTGAATCCTAATACAGGAACGGTTCTAATGACAAGTATTCCAAGAGATTATTATGTGCCGATTGCTGGATTGACTAATGGTTATGATGATGCTGAACTGGAAGATAAATTGACCCATTCGGGTTTATATGGTATTGAAACAACCCAGAAAACAATTGAAAATCTTTTAGATGTAGACATTAATTACTATATTCGAGTTAATTTTTCTTCTCTAATCAATTTAGTAGATGCAATAGGTGGAATTGATGTATATGTAGAAGAAGGATTAGCAGTTGATGCGTTCTATGCGGATACAACTTTAGGGGGAGTCTCAGAAGGATGGAATCATTTAGATGGAAAACGTGCTTTAGCTTTTTCTCGTGAAAGGCATGCTTATCAATATGGAGATAACCAGCGTGTTAAAAATCAGCAGATAGTGCTGGAAGCTATAATACATTCGTTGACAAAACCAAGTATGATATTAAATTATCCAAAATTTATTTCTGCATTGTCTGGAGCTTTTGAAACCAATATGCCAGCAGATACCATTTCGAATTTATTAAAATTTGAATTTGGTACTTTCCCAGACTGGAAATTTGAGAGTTATGCATTATCTGGATTTGGTGATAGTCGCTTATGTGCAAGTTTAGGTGGCTATGCAGATGTAGTGCTGCCAGATGAAGAATCTGTAATTGTTGCTAAAGAAAAAATTAATCTTGTTGAAATTGGAAATACATCCAATGACATAGAATAATAAAATGGAGGATCAGAATGAAAAGAAGAAAAAAGAAAAAAAGTTTAGCTTTTAGAATATGGGCAATTCTATTATCTATTTTATTATTAATTGGATTTGGATTACTTATATATCAGGTTGTAAAAATGAATTTTGTACCTTCCCGATTAATGATTCCAGTATCAATGGCGCTGGCGCTTGTAGCTTTGATTTTTGTGTTCCTGATTAATTTTTTTACTAATCATATTCCATCAAAAATATTTTTATCTTTACTGGTGATATGTCTGGTTTTTGTTTCTGGAATGGGAAATTATTATGTTTATAAAACGAGTCATATGATTGAGAAAGTCACAACAAATGAAGGAAAAGTAAAGAACATTGTATCTGTAATTGCTTTAACAAATTCAAATATACAGGATATTACAGATTTAAGCACTTCTAATAAAGTGGCTGTTTTAAAATCTATTGATACATATGGAACAAAGAAAAGTATAAAAGATGTCTGTAAACAGTTTGATGTGGAAAAGAAAAGTGAATTGCCTTTTACAATTGATAGTGCAAACAGCGTACAGGAAGCAGTAAATTCCTTATATAATGAAGACGTAGATGCTATCATTATTAATGAAACATATCGTACAAATATTAAAGAAATAGAATCTTTTTCTGATTTTGATGAAAATACAAAAGTGATTTATCAAACGGTATATTATACAGAAGCTAAAAATGATGCTTTGGCTGTATCAGATATTACCAATGAACCATTCAGTATACTTATTTCTGGAAATGATACATATGGTGATGTAGGAGAACTTTCAAGAAGTGATGTGAATATGGTAGTGACAATCAATCCTTTAACTTCTACTGTTCTTTTAACAAGTATACCTCGTGATACATATATGCCTACATATTGTGATGCGACTGAAACGTGTGTAATTGGTGCGATGGATAAAATTACACATACAGGAATTTATGGCATTAATACAACTCAAAGAACCGTTGAAAACTTTTTGGATATGGAAATCAACTATACATTCAGGGCCAATTTTTCCAGTGTAATCGATATAGTAGATGCATTAGGTGGAGTTGATATTTATGTAGAAGAAGGAATGGCTGTTTCAACGTTCTACGCAGATCATACACTGGAAGGTGTAACAGAAGGCTGGAATCATTTGGATGGAAAAAGAGCTTTGGCTTATGCAAGAGAACGTCATGCCTATTTAGATGGAGATAATCAGCGTGTTCGTAATCAGCAGCAAGTGTTAATGGCTATTTTTGAAAAAGCTACTTCAACAGATATTATTACAAAATATGCATCATTGCTGGATGCATTAAGTAAAGCTTTTGAAACCAATTTAACAACAAATGAAATTACCGATCTGATTAAATTTCAAATTCAGGCTATGCCAGAATGGAAGTTTGAAAGCTATCAGATTACAGGATATGGAGATATGCTTAATTGTGCAGCTTTAGGATCAGAAGCATCTGTTACGGTTCCATACGATGAATCTATACGAATTGCACAGGAAAAGATTCGTGCAGTTTTAGATGGTAAATCTAGTGATACAGTAGAGGATACTTTAGATGCAACAATTTCAGAAGGAGCATTAAGTTCAGAAGAAATTGATGCACAAGTACAGGCAGATCTGTATGCATATGGTTATGGATATTATTAACAAAACTTTGTGATATACTATAGAGGAATACAATTGTATTCCTCTTTTTGAAAGGATTTATATGGCGACATTATTACAGAAAACGATGCATGTTTTAAAAAATGATGGAGTGAATGGAGTGATTCGTCACACAAAACATTTTATTAAAACAAAACAGGAGACAAAAAAGAAAATAGATACATATAAAGATATTCTATTTATAAATGGATGTAATAAAGAACTTCTACCACATCCTGCACGATATCGTGTAACACATCAAAGAGAACAGTTGGATTTATCAGGGTATACCAGTGATGAAATTTATTATAAATCATTACAGTTAAATTCTGTTTATTCCTATAGAGCATTTGTGATTTTTCGATGTGTATGGACACCCCAGTTAGACGAGTTTGTAAAAATCGCAAAACAGTTAAACAAAACGGTTTTTTATGATATTGATGATCTGGTGATTGATACAAAATATACGGATCAGATTCCTTATGTTATGAATATGGAAAATAAGGAGCAATACGATGAAGATGTACGATTGATGGGAAAATGTTTATCTTTATGTGATGTTTGTATTACAACAACAGAATGTTTAAAGAATGAACTTGAAAAAACTGGTAAACCCGTTATTATTAACCGGAATAGTGCATCCATTGAAATGGTACAGTGTTCATTAAATGTAAAGAAAGAAGAACACGATACAGTAAAAATCGGGTATTTTAGTGGAAGTATAACACATAATGATGATTTCAATCTAATTCTACCTGTTTTAAAAACGATACTAAAAGAATATAAAAATGTTGAATTGCATATTTGTGGACAATTACAGATAGACGATTTAAAAGATCAGATTGTTATTCATCCATTTATGGATTATCGTAAACTTCCAGAATTGATTTCTCAGATGGATATTAATTTAGCACCTTTAAATTCTACTTTATTTAATGAAGCAAAATCAGAAAATAAATGGGTGGAGGCTTCTTTAGTAAAAACATGTACAATTGCTTCCAATACAGGAGCCTTTAAAGAATGTATTCAGCATGGAAAGACTGGTTTTCTATGTGATGAACAAAAGGATTGGTTAACTTGTTTAAGAAACTGTATTGAATCAAAGGAATTAAGAAATCAGATTGCACAAAATGCATACGATTATTGTATAAAAAAATGCACGACAATGTATACAGCTCATTCATTTGTTGAGAAAATTAAGCCTTATATACATAAAAATATTTGTTTTGCGGTATCTAAAATGGAAATCAGCGGAGGCATTTTAGTCGCATTGCATCATATGAAAACATTACAGAAAAATGGCTATGATGTTTCCATATTATCTTTATACGATACAGAACCATTTTTTAAAGATTCAGACTGCATATATCCAATCTTACCAATCGATTCCAGTAAGTTAAATCTTCACATAGATACTGCCATCGCAACGATGTGGGTTACTGTTTCTATGATTGAGAATATTTCCTGTATTGATAAAAGGATGTACCTGGTACAAAATTTTGAAACGGATTTTTATGATTTTTCAGATCCATTAAAAAGAAAAGCGCAACAAAGTTATGATCCAAGAATTCCTTTTACTTTTTTGACAGTATCGAAATGGTGTCAGAAATGGCTAAAAGATGATTTTCATCAAGAATCGCTATATATTCCAAATGGAATTGAAAGAAATCGATTTAATACGGTTAATCGAAATTGGAATGGTAAAATTCGAATCTTAATTGAAGGAGATTGTGAGGTTGCTCATAAAAATGTAGATGAAAGTTTTCAGATTATAAACCAGTTAGATTTAAATCGGTTTGAAATCTGGTATATGTCCTATAATGCCAAACCAAAAGACTGGTATCATGTGGATCGTTTTTTTCATCGTATTCCATATCATGAGGTTCCTTCTATTTACAAGCAATGCCATATACTGTTAAAAACGAGTCTTCTGGAAAGTTTTTCTTACCCTCCGCTGGAAATGATGGCAACAGGTGGTTGTGTTGTTGCTTTGGCAAATGATGGAAATATAGAATATTTAAAAAATGAAGTGAACTGTTTGTTTTATCCAGAAAAAAATTTACAGGAAGCTAAAAACTGTATTTATAAGATCATTGAAGATGAAAATTTAAGAAATCGATTGATTGAAAATGGTATAAAATGTGCAGATGAAAGAAACTGGGAAGAAATTGAAAAAGATATTATGATTGCTTATCAATAGAAAGGATTTTTGTATGAATCATTATTGCGTATTAGTTATATATAATATGGATATCAATCAATCAAAATCGTATCAGTTTCTAAAAAATCAGAAAGAGAATACAGTCATTGTTTGTGATAATAGCGAAAAAGAAAATAAGAACGATATTACAATTCAAAAGGACCATCAGATCTATATAAATATGAACGGAAATAAAGGATTATCTTGTGCTTATAACCAGGCTATAAACTATATTGAAAAGGTTAATCCAGATATGAAGGGAAAAGTGACTTTTTTTGATGATGATACAATCATTTCAGAAGATTTTTTTATAAAAATGTCTCAAACTGATAAAGAAATCTGTTTACCAGTGGTAAGTGATGGAAATAGCTTGTTGTCTCCTTCGATGTTTAAAAATGGAAAAAGCATTCGTATTAAAAATTTAGAACAATTGGATATGAAATATATATCTGGAATTAACAGTGGAATGACAATCAATTTGGAAATATTTAAAGACTATCGTTATAATGAATCTTTGTTTCTGGACTATGTGGATCACTATTTTCTATATGAAATGAAACAAAAAAAGAGAACGATTGAAGTTGTAGATACGCAATGTATTCAAAATTTCTCAGCAAATGGAAATGATAAAGAAAGTGATAGAAAAAGATTTGCGATATTTAAAAAAGACAGCAAGACATTTTATAAATTGACCAGTATGAAAGGATATTATAAAGTGATAGGAAGAAGAATCTTCCGATTATGGTTAAAATACAAAGATTTTTCTATGTTTAAGGATTAGACTATGAGAAAAAGTATTTCAGTGGCAATGGCCTGTTATAATGGCCATGAATATATAAAAGAACAATTGGAATCAATTTTAAAACAATTGAATGATTATGATGAGATTGTTATTTCGGTGGATCCTAGTCAAGATGATACAGAAGAAATTATAAATTCTTTTAAAGATTCTAGAATACATTGTATTAAAGGACCGGGAAATGGATTAATCAAAAATTTTGAGAATGCTATTTCTCATACTTCAAATGAAGTGATTTTTTTGAGCGATCAGGATGATGTGTGGCTGGAAGGGAAAGCGGATTTAGCAAATCAGATAAGCGAATCCTGTCAATTGATTTTACATGATGCAATAATTGTGAATGAAAAGAAAGAGGAAATCGAATCTTCTTTCTTTACATATCGATCCTGTAAACAAGGCTTAATTCATAATGTAATCAGGAATTCTTATATTGGATGCTGCATGCTATTTTCAAAAGAGTTGAAGGAACAGATTCTTCCATTTCCGAAAATTCCTATGCATGATCAGTATATAGGGCTGATGGCTGAAAAATCAGGAAAAGTAAAATGGATCAAAAAATCTTATTTGTTATATAGAAGACATACGCAAAATGCCTCGAGTTTAAATTCTTCATCTATTAAAAATCAAATTATTTGGAGAATTCAAATTTGTAAAGCAATCTTAAAAAAACATGATAAAATATAAGAAAAAGAGGTTGAACTATGGAACAGTTATTTACAAATGATATTATTTTATCCTGGTTACAGTATTATGCCAAAAATACTAATATTGATCTGGAAAAAGTAAAAATGATCGATATCACAAGAAAGAATAAAAATGTGATACCAACCGTTGAATCACATAGAGCGGTACTTGTATTTACAGAAGCTGGAAACGATGATATTTTCTATAAAATGTGGCAGGTAGGCTTAGGTCATTGTGATGTTTATTATAATGAAGGATCCAAACCAGAAGGGCAGATTAAAAAAGATAAACTGGAAAATATGATCAATCGTGGAATTAATGCATCTGCAGGAATGCTGATTGTGAATGAAAAAGCGAGAAATACATACAAAATAGGAATGGACAATACTAACTTTTTAAGAGGATCAATCCGTTATGTTGGAAGTGAAATCCGTTCGGTTATTTTAAATAAGATGCATGTTTCCAGAAATGATGATATCTGTATTATTTCTGGAGAAAGTATTGCCATTGAAGCAGCAATCGTAGCAATTGAAGGAACCATTATTGCGGTAGAATATAAAAGAGAAGATCGAAAGACAATGGAAGAAAATATTGAACATTTTGGACTTCATAATATAGAAGTCATTGACTGTGTAAACGAAGATACAATGAAGGATTTACCAGTTCCAAATACAGTATTTTTAGTTGCTTCTGCTTCATTAGAACAGGAACTGGATTGTTTAACAAAATTAAATCCAAATATTAATGTAGTGGTTTATACACTGGATCTAAGTGTAGCAGGAAGCATATCCAAAGTATTTGAAAAGTATTCAATTAAAGATATGGAAATGATACAGGTTTCAATTTCTAAATTGAACCATAAGAATTCATTTGTACAGGAACCCGCTCCATGGATCATATCTGGGAAAGCTAAACGATAAAAAAAACCTGAATTTAATTCAGGCCAAATTTTTAAGTGGTGGACTCTTAGGGATTCGAACCCTAGACCCACTGATTAAGAGTCAGTTGCTCTGCCAACTGAGCTAAGAGTCCATTTTGTTTGCTAAAGTATTTTAGCATAGCTAAGAATAGAATGCAATAAGAATTCGAAAAAAAACTTTACAAGAATAGATGGACATGATAATATATACAAGCAAATGGAAAGTTAGGAGCACCCCTTCTCACCTGATGTTTTCTGAAACATGGGTCAATGCCAAATTAGAGCAAGATAGGTATGGGTGCGTTTAACGTACCCATTTTTTTAGAGAAGGTAGGTGTCGGATATCAATAATCGAAGAGTTGCCCCAAACAATGTAAATGATGATTTGTTCAATGAAAAAATTCCTTTTAAAGAAGTAATGGTAATTAATTCAGATGGAACACAGATGGGCGTTATGTCAAAAAGAGCTGCTATTGAGCTGGCTTACAGTCAAAATTTAGATTTATTATGTGTTGCTGCTAAAGCAAAACCACCAGTCTGTAAAGTACTGGATTATGGTAAATATCATTTCCAACAGCAGAAAAAGGAAAAAGAAGCTAAGAAAAAACAACATGTGGTCGAAATTAAATCACTTCGTTTGTCACCCATCATCGATACGCATGATTTTGAAACAAAAGTTAAACATGCGAAAAATTGGATTGAATCGGGCATGAAAGTTAGGATTGATATGCGATTCCGTGGTCGTATGATGACACGTCAGGAAGTTGGACGTGAAATCATGAACAATTTTATTCAAGAAATGGCAGAAATTGCTATTGTTGAAAAGAAACCTTCATTAGAAGGAAATACGATGTCAACTGTTTTGGCACCAAAGAAAAAGTAATCGGGTAAGGAGGAAAAGACTATGCCTAAAATGAAAAGTCACAGAGGATTAGCTAAGCGTGTTAAAAAGACTGGTTCAGGAAAATTAAAAAGATCTCACGCTTATACATCACACCGTTTCCATGGGAAAACTAAAAAACAAAGACGTCATTTAGCAAAACCTTCAACGGTACATGCTACTGACTACAAACGTATCAAGGATATGTTGGTTAAGTAAGAATAGGAGGAAATAGAAATGGCTAGAGTTAAAGGTGGAACAGTTTCTCGTGCTAGAAGAAAACGCGTTTTGAAATTAGCTAAGGGATATTTTGGTTCTAAACACACATTATATAAAACTGCAAACGAACAGGTTATGCATTCATTTAAATATGCATATAACGATCGTCGTAAATTAAAAGGAAATATGCGTAAATTATGGATTGCTCGTATCAATGCTGCAGCACGTATGAATGATTTATCATATTCTCGTTTAATGCATGGTTTAAAATTAGCTAACATTGATATTAACCGTAAAATGTTATCTGAAATGGCAATTCATGATGCAGCTAGCTTCACTAAATTATGTGAAGAAGCTAAAGCTGCTCTTAATGCTTAATAAGGAATCGAACGATTCCTTTTTTTTGTCAAATTATAGGTATACATGGTATAATTAATAAGTTATACAGGAGGTCCTTATGAAATTAAAACAATATGCTAAACTGATTGTAGAATCAGGTCTAAATGTACAGCCACATCAAATCGTTGTAATACAGGCTCCTATTGAAGCTTATGAACTGGTTCGATATATCAGTGAATATGCTTTTAAAAGACAATGTGAAGACGTTATTATCCGATACAGTGATGAAATTGTTGAACACACTCGATTTACATATCGTTCTGTAGAACAATGGGAACATTATCCTGAACACGAAGCCTTAATGTATAATATGACAGCTAGACAGAATGCATGTTATTTATTTTTAACAGGAGAAGATCCGGAATTAATGAAAGATATTGATGCAAAGAAAATTGCTGCTTTTTCAAAAGCCAAAAATGAAGCAACAAAGGAATGTCGGGATGGACGTATGTTTATGAAGAATTCATGGTGCATTGCAGCGGTCGCAACACAAAAATGGGCTGAAAAAGTATATCCAAAGGAAAAAAATCCAAAAGAAAAATTATGGGATTCCATTTTTTCAATTTGCCGGATCAATGAGAATGCGATTTCCAACTGGGAAAATCATAAACACTCTTTTGAACATAAAATGAATCTGTTAAATTCAATGCAGATACAATCTTTACATTATACCAATTCAATTGGTACAGATTTTAAGATTGATTTATGCGAGAACTATTTATTTGAAGGTGGGGGTTCTACTTTAAAAAATGGCATCTATTATTTCCCGAATATACCAACAGAAGAACTGTTTACTTCTCCAGAAAGAACCAGTGCCAATGGAAAACTGGTCGCATCGATGCCTTTATGTTATAACGGAAATCTTATTGAAGATTTCTGGTTTGAATTTAAAGATGGGAAAGTAACTGATTTTGGTGCAAAGACTGGAAAAGATATATTACAAAGTATATTAAATATAGATGAAAATGCCAGATATTTAGGAGAAGTGGCTCTGGTACCTTATGATTCTCCTATTTCACAGACAAATACATTATTCTATGAAACATTATTTGATGAAAATGCAGCCTGCCATTTCGCATTGGGCTCTTCTTTTGCGGAATGTATAAAAGACGGTTTAACGATGACTAAAGAACAATTAATGGAAAAAGGATTAAATGATTCATTAACACATGTTGATTTTATGATTGGAACCAAAGATTTAAAGATTGTTGCGACTTGTAAAAATGGGAATGAAGTTACAATTTTTGAAGATGGAAATTTTTCATCAATATTTAAATAGGAGGAAAAACAATGGAACAGAAAAGAAGACGTAGACGTGTTCAAAATCATATTTCAAGTGAAGATATAGCTCCAGCTTTATTGGAAAATCAGCCAGATACTTTTGTGGTCGAAGTTCCTGAAGTGGAAGAAGAAAAAGTAGAAGTAAAAGAATATGACACACTTGAAGACCAGGAAAGAAATAGATGGAGAAATCTTCTATGAAAAGAAAAGCTTTTTTGTGAGTGAATATGACAAAGTGGAATCTTATCTGGAAAGTAAATCACAGATGGGGTATCACTATGTAAAGAACAAAGGAAAAAAATATTTCTTTAGAGAAGGAAAACCTGAAAATTATTATTATACACTTCTTTATTATCAATACGATCCAGAAGCTTCACAGTGGAAAGAATGGGAACAGGATGGCTGGAAATTAATGTATCAGCTTCCTGGTAAAAAGAACCATGAAGCGGGATGGTTCATTTTAAGAAATACATTGGGATTTGGAGAATATAAGAAAACCATTGATAATGATTTAGAAAAATATAATTTATTTAAGAAACAGGCAAATTCTTATCGTTCTACTATGTTTTTATATTTTATTATTATGGCTATATGTAGTGTTACAATCTTTATGATATTGAAAATCAGTGGATTTTTAGAAGCATTGATTTCAAGTATTGTCATTCTGGTTATTGCATTGATTTTATTCTTTGTTTATGCCTATCATTTAGTAGTCATAAAGAAGACAGTGAAACGTTTAAAGACTAGACTTCGTTTAAAAGAAAAAGAAGATTTTATTCGTTCTCAAAATGAACCAGATTATTCCCAGACACTGCAGGAACTGGATACCGATTGGAATACAATGGAACAGAGTGAAAGAGTGGAACCTGAAAAAAGACGAAGAAGAAAAAAAATGGAGTAGAATTTCTACTCCATTTCATCTTCTTTCATATCTTCTTCTATGATTGGCCAATATAAATCAAAAGTTTCCTGATATACATCTAAATTGCTCGAACTATGAATTTTTGCGCCAAACAATTTGTCTTTGTTTTCAAATACTTCTTCTAAGGTCAATTCTTTTACAGGCTGCATAAACTGATAAGAATTACTTTCTCCAACCAGCCAGATATCTTTATTGATGTGTTCAACTGTGGAATATTTTTTTAACATCGTTCCAAAACACAATTCTTCTGGATATAAACACATAGAGAAATTAGAAGAACAGTATACTTTATGATCAGCTAAAGCCAGAGCACTTTCATGTGTTAAAATAAACCATGGATAAGTTAAATATACAGTGTCTTCAATGGCTCTCTTTTTGAATTTTTTTACAATTCCAGCTGTCATATTGTTCATACCACGAATCATTTTAGATTTCTGGAAATCATAAGAGTTTGTAAAGAATGCATAATTTTCAATACGATGTTTTAAATCTTCATCTATATCTGTATTTGATTGAACATAATATAAATCTTTATGATCTAAACTTTCTAAAAACTGATCCATTTGTTCTTTATGAACCAGAGGAAGCATTCCATCTGATAAAGTAATAAAATAATCATATTCAAATTCATTATCTTCTTCAAATTTTAAGGCATCCTCAATCTGACAAATATAACCTCTAGGCATAGAAAGATCCGCTGGAAGAGCAGCCGACTGCACTGTAGATACATTTAAACGTGGTTCATCGGCATAAGCTAAAAAAACTTCATCACGTAAATCATCATTATTGATCATTACATAGGCATCATCCCCTGCATCTAATATTTTGTCCAGGTTTTCAGTGATTTCCTCATAGTTTTTTTCTGTATACAATATTAAGTATGCAATTTTCATTATTTTCACCTCATGAGTATAATTATATCACTTTTAAGAAAAGTTACACTAAATTCTTCAAAATTGAATGACCAATATGAAATGATAGTTTAGGAATTTCAAAGTTTTCTAAAATTGTCATACCAATCGTTCCAAAAGAATCCTGGATTTCAAGAGGAGAAGATTCTTTCATAGAAGGAGAATACATCATTAAAGGGACCATTTCTTTAGTATGATCGCTTCCTGTATGAGTTGGATCGTTTCCATGGTCGGCACAGATAATCAGCAGATCGTCTTCTTTTAATTCATTTAGAACGAGTTCCAGCTTACAGTCGAATGCTTCCAGTTCTTTTCCATAGCCAACTGGATTTCTTCTATGACCCCATTTCGCATCAAAATCTACTAAATTCACAAAACATAAACCAGTAAAATCTTTCTTCATAACTTCTAAAGTCTGTTCCATTCCATGAATGGAAGAATTGGAATGATACGATTGAGTTATTCCATTGCCGTTAAAAATATCTTCGATTTTCCCGATGGCAATCACATCTTTCTGATTTTCTTTTAATAGATCCAATACCGTTTTATTAAAAGGGGAAAGAGCATAGTCATGACGATGACTGGTTCGAATGTATTGACCATCTCTTTCAATATAAGGTCTGGCAATCACTCTACCCACTTTCCATTCCGGTTTCATCGTAATGTCTCGGGCAATCTGACAGCAGCGATACAATTCATCCAGACCCATGATTTCTTCATTTCCACAAATTTGCAGGACGGAATCTGCTGAAGTATACACAATCATTTTTTTTGCATTGGACTGGATTTCTTGTGCTGCTAATTCATTTAAGATTTCCGTTCCAGAAGCGGCTTTATTACCAATCACAATATGTCCAGTCTGTTTCTCTAATTCATGAATCAATTCTTCTGGAAATCCATTTTCTGTAAATGTGATAAAAGGTTCTGTAATATGCAATCCCATCATTTCCCAATGACCTGTCATTGTATCTTTACCCACACTTAATTCATTCATTTTTCCATAATAACCAATGGGATTCTCATTGATTATCGCATGAACTGGTTTTTGAATCTGTCCCAATCCCAGTTTCATTAAATTTGGTATAATAAATGGATCCATGTTTTCATCAATATGGGCAAATGTATTTGTTCCTTCATCTCCATATTCTTTTGCATTATACATAGCACCTACACCAAAAGAATCAATCACAATTGTAAATATTCTCTTATATTTCATATTCTTATTGTATCAAAAAAGAGTGCTATAAAACACTCTTAATCCCTAATTCATCCATTGTCTTTTCCATTGCTTTTGCTGCATGCAGACATGTGTTTAAACATTTTGTTTCTTTTGTATGGAATAAAGGCTTGATTTCAATACAATTTGTTCCTTTTAATTCTTCTTTAAAATTGCGAACACATTTTTGTATGGCAGGTCTAAAAACATCCAGCTGATCGTGTGCTTTTGTTTCAATTATTTTTTCTGAAAGAGAAGCAACACAACCAATCAGAGCCCCACAGGTACTTCCGACAAACATGCCTCCACCAAAACCAGCTACTAGTTTCATCTGGTCATCCTGAAGATGTAAACCATAATATTCATTGCATGCATGAAGCAAGGTTTCTGCGCAATTGTAGTCATATTCTACATAATACTTTTGAGTTAAGTCCTGTAAATTCATGATTAGGCCCATCCATATTCTTTTAGAATCATTTTTACATCTTCTTCAAATGTAGAGAATTGAATACCATAAGATTGAATTTTTGAATTATCTAGTCGATAATCTCTAAAACGATCACTGTAACGGTCGTTGTTTGGAAGAATGATTCGATCGATTACTTCATCAGATACATTTAATGTTTTCGCAATGTATCTTGCGGCCTGATAAGTTGTATATTCATTTGTACTGGCACAATGATAAATACCTGAAGGAAGTTTTAGAATGCGATCAAATTGACTGGCAATATGTTTTGCATAAGTCATGCATCGTTTTTCATTTACAGTAAATAAAGTAGGAGTATTTGTAATCAAAGCCTTCATTACATTCTGAATGATATTTGGACTGGCTTTGATACCATCACTGGAAAGCCCCATCTGCCATGAATAACGTAAGATCAGATAATCTTCCAACTGATCCTGAATCAATTGCTCACATTCCAGTTTATTCTGACCATAAACAGTAACCGCATTTAAAGGTTCCTCTTCTTTGAATGGCCCTCTGTTTTCTTTTCCATTAAAAGATTGTTCAGTTCCACTAAAAATGAGACGCGCATTGTTTCTTTTGCAGGCATCAATCACTTTTTGTGTGGATTCTACATTAATTTTATGAGCCAGTTCTGGATTCTGTTCACATAAAGCAGTTGTCGCATTGGCAGCTGTATGAAAACAGATGTCAAATTTTAAATCCGATAAATAAGCTTCTACTGCATCTGGATTAGATAAATCTGCATTTTTTCTTGTCATCTTAATGTAGTTGAATTCAGGATGTTCTTTCATACATAAAGAAGCAAGATAACCATTGGCTCCTGTTACTAAAATTGTTTTCATTTTTACCCTTTCTTAACTCGACTGTATAATAAGTGAGCTCCTTTTCTGATTTTAACTTGATCTGCATTATAAGGCACAAACATAGAATCATATTGAGGAAGAACAATTTCTTCATCTTCCCATACAATTGTGGCATCTTGACCCATATTTGATAAAATGAAATACGAATCTTTTGTTTCAATCTCTAAATCGTTTTCTAAGAATAATTCATCTACACGATAACATTCTGTATCTCCCAGACAATGCGTTACATTTGAAGCTTTAGTAACAGTTGGCTGAAGATTAAAATCACAAACCGCAAAAGAATCTTCTAAGTGAAGAGGACGTCCATTTCCATTGGCATCTTTACGATTGTAATCATAGAAACGATATGTTGTATTGGAATTGGTTCCTACTTCAATGGCCAGAATGTCTTTTCCTAATGCATGAAGCATTCCCATTGGAATAATGACAAAGTCACCTTTTTTTACCTCAACATAATTTAAATACTGTTCCAGTGTTCCTTCTTCTACAGCTTTTCTTAATAATTCTTTATCATTTGTTTTTGTTCCGGCAACCAGTGTAGCACCTGGAGCTGCTTGTAAAATATACCAGCTTTCATGTTTACCAAAATCATTGGAATGCGCTAAACCATATTCATCGGTTGGATGACATTGAATGCTTAAACAATCCTGTGTATCTAAATAGGCACAACGTAACAATTCATGAGATGTAAGACCAGGTCCTAAGATACCTTCCATATCTTCGTCCACCAAATCCTGTAAAGTTTTACCTTCTACATTACGAATCTTATTGGTGCAGTAAGGATGAGCGGAAACTTCCCACCATGTACCATAATTTTTATCGTATCCTCTGGCTTTAGAAATGCGATTGGATCCCCAGATCGTATAATCAGGAATCGGTTCTAATAAAAGAGGTTTCACTATGCATTCTCCTTTTCAAATTCTTCCAAGATCTTTAAAGAACTGGATGTACCAATACGACTTGCACCTGCTTCAATCATGGCTTTACAAGTTTGCCAGTCTCGAATTCCACCGGCTGCTTTTACTTTTACTTGTCCATCTACGGTTTCAGCCATAATTTTAACATCTTCTACAGTGGCTCCGCCTGTACCAAATCCAGTGGAAGTTTTAATAAAATCTGGTTTTACTTCTTTAGCAATTAAAGCTACCTGACGAATTTCTTCTTTTGTTAAGTAACAGTTTTCAAAAATAACTTTACTGATAACATTGTTTTCTCTACAGATTTTAACAATTTCTTCCATTTCTTCTTTTATATAATCCCAATTGCCCATTTTTGCCTGACCAATATCAATGACATAATCAATTTCATCGGCTCCATCTTCAATGGCAATTTTTGTTTCTGCGATTTTAGAAGCTAATCCCGCTTGACCTAAAGGGAAGGAAATAGCTGCACCTACATGAACATCTGTACCTTTTAATTGCTCTTTACAAAACTTTGTCCAAGTTGTGTTGATTGCAACCATACAAGCCCCAATTTCTTTTGCTTCTTTACATAATTTTTCTAAATCTGCATTTGTCGCAAAAGGTTTTAAAAAAGTGTGATCAAAATATTTAGCTAATTCTTGTTTATTCATAACAATTCCTCCTGACGCTTTTTATAATAAATCAAAAAAAACAAAATTTCAAGAAAATGTTATAACATTATATTAAATATACATTTTTTTGCAATTTCATAAATAATGAGTATACTCTTTGATGTGGAGGAAGAATATGTCTAAAGTAGATTTTACAATTGAAAATATCGATGCAGAAATGATCATCGCAAAGAAAACGATACAGAAAGAAATTCCGTTACCAGAAGGATATGAATACGTACCCTTTTCAAATCAGTATCAGGACAAAATCAGTGCTTTATATAAAGAATTAAATATAAATATAAATCTGGATGAAAAAATTCAGTCACAAAGAGAAATCTTTAAAAATCATTGTTTACTGGTTACTTTAAAAAATGAATTGGTTGGATTTTTATGTTTATTGAAAGATGAAAGCCAATGTCTATATTTAGCTTGTACAGCCGTTAAAGAAGGACATCAGCATAAAGGAATTGGAAAAGCTATGATTTCTAAATGTTGTATGAATTTTGATCGTATTAAAGGAAAATATCCTTTGTATGCAAAAGTAAATGCGCAAGCCTATAATGAAATTAAGCTATTGTCAAAAATGGAATTTACTCCTTTTTTAGGTCAGACAAGTACAAAAAGCGAAGAGGAATCTGTGCAGGATTGGGAAAGAATCACAAAAATCTTAAAAGAAAAGCAGGTGTAAATATGATATGGATTGGTGTTATTGCCATATTAGAAGCTCTTTATATAGGATATTTAAAAAATAGAGAATCATTGGTCATTGAAAAATTGAATGAAACCATTAAAGATTTATTGACTGCCATCAATGAATTGATGAAAGATTATGAGATTAAAGATGCATCTAAATATTTTAAAAAAATAAGGAATGTAAAAATTGAAATGAAATAATTGGAACAAGGTAAAACTTGTTCTTTTTTATATGTTATACTACTTTTATGAAAAAGATGGGAACAAAGACATTAGAAACAGAAAGACTGATTTTAAGAAGATTTAAGATCGAAGATGCCACTGAAATGTATAACAATTGGGCTAAGGATGAAAAGGTTACTCATTATCTGACATGGCCAGTTCATCAAAGTGTACAGGTTACGGAAAATATTTTAAAGATGTGGATGTCTCAATATGAAAATTTAAACTATTATCAGTGGGCCATTGAATTAAAAGGAGGAGAAGTGATTGGATCCATTGGAGTGACTAATGAAATGGATGAACGATTACAATGTGCACATATTGGATACTGCATTGGAACAAAGTGGTGGCATCAGGGATATACAAGTGAAGCATTAAAGGAAGCGATTCGTTTTTTATTTGAAGAAGTTGATGTGGTTCGCATTGAATCCAAACATAATAGAGAAAATGTACATTCTGGCCAGGTTATGAAAAAATGTGGAATGAAATATGAAGGTTGTTTAAGGCAATCTGACATAGATAATCAGGGTTTTTATGATGCCTGTTTTTATGGAATGATTAAAGAAGAGTATATAAAATAAAAAACTCGCTTGAAACGAGTTTTCTTTTTAAAATGGTGGGGACGGAGGGACTTGAACCCTCACGGTGTTACCACCAACGGATTTTAAGTCCGTTGCGTCTGCCTATTCCGCCACGACCCCAACTGACTTTAATAGTATATAAAAAAACAGAATGGGATGCAAGTCTTTTTTTCATAAAAATATATTTTGTATTCGATTTTTGATACTGTATAATAGAGTAGATAAGTGACAGGAGATAAATTATGCCAAAGAGAAGTGACGTAAATAAAGTTCTTGTGATAGGATCCGGTCCAGTTATTATTGGACAGGCCGCTGAATTTGATTATTCAGGAACACAAGCATGTAAAGCTTTAAGAAAATTAGGGTATCAGATTGTATTGGTCAATTCCAATCCAGCAACGATTATGACTGATCCAGATACTGCAGATGTAACATATATTGAACCATTGAATGTTCAAAGATTGACACAGATTATTGAAAAAGAAAGACCGGATGCCTTATTACCGAATCTGGGAGGACAATCGGCTTTAAATTTATGTTCTGAATTATCCCAGGCAGGTATTTTAGATAAATATCATGTCGAAGTATTAGGAGTAAAAGTGGATGCAATCGAAAAAGGAGAAGATCGTCTGGCTTTTAAAGAATCCATGAATGCTTTAGGAATTGAAATGGCGCGTTCGGAAATTGCCAATACAGTGGAACAGGCAATTGAAATTGCATCGAAACTGGGGTATCCGGTTGTAGTTCGTCCTGCTTATACAATGGGAGGAGCTGGAGGAGGACTGGTTTATAATATTGAAGAATTAAAAACCGTTGTTTCCAGAGGGTTACAAGCCAGCTTGGTTCATGAATGTTTAATTGAAGAATCCATTTTAGGATGGGAAGAATTAGAAGTAGAAGTAGTTCGAGATGCCAAAAATAATATGATTACGGTCTGCTTTATTGAAAATATTGATCCTATGGGAGTTCATACAGGAGATTCTTTCTGTGCAGCTCCAATGTTGACAATCTCTCAGGAAGTTCAGGATCGTTTAAAAGACATGGCATTCCGTATAGTAGAGTCCATTAATGTGATTGGGGGAACCAATGTACAATTTGCTCATGATCCAAAAACAGATCGCATTGTTGTGATTGAAATCAATCCTAGAACGTCTCGTTCTTCGGCATTGGCTTCCAAAGCAACTGGTTTTCCAATTGCCTTGGTTTCTGCGATGTTGGCAGCAGGTCTTACACTGGATGAAATCGAATGTGGAAAATATGGAACATTGGATAAATATATACCCGATGGAGATTATGTCGTAATAAAATTTGCTCGTTGGGCTTTTGAAAAATTTAAAGGTTCTAAAGATGAATTGGGAACACAAATGCGTGCCGTTGGAGAAGTCATGTCCATTGGAAAGACGTACAAGGAAGCATTCCAGAAAGCCATTCGTTCATTGGAAATTGGATGTTATGGTTTAGGACATGTGAAAAATTATGATTCATTAAGTAAAGAAGAATTATTGAATAAATTGAGCATTCCAACATCACAGCGTCAATTTTTGATGTATGAAGCTTTACGTAAAGGTGCAAGCATTGAAGAACTGCACCAGATTACAAAAATCAAACCTTATTTTATTGAACAAATGAAGGAACTGGTAGAGGAAGAAGAAGCTTTATTAATATATAAACGTTCTTTACCACCGGTAGATGTTTTGAAAAATGCGAAACAGAATGGTTTTTCAGATAAATATTTATCACAGATATTAGAAGTACAAGAAGAAGAGATTCGTAAACAGCGAATTAAAAATCAGATTGTTCAGACTTGGCAGCCAGTTCATGTATCAGGTACAAAAGATAATGCATATTATTATTCAACTTATAATGAAGAAGATCATGATATTGTATCGGATGCGAAAAAAGTTATGATTTTAGGTGGTGGTCCAAATCGTATTGGACAGGGTATCGAATTTGATTACTGTTGTGTACATGCGGCTTTATCTTTGAAAAAATTAGGACTTGAAACGATTATCGTTAACTGTAATCCAGAAACGGTATCAACGGATTATGACACATCCGATAAATTATATTTTGAACCATTGACATTAGAAGATGTTTTAAGCATTCATGAAAAAGAAAAACCAGTGGGTGTTATTGCTCAGTTTGGTGGACAAACGCCACTAAATTTAGCAAATGAATTAAAGAAAAATGGTGTAAATATATTAGGAACCACTCCAGAAACCATTGATATGGCTGAAGATCGTGATTTATTCAATGGAATGATGGAAAAATTAGGAATTCCAATGCCTGAATCGGGAATGGCTATCAATATTGAAGAAGCTTTAGAAATCGCAAAACGAATTGGATATCCATTGATGGTTCGTCCATCTTATGTATTAGGTGGAAGAGGAATGGAAGTTGTATACGATGATAAGGATCTAAAAGAATATATGGCGGCTGCTGTAGGAGTAACTCCAGATCGTCCTATTCTGATTGATCGATTCTTAAATAACGCATTAGAATGTGAAGCAGATGCCATTAGTGATGGAGAACATGTTTTTGTTCCTGCAGTTATGGAACATATTGAATTGGCTGGTATCCATTCTGGAGATTCTGCCTGTATGCTTCCAAGTAAGAACATTCCATTCCGTCATTTAAAATCAATTAAAGAATATACGAAAAAAATCGCAAAAGAAATGAATGTACGTGGATTGATGAATATGCAGTATGCCATTGCGGATGATAAAGTTTATGTACTGGAAGCCAATCCAAGAGCCAGCCGTACCGTACCTTTGGTTTCAAAAGTATGCAATGTGAACATGGTCAAACTGGCAACGGAAATTATCACATGTCCAATCACAAAACAGGAATCACCTGTACCTGGGTTAAAAGAAAAAGTGATTCCTCATGTTGGGGTAAAAGAAGCTGTATTTCCTTTTAATATGTTCCCAGAAGTGGATCCAGTTTTAGGTCCGGAAATGCGTTCGACTGGAGAAGTATTGGGATTGGGAGCTTCTTTTGGAGAAGGATATTTTAAAGCACAGGAAGCCACTCAAACATTGCTGCCTGTAGAAGGAAAAGTTTTAATTTCTGTCAGTGATCGTGATAAAGGAGAATTGATTTCTTTAGCTCAGGGATATTATGATGCCGGTTTTGAACTGGTTGCCACAGGAAAAACATACCAGATGATTAAAGAACACAACATTCCGGTTTCTTTCATTAATAAAATGTATGAAGGTAGACCCAATATAGAAGACATTATTACCAATGGAGAAATCTGTATGGTCATTAATACTCCAAGTGGGAAACAAAGTATTCATGATGACAGTTATATTCGTAAATCGGCCATTAAAATGCACATCCCATATGTCACAAACATGGCAGCGGCTAAAGCATCACTGGAAGGAATTCGTGAAATCAAAATTCACGGTCTACATGAAGTCTGTTCTTTACAGGAATATCATAAGCACATTAAATAGGCGAGTAATCGCCTTTTTATATTGTCATATATAATGTCAATATAAAATATATTTTAGTATCAGGAGGAAACGATATGTCAAGATGTGCAAAATGTATAAAAATGTTGATATTGTTAAGTGAAAATGGAAAAATGTCTTCCATTGAACTGGCACAGGAATTACAGACCAATGTAAGAAATATTCGAGAATACAGAAAAGAGCTAGAGGAAGCAGGATTTCAGTTTCAATCCAAGACGGGAAGTAAGGGAGGTATTGAATTAGAAAATTGTAGAATCAAAATTATTCCAAATTAAATCATGACAAATACAGGAATTCGTTGTACACTTTCCTATGGAAAGAAGGGTTTAATATGATTTCAAAACAAATGATCGAATTGAAAAATGCGATGAAGGAAAAGAATATACAAGCTTATATCATTCCAACAAGTGATTTTCACGATACGGAAACGGCAGCAGATTATTTTGCGGCGCGAAAATATTTTTCTGGATTTACAGGAAGTGCTGGGGTTCTGGTCGTATTAGAGGATAAAGCTGCTTTATGGACAGATGGACGTTATTTTATCCAGGCAGAAAACGAATTGGCCAACAGTGGAATCGATTTAATGAAACAAGGTCAGGAAGGAGTTCCTTCGATTGAAGAATATATCCTTTCCAATTTAATAGAAGGTCAAACAGTAGGTTTTGATGGTCGTACCATTGGTTATAACGATGCGATGAAATATAAAGAAGTCTTTGAAACTTCTCAATTAAAAATGAATGTCAATTTGGATCTGGTCAGTGAAATCTGGAAAGATCGCCCAGAAAGGCCACATGCTCAAACGTTCTATTATTCTGAAAAATATTCAGGACGATCCATTTCACAAAAATTAGAAATGGTACGTAAAGAAATGAATAAATTAAATGCTTATACTTATGTAGTTACTAAGATTGATGAAGTTGCATGGCTTTATAATATTCGTGCGAAAGACATTGAAAATGTACCTTTACCTATGTCTTATGCATTGGTCACAATTGACCAGGCAATGTTGTATATAGATTCAACTCGATTGGATGACCAGAGTCAGAAAAAATTGAAAGAAGCCAATGTACAGATATGTGAGTATGATGCGATATATGAAGATGTCACAAAACAGAAAGGTCCAGTGTTATTGGATCCATCTACATGTAATTCTCGCATTGCCATGTCCATACAGGAACCATTAGTCAAAGAAATGAGTCCAATCATTTTATTAAAAGCATGTAAAAATGAAGTGGAACTGGAAAACACAAAATGGGCTCATATTAAAGATGGGGTAGCTGTTACTAAATTCATGTACTGGTTAAAACAAAATGTTTCTTCAATGGAAATTGATGAAGTATCGGCTTCAAAAAAATTAACCGAATTCAGATCGCAACAGGAAAATTATATAGAAGATTCTTTTACAACCATTCCTGCTTATAAAGAAAATGCAGCTATGATGCATTATCATGCCAAAGAAGGAAATTGTGCACAATTAAAACCAGAAGGATTGTTTCTAGTGGATAGCGGTGGACATTATTATGAAGGAACAACGGATATTACCCGTACTTTTGTATTAGGTCCATTATCCGATGAGGAAAAATACTGGTTTACTAAAGCTATGCGTTCTCACATTCGTCTGGCAAAAGCCCATTTCTTATATGGTTGTCATGGATACAATCTGGATATTCTTTCTAGAGGACCTTTATGGGACGAAGATTTAGATTATCAATGTGGAACAGGACATGGAGTGGGTCATTTATCCAACGTTCATGAATGTCCAAATGGATTCAGGTGGCGTATTGTACCGGAAAGAAATGATTCCTGTGTACTGGAAGAAGGTATGATTCAAAGCAATGAACCAGGTGTTTATATTGAAGGAAAAATGGGGATTCGACATGAAAATGAATATGTTGTCGTAAAAGGAAAGAAAAATTTCTATGGACAATTTATGCATTTTGAATGTTTGACATGGGTTCCATTTGATTCTCAGGGAATCGATCCTTCACTAATGATGAAAGATGAAATTGAATGGTATAACTGGTATCAGAATGAATGTTACAACAAGCTGGCTTCTGGTCTGAATGAAGATGAAAAAGCTTGGCTGAAAGAAGTATGTAAACCATTATAATATGAAAGAAAAAATGATATATACGACATGTCCACATTGTGGGCATGTTTTTCAAATTAAAAGAGATACCTTTTCCATTGCAGGCATGAATTCAATAATCGATCAAAGATTAAAAGAAGGTACGTATTTTACTCATATCTGTCAAAAATGTAAGCAGCCTTTTTATTTATTTCACCCATTTTTATATAGAGATCCAGTATTGAAATATATACTGATTTTATCTCAACAAAAATCATTTGAATCTTTACCAGAAGATGAAAAAATCATTGTATGTAAAAATGTAAATCAATTTCTTTTTTCTTATAAAGTATTGTCTCAACAATTAAATCTTAAATTTATATTTGAAAAGAAAAAAACATTGGAAAATCGAATTCATCATCCTGTAAAATTTGATAGTTATGACTCAATAAATCAATGTTTATGGTTTTATAAAAATCAGCAGCCGATTGCGCTTAAACTAAAAGAAGTTGAAATCGAAAAGGTATATGATAGAATAAATACGTTATAGGAAAGGAAATAATATGAAAATATTAGTAACAGGAGGAGCCGGGTATATAGGTTCTCATACATGTGTTGAATTATTAGAAAATGATTATGAAGTAGTAATCTTGGATAATTTATACAATTCATCTGAAAAAGCAGTGAATCGAATTGAAAAGATCACAAATAAAAAAGTAACTTTTTATAAAACCGATCTTTTAAATAAAGAAGAAATGAATGCGATTTTTGAAAAAGAAAAAATTGATGCGGTGATTCATTTTGCGGGATTAAAAGCAGTGGGAGAAAGTGTAAGAAAACCGTTGGAATATTATCAGAATAATATTACAGGAACTTTAAATTTGATTGAAGTTATGAAAAAACAAAATGTGAAGAATATTATTTTTTCATCCAGTGCAACTGTTTATGGTAATCCTGCAAGCATTCCAATTACAGAAGAATGTCCTAAAGGGGTTTGTACCAATCCTTATGGGTGGACCAAATGGATGTTAGAACAAATTTTAAGCGATGTATATACATCCGATCCAGAATGGAATGTCATGCTTTTAAGATATTTTAATCCCATTGGAGCTCATGAAAGTGGATTAATTGGGGAAGATCCAAAAGGAATTCCAAATAATTTATTACCATATGTTGCTCAGGTTGCCATTGGAAAACTGGAATGTGTTGGTGTTTTTGGAAATGATTATGATACACCAGATGGAACAGGTGTTAGAGATTACATTCATGTTGTTGATTTAGCAAAAGGACATGTAAAAGCTTTAGAAAAAATAAAAGAAAAAGCGGGATTAAAAGTATATAATCTAGGTACAGGGAATGGATATAGCGTTCTGGATGTGATTCATGCATTTGAAAAAGCATGCGGTCATACCATTCCTTATCAAATTAAGCCACGTAGAGAAGGAGATATTGCGACTTGTTATTCAAAATGTGACAAAGCCAAAGATGAATTAGGATGGGAGGCACAATACAATTTGGATGATATGGTATCTTCCAGCTGGAAATGGCAGACAATGAATCCAAATGGGTACAAAGGAGAATAAGATGAAAAAATTTATTGAAGAATTTAAAGCTTTTGCGTTTCGTGGAAATGTAGTGGATTTGTCGATTGGTGTTTTGATTGGAGGGGCTTTTTCTGCCTTGGTTGCTTCTTTTACAAATGATATCATCAATCCTATTCTTGCAATTTTAGGTGATCCAGCTGTTGGTCTTGGTTGGGTGATTCCACTTCCTGGAGGAAGTGATGGAATCCTGATTGGAGATTTTATTGGAGCAATTATCAATTTTTTGATTATGGCTTTTGTGATTTTTATCATCATGAAATCATTGAATAAATTAGCTGCAGCTGGTAAAAAACAGGAAGAGGAAGCAGTTAGTGAACCTGTAAAAGACCCACAATTAGAATTATTAGAAGAGATCAGAGATTTATTAAAAGATCAGAAATAAAATACCGGAATCTTTATTCCGGTAATTTTTTATATAAGCTGAAATACATCGTGATAAAACAAGCCAGTCCACCAATGAGATTGGATACAGGTTCAGCCCAGAAAACTCCATCAATTCCCATAATGGTAGGCAGATAGATTGTAAGTGGTATGACAATAATGGCTTTCCTCAATAAGGAAAAGAAGATAGCTCTTTTTGCACATCCCAAAGCCTGAAATGTACTTTGTCCACAGAATTGAAATGCCATGAAACAAAATCCAATAAAATAAATATTCAAAGAACGAGGTCCATAAGATAAAATGGTTTCATCGGTAGTAAAAATGGACATTAATAATTTTGGAAAGGTAATCACAAGAATCCAGGCAATAAAAGTATAAATGATTCCAACTTTTACATTAAATCGAATTCCTTCTTTAACTCTTTTATATTGTTTTGCTCCATAATTGTATCCATTTACAGGCTGACAGCCCGATCCAAGAGCCTGAACGGGTACGGACAGGATTTCTCGAACGGAATTGATGATGGTCATAATGCCAACATACAAATCTCCTCCATAAAGAGTAAGAGTCTGATTACAGATGATCTGTACAGAACAATTGGTGGCCATAACGATAAAACCAGATAATCCTAAAGATAAGATTTTCTTTATATAAAACCATTGAGGTTTTAAATATTTTCTTTGGATACGATAGGTTTTCTTTGAATCCATAAAGAAATAAAGTACCCATAAAAAAGATATAAATTGAGACACAACCGTCGCAAAGGCAGCCCCTTGAATTCCCATATGAAGTAAAAAGATAAAGATGGGATCTAAAATGATATTCAAAAGGGCTCCAATCAAAATTGTATACATTCCGATTTTAGGATATCCCTGTGCATTGATCATTCCATTTAAACCAGTAGAAAACATTGAAAATAAAGTACCCAATAAATATATATTCAAATATTGATTTGCATAGTAATAAGATTCATCACTGGCTCCAAAGGCATATAAAATGGGTTTTTTAAAGATATAACACAGAATCATTAATAAAATGGAAGTCATCACAATCAATGTCGTACACTGAGATAAAATGTGATTGGCTTTTTCATCGTTCTTTTCTCCTCTGGCCATCGAAAATAAAGGTGTGGCCCCAGATGAATACAATTGAGTAAAGGCTCCAATTAATGTTGTTAATGGAAATACGATTCCAATTCCTGTTAATGCCATTGAACCTATTTCTGGTAAATGTCCAATATAAATGCGATCAATTACGTTATACAACAATTGAATCAATTGAGCAAACAACAAGGGAATGGTTTGAATCAATATAATCTTAGATACTTTTCCTTTTGAAAAATCATTTTGCATAAAAATATCATACTCTTTTTTCTTAGATTAAGCTATTTTGTTTTAATAATTTGAATATACAAGTAAATAATTACTAAAATCTGAAAAAAGGTACTTTGATAAGTTTATACAGATATTCATGAGGTTGATAAAATTTAATTAAGTATATAAACGATTCAAAGTGGACAATTTAAATGACGAAAAGAAAAAAAAGAAAAAACATAAAATAATATTATTAATTCTATCTAATCGTTTTTGAAGTGAACCCCAAAAGTTGGACTACCAATTGAAAGGGGTTCATTTTTATATGGCAAAACTTACTAGAGAACAAAGAATAGAAATATATCATAAAAGAAAATCTGGAGTTACTATAAAATCCTTAT
>NZ_VUMM01000006.1 GCF_009696175.1 Floccifex porci
TACTATAACAATCAGAGAATCACTGAAAAATTAAAAGGATTAACTCCTGTAGAATACAGAAATCAATCCTTAATTACCGTTTAGATAGTATACTTATTTTAATGTCCAAGAAATTGGGTTCACTTCATCTTACATATAATATTTTAAATAAAAAAGTCATTTTTTTCTCAGTTATTATTTACGTACAAATATAGTAAATGAACACTTACTTGTGAATTCGTTTCACAAGTATTATGAGTTATACTATTTCTATGAAAAAATATATATGTATCTTATTATTACTACTCTGTTCCTGTTCTAAAAATACTTCTTTTATTGGTAAACACTATATAAGATATACAGATTATGGAATTGAAAACATCTGTTTTTTAGAAAATGGACAATTCTCTTATTATGATGATGCAGGAGAACCTGTTGATGATTCTGATTTAATTAATTCTTATACCTATGATTCAGATACACAATGTATTACTTTATCAGATAAAACTGTTATTAAAGTAATTAAATCGAATCGAAATGAATTAATATTAGATTTTAATGGAGAAAAAAGATTATTTAAATTAAAATAAAACTATGATTACAGAAATAAAAAATGCATGGATTATTCCAAATGAAAAAGAAAAATTTTACGGTTCCCTATTTATTAAAGATGAAAAAATATTAGGATATCAATATTCTGGTAAAGTGGATAAAACAATTGACGGGAAAGGAAATATAGTTATACCTGGACTTATTGATATTCATTTTCATGGAAGTCATGGATATGATTTTATATCTAATCCAAAAGAATCAGTCTGTGAAATTTCAAAACAATTGGTTTATGAAGGAACCACTTCCTTTATGGCTTCTTTAACAGTTATTTCTCATGAAGATATGATTTCTTTATTAGATGAATATAAAGATGTAAAAGATCCTGGTTCTCATTTTCTTGGTATACATAGTGAAGGACCTTATTTATCAAAAGACTATAAAGCTGTAATGGACGATCGTTTTTTAAGAAATCCATCTATAGATGAATTAAATGAAATGATGGAACATTCCAATCAGATTAAAGTTATGACAGTCGCCTGTGAATTAGAAGGAATGGATACATTTATTCCCTATGCTTCTAAATTTATTACTTGTATGATTGGACATACCAATTCTACAGCTCAACAAGCTTTACATGGATTAAAATTAGGAGCCAAAGGATTTACTCATTTGTACAATGCGATGTCTCAACATTCTCATAGAAACCCAGGATGTGTTACCGCTGCTTTTTTAAGTGATGCTTACAGTGAATTGATCTGTGATGGATTCCATGTTCATCCGGACATTATAAAAGCCACCTATAAAATATTAGGACCTCAACACATTGTATTAATTACCGATGCTTCTTTATGTAAAGGATTACCAGATGGAGAATATATATTTTCCAATCTTCCATGTATTAAAAAAGGAAATACAGTAAGAGTTAAAGAAACAGGTCGTATTGCCGGCAGTGCCATTTCTATGTTAGATGCGATCCAGAATATGAAAAAGTTTTGTAATTGTTCCATCAATGAACTGGTACAGATGGCCTGTATCAATCCAGCAGATTGCTGTAATATTAAAAATAAAGGAAAACTGGAAAAAGGATACGATGCAGATCTTATATTTTTAGATGAGGCTTTAAATTGGAAAGGAACAATGATTTCTGGTAAACTTCTAGCGGAGGAACTATGAAATTTTTAAAACTGTTTTTAAGTTTATGTTTAACTTTCACTTGTTCTGGATGTATAAAGAAAGAAAGTGATGCGATGAAATTTAAAAAAGAATATGAAAGTTTAAATGGAACGATAAGAGAAAAAGACAAACAGACTATACGTACTTTATCAATTGATGAAGACAATCCAATGGTCTATTCTTCCTGTCAGGATATTATAGATCGAATTGAAAATAAAGAAACTTTTATTATTTATTTTGGATTTTCTGATTGTCCATGGTGCCGATCTTCTATTGAAACCTTTATAGAAAGTACAAAAGAAAACAATATATCTACTGTATATTATGTAGATATTAAAGAAGATCGAGATGAAATTGAAATCATTGATTCTCAAATATCTAAATCAAAAGAAGGATCTACAGCGTATTATAAATTATTAGATTTATTAGAACCTGTACTTGATGAATACATTGTAGATGAAATTAATACCAATGAAAAAAGAATATATGCACCAAATTATATTTCTATCTTAAATGGAAAACCTCAATTAAAAGTTGATGGTATCAGTTCTTTACAAACCAATGGATACCAGGAAATCAATGAAGATATAAAACAGGATATGAAAGATCAGTTTCAGTCTTTATTTGATTCTATTCAAACAAAAGCTTGTTCAACGGTAGAGAAAAAATGTTAAATCCGGACTTAAAGTCTGGATTTCTTTTTTTATGTGGTATATTAGATATATAGATATAACATATACAGAAAGGAGATCTATGACTAACTTATTTACGGAACTTAAAATTGGTTCCATGACATTAAAAAATCGTACTTTTATGGCCCCTATGTCTTTGGGATATGGAAACCCAAGTGGAATTCCAGATGCTTCTCAACAAGAATACTGGCTGGCTCGTGCTAAAGGTGGTGTAGGATGTATCATAACCGATGCGACAAGTGTCGATCCAAATACCCCTTATTTAGGTAACACTTTATGTTTTAGAAGCGATGAAAGCATTGTTGCCTATAAACAATTTACAGATAGAATTCATGAATATGGATGTAAGATCATTCCTCAAATCACTCATCCAGGACCTGAATCTATTTCTTCTTTCTTTGGAGTGACTCCAATATCCAGCAGTGGATATTTAAACTCTATGTGGCAACCTACCCGTGCTCTTACTTTAGAAGAAATACCAGGTATTATACAGATGTATGCGAAAGCATCCTATCAGGCAAAACAAGCTGGATTTGATGGAATTGAGCTTCATTGTGCACATGGGTATATGTTATTAGGATCTTTCTTAAGTCCATTAAAGAATAAACGTACCGATGAATATGGTGGCTCATTAGAAAATAGAGCTCGTCTATTAATAGAAGTCATCGATGCAATCAAAGAAAAATGTGGTAAAGAATTCCCTATTATTTTAAGAATGTCCGGTTCTGAAAAAATTGAAGGAGGAAATACCATTGAAGATACCAAACAATTAATTCCTATTCTTATTGAACACGGTATCGATGCCTTTGAAGTATCCGGTGGTTCTCAATACGATGCTCCAAATAAAATCATCCCATCTCATGGAGAACCATGTGCTGTTAATTTAAATGAAGCCTTAGAAATACGTAAAATCAGTAGCGTTCCTGTCATTTTAGTTGGAAAAATCAATTCCAGTGAACTGGCAAAATCTTTAATCGATGAAAATAAAGTCGATGGTGTTGTATTAGGAAGAGCATTACTGGCAGAACCAGAATTTGTGAATAAAATCAAACAGAATAAAGAAAACGAAATTGCTCCATGTGCAAGCTGTTTAGTTGGTTGTGTACTGGAGCAAAATAAAAAACACAAAGGAGCTTGTGTCATTAATCCATTTGCAGGAAAAGAAGCCATTTTAAAATTAACACCAGCCACTACAAAGAAAAAAATTATGATTGTAGGTGGAGGAATGGGTGGCTTAAACGCCAGCCGTTACGCTGCTTTAAGAGGATTTGAAGTCTCTTTATTTGAAAAAACAGATACATTAGGCGGACAGATCAATTTAGCAAATAAAATTGAAGGAAAAGAAGAAATGGGTAAATGGGTACCATTCTTAATCAGTGAATGTAAACGATTAAATGTAGACATTCATTTAAATCATGAAGTAACCAAAGAAGAAATTGAAAACAGTGATTACGATACAATTTTAATTTCAACAGGTGCCTATCCAGTGACTCAAAACAATTATCCAAATGCCCATGATATTTTATCTGGTAAAACCATTATTGATAAAGGAAACGTATGTATCATTGGTGGAGGAATGGTTGCGGTAGAATGTGCAGAATACATTGATGCGCATAAGCAGGGGGATCTATCCATGACAATGATCGAAATGAAAAAACAGATCGATCAGGGAGAAGCTCCAGCAAACTATGCCAACACAATGCGACACATTGCCACAATTCCATTAAAACCATTAACGGAAACAAAATTAATTTCAATTGATAACGGAAATGTCATTGTTGAAAAAGAAGGTCAGCAACAAACATTATCTGGATTTGATCATATTGTATTTGCGGTAGGTTCTAGACCAGAAAATAAACTTTATGAACAAGTCAAAGACTGTGGTAAAGAAGTCTATATCTTTGGAGATGCAAAACAGGTCGGTACAGCCTTGGACGCTACTAGAGATGGAACCGCAATTGTCTTAGGTCTATAAGGTGCAAAAAAGCACCTTTTTTATTTATTCATTTACCTATAAGGTAAACTTTTTAATTTTGTTCTTATATAAAACATATTATAATAAATTTACCTTATAGGTAAATGAGGCGGTTCTTTGTTCGTTTGTTATAAATCAAAAAAGCTGGAAAGATTATGTACTATTTCATATGAAACACAAAAAAAATACGGTAAAGAAATGGCAGATAAGATTCATCAGAGAATCGACGAAATCAAAGCATCTGAAAATGTTGAAATATTAGTACAATATCGTATTGGGCATTGTCATCCATTATATAACGAAAACAACAATCAAAGAAAAAAAACCAATCAGTATGCTATGGATTTAGTACATCCTTATAGACTTGTATTTGAAAAAATTGATAACCAGATACAAATCGCAAAGATTGTATCCATCGAAGACTATCATTAATACTATAAAGGAGGAATGGGTATGGTTAGAAGTAAAACGTACATCGCAATTCCACCCGGAGCTACAATAAAAGAACAGTTAGTAGAACGTGGAATGACCCAAAAAGAATTTTCTATAAGATTAAATATGAGCGAAAAACATATAAGTCAGTTAATAAACGGAGAAGTCCTTTTAACACCAGAAATGGCTTTTAAGCTGGAAATGGTTTTAGGAATCCCCGCAAATTTTTGGAATCAGCTGGAAGCTATTTACAGAGAAAAACAAATCCAAGCACAACAAGAAAATGAAATGGAACAAGATAAATCAATTGCCAGGAAATTCCCTTATTCTGAAATGGTTCATTTAGGCTGGATTGTCAAAACAGATAAAATAGAGGAACGTGTTATAAATCTAAGAAAATATTTTGAAGTCGTAAATTTAACTTTATTAAACAACTATCAAATTAATAAAATTGCCTGTAGAAGATTAAATTCCACTGAAAAAGCCGATTATGCTTTATTGGCATGGGCACAAAAAGCAAAATTAGAAGCCCGAAATAAAAATGTCAAAAAAATCAATATTAACTTATTAAAAAAGAAATTATCTAAAATACGGCCTATGACATTACAAAACCCTAATGAATTTTATGAACCCCTCAATCAACTTTTATCTGATTGCGGAATAGCCCTCATACTCATACCTCATTTAAATGGTTCTTATCTTCATGGAGTGACCTTTTTAGATAGAAATAAAATTGTCATTGGATTAACATCAAGAGGAAAAGACGCTGATAAATTCTGGTTCAGCTTATATCATGAACTGGCACATATTATTAAAGGACACATTAATCAAATAGAAGGTACAACTGAACAAGATGAATTGGAAGCCGATCAATTTGCTCGTGAAAGCTTAATATCTAAATTCGATTTTGACCAATTCATTTCAAATTATAAAATCAATTCAAAAAATATTACTACTTATTCCAGCCTGATAGGAATTGATCCTGGAATCCTGGTTGGACGACTCCAGAAAGAAAACTATATTCCTTATAATTCTTATAATCATCTAAAAAAGAAATATGAATTTTAAATTAGAGAAAATGTCTAATAAAACATTTTCTCTATTTCTCTTTTTCAAATTCTAATTCTTTTTAATATTTTGTTCTAGTGAAAAAATTAATAGTAACAAAACAGAAAATAATTTGATAAAATGAGATGAAATGTATGGCAAAATATATAAAAATTAAAGGAAAAACGCCGAACGGTGGAGATTATTCAGAAATATATTTCTTTGATGATAAAGGGAATCCGATAGATCAAAAAAATGCTTCTCGTTGCGTTATTAGAGAATGCAAAGAAAACGGAGAATTATTAAAAGAAACATTCGCAACTTGCGAATAGAAAGCACCGATTACGCACAATATGCATATTGTTTTGTTCTAGCGAAAAAATTAATGGTAACAAAACCGTATCCGTTATCGAACTTGAAAATGTAATGTTTTGTTCTAGCGAAAAAATTAATGGTAACAAAACTTATTAAGCCTTTTATAATCGTAAGTATAAGTTTTGTTCTAGCGAAAAAATTAATGGTAACAAAACCACTTGGTGTAGTTCTTAGTTCTGGTTCTTGTTTTGTTCTAGCGAAAAAATTAATGGTAACAAAACATGTATTGTCAATCAATTCAGTTGGGAATAGTTTTGTTCTAGCGAAAAAATTAATGGTAACAAAACTGAATAAAGTTGTATATGGAACAACAGTTTGTTTTGTTCTAGCGAAAAAATTAATGGTAACAAAACGGACAACAATTGTACTTGTCACACCAATAAGTTTTGTTCTAGCGAAAAAATTAATGGTAACAAAACCTATTCTAAGTGGTGTCATGGCTATTCTGCGTTTTGTTCTAGCGAAAAAATTAATGGTAACAAAACTCTTTCTGGATCTTCGTTATCAGGAACGAAGTTTTGTTCTAGCGAAAAAATTAATGGTAACAAAACTAGCAAATAATGATTTACCATTCTTCCTGGGTTTTGTTCTAGCGAAAAAATTAATGGTAACAAAACAGGGAATAGAAACTTCTGCGTGATTATTGAGTTTTGTTCTAGCGAAAAAATTAATGGTAACAAAACACGATTCTTCATCATAACTATAGTTATTACGTTTTGTTCTAGCGAAAAAATTAATGGTAACAAAACCTGTTTCATCGTCAAATGAGAATCCGTTTTGTTTTGTTCTAGCGAAAAAATTAATGGTAACAAAACCGTATCCGTTATCGAACTTGAAAATGTAATGTTTTGTTCTAGCGAAAAAATTAATGGTAACAAAACAGATATTTAGACAGAACATTCATTGCATGAGTTTTGTTCTAGCGAAAAAATTAATGGTAACAAAACCATGGGAAGATATTCTATATACAACTTATTGTTTTGTTCTAGCGAAAAAATTAATGGTAACAAAACGAGTGATGGTTGTATTTGTCCCTGGAAACCAGTTTTGTTCTAGCGAAAAAATTAATGGTAACAAAACAAGCGTTTGCAGATGTATACTGTAATGGTAGTTTTGTTCTAGCGAAAAAATTAATGGTAACAAAACCATTCACATCCTGATAATATACTTGTTTGTGTTTTGTTCTAGCGAAAAAATTAATGGTAACAAAACTGACGAGTCTTGGAAGATTAAGACGAAACAGTTTTGTTCTAGCGAAAAAATTAATGGTAACAAAACGCTCAATGTTTTCATGGCCTGTTGTGGATTGTTTCGTTCTAGCGAAAAAATTAATGGTAACAAAACAGAATCGGTTATAACTTCCGTCACATACACGTTTTGTTCTAGCGAAAAAATTAATGGTAACAAAACGGCTGCCTTTTTTACAAGTCCTGATGAGAAGTTTTGTTCTAGCGAAAAAATTAATGGTAACAAAACATACAAAAGCAGACTATTATCAAGATTCAAGTTTTGTTCTAGCGAAAAAATTAATGGTAACAAAACGATATATCACAGTCGGATACCAATTAATCGGTTTTGTTCTAGCGAAAAAATTAATGGTAACAAAACACTGTCTGAAAGATTCGATTTGAAATGTATATGAACCGCTCCCGGTTGCATACCATACGATATAACGTCATTTGTCAATGCTTGGATTGACTGTATAAAATTCTGTACAAGAATCGAAACGCTGGAACATACAATGTCGTAACCTATCGGCGCATATCCTGCATGACCATTGATTTCGATTTCTCGTTCTGTGATTGTGACTTGAATCATGTATATCACTCCATAAAAAAAAGCACCTAGCTAATTTGCGAAGTGCTTTCTAATACCACATAAGTACCTTTTCTTTTGGAAAATCATTATTTTCTACACATTCTTTTAAAGCTTTTATAGATTTTTTAAAGTATGACTTTAAATATGATTTCTCATCTAGTTCACAATATTTTTTTTCTATAACTTCTTTTTTTTCGATATTGTATACGATTTTTCCTATGTCTTTTTCATTTCCTTCCGGGAAATATTCGGCATATACTATATTATCTTTTTTTGTTACGTTTGTTAAGGTTACCATAGTACTCATCTGCCTCCTTTTGATAATTGTGCTTATGCGATCACAGTCGGATACCAATTAATCGGTTTTGTTCTAGCGAAAAAATTAATGGTAACAAAACTGACAGCTTCATCTGCTGCTGACGCCATTTGTTTTGTTCTAGCGAAAAAATTAATGGTAACAAAACATTTAATCATGTAAGTGTCTGTTGCGAACAGTTTTGTTCTAGCGAAAAAATTAATGGTAACAAAACTGGAAGAATGCAGTGAATTACAAAAGGCAAGTTTTGTTCTAGCGAAAAAATTAATGGTAACAAAACTAATATCAATGTGATAATTCTTAACACCATGTTTTGTTCTAGCGAAAAAATTAATGGTAACAAAACTTGATGTTTCTATTACGTCAACATAAGTCGGTTTTGTTCTAGCGAAAAAATTAATGGTAACAAAACTCAGTTTAGACACGCTTGATGTATTCTTATGTTTTGTTCTAGCGAAAAAATTAATGGTAACAAAACAATCATGGCAAAGGCTTATGCTTGGAAAAGGTTTTGTTCTAGCGAAAAAATTAATGGTAACAAAACGGACAACAATTATATTTGTCACACCAATAAGTTTTGTTCTAGCGAAAAAATTAATGGTAACAAAACGTAATGCTTATGGCAATTGTTACATTATTTGTTTTGTTCTAGCGAAAAAATTAATGGTAACAAAACACGCTTTAATCATGGTAATGTCCTCCTTTCGTTTTGTTCTAGCGAAAAAATTAATGGTAACAAAACAGACTTCGATATCGACCTTCTATTGCACATGTTTTGTTCTAGCGAAAAAATTAATGGTAACAAAACCGTTATTTGGCAGCATTGCGATGTCCACTTGTTTTGTTCTAGCGAAAAAATTAATGGTAACAAAACTCATAATCGGATGCAGTGAACACACTGTAAGTTTTGTTCTAGCGAAAAAATTAATGGTAACAAAACAGCAGTTAAAAAATAAATATAAAACATCAGGTTTTGTTCTAGCGAAAAAATTAATGGTAACAAAACCTCAAATTCATATTACCATAAATTTAAGATTTTATAAAATGTAGTTATTTATAGAGAATGTTTATTTATGTCATTGATCAAATCTATTTTGTTTCCTTTATAAAAATGCTTTATGTATTTCATAATCTTATTATTTACCTCCTTTAAAGTAAGCAATTCACCATTGTTTTCACCAAAATATCCATACATCAAATCAAAATCAGCACAATCCAGAATTGTATCTTCCATCAGAACAATATCTTTCAATTCATATTGTTCTTTCCAAATGGTATCGTTTATTAAAATAATAGAATTTTTTAAAGAATTTAATTCATTTATTATTTGTTTTGAAATTATTTTTGAATCTACATATATAAAATATTTTTCAATTGAATGATCTTTTTCTTGAATGTATTCAATTATTTTTATTTGTTGAATAATTAATTCTTCTAATGATAGATCGTATTCATCCATCTGTTCTTCTAATGCAAAGTATGGCTTTAATATTTTTAATAATATTTTTGATGAAAGAGAATCAAATTCCAATTTAAAAGAATCTTCTTCGTTCAATTCTTCAATTAAAGATTGAAATAAAATATCAATTGTATTAATTGTGTCAAAATAAGAATAATCTTCTAATTTTCTTTCAAAATATTTAAGTAAAATAGATTTTGAACCTAATTTACATTCTTCATTTAAAGAAAACTTATCTGAAATTTCTATATAGAACGTAGACTTATTATTTAGTTCTTTTCCATCTATTAATATTTTCGGTTTTAAATTATTTTCTATTCTATATTCACTTTTCACTGGATTAAAATACAATTTTATTAACTGTTTAATTTTGTGTTTTTCAATACTATTATTTCCTAACAAGCATTTCCATTTATCAATCAAAAAATTATACATGACATTTCCATCCGTTATTGTAACCTTATTCATATTTTAATAAATGACTCACTGCTCACAATTTCTTCCTGTTTTGATTTACCACCAAGAATTATTTCAATTTTTGAATATTGTTTTTCAGTAACAACCATTATACGAATTTGTCCTTTTGACGGAATATTCTTATGTAATATATTAATGTGCTTAATTGCAGCATCTCGATTCGCAAATATTTTACAATACACAGAATACTGCATCATTAAATATCCATTTTGAATCAGATATTTTCTGAATCTAGCATAATTTCTTCTATCTTCTTTTGTTTTAACGGGTAAATCAAAAAATAAAACTAAACGCATAAAATCATATGTCATTTGGAAATAATACAGGATCTGGAAATATCACAAATTCTTCCTCTTCATTTAAATATTTAAATATTGAATCTAAATAAATATTTATCGCATTCGCTATTGTCTGTTTTCGACCATCAATTTTAACTTTATAATTTGTAAGATTGATTAAATCTTCTCTATGTTGTTGTTTAAATAATATTTCATCCATTAGATGATTATAAACATAATTATCTACAATCGGTCTGAATACTTCAATTATGTCATCACTTAAATTAAACATATTCGTCTTTCCTTTATGAAAAATTCCTAAATTAGCAAGATATCCTTTTGCCACTATAATGGAAGTAATTAAAGATCGAAATATACTATATCCATAATTTAATCCTGCATTTATTACGTCTTCTTCAAAACGAATAAAATCATTGCCAAACAGTGCTCTAAAATACATCTTTGCAGCCAATCCTTCCCGATTGGTACAATCACCTAATTGAACTTCATCCACAAACTGATATAATTTCTGACATACTTCAAAACTTCTATTATTTTCTTTTAATATTTCAATTTGGTTTAATATTTTATGCTTAACAATCAGTGCATGTAATTCTTCTTTTTTGTATGGATTCCACTCTATTTGTTTTTCAATATTACCACTGGAAGAAAAATGTCCATTCATAGGTAATACATAACTTTTAGGAAGATGATCCACACCACATAAAATTGTACAAACATTATTTTCGGTTAGTTTATTAATTAAAGGAACACTTAAATGAGATTTATAATTATCAATGACTAAAATTTGAATATCTGCAATTGGAAATAATATTTCATTCTCTTTTATTTCAACTTTTAGATTATCTAAATACAATCGCAAATATTCACATCTCTCTACATAAATAACTCTATGACCCATAAATGATAAAAAGAAAAGACCCTTTCGGGCCGAGTTCGGGATAAACCCTTGTTTTGTTAGGTCATATAATTTTTTCGCTAGAATATAACCACTATTATTATAGCCTATTCAAATTCTAATTTCAATTTATTTTCTTTAACCTCATATACATTTCCAAGTACATCTGTGGAATATTTTTTAAATCCTAATTCCGTTCGAACAGCTATAGTACGACGTTTTTTATTTTTTTTATAGGTAGGACTAACTTCTATTGTAAATGACTTATCGTTATACATGCCAACAAACCTTAAAATTTCAAAATTAATTCCATCATGATACAAAACTACTCCATTATCGTCTGTAGAAGAATCATAGAAATATGGTTGTCCTTTCTTTCTCTTGACTCCAATAAGTTCGTCACTATGTAATGAAAACAAAAATTTCGAATCTGTTGATATTAGTCTCTTTTTTTTTCTGATTATCATACCATTTTCTATCAATAACATATTTTTTTGAACATTTTTCATAGTGAATATCGTTATATCTTATATTAATAAATCTATAAAATCCATCTGGACATAAATATAAATCTACTCTATAGCATTTTAACTGTTTTAAAGCGACTTTATGACATAAATCTGAGGCTGGGTACTTATGAGAAATATCAATATATTCATATACAGAATTACCATAGTATTTGAGTTCCTTTATTTCAGGGCCATTTCCTTTCTTTGAATATTTGTGGATCGTTCCAAATTCTTTTTTATAACGAGATAAGGGATTCTCCCCAACTAATTTGTATTTTGTAATACCTTTCTTTGTTTCTTTTTTATAATGCTCTTTGGAATCTTTAAACATTTCAAAATCATGCATGACAATGTCTTCTAAAATTTTATATGTTTGTGGATCGTTATCTTTCATTAATAATGTACTTTCATTATTGATAATACCTTCAATCATTACAGAAACTTTATTCCCTGTTGTATCTTTAGGAGCATATATATCATATTTTCCAATTAATTTATCTTCATCTCCCTTTTTTCTTATACTATAAATAGTTTCATCCGCAATTTGTCTGTTTGGTTTTGTATCCACCTTATGAGAAATCTTAATTGGAGGATAATATAGACTGTCTCTTGAAATCTGACCTTTATAGTATCGGTTGCTGTCTAAATAGATATTTTTTAATTGTGCAATAAATGCAATATAAAGAGGATCCATGTAGGCTTTATCATCTGGTATCGTTTTTATTTCTCCTGTTAATTCATCATAAAAATTATCAAATGTATATTTACTCAAATACCCATTTAATAAATTCATTTTCTTAACCGAAGCAACAATCAAGCCATCAATCGCATGATGTAAAAAATCCTCATCACGTTCTTTTTCTAGTTGAATCTGTGTTCTAAATTTATCTGTGATCTTTCCATTTAAAGTATGGACTTTAGTATCAATTTCATTGTCTTTAAAATAATCTGATAATGTATTTAATACCGTCCTACATGCATAGCTTGTATCAATCAGATTTCGATTAATAAATTCCTGAATGTTATCAAATTTTGTAATGTCTTTATCATATAGCAAATTTACTTTTTTCTTATAATTTAATTTTTTATTGCTTCCTACGATTATTCTATATTGGTTCCAGGAACATCCCATTCCATCAAATTTTCCTGATTGATAAGCCATAAATGGTGTCAGATTTCCCTTTAACTGATTTTCCATTCTTGTGATCAATACTTTGTTAGACTGTGAATCATCCAGTGAAATCGAAATAGGAATGATATGATCAATTTCAGTATAATCTCTATCTTTAATTAATAAGTCTAAATCAATTGTCTGGAAAGTGTATGCGCTTTTTCCATCTTGTTCCAAATACAATCGGATCTTCGCTTTTGTCTTTCCATTGATTTTATCTGGATCCAAGCCTCGATCTTTTAATAACTGATCCACTTCTTTATTTCGATTTTCAAAATATTTCTGACGATTATTGATTCTTTTTTTACGTTCTGCACTATTTTTATCTCTTGTCATTTCTACGACAATTGAATCAAATTCACCATATTTCTTTCTTAACGCATTTACTACCTTAAATGTTTCATTCTGTGCTCTTTTGACAACTGGAGAAAGAATCGCTGTATCATCCGCAACAATGTTTTTCTTTCCTTTATGAGATATTCTTGCTTTATCAAATAATTTTAACTGGTGAAGAACCTGAATCTGATTTAATGAAGTCTTATACAATTCCTCGTTTAATAAACGAATAGCTTTTAAAGATAAAGAATGATATCCAGTAAATTTTGTATTGGTTACTAAATGATCGACAACTTTTTCATCCACTTCCAATGCCAGTAATTTATCTTTTCTTTCTTCCATTCCTTTATAGTTTGTTAAAACTTCAGATATAGAATCTAATAATTCATAGTCATTTAAAGAAATATCAATATTTTCTTTTTCAAATGCTTTTTTTAATTCTGTATATCCTTTAAATTCGGTTAATAGATGCTTCTTATTTTTATCAATGCGGAAACCAGAAATTTTATCTTCATCTGCTCCAACAATTTTTGATAATTGTTTAGGAGTAATTTTTTTATTTTTACTGACATAAGAAAAAATTTCCTGTTTTTGAGATACATCTAATTTTTCATCATCAATTGACAAATTATTTAAATCGTTCAATAAATTGAATATTTCCGCACTCACTGACATTTTAGGAGCTCTAAATTCATTTGGAAAAACACTGCATTTTCCTCTCATTCGTTCAATTAAATCTTCATAAACAATTTGTCCATTTTCATCATAAAACCATCTTCCATATGGTGTAGGAGACTTTTCACTTCCAGGCCCTTCATAATAAGCTCTTTTTCGTGAAATAATTTCAATGATTTTATCACAAACATCTTCATCCAATTCCTGATTTGATAAAATCTGTCTGGCTTCTTTTATATAATCTTCTGTTCTAAAATTATTCGCATGTCCTCTTATTTTATTATTGTCATTTAAACGATCCAGTTGAATTTCACAGATGTATTTTCCTTCTTTTAATAATTTTGCATTCTCACTTAATATTTCTTTTGTACTTAAACTATCAGGTGATGTATCTTCCATTTCATCCACCGTTTCAATTGAGCTTCCTCTATGCTTTGTAAGATGCAGGATCACAGATACCAATTCATCATTCGTTAATGGATTTGTTAAACCTTTCACTCGTAATTCATAAACATCTGATTGTGGCTGGTAATTATCACTCATCAATCCATTTTCTTTTAATAATTTCTGCATATCGCCAATTCGATTTGCTTTACGACGAGTCAGTCTTCGTCTGCCTCTGGCATTTCTTCGTTTTTCATTATCTGCAGCTGTACCTTCTTTAAACAGACGAACTCCATAATCTACAAATTCATTGTTCTCTACATCAATGATTCCATATCCTACTGATGTGATTCCAATATCTAATCCTAATACTAGCTTTGCCATTTTCATATTCCTTTCTTTAAAATTATTATTATCCTCTTTCATGACACTATTTTTGTCAGAATTATATATTTAACATTATACATCATAAAAATTAAAAAATAATTATAGTGAAACAAATACCTTCTTTTATGTTAAAAAAAGAATGGCTTTACTCGATGTTTAAATTTCTTTTATGTTTTCCTTTGAAAATATTTGATTAACATTTTAAGAATTGAAGCAACTTAAATTTATCTTTAATAACTTTTTTCTAATACTAAAAAAACATCGATATTACTCGATGTTCATATTGGATTCTTCTTTTGATTTTTTAAATAGGAAAGCCATCATAGAGGCACTCATTGAACAGATCAAAGCCCATAATCCTGTATTGTTTTGAGTGGCTGTATTGACATATACAGTTGGTGATTCCATTACATAACCTGCTTTAATGGCCTGGGCTTCCTGTAATAGATTCTGATATGTTTTTCCAACTGAATTTCTTAAAATGGTATTTACCTGATTTCTTTCACTGGCCGATAATTTATTCCATGCCGATAAACCATTTAAAATATTGTTGTAGTTTACCGAATTGGCTTTGGTATAAATGGCTCCCATTGAACTAGTAAGATATGTATCCACAAAAGATTGTGCCCCGGAAGATTTTGTTTCCTGTTTTGCTTCTGTCTGAACCAGTTTCTGTTCCTGTAAAACGACAGGCTGAACTTCTGGTTGAACTTCTTTGTGAATCACTGGCTGAACAACAGGATCTAAAAGAGACTGTGAATCGTTTTTCAATGTAAAAGCAGCTACTGGAAGAACTTCTGTTTCTTCTTGAACAATCGGTTTTTCTTCCTGTTCTTCTTCTACTTCTTCCTGTTTATCTTCTGTTTCTTCTTCTGCTTCTTTTTTATCTTCTGTTTCTTTCTGTTCTTCTTTTTCTTCTGTTTCTTCTACTTTTTCAGATTCTTCCTGATCAATCTGTTCATTGATTTCAATGGCTTTTTGAACCATTCCTTCAAAATCAATAGGTTCTTCTTCATTTTTAAATAAAGCATCAATTTCTTCTTTTAAAGCTTTGGACTGATCTTTTGTTTCAATAGAAACATCTAAAGACAATTGTTCATAGAACAGTTTTCCCGCTAAAATCTGTTCATAATTGGTATCATCTATTGTTTCAATCAACTGATAAGAAATTTCTTCTTTCCCATCTTTGATTTCAATTTTCTTTAAACAAAGAAATTGTTCTTTAAAGTCTTTTGCGGTTTTAATTTCTACAGGCTCTTGTTCCACTATATTCATTTCCTGAGCATACAATGGTAAAGTCTGCAATCCTAAAGAAGATACGGCTAAAACAGAAGCAATTGTATATTCTAATTTATGTTTCATCTTATCACTCCAATCTTTAAAAAGAACTTGTCTATATATCATACTCCTAAATCAAGAAAGTTTCTAGTCCCAAAGTTGTTTCACAAACTCTCTGGCCGCTAAATCCGATTGTTCCAGCTGTTCATAAGTTGGATTCTGTATATATTCTAAAGATTCAATGGCTTTTAGAATGGATTCTTCAATCTGTAAAAAAGAAATTTTATGATCTAAGAAATATTCAACAGCCTGTTCATCCGCTCCATTAAAAATAGCCCCCAGATTTCCTTCTTTTCTACCTACTTCATAAGCACATTTCAACATTGGATATCTTTCAAAATCCATTTTCTTAAAATGAAGATCAAAAGTATCACTGGCATCCAGTGGATGTTCTTCTTTTAATGGAATGCGATCTGGATAATGAATCGCATATTGAATTGGCAATCGCATATCCGCACTTCCCATTTGAGCTATAATGGCATGGTCTTCATATTCAACCATAGAATGAATAATGCTTTCTTTATGAAGCACTGTATCTATTTTATCATAATCCAGGTCAAACAAGAAATGTGCTTCAATGACTTCAAATCCTTTATTGACCATAGTGGCACTATCCACTGTAATTCGTTTTCCCATCGACCAGTTTGGATGTTTTAAAGTCTGTTCTACCGTCACTTCTTTTAACTGTTCTCTTGTTTTATCTCGAAAGGAACCACCAGAAGCGGTTATGATCAGTCGTTTTACCTGTCGGATATCATTTCCCTGCAGACACTGGAAAATGGCAGAATGTTCCGAATCAATCGGATAGAGCTTTGTGTTGGTTTCTTTTAATGTTTGTCTAACCAGCATGCCACCTGCCACTAAACTTTCTTTATTGGCTAAGGCCACATCTTTTCCTTTTTTTAAGGATTCCAGAGTGGGTTTGAGTCCTCTAAAACCAACCACTGCATTCACCAATAAGTCATATTCACAATTCTGAATGCATTGAACCATTGCTTCTTTTCCCGCATAAACTTTATTATGATGAATTTCATCTTTCTTTTCTTCATTTCCAATTCCAACAACCTGAATGGATCTATGTTTTTCTAAAATCTGATTTAAAATTTCGGTCTGATTTCCAGCCGCAATCCCCACTAATTTAAATCGATCGGGATGCTGCTCAATGACATCTATAGTCTGAAGTCCAATGGAGCCAGTTGCTCCTAATAATAATATTTTTTTCATAAAAAATCTCCCTTTTCCATTATAACAAAAAAAATAGAGAGTGAGGTCTCTATTTCAATTCATTTGTATGATGGGCTTTTTCTACTTTACGCCAGTCATCCTGGTATCCGCTTAACGCATCCACAAATCGTTTGGCTACATAATGAGGACGGGTAATAGCACTTCCCACCACAACACTGTGGCATCCTAAAAACATACATTTAATGGCATCTTCTGGTGTATATAAATGCCCTTCCATAATCACCGCAGCTCTATTTCCTACTTCTCTACACAACTGTCCGATCATACGATAATCGGCACCTTCGATATGCTGAGTGGCTTGTGTATATCCATATAATGTCGGTGCAACAATTTCCGCTCCATTTTCAATGGCTCTATTGGCTTCTTCGATTGTTGAACAATCCGCAAAAATTAAATGATCCGGATATTTTTTACGCACTTCTTTGATCAGATCCCAGGCCTGTGTTCCTTCATGTGTTCTTTCACTGGTACAATCCAGGGCAATAATATCCGCTCCAGCTTCTACAATGGCATCCACTTCTTTCATTGTTGGAGTAATGAATACATAGGTATCATCGTGCCATACTTTATATAAACCGATAATTGGTAAACCTAAATTGGCTTCTTTTACCTGACGAATCTGTTCCGGTGAATTGATACGAAGTCCAACCGCTCCTGCCCATTTTGCACATTCTGCCATCTTCACTGTCATATCTGATGTATAGATAGGTTCATCTTTCTGTGTTTGACAGGATACAATTAATCCTCCCTTTAACTGATCTAAAATTGCCTGTTTTTTTGGATCGTTTACTTTCATAATTCCCTCCTATTGACAAACGACTACATTTTTCGGTTTTCTTTTTAATGTACTGGTGCCATCAACCAGTATGGACTGAAACTGAATGGGATTGGCCCATACACACAATCCAGATTTTTCAAATTTTGACTGGTCCACCAGCAACATCGAACATTTTGATTGTTTTAATGCTTCTTTTTTTAAAGCTGCATAGCCAAAATGATACGAATAGACTTCTCCATTTTCAAAACTGATTCCATTTGCGGTTAAAAACGCATAATCAAATTTAAAATTCTTCATCATTTCAACAGTTAATGAACCGGTACATATTTCCGATTTCTTTTTAAATTCTCCTCCCAGTACATATACTTTTCCTTTAAAATCATCTGGAATTCTAGATAGAATATATGTATTCGGACTGACAATATCCACTTCTTTATCCATAATATAATCAATGATATAAATCCCTGTTGTTCCTGAATCAATATAGATACAATCTCCATTGTTTAAATAAGAAGCAGCTTTTTTACATATTTTTCGTTTCTGATTCTCATTGGTATGTTCTTTTTCAATAACTCCAGGTTCATTGTATCTGGATAAAAGAGAATCGGCAGAGATTAAAGAAGCTCCTCCTCTTTCTCGAAAGATCATTCCTTCTTTTTCCAGTTCATCCAGATCTCTCATAACCGAAGACCTTGATATATTTAATATAGACATCAATTGTTTAATCGAGACAAATCCATCTCTTTTCAACAATTCCATAATGTATACTTTTCTTTCTTTTGTTAACAAGCTAACCACCTATCTTTACGCATATATTCAATTCTTTACCCAATTCAGTATACGAAGATAAATGGGATTTATCCATCATTTTTTCATTTTCATACACATAATCTTTTTTCAGATTGTGCCATTTGTTTTTTCCTAAAGAATGATAAGGCAATAAATTTACTTCTTTAAATCCTTTTTCTTTTGCATACAGTATAATGTCTTTTACTATCTCTTCATTAAATCCAGGAATGACAGGAGTACGAATAATGACTTTCTCTTTACATGTCTTTGATAAATAATCTAAATTATTAAAGATAATTTCTTTACTGGCTCCTGTAATGGATTCTAGTTTTTCTTTATTCAGATGTTTGATATCATGTAAAAACAGATCTATATAAGGTTCTACTTTTTTTAAAACGTTCAGATTATACATTCCAGTTATTTCAATAGCGATATGATATCCTTTTTCTTTTAAGATCTGAATCAGTTTAAATACTTCCTCAAACTGAAATAAAGGTTCTCCTCCTGATAAAGTGATACCTCCATTTGAATTTTTATAATAGGCATCGTCTTTTGATATTTCTTCCAGAATTTCATCAATTGTCATCTCTTTTCCTGAAAATGAAATGGCTTCTGGTATACATACATCCATACATTTCTGACACCCATCACAAAGATTTCGATTGATTTTAAAATCTGGATCAAAATCGATTGCCATTTTTTCACATACTTTCTGGCAACAATGACATCTTACACATTTCTTTTCATCGTGCATCAGAATCGTATCCAGTGTCCATGTTTCTGGATTGGCACACCATGGACAATGAAGCGGACAGCCCTTTAAGAATATGGTCGTTCGAATTCCCGGTCCATCGTGTGTCGCAAAGCGCTCAATGTTTGATACTTTAATCATATAAAGCCCTGCTCAACAGTTCTGCCTGAATATCTGGCGATAAATTTACGAAAACAGCGCTGTATCCCGCTACACGAACGATCAGATCTGGATAGTTTTCTGGATGTTTCTGCGCATCTTCCAATACCCCATGGTCTACAACCGTAACCATCAGCTGGCATCCTCCATTATCAAAATATGTCTGAAATAGCGCTTTGACTTTCTCTTTGTCTTCATGCATCATACGAGGGGTAAATTTCATATTCTGCACACTTCCCCCATGGTATTTCGCATCAAATTTACATAATGAATTCAATACCGCTGTTGGTCCACTTTTTGCCTGTCCACCCTGTGGATTATTGGCTGGATTCATATAAACTGTTCGATTTCTTCCATCTAAAGACGCATCAGTCTGTTTTCCCCAGTCGGTATTTGTCTGGTTGTTGGAAATAACGATCAGATAATATCCCATACCTTCTTTTATTCCACGATCACGGATTCCTTTGGCAACGTATTCATATAAATCATTGGCCAGTTCATCACATTCTTTATGATCGTTTCCATATTTCGGTACATTTAAAATATCTTTCTGAATTTTTTCATATCCTTTATAATTCTTTAAACAAGCTTCGTTCAACTGTCTTAACGTATATTTTTTCTGATCGTATACCAATGTCTTGATCGCATATAACGCATCACTGGAGTTGATATTTCCATACGTTTCATTGGTTCCACCAAGAATTTGTACCCCTCCATCCAGTAAAGCTTTTTCTCTGGAAATACAATCATCCATCAATATTGAACAGAATAAAAAGGATACTTCCTGATTCATAATTTTATAGCTGTAAGCCTGATCATGAACACTCAGGTCCATATAATAATCCAGTAATTCTTTATACTGATCATAGAACGATTCAAATGTATCAAAAGAATCAATGTTTTTAACTTGTACAGGACCGGCTTTATAGATTCCATCCATTGGATCGATTCCTTCATTTAAAGCCAGCTGCTGAATTTTCAGTAAGTTTAATAAAGTATTTGGTGTTCCTACACTTTTTCCCTGAATCACAAATTCTCCACAGCCAAATGGTAAATATTGCTGAGCTGTAATACGATCCAAATTCATAGAATACATGGTTGCCGGTACATTAACATCATCATTATATAAAGTGGGATACGTAGCTCCAGAAGCAATGCATTCATAAGCCATATCCATAATTTCTGGATCGGTCGTTGAATCAAAACGAAGCGTAAACTGTGGCTCTACATAACGTGTATCTTTACATACACGCAAACAGATTTTTGCGAACAGATCACAAGCCTCTACATCTTCTCTTCCCTGTCCACCTACAATGATTCGACCATTTACTGTTGTACGACGATTTTCGATCATCCACCATAAAGATTTCAGATAACGATACGCTTCCTGTTCATCAATTCGACCATTATCTATATCTTTCTTTAAGAATGGTCCTAAGACAATATCCATTCTTCCATAATTGATACATCCGGCACACAAGGCATACAGCCAGAACAATTGTAAAGCCTGATGGAAAGTCTCTGGTTTATTTTCACGAATGAAAATTAAATCTTCTTTCATCAATTCTAAATCGTTTCTTCTTTGTTCACTGATTTCTTTCTTTAATTGAACATTTACCAGTGTAACCTGATAATCAATAACTGTTTTAAATAAATGTAAAGCTTCAATGGAAGCTAAAATGAAATCATTTGGATTCTGTTTTTTCAGTAAATCAATTAATCCGTTGACTCCATATTTCATTAATTTATTGTAGTCTAACATCATTCCTGAAAGACGGGCGGTTGCCATATATGGATATTTACAGTCAATAAAACGACCCGTTGTGGTATCATTTAAAACATCCTGACAATATATAGCTTTTACATCATGATCCTGCCAGTAATCATAGAGCACATCCACTCTTTTTTTATCTTTTTCATCTTCCAGCTGATCTTTAAAAGCACGTAATTTATGAAATACACAATAATGTCCCACTCCACCAATGCTTGTAACCGAACCAAATCCAATTGGCAAAAAATCCAGACGACCGGCAATTAAATCGCTGTCATCAATGGTACGAAATAAAGTGGGAAATAATACTTTTAAACAATTTACTTCACGAAAGGCTTTATTTAATTTTGAACTTTCTGAATGAACACGCGTGTATTCTTCCATGATCTCCAGTTGTTCCAGTAAAGGTTTTTCACATGGTATTTTTTTAGACACTTCTGCATTCTGTACACCATCAATATTAATCTTTGCCATAATGTACCTCCTTGCATGAATATGTTAATTTAAATTAAATCATAAGTCAATTATTAATTATTCATATTTGTTCATATTTGTTCAAATTTATTCAAAAGAAAAACCGATTTTTCAATCGGTCTATTCATCTTCTTTCCATACAATTTCGTTTTCTACGAATCCCTTTTTCTTTCTGATATTTACCGCTATCTTAATAAAGATTCCACTGATAAATACTAAAGCGGAAACGATCCATCCGGCTGCAATTTCAGCCCACAATGCATATCCATAATGACCACCTTTCACAAAGAATAAGTCATACATGTTCCAGATAAACAATAAAGTCAAGGAAACAGGCGCTATAAATTTTACTGCCAGTCCAAACCACCAGTATGGTACTTTATAATTTTTTGTATTTCGATTCAATTGTTTTAAGACTTTCTTCAAATCAAAACACCATCCAATGGCAATGCACTCCATAACTCCAATCACAATCAGATTGATCTGGTTTGTCCATGCATCCACAATGTCCAGCCAGGCAAGTCCAGCTCTTGTTGTATAGAGTAAGGAAATAACCGCTGCAATCATGCAGATTCTTTGCGTTGTCTTTTTTGGATTCAGCTTAAATTTATCTGAAATAGAAGCCGATACCCCTTCTACAATAGAGAAAGCCGAATCGATAGCCAAAGTGACAAGCATCAAATAGAAGATCGCTCCAAATATCGCATTGAAGATTCCACTGTTTGTCAGATTCACAATTGCCTGTGGATAAATAATAAAAGCCGTTGCCACTCCACTTGCGGAAATCGAATCCAGCATGCCAACTCCACCCATAGTAGAAAACATTACGATTCCGGATAACAGACTGACGGCTGCATCGCATAAAGCGATCAAAGTCGCATCGGTTGCGATATTGGAATCTTCACTTAAATAAGATCCATACGCAAACATAATAGACATCATAATAGATAAGCTATAGAACACCTGCCCAATGGCATCGACCCATAACGACGGATCTTGAAAAGCGCTCATATCCGGAATAAACAATTTCTGTATTCCTTCTATAGCCCCTGGCATCATACATCCTTTGATTGCCATGATCAGTAAAAGAATAACGGGCATCATTACCGTATACTTTACAACTTTTCCAACACTGCTGGCTCCATTACGAATGCAGTAATAAATTAAGATCCAGGCAAGCGCTGCACTAACCAGTACAGGAATGGGAATGGTATATCCAGTGACATCCCATGTTGTCTGGGTAATGTTGGCAAACAAATTGCTGGCCGCTAAAGAATCTCCTGTCATATTGATAAACTTATAGGAAAAGAAAAACATCATCAATACCCATGCGAATACAATCGCATAATATGTCACAATGACAAAGGCATTGGCTGTTGCAGCCCATCCTACAAATTCACATTTCTTATTGATTCCTCTTAACGATTCTCCAGCTCCTTTATGAAATTTTCTGGCAACCGATAACTCCATCATCAGTAAGGGAATTCCAATCGCAAACATCGCAACTAAATAAACAAGTAAAAAGGCACCTCCACCATGTTTTGCTACCAGACCTGGAAAGCGCCAGGCATTTCCTAATCCTACAGCTGAACCAACGGCTGCAAGAATAAAAGTAGCTCTAGAGGCCCACATCGAACGTGATTTCTCCATATCTTCATCCTTTCTTTTCAACTATTTGAGATTATATCATAAGAATAAAAAAATAGTACATAATTATGAAAAAATTTTCATATAATGAAAAAAGCTCCTGATATTTCAGAAGCTATTTTATATCTCGTATCACTTCATTGACACTTCTAACTTTTTTCAGATTGGCTATGATCATTTTTAAATGACTGGCATCTTTAATGGACAACAGTAATTTTGTGGTTGCCGTTAAATTGTCATCATTGACATAGCTGTCTACATGTCTTAAATACGCTCCACATTGTTGAAGTGTTGTCATAATATCACTTAATAAATAATTACGATCTGTACTTAAAACGGTAAGTGGAACATCGTATATTTTTTCCTGAATGTTTTCATCCCATTCCACTGGAATCAGTCGTTTTTTCTCATTGATGATATTTGGACAGTCACAACGATGCACTTTGACTCCCTGTCCCTTTGAAATATATCCTAGAATATCATCTCCTGGAATCGGTGAACAACAGTTTGCCAAAGAAACCGAAATGGAATCAATTCCTGGAACAATGACCCCACAACCAGATACCTTTCTGATTTTGGTGCTGTCTTTATTGACCTGTTTAATGATTTCTTCATCTTCCAGTACCACCTGTCGATTCTTTACCAGTCGATTGACGATGGCTTCCAGCGATACACGCTTATTGGCCAGACCAACAAACAGATCGTCAACGGTTTTAAACGATAAACTGTTCAGTATACTTTCCAATCGTTTTTCCGTAATAATAGAAGGATCCAGTTTCTGTTTTTTGAATTCTTCTTCCAGCATCTGCTGTCCCATTTTAATGGATTCTTTTCGATCCATTTCTTCCTGTTTCTGCAGGAAAGAACGAATTTTATTTCGAGCATGTCCGCTCTTGACAATCTTGATCCAGTCTTCACTTGGTCCTTTTGAATTCTTATTGGTCAGAATGTCAACAACATCCCCTGTTTTTAATATCGTATTCAAAGGCACAATGGCCCCATTCACCTTGGCTCCAACGGTTTTATGCCCAACTTCTGTATGTATGCGATACGCAAAATCGATTGGACACGATCCCTGTGGTAAAGCAATTACTTTTCCTCTAGGTGACAGACAATAGACATTGGCTTCAAAAATGTCTTTCTGAAGTACATTCATATATTCCAATGGATCAGAACTGTCTTCATCGGTCATCATAGAGAAATCTCTAAACCAGGAAAGTTTATCTTCAATCTGTTTCTGTTCCTGAGCATGAGAGAAATTCGGATGCTCCTTATACAGCCAGTGTGCCGCAACCCCTCGTTCGGCTACCGCATCCATCTGTTCGGTACGGATCTGAATCTCAAAAATATTTCCATGCTGTGGTTCGACCACAGTTGTATGCAAAGACTGGTACATATTTGCCTTTGGCATCGCAATATAATCTTTAAAGCGCCCAGGAATCGGTCTATAGGTCGCATGAATGTATCCTAAAATCTCATAACACCGGGTTTCGGTATCGGTCACGATTCGAATTGCCAGCAGATCCAGTATTTCTTCAAATCGTTTATTTTTAGTTACCATCTTTTTATAAATGGAATAGAAATGTTTAGATCTTCCAAAAATACGATATGGAATATGATATGTATCCATGATGATCTTGATATCGGTAATCATCATATCCACCTGCTGGTTTCTTTCACTTTCTCTTTGTGCCACCAGATTCTTTATTTCATTGTATTTTTCATTATATAAATATTTAAAAGACAGATCTTCCAGTTCATTTTTAATTTCACTGATCCCTAAACGATGCGCAATCGGCGCATATACCGATAAAGTCTCATTGGCAATTTTTTTCTGCTTTTCCGGCTTCATATATTCCAGCGTACGCATGTTGTGAAGACGGTCTGCCAGTTTAACCAGAATGACACGAATGTCTTTGGCCATGGCAATAAATAATTTACGATGATTGCTGGCCAGATATTCTCTTTCATCCTGAAATTTGATATTTCCAATTTTTGTAACCGCATCTACGATCTGGCTGATTTCTTCGCCAAACATTTCCTGAATCGTTTCATTGGTTACTCCCTGACAGTCTTCCACTGTATCGTGCAAAAAACCAGCCGCTATGGTTTTGGGAGATGTATGAAGCAAAGCCAGTGTATTGGCCACTTCAATCACATGAACCACATAAGGTTCTCCACTTTTGCGAAACTGTCCTTCATGACATTTATTTGCGAACTGGTATGCTTTTTCAATCATTTCCAGATTTTCAGGGCGCTTAATATAAGTTTGAATATTGCCCATACATTCCTGATACGTAACCGATTTTCGACTGCTCATATTAACCACCCCTTTCTACTTTTATTCTCCTTCAAAATGAACTAAAGAACAGACTGGAATTCCTTCAAATTTTGATTTTCCTTTTAAATCATCCAATTCAATCACAAAACCAATTCCAGCCACCTTTGCCTGCTGTTTTTCAACTAATTTCACGATGGCTTCTACCGTTCCACCTGTTGCCAGTAAATCATCAATGATTACGACACGATTTTCTGGTTTCAAAGAATCGGCATGCATACATAAAGTATCGGTACCATATTCCAGTTCATAAGTTTCCGAAATTGTTTTACGTGGCAATTTTCCTGGTTTACGAACAGGAACAAATGGAAGTTTTAATTCATTAGCAACCGGAATTCCAAAAAAGAAACCTCTTGCCTCTGGACCAATGATCACATCTGCCTGAACGTCTCTGGCAAACTGTGATAACTGTTTTGTCACTTCTTCAAATGCCTCAGGGCATTCTAAAATAGGTGTAACATCTCTAAATATAATTCCTTCTTTTGGGAATCCTGGAATGCTTCCAATATGATCTTTAATATTCATAATATGTCCTCTCTTTATTCTCTTATAATAGCACAGTTTTTCTTTTTATTTATATTTTATTGAATCGATTGTAAAATTTACGGATTCTTTATGATTGTAGTTTGAAATCGAAATGGATCCAATCAGACTGTCAATGGCTTTATTTTTATTTCTTAGATGTTCAATGGACTGATTAAAATCCATACATTGCAAACCTTGTTCCAATATATATTTTCGATGTTTTCCATTCTGAAAATCAAATATATTTTTTATTAATGGATTTTCAATTTCAAAAGAAGGAAGTTCAAATCCATTTCCAAATGGTCTTAATACATCTAAACTTTTTACCTGTGATAAAGTTAATTCTTCAGGTGAAATATATAATGTTTTTTTCAATTCTTTTTTCCATTGATATACCTGAATTTTTGTATCAATATACTGTCGAAATTCTTTTAAATTCTCATCTAAAAAAGTAAAACCTGCAGCCTGTTTATGTCCACCGGCTGTTTCAAATAAAGGAAAATCCTTTAAAAATTCCATACAGTTAAATCCTTCTGGTGCTCTCATAGAACACCGGACAAGTCCATCACTTAAAGTGGATACAATGACGGGTTTTTCAAACTGGGCATTCAGCTGCCCAGAAACCAGGCCTACAATTCCTTCATGATAATTTTCATTATATATAAATAAAATGTCTTTTTCTTCATCACATCGACTCAAAGCATCCATTGCCATTTTACTGGACAGATCTTTTCGTTTTTCATTAATGGCCTCTACCTGGTGAACAAAAGAAAGATCCACTTTATCATTTAAGAAATACCGAACCACATTATTCACATTGGCCAGATTAGATAAACGTCCGATCGCATTTAATTTTGGAACAATCTGAAAGGCAATGTCTTTTTCATTTAAATGGTTATCTTTTGTAAAAGAAAAGAAATGAGGTTCATGGCTTTGATTCAGATATCGAATTCCATTCTGGATGATCCAGCGAGTCTGTCTGGTCACTGGCATCATATCCCCGATGCTGGCTACACAGGCACACATTAAATGATAAGGTGTATCCACATGTAGAGCTCGTATACATTCATAGCTGACTCCTGCTCCACATAAAGTGGAAAAATCTTCTTCCAGTTCATCTGGATGAATCAAAAGATCACAAGGGACATAATCTTCCAGTGTATGATGATCGGTCACTATGGTGGATATTCCCAGTTCCATCGCTCTTTCTAATGCCTCAATGGCTTTGATGCCATTATCTACAGTGATAATGATCTGGTATCCTTTTTTATAAGCCAGATTGACGATATGAGGATGAAGCCCATATCCTTCTTTCATTCGATTCGGAATATAAAATCCACATTCCAATCCAAATTTTCTCAATCCATCGACCATAATGGTAGTGGCCATAATGCCATCGCAATCATAATCCCCAGCTACCATGACTTTTAAATGATTTTCTTTTGCGTACTCCATCATTTCCACAAATTCATTCATACAGGATCGACTAGAAACCGGTACTAAAGGTTTATGTATCATCCACTGATTCCAATTCTGATGATCGGGTTCAATAAATTCCAGTACTTTCTGGCTCAACAATGATAAATTTTCCATGAACCTATTATAACCTAAAAAAAATGAATGACAAATAGTCATTCAAATAAGTCAACCTGATGCAGTATTTTTAAATGATCGTAGGCTTTCTGTGTCACAATTCGACCTCTTGGTGTTCGATTGATAAATCCAATCTGCAATAAATAAGGTTCATATACATCTTCTAAAGTGGTCGCTTCTTCTCCAATAGAAGCCGCAATGGCCTCTAAGCCAACTGGACCTCCTTTAAATCGTTCAATGATTCCCATTAAATATTTATGGTCCACCAGATCCAGCCCTAAGCTATCCACATGTAAACAATCCAGCGCATTCTGTGTCACTTTTAAATCAATGATGCCGTTGTTTAACACCTGCGCAAAATCCCGTACTCTTCGAAACAGACGATTGGCCACTCTTGGTGTCCCTCTGGAACGAAGGGCAATTTCACTGGCCGCCTGTGCATCAATATTGGTATTCATTACACGTGCTGTTCTTTGTATGATACATTTTAATTCTTCAATATCATAATATTGAAGCTGGGAAACGATTCCAAAACGATCTCGTAAAGGAGCACTCAGATCTCCAGCACGAGTGGTTGCTCCCACTAAGGTAAAAGGTGGCAAAGCCAGACGAAGAGAATGGGCATTCCCTGATTCTTTACCCACCATGATATCAATGCAGAAATCTTCCATTGCCGAATACAGGATTTCTTCGACCTGCTTGGATAGACGATGAATTTCATCAATGAACAAAACATCTCCTGGCTCTAAAGTTGTTAAGATGGCAGCTAAATCTCCTCCTTTTTCAATGGAAGGACCCGATGTCGTTTTCAGATTTCCTTTCATTTCATTGGATAAGATATAAGCCAGCGTTGTCTTCCCTAACCCAGGAGGACCATAAAACAAAGCGTGATCCAGCGTTTCCTCTCTTTGTCTGGCCGCTTCTATAAATATTTTTAAATTGGATTTCAATTCTTTCTGTCCAATGTATTCATCCAGACTTGCTGGACGAAGTGTCTTTTCAAAGGAATCATTTTCCTGAAGATTTCCATCTACTTCTCTTTCCATTTTATACTCCATTTCTTTTGGCAATCATGCTCAAAGCCAGACGAAGCATTTCATCGGCTTTCAGATCTTTACGGGCAGATAATTCTTTTTTGATTGCATTCAATGCGACTGGTTTATAGCCTAAGGCAATCAGTGCTTCCTGGCATTCTTGCCATACTGGATTGGAAATGGCATCTTCTTTCGATGGCGTCGATACAAATTTTCCTTTCAGATCCAGTACGATCTGTGAAGCCGTTTTAGCTCCAATTCCAGGCAATGCTTTTAAACGTTTTATATCGTCATTTTCAATGGCTTCCACCATTTCTTTTGCCGGACAGGCAACCAGTAAATTCAATGCGGTTTTTGGACCAATGCCTTTAACATTGATTAGTCGCATAAAAACATCATAATCCTGTTCTTCTATAAAACCGAACAATAGAATGGCATCTTCCCGCACATGCTGATAAGTATATAAAAAGACTTCCTGATTCAATGAAAACTGAAATGTATTTCCTGTATAAACTTCATATCCAATTCCCTGAACATCAATCACAATGGTTTCTTTTCGAATCAATTTTACTTTTCCTGATACAAAGGCAATCATAAAACTCTCCTTTAGAGTTTCATTATATCAAAGATTTCTGATTTATACACATTCTTCAAATTGAGAATTGTATAAATTCGCATAGAATCCATTTTTCTTTAATAACGATTCATGATTTCCCTGTTCAACAATATCGCCATCTTTCATAACCAGGATACAGTCCGCATTTTTGATAGTCGATAAACGATGCGCTATGATAAAGCTGGTTTTTCCTTCCATCAGTACATCCATTGCTTCCTGAATCTGACTTTCGGTACGAGTATCCACCGAACTGGTTGCTTCATCCAGGATCAGCACCTTATTATTGGCAAGTATGGCTCTGGCAATGGTCAGCAGCTGTTTCTGTCCCTGGCTTATATTGGATGCATCTTCATTGATTTCCATACTGTATCCTTTTGGTAAAGTACGAATAAAATGATCCGCTTTGGCCTTTTTACTGGCTTCTATAACTTCTAAGTCACTGGCATCCAGATTTCCATATCGAATATTTTCCAAGATGCTTCCTTCAAACAGCCACGTATCCTGCAGTACCATCCCAAAATTTTCACGCAGATCACTTCGCTTAAAGTCTTTTATATTGACTCCATCCAGTAAGATAGCTCCCTGATTGACATCATAGAATCGCATCAGCAATTTCACAATGGTTGTTTTTCCAGCACCGGTTGGTCCTACAATGGCAATCTTTTGCCCAGGGGCAATATGACAGGAAAAATCTTTAATAACCGTTTTATCCTCATTGTACCCAAATCGAACATGGTCAAAGGTAACTTCTCCTTTAATTTCTCTAGAAACCCTCTTTTGAGTTTCTACTTCTTCTGGCTCATTCAGAAATTCAAAAACTCTTTCTCCTGCAGCAGCCATACTTTGAAACTGATTGAAAACCTGAGCCAGCTGCTGAATTGGTGAAGTAAAATTTTTTACATACTGAATAAAAGCCTGAATATCACCAATGGTGATCTTTCCCTGACAGGCATAGATTCCACCCATAATGGCAACCACTACATATCCGGCATTGGATACAAAATTCATCATTGGCATCATCAGTCCAGACAGAAATTGAGATTTCCATGCCGACTGATAGAGCTGTTCATTGGATTCTTTAAATTCTTTTAAAATCGTTTCCTGACGATTGTAGGCACAGATCACATTATGTCCAGAATACGTTTCTTCCACCTGACCATTGACCACACCTAACATTTTCTGCTGGGCTTTAAAATATTTCTGTGAATGTTTGACCACAGACATAACCAGAAAAATGGTAACCGGTAAAATTAATACGGCCACAAAGGTCATCATAGGACTGATGGACAGCATCATCACAAAGACTCCAATCAGCATCGTTACACTTGTCACCAGCTGAGAAATACTTTGATTCAGACTGTTGGATAAAGTATCTACGTCATTGGTAATACGAGATAAAATTTCTCCAATGGTTCTTTTTTCAAAATAAGATAAAGGAAGTCGATTGATCTTTTCACTGATGTCTTTTCGATAGGAATAACACATTTTCTGTGAAATGCCACTCATAAGCCAGTGCTGCACAAAAGAAAACAATCCCGATACAATATACAATCCCAAAAGAAAAAGTAAAACGTTTCCAATATAAACAAAATCTATACTTCCTGTATGTGTAATCTTAGCCATCCACCCTGTGGCAAGAGCCGTAGTTGCCTTTGCCAGGATCTTCGGTCCTAAAATATTGAATACAGTGGATAATATCGCAAAAACCAGAATAAGGATCAAAGAAAAACGATAAGGTTTTAAAGAAATCAGAATCGTTTTCATCGTTCCTTTAAAGTCTTTTGCCTTTTCTGTCGAACGCTTAGGATGTGGCATTATTCGATCCCTCCTAACTCACTCATCGATAATTGAGACCTTGCGATTTCCTGATACTCTTTGCAGGATTTCATCAGTTCCCTGTGATTTCCCATTCCCACAATTCTTCCTTCATCCAAAACAAGAATCTGATCGGCATGAAGAATGGTAGAAATTCTCTGCGCTACAATTAAAACCGTTTTGTCTTTCGTCTTTTTTGACAATTCTTTTCGTAAAGTCGCATCTGTTTTAAAATCCAAAGCCGAAAAACTGTCATCAAATAAATAAATCAGAGGATCTTTGGCAATCGCTCGAGCAATGGAAATTCTCTGTTTCTGACCACCTGATACATTGGTTCCGGACTGGGCAATGTGACTGTTATACTGTTCTGATTTTGACAGAATAAATTCTTCTGCCTGGGCAATCTGGCCAGCTTCTTTCATTTTTTCATCACTGATATCACTTCCAAATTTAATATTGGAGGCTATGCTTCCACTGAATAAAATCCCTTTCTGGCCAACATAGCCAATACAATCCCGCAGCTGATCTAAAGGAATGGATCGTATATCAACACCATCCAGTAAAATGCTTCCTTTGCTGACATCATAGAAACGACATATCAGATTCAGAATGGTGGATTTTCCACATCCAGTACTTCCAACAATTGCTGTAGTCTGGCCTGGTTTCATTGTGAAATTCAGATGGGTCAAAGCCTCATCCTGTCCATCTGGATAAGTAAAAGAAACATCTGAAAACTGTATTTCTCCTTTAAATTCTTTTTCAACAGGTTTATCTGCACTTTGAATGCTGAGTGGCTTGTTTAACACTTCTTCAATACGAGAAAAGGCAACACTGGCTCTAGGCAGCATAATGGAAACCATCGCAATCATCATAAAGGACATCACAATCTGCATTGTATACGTAATATAAGCAATTAAATCTCCTACCTGCATATTTCCCATATCCATAGACTTTGCACCAAACCATACAATCAGCAAGCTGCAGCCATTCATGATAATGGTCATAAATGGCATCATAAAGGCCATGGTACGAGTGGTAAACAGCTGGTTTTTCATTAATTCTGTATTGGCCTTGTCAAAGCGTTTTTCTTCATATTCTTCTCTTGAAAAAGCACGAATGGGCATCACACCGGTTAAAATCTCTCGAGAAACCTGATTGACATGGTCCACTAGAGTCTGTACTTTTTTAAATTTTGGCATAGCAATAACCATCAGTAAAGCAATGAGACCAAGTAACATTCCCACCGTTAATACAATGATCCAGGATAGATCACTTCCGGTATTCCATACTTTTACTATTCCTCCTATTCCCAGAATTGGAGCGTATAACACCATTCTCAACAACATGACATAAACCATTTGTACCTGCTGAATGTCATTGGTTGTACGAGTAATCAAAGAAGCCGTTGAAAACGATTCAATTTCTTCATTTGAAAAAGATAATACTTTTTCAAATACTTTCTCACGCAAATCTTTTCCAATAAAAGCCGAAACCCTGGAAGCCAGCAATCCTACCAGGATTGCACAAGCAACCAGTAGTAAAGTATATCCTAACATCTTGGATCCCACTTTAAATAAATAAGACAGCTGAACTTTCTGTTCGATTCCCTGCGCCCGATATTCCAGCTTCACAAAGGCTTTAGCCTGACTTTCCATTAAATCCAGAGTGCTTTCATCCATTTTTGATAATTGTGAATTCATTGTACTTTGTAAAACTTCTCTAATTTGTGAATCCTTCATTCCTGCAGGAAATGACTGTATAGACAACAATAAATTCTTACAGGCTTCATCTAAATCTTTTACCTGAACTTCTTCCTTATTGTTGGAAGCCATAGAAACCAGAACCATTTCCGGAATGGTAAAAGCCTGTTCCAGAGTCTTATTCTTTTCACAGACCAATGTATATATATCTTCTTTTAAAGAATAAGCATCCATCACCTTCTGTGCATCATCTTCTTCCATCAGCCACAGTAAAGCATCCAGAGAATCTTTTCGAATCGTATCGGGTACATTGCTGGTGATTCCAGACATCTGAATTCCTGTATCCACAATATCACTGGTCATGGAAGGAATGCTTAAATCACAATTGGCCTGAATCACCAGTAAAATAAAAATCACAATACAGGTAATCCAGTGTTTTGATAACTGTTTTAGAATTGAAATCATATTTATCTACCTTCCCGTTGACTGATTGACTGAAGCAATAGACTCATCTAATTTTTTTAGATCTTTTAACAATTGCTCCAGAGAATCAGTTCCATATACATTTTCAATCTTTACGACGTATTCTTTAAGAACCTGTTCACATTGTCTATGACATTCTTTTCCATATTCAGTTAACTGTACATAGACTTTGCGATGATCGTCTTTATCATTGGTTCTTACAATACAATTCTTTTTTTCCAGCTGCTTTAACATTCGAGATACCGATTGAGGAGGATGATTGATCTCTTTTAACAGATCCGATATATAAATCCCATCACAATTTCCATATTCCTGAATCATAATATATAATTTATGCAGCGACCAGAAATGACAATCCGGCAAATCTTTTAATACCGCATTTACTCCAGTACTTAAATGATTTTTCATAGAATGAAATAAAATCATAAAATCACAATGTTCCATCTTCTCACCTCTTTAACTTACGTTAATTATTCACATGGGTTTAATTATTGTCAAATAAAAAGTCCTGAATATTTTATTCAAGACTAAATTTCTATATCCAATTCAACTGGGCAATGATCTGAACCATAAATATCAGTCAATATTTTAGAATCCTTTACTTTATCCATCAGTTCATCGGAAACCAGCCAGTAATCAATTCTCCACCCGGCATTTTTTTCTCTGGCTTTAAAACGATAGCTCCACCAGGAATATTCCACTTTATCTGGATATAAAGTACGATAGGAATCTTTTAAATGAATTAAGATATTTTTCTTAAAGCTGTCTCTTTCTTCATCCGTAAAACCTGCATTTCTTCGATTGGTTTTTGGATTTTTAATATCTATTTCTTCATTGGCAACATTTAGATCCCCACAAAGAAGAATGGGTTTATCAAACGAATCCAGATACTGACTGAAAGCCTGATCCCATTCCATACGGTAATCCAGTCGTTTTAATCCATCCCCACTATTAGGAGTATAAACCGTAATGACATAAAAGGACTCAAATTCCAGAGCAATAACTCTTCCTTCAGTATCATGAACTTCATTGTGAATTCCATATTTTATAGACAATGGTTTTTCTTTACAAAGAATCATAGTACCAGAATATCCTTTTCTTTGTGCACTGTATTTATACTGATAAGGATACAATTCACAATCGATTTCAATCTGATCTTCCTGTGCTTTTGTCTCCTGGATACAGAAAATATCCGCATCCAGGGCATATAAAATTTCAATAAAATCTTTTTTTAATACTGCTCGAATTCCATTCACATTCCAAGAAATACACTTCATAAAAACCTCTAATTCTCAATAAATTCAAATTCAAATCCACACAGCTGTACCGTATCTCCATCCTGACAACCCGCTTCTCTTAGCGCGTTATCGATTCCCAGATAGCGTAAACGGTTCGCAAACAAATAGAAATCTTCTTCGGTATTTAATTTCTTAATATCAAAAATTCTTTCCAGTCTAGGACCATCCACTTTCCATAGACCTTCCTGTAAATGTTCAATTGTGAAATCTTTTTTCTTTTCTTCAAACGTATACGTAACCCCAGTATCCATTGTTTCTTCTTCCATAATTGGAAATGGTGGCGTCTTTTCTAAAAGGTTAGCCGCCTTTGTCAGAATCGGATCCAGTCCTTCATGAATAATGGTTGTCGTTTCAAATACTTCTAAATCTGGATAGGCTTCTTTAAACGCTTTTAAATTGTTTTCTGCTTCATCCAGATCCATTTTGTTGGCCACAACAATTTGTGGACGATCCAATAAACGCAAATTATATGACTTTAATTCTTCATTGATAATGCGATAGTCTTCAATTGGATTTCTTCCTTCTTCTCCACCCATATCCACAAGATGAACAATGACTCTACATCTCTCAATGTGTTTTAAGAACTGATGTCCCAATCCTTTTCCATCGCTGGCTCCTTCAATCAGTCCAGGAAGATCGGCCATCACAAAGCTTCTTCCATCTTTAACCTGCACCACTCCAACATTAGGAGCAATGGTTGTGAATGGATAATCTCCAATTTCCGGTTTTGCTCGACTGACTGCATCCAGGAATGTGGATTTTCCTACACTAGGAAATCCTACCAGTCCCACATCAGCCAGCGTTCTTAATTCAACGATAACATCGTATTCCTGCCCAGGGAATCCGTCTTCTGCATATTTGGGAGCGGTATTACGTGCCGATTTAAAGTGGCAGTTTCCTCTTCCTCCTCTCCCTCCTTTGGCAACGATCTGCTGCTGAAAAGGCTGTGTCAGATCGGCAAGGATCTGTCCTGTTTCAATGTTCTTTACAACCGTTCCCAATGGGACTTTTACAATTTTATCGTCACCATTGGCTCCATGCATTCGTTTATTTTTTCCATTTTCCCCTGGAGTCGCCTGAATTTTACGATGATAACGTAAATCCAGCAAGGTTGTCATTCCCGGGTCGGCTTCAAAGATTACATCTCCACCTTTCCCACCATCTCCTCCAAAAGGACCTCCATAGGCAACGTATTTCTCATGACGGAAACTGACAATTCCATTTCCGCCTTTTCCAGCTTTTACATGGACTTTTACCTGATCAACAAACATATTCAGGCTCCTTTCTATCTAAAAAAATAGACCCCGTTACGGGATCTTTAAAATTCTGTACTAAGCCTGTGGATAAACAGAAACTTTCTTTTTATCCTTTCCAAGACGTTCAAACTTAACTACACCATCGACTAAAGCGAATAATGTATCATCGCCTCCGCGACCAACGTTTGTTCCTGGATGAATCTTAGTTCCACGTTGACGGTAAATGATACTACCAGCATGACAGAATTGTCCATCTGATAATTTTGCACCTAAACGTTTTGAATGAGAATCACGACCGTTCTTTGTGGAACCAACTCCCTTTTTAGATGCGAAAAATTGAATATCTAATGTGAAACGCATGATTTACACCTCTTTCCTTATTATCGTAATATTTTGCGGATAACTCTCTACCATTGTTTCATATTGTTTAACTAAAAACAAGAGAACCAGCTGTAAAGAATCTGAATTTTTTAATACTTTTATACGAATTCGATTTTCCCGAACTTCTAAATCTACATCCTGTTCGAAAAGTTCATCCAATGCGTTTAACGCACCGAATCCTATGGATGAAGCCCCTGCGCAAACCAGATCCTTTCCCCATTCATCAAAATGGGCATGTCCAGCCATACGAATGGACATGATCTGATCTTTATCACACAGTATTTCCACCTTAACCATAATTAAGCCTCAATAGCTGTAATTTTTACACGAGTATATGGTTGACGGTGTCCTTGTTTACGACGAGTAGAGCTTTTCTTAGGTTTGTATTTGATAATTGTAATTTTCTTACCTTTACCTTGTTTTTCAACAACACCAGTAACACTAGCTCCTTCAACATAAGGTTTTCCAATTTTACCGTTAGCGAATAACACTTTGTCGAATGTAATTGTTTCACCTTCGTTAACATCTAATTTTTCAACGTAGATGACAGCATCTTGTTCAACTTTAATTTGTTTTCCACCTGTTTCAATAATTGCGTACATTTTTTTATCTCCTTTCCTTTGATGACTCGCCATTAAGGTGTGCCATGCAACTTTAACCTTTTCTGTGCGGTTGCAAGAGCGGAGTCTGCAACAGTAGTATTATAAAGGAAGGAAAAATGAAATTCAAGTCTATTTTATATAAAATAAATCAGTCCAAACAAAATTCCCAGAATGTATCCTACAAGGACATCACTTACATAATGCAGTCCAGCAATAACTCGAATACAGGCTTCTAAAAAGCTCACAATCAAAAAGAAGATTCCCAGAGGTTTGTTCAAATACAGGATCGTCATTGAAATGATCACCGAAGAAAATACATGTCTGGAAGGCATCGATTGTCCTTTTGTATCTTTTTGAATCAATGGGCGTATGCTCCAGGCTTCATAAGGTCTTAATCGATTGATCTTGCTTCGTATGATAGTTACAATCACAAAAGAAACAGAAGGAACCAGAACCGCTTTCCATAAGAAAGCATTATCCCATAGAATCATTAATAAAAGTGGATATACAATATACATGAGCAGAGTAAAAATTTTGTTTAATAATCTTACAACATGTTTATATCTATGAAATCGTTTATATAAAAAAGAATAAAATCTGCCATAATTCATATTTTTATTGTACAAGAAGCCAAAAAGAAAAACCATCTTAAGATGGTTTTATTTTGGCAATTTAAAGGAACTCTTTAATGGTGTAATGCGATTGAAATACAATTCTGTATCCGTTGTATCTTTTGTATCAATGCAGAAATATCCATTACGTACAAACTGGAATGAATCTCCTGGTTTGAATTCCTTCACAAATGGTTCAACATAACCTTTTGTAACCGTTAATGAATTTGGATTTAAATTTACAGTTCCATCTTCATTATAAACACCTTTGGATTCATCCACTAAATTTTCATACAGACGAGCCGTTACTTCTACGGCACTGTTCTGTTCTACCCAATGGATCGTTCCTTTGACTTTACGACCTGTAAATCCAGATCCACTTCTGGTTTCTGGATCGTAAGTACAATGCACTTTTGTGATGTTTCCATTTTCATCTTTTTCAAATCCTGTACATTTCACAAAATAAGCATTCATCAGACGAACTTCATTACCCGGGAACAGTCTGAAATATTTTTTAACTGGTTCTTCCATGAAGTCCTCTCTTTCAATCCACAACTTTTTACCAAATGGAACCATATGTTTTCCCAGTTCTGGATTTTCTACATTTGTGGTAACTTCCATATATTCAATTTTATCTTCATCATAATTATCAATGATCAGTTCAACTGGATCCAGTACCCCCATAATACGAGGTGCTTTTGGTTTCAGATCTTCTCGAATACAATATTCCAGCATCGCATAGTCTACCGAAGAATTGGATTTGGAAACCGAACACAATTCCATAAACATCTTAATGGATTCTGGTGTAAATCCACGTCTTCTTAATGCAGCAATGGTTACCAGACGAGGATCGTCCCATCCATCAACCACTTTCTGTTCCACAAGACGTTTAATATAACGTTTTCCAGTCACTACATTAGTAACATACATTTTCGCAAATTCAATCTGTTTTGGGAATTCTTCTGGTTTATTTTTAAATCCACATTCAATCACAACCCAGTCATATAAAGGACGATGATCTTCAAATTCCAGTGTACAGATAGAATGTGTAATTCCTTCCAGTGCATCTTCAATTGGATGCGCAAAGTCATACATTGGATAAATGCACCAATCATCTTTTGTATTGTGATGATGAATACGAGCTACACGATATAAAATTGGATCTCTCATATTGATATTTGGACTAGCCATATCGATTTTAGCGCGCAATACTTTAGAACCATCTTCAAATTCTCCATTTTTCATTCCTTCAAACAAACGTAAATTTTCTTCTACTGAACGATTTCGATAAGGAGATTCTTTTCCTGGTTCTGTTAAAGTCCCATGATATTCACGAATCTGTTCTGGACTTAAATCACAAACATAAGCTTTTCCTTTTTTAATCAGTTTGACCGCATTTTCATACATATCCTGAAAATAATTGGATGCGAATTTAACATCTCCATCATATCTGGCATTTAACCATTTAACATCTTCTACAATTGAATTCACATATTCAATGTCTTCTTTTGTTGGATTGGTATCATCAAAACGCAAATTAAAAGCTCCATTGTATTTTTCAGCCAAACCATAATTCAATAATATAGATTTCGCATGTCCTATATGTAAATATCCATTTGGTTCAGGAGGAAAACGAGTAATTACCTTTGTACATCTTCCTTCTTCTATATCCTGATCAATAATTCTTTCAATAAAATTCTTGCTGACAACTTCTTTTTCCATAGGTCCCTCCTACATTGATATTATTCTATCATAGATAGTCAAGTAGTCCACTTATTTTTCCAAAATCCATTTAAAGCTTTTCGCAAGAATCGAATTGGGACGATCTTTTTTTCCATTCACATACACAAATCGATTCTTCTGGATATTCTCTTTTTCCAGTTTATATAAATCTGGCATAACCACAACATCCAGTCTTCCTTTTTCATCTTCAATAGTCATAAAACACATCCACTGTCCATTTTTCGTCTTATGAGTTCGAAATCCATTCACTTTTCCCAATACATTCACATATCCATTAATGGATAATACCTGCTGTATAGGAGTGCTTTTTGGAAATTGTTTTCGTAATTCTTTAATTGGATGCATCGTTAAATAAAAACCAAATACATCAAATTCTTTCTGAGCATCTGCCATTGGATTATCGCTATATCGCACAATGGAAGGTGGAGATACAATATCATAACATAATAAAGTTCCTTCACTGGTCTGGGTACACACTAAATGGGCATAATCCAGTACTTTCTGAAGATTGGCTCTCATTGTTTCCCGATTGTATTCAAAACAATCCAGAGCTCCTCCATCAATGAATATTTTTAATACAGAATCTTCAATTGAAATGGATTTGGTTCTTACCACAAATTCGATAAAATTCTGATATTCCTGTTTTTCTCTTTGTTCAATAATAAGTGGATAAACACTTTTCCCAATTCCTTTTAATACCTGTAATGGCATACGTAAACCTTTTTCTTCTATGGAATACGTTTCATAAGAATATAGAACACTTGGCTTTAAAATCTGAATATTTCTCTTCTGGCATTCATAAATATATTCCATTGTCTTCTTTTCTGAACCAATAACGCTATCCAGTAAACATTTATAGAAATAGAAAGGATAATTCGCTTTTAAATATGCCATCTGGTATACAATCAATCCATAAGCATAACTATGAGACTTGTTAAATCCATATTGTGCAAATCGTTCCATTGTCACAAATATTTCCAGAGCCACTTTCTGTGAAATGCCTTTCTGATACGCTCCCTGTAAAAATTGAACTTTAAACGATTCCATCATTTCCATATTCTTTTTGGACATCGCTTTACGTAAATTATCTGCCTGAGATAAACTGAATCCACCAATAACCTGTGCCGTTTTCATAATCTGTTCCTGGTAGATCATGATTCCATACGTATCTTTTAATACCGGTTCTAATAAAGGATGTAAATATGTTACCTTTGAAGGATCTTTTTTTCTTTCTATATATTCATCAATATTATGCATAGGACCTGGACGATACAAAGCCAGTATTGCACAAATATCTTCAAACTGATTGGGTTTCATCTTATATAAAAGCTGTTTAATTCCTTCCGATTCCAGCTGAAAAACACCCACTGTATCCGCATTTGACAAAAGCTGATACGTTTTGGCATCGTTTAATGGAATTTTTAATATATCCAGGGAAACATGTAAATACGATTCAATGGTTTTTAGAATCTGATCAATGGTTGAAAGATTCTTCAATCCTAAAAAATCCATTTTGATCAGACCTAATTCTTCTAAATATTCCATTGTGAACTGAGAAGCATAAGTATTTTCATCCACTTTCATCAAAGGACACACTTCAACAATGTCCTGCTGGCTTAAAATAATACCGGCTGCATGAATGGAAGCATGTCGGGGAAGACCTTCTAAAGGCAAAGCTCTTTTAAAGAGTTCCTGGTATTTGACATCCTGTTCGATCTTTTTTCTAAAATTTGTATTTTTATGATACGCTTCCAGTAATGTTTCCTTTTCTTCCAGTACACGAATCAGTTCATCCACTTTTCTTACCGGCATAGACATACATCGACTGACATCTCTTAATACCTGTTTGGTCTTCATTGTATTAAAGGTAACAATATGACTGGCTTTCTGATTTCCATATCGATTTATGACATACTGAATTACTTCTTCACGACGATTGTCTGGAAAATCCGTATCTATATCTGGCATTGAAATACGATCGGGATTTAAAAAACGTTCAAACAATAAATCATTTTCAATGGGATCAATGTGCGTAATTCCCAGACAGTAAGCCACTAAAGAACCAGCAACCGAACCTCTTCCAGGCCCAACCATAATCTCTTTACTTCTGGCATATCGGATAAAATCCCATACAATTAAAAAATAATCAGTAAAGCCCATCGATTGAATGACATGCAGTTCATATTGAAGACGTTTCACATAGTTCTCTTTCACATGTCCATTTAATCTTTTCTTTAACCCTGCTTTACATAAACTATTTAAAAATGTATTTGAATCGGCATTGTACTGATTTTTAAAAACAGGCAGTGTATTTCTCTTAAAAGCCATCTGTACATTACACATTTCACAGATTTCATCCGTAGCTTTCAGATCCTGTTCATCATACAATTCTTCCATTTCACCAATGGTACGAAAATAACGATTGTAGCTGACATCTAAGGTCGCATCGTTTAAAGTTGTCTGCCTGGCAATTGCTCTTAAAACTTTTAAATTTTCGACATCTTCTTTTTCTCCATAATAAATACGAGATAAAGCCACTGTTTTCACAAGATTCGAAATTAAATCTTTTAAATAACGATTTCTTTGACGATGAAAACTGGAATCATTCATCGCAATGGAAACATAAAAATCTTTCCAGGCTTCTTTACATAGATTCACAAAAGACAGTATTTCTTCATCTTTTTCTTTAATAATATAAGAAGCCAGTTCATCTTCATAATCCGATGCCGTTAAAACCACACAATTCTGAGTAGATAAAGACAGCTGCTCAAAAGATAAAGTCTCACTGGACATTTTTAAAGTGGAAATCTTATATAATTCTTTTAAACCTGTATCATTTTTAGCCAGTAAAATAAAATGAAATTCTTTTTCTTTTAATATAGCTTCCGTTTCTAAACCAATAATAGGATGCACACCTTTTTCTTTACAAAGATGCCAGAATTTCATCACGGAAAATAAACTATTATGTTCCGTTAAACAGGCATGATAAAACCCTTTTTGAAGACAGTGATCAATAATATCTTCCAGTTTAAAACCTGATTCTAATAATGAGTAACAGCTTCTAACATGTAAATGATTCATATTACATATTATATAATTTGAAACCATAAAAAAAAAGCAGTATCCACTGCTTATTCTAAACACTGTGAGCCAAAAGGATAGGGACACAGATCACAAATGCGATAAGTCACTGATTCTCCTGTATTTGAAAACCAAACAACTTCTTTATCCTTTTCAAACATTTCACTCATTACCTGACGACATACAAAACAGGAAGGCTGAATCTGTTGTGAATCACACAATACATATATTTTTTCAAAATCATAGGGTTTATATCCAGAAGCAATGGCAGAAAAGATTGCCACTCTTTCAGCACAGATAGTTGCCCCATAGGAAGCATTTTCAATATTAACTCCACTAAACTCTTTTCCATCTTTCATCACAACAATACTGGATACACGGAAATGAGAATATGGACTGTATGAATTTTCAAGCAATGCCATTAATTTTTCAAACATATTTCCTCACTAAAGTGGATTTCTTTGAACCACTTCTAAACAATTATGTGCAATCATCTCATCAATAATCTGATCTGGCAAATATAAAGAAGGATCTTTTTTTAAATCAAATCCCATTTCCTGTAAAGATTCCGCTACAAAACGGGAACAGAAATAAGAATTTTCAAAATGATGAGAAATATGAAACAGACATAAAAAGACACCAAAAGAAGAATATTTAAGATTTTTACCTTTTTTTTCACAACTTTCAATTTTATGTTTTAAAATATCATATTTTTCCTGAGATACCGTAAACTGAATTGAAAAACTTTTATTTTTTCTTCTCTGTTTATGACGTTTTGGATATTCTTTTCGAAATCCCTTTTTATTAAAACTATAATAATAATCTGTACCAGATTCTAAAGATACGGATACATGAGAATAGTTGTGACCAAATAAATACAATAACAAATAAGAAATTAAATTGTGATAAGTAGTAAATAACAAAGTAACTTTATTCGTATTCATTTTTTAATCTCTCTAAATATTATATTAACATAGAAAAAGCAGAAATACATCTGCTTTTTATTTTAAGGATTATTTTTTATATTTTTTTCTACAGATCAATCCAATTCCCATGGCTTCCAGACTTGTGAACATTAAAGAGATCCATAAACCAATATTAGAAATCAATCCCGTATTGGTTGTATTCTTATCCGATGAAGGTTTAATTACAGATGTTTTCTTATTCACTGTAAATTCAGTGGAAGCTTCTCCAGTTTCTGAAACAATACCAATTGTATGTTTTCCAGCCTTCAATGTAGATACAAAATCTTTATTCAGTGTAACAATCGTACTTCCTTCTTTGACTGTATAATTCTTTTCATCAAGGGTTTTTCCATCAAGCTCAACTCGAATAAAATCGCTGAACGCCGCATTGGATTTGAAAATAAGCTCTTTCTTTTCTCCTGCGGTTATGCTTTGTCCTTTACCCTCGATAATTTCAGGTGCTTTTCTGGATACAACAGTATCTTTTAATTCGATTTCATTTTCTCCATCTTTATCTGAAAAATATGTATCACAGACTGTACAATGCCAGTATTCAATATTTCCTTCTTTTGATGCCGTTGCATCCTTAGCTGAAATATGCTCAAGAATATGATTATCTAGAATTTCTACTGTTTTTGTGACTGTAAATTCAAATCCATCTGAAGTTTTCGCATATACAACAAATTTTAAACCATTTTCTTCTCCTGGATAACTTTCATGAGATACTTTTCCATTTAATCCATCCGAAGCATCTAGATCAATTTCACTGCCACTATGACTGAATTCATGATACAGTGTTGCATTTGTAAGACCTTCCGGTAAAGTTACAGATACTACCGTATCCTGCGTTCTACATACCTGATCCGGTGCATTGATTACAATAGTTGGAACCGTTTGTTCTTGTGTTTTTTCTTTACAAATACCACATTCACCCTGATATTTTCCATCCTTTTCGCTCCAGTTATAATAATGCGTATGGTTATTAATATTGGATAACAAATTTTCATCAGAGATGCCAACAACAGGATAACCACAGATTGCTGCAGGAAGATCAACAGAACTCTTTCCATATCCTAAATCGATGCTGGTAATGGTTACTTTACCACTATCTAGACTGTATCTAACTTTTGTTGCCCTGGAAATAATATGTACACTATCATAAACAACATTTAATCCTATAGGCAAGAATATACTTTGTAGTTTAGAACATTCCCTAAAAGCCGCATTTCCAATAGATGTAACATTATTTGGAATCGTTATACTTGTAAGATTCCAGCAACGAGAAAAAGCATCGCTACCAATCGATGTAACATTATTTGGTATTGTAATACTTGTAAATCCACAATGATCAAAAGCATGAGAACCGATAGATGTAACACCATTTGGAATCGTTATATTTTCAAGGTTATCGCGACCAGCGAAAGCATCTGTTCCAATAGATGTAACCGGGTTTCCATTAATTGTATCTGGAATACTAACTACAGTATCCGTTCCAGTATACTTTGTGATTGTGACTTCATTCGTTTCTTCCGATATACTATATTCAAAATCTTCATATGTATCGGCATATATTGCTGTAGGCAACAACATGAATATGGTACATATTGCACAGATCATGCTTAATAATTTCTTCTTCATTTATCTTCTCCATTTCCAAAATACTAATTATGTATTTTTAATAATTGAATATACATTTATATTTTACGAAATGTAATGGATTGCTTCAAGTATTTATTTAATGTTCTGTAATATATATCAATATTTATGCATCGTATCTATAAAAAAAGACCAATCTTATATAGATTGATCCATTTTCTTAATATCTTTTAATCTGATTAACAAGATCCTGATTCTTTGCGCTGTTCATATTGTCTACAACTTTGTTTCCAGCTCCTGTTTTTGTCAATTGTACATAAACCTGACCTTCCACTGGATGCGCATCATCGACAAGATATGTATAGGCTGCAATTTCAAGATCATACATTTTACCTTCTTCAGTATTGGTAAAATAAGTCGAAACGGGACAAATGGAATCCACAATGGAATAGGCTTTATCACAGATAGAAGCTGCTGTATCACTGGAAGCATCATCACTGATATCTAAAGAAATACGTAATGTAGCACTCTTTAAATTGGTTTCTACCGCTTCCACTCCTTCAATGTTCATCATTTCTCCATCGATCTGTTTTACCATTTCACTTGTGATTTCTGGATCCAGATCCCCTTTTCCAAATCGATTTCCGGCAACAGGTTTATTCTGTCCTCCTAAGCTTGTGATCAGAACATAACCGACTATAATACATGGAATCGCAATGACTATTATCGTAAACCAGACAAGCTTATGACCTTGTTTTGGCTTTTTTTCTTTGATTGTTGTTTGAATCTTTTGTGGTTTTTTAACCTTTTTCATCTGTTTTGCCATTCTATTTCCTCCGCTGTTATTATAACATAAGTCTATTTATAAAGTCGAAATAACCGTACAATCCGTTTCATTCTCTTTTCTTTGAATAATAATATATGTCTCATTATTATTCTTGATCGTAACCGTATATCGACAACCCATCCGGGAAAACATTGACATATTTTCTTTGGCAACCTGACCAATGGCTAAAATTTCACCAGTTGATTTGGCATGCGCTTCAATGGTAATCAATATTTTTTTCGGTTCCTTGTCTTCATATTTCGCTTTTGCGCTCACAAAAGTATAATCGGTCAAAATATTTGTAAGTGAATTTTTATAAGAATCAAATTCACTGGCCATTGTCGTATCCAGATTATTCATTTGTGAACTGGGTATCATTACCCATTCTTCACTTACAGAATCAAACGAACCCTGTCCTCGATTAAAGAATCCCAGTCTGGTATATCCACCATAGGATTGAGAATCATCATCCAGTACAAATCCACAAACCAGAATAGGTACATTGGCCGTAATTTCATTGAATCTTTCTCTCATATAGGAAACCAGTTTATTGGAAGTCACATCAAAATAATTATTTAACTGTTCCTTTTCAATTTCAACTTCACTTCCAGAATCCAGATATAAACTTCCATTCAATACAAATGAGATGGAAATTCCTTTTAAATTCTCATTGGAATACCAGTCCAGTTCATATATATCCACCAGCACTACAGGACCTGTTGAAATCCCATTTCCTGTATCAAATTCTTCATCTTTACTTGGATTCAATCCTATAGGATTATCATCTCTTAATGTCCCTAACAATCCTCTGGAACCATCTGTGGCATCCAGTTCATCATAATCCAGAAATGTATGTGTCTTAAAAGTAACATTGGCAGGGTCAAAATAAGACTTTGACAGGTCCATCAATCCACTTTCAATCTGCACACGACAGTCCAGATCTGAAATCAGACTGGCATGTTTAACTCTTGTATCACTATCCTTAAAAGGTAAAGAAGCTGCATAATCTCCACTGTATAAAGCCGATGATGTTTTTGAAAACATCGAACATCCACTTAATACAATAACCATGAAAATACTTAAAATCCAATTCTTTTTCATAAATACTCCTGTTTGTATTATAACTTTTTTAAGGAAGGATGCAATGCATTTAACTTCTTGACGCCAAAGTTTTGCTGGAAAGCAATGGTTGCGATATTTCCTTCAATCGATATCACCACTCCTTTTCCATACACTTTATGATCCACCAGATCTCCTTTTCGATATTTTGTTTTGGATTTAGAACTCATCTGTGGTTTACTTTCCACTTTCTTTTCTTCTTTTTCTTCAATAAATCTTTCCGGAATTTCTGCCACAAATCGACTTGGTGTCTTATAAGTTTCCAGTAAATAACTGTAACCGGAATTCCATGAAATGCACAAACGATTTTTCGCACGTGTCATAGCCACATAACACAGTCTTCTTTCTTCTTCTAAAGACTTGTTTCCTCCTTCATCAATAGCTCTTGAAGAAGGAAAAACACCTTCATTAAAATTGACAATAAATACATTTTCAAATTCCAGTCCCTTTGCGGCATGAACGGTCATCAAAGTTACCGAATTTAATTTTTCTTCCTGTGATTTATCTGTAAACAAGGCAACATCCTGTAAATATTCTTCCAGACTCAGATCTGGATTTTCATTCACACTGGAGGCAATATCCTGTTTCAGTTCTTTTAAGTTTTCAATACGATCTTCTTCGTTATTTTCTTCCAGCATCTTTAAATACCCTGTTGTTTCCAGAACATACTGAAAGAAATCTTCTAAAGAATAATCCTGACGATGACTTCTTAAATCTTCGATCACATCCACAAAAGCTTTACATTTTAAAGCGGAAGCTTTTGATAATTCTTTTGTGTTTTTCATCACTTCATATATATTTTCATCCACTGCCAGCTGTTGTAAATTTTCTATGGTTTTAGCTCCAATTCCTCTTCGAGGCTGATTGATAATACGCAACAAAGCCAAATCCATAGACATCTGTTTAGGATCGTTTTCATCTGGTAAAGTACACATTTTCAGATAACTTAACAGATCTTTAATTTCCTGACGTTCATAGAAACGAATGCCTCCATAAATTGTATAAGGAATCCCTACTTTACGTAATACTCTTTCAAATGAACGAGATGAAAAGTTGGATCGATATAAGATCGCAATGTCTTTAAATTCCACTCCTTTTTTTCTCAGTTCAATAATCTGCCGGGATACAAATAAAGGCTCATCGTTGTCATCGATACAATTCTGCATCTTAATTTTCTGATTGCCCGCTATTGTAGAAAACAGATCTTTCTGAATTCGATTCTGATTGTTTCGAATCAGTGCATTGCTGGCATCCAGAATGGGTTGAATGGAACGATAATTCTGATCCAGAATAACCGTTTTACAGTCTGGAAAATCCAAATCAAAACGCATAATGATATCCACACTGGCTCCTCGCCATGTATAAATGGTCTGATCGGGATCTCCTACTACACATAGACGACATGTTTTAGATGTCAACAGTCGAATGATGTCATACTGAATGGGATCGACATCCTGAAATTCATCCACATGAATATAATCTAAGCGATTCTGCCACTTTGTACGAACTCTTTCACATCTTTTAAGCAGTTTATGTGCTTCCAGCAGCAGATCATCAAAATCCAGAGCTTTCATCTCTTTTCGTTTTGTTTCATACTGTTTATAAATCTGACTGATGGTTTCCATTTCGTCATTGCAAGCCATATCAAATGCCTGATTGGGATTGATATTTTCCGTCTTATAACCCGATATATAATTTAATACTTTTCCAAAAGGTAAAGCTTTTACCTGAATGTCCATCTTTTTATAAATTGGTCTTAAAATAGCTTTCTGATCGTCACTGTCCAAAATGGTAAAAGAAGATGGATATCCAATTTCTAAAGCATCTTCTCTTAAGATACGAACGCATAGAGCATGTATTGTTGAAATACGAACCTGCTGGGCCTGTGTATCCAATTGAGCAAACAGTCTTTCTTTCATTTCATTGGTTGCTTTATTAGTAAAAGTAATGGCTAATATACGATTGGGCCATACGCCACATTCTTTGATCAGATAAACAATACGAGCCATTAAAACTCTAGTTTTTCCACTTCCGGCTCCTGCAATGATACGAACATGCGAATCAATTGTCATGGCTGCCTGTTTCTGATTTTGATTTAAAGTACTTAAAATTTCCATATTACTGATCCATTTCTAATTGAAATTCACTTTCCTTAATGCATTGTGTAAGATAAGGAATATATTTTTCTTCCTGACACACACAATGAAAATATAAAGTGGATTTTTCTTTTATAATTGCTTCTATTTCATAATGATTTTCTTCTTTTAAGGTCTGTATCTGTATCTGTTTATTCCGATATAAGATAGATTGCCCCTGTTCAAGCTGTGATTGTTTTGTACAGATATAAGGATATAAACTAGCCTGAATCATATAATGCCACTCTGTATCTTTCTGATAAGGAGCCATTAAAACCAGAGCTTTACTGACTGGATCATAGCTTCTTTCAGCCCATCCATGACATACCACTTTAACATTCGAAAATAAGTGATACACTTCTTTTAATCGATACTGATAGATTTCCTGTTCCATCTGAACTCCATTTTCACATTTATTCAAACGCTCCAGCTGCTGGCACAGATATTTATATTCTTTTAAAGGCAATGAAATGGAAGCATCCATCTGATAAGCACATTCAATATAATCGCAGATCTGATTGGCATGTTTAAGAGTCGATTCATTCATCAATGTATATTTTCCAGCTCCATAATTACATAATTCATATAAAGCTGCATTTTTATAGAATTGTGCATCTTTATCCCATTCATTCCATATATAAAAATAAGGAAGCAAAGATTTTTCATCCATCTGTTTAAACTCTTCTTTATCGATTTTTCCAATGGGAGTCAATATGGAATGACTATCATTTAATGGTAAGAAATAAGTCTGTTCATACATATAATTTTGTGTCTGCATGTCGGAATTTTTTAATAATAGATCCTTTAAATAGACAATTTCATCTTCATAAATGGAACACAGTGCATCAAAATCTCCATCATAGTTTAAATCATCTTTAAATTCATAGTTTCCTTCAATTTCTTCCTGCAAATCGAAAAAGAATTCCACCACAAAGGCATGAAACCCTGGTCCCGCAAAACGTGTGGTTGCACTTAAAAAGACATCTTTTCCTTTTTCTGTTACCTGAATTTTTCCTTGAGGACAAACCAGAATCTCTACACAATCCAAACGTTCTTCAATTTGAATCTGTTCTCTTTTACAAAGCAACCCCAAAACCTGATAGATTTCATTTTTTTCCTGTTCGTTTCGATTCGGACAAATTAATTGTACAAACATAGTCATTCCTCCAATCAAGTTTTATTATTATATCATACTCGCTAATTTTCCTACAATGAGATATAATCTTATTATGAATCAAATAAGCAATCAATGGAAAGACTATGAAGTCATAGACACAGGAAATAAAGAAAAATTAGAAAGATGGAATCATACAATTTTAAGAAGACCCGATCCTGTCTGTATCTGGCCAATTGAAGATGAAAGGGAATGGAATAAGGCCGATGCGATCTATCATCGTTCAAAATCAGGTGGAGGTCAATGGGAATACAAAAAGCCACTGAAAGAATTCTGGACTATTGGATATAAAGATCTTCGTTTTAAGATCAGTCCAACTGGTTTTAAACACACTGGATTATTTCCAGAGCAGGCAGCCAACTGGGATTTCATGTCTGAAAAAATCAGACAGTCTTCCTTAGAAGAAATTCGTATTCTGAATTTATTTGCCTATACAGGAGGTGCCACTATGGCCTGTTCAAAAGCAGGAGCCAGCGAAGTGGTTCATGTGGATGCTTCAAAAGGAATGGTGCAATGGGCAAAAGAAAATATGGTCCTTTCTTCTTTACAGGATCATAAGATCCGCTTTATTGTAGAAGACTGCCTTAAATTCGTGAAAAGAGAACAAAGAAGAGGAAGAAAATATCATGGTATTGTGATGGATCCTCCTAGTTATGGAAGAGGCCCCAATGGAGAATTATGGAAACTGGAAGATCAGCTTTTTGACCTGATTCAGAATTGTATGCAGATTTTAGATCCAGATGCTTTATTCTTTATCGTAAACTGTTACACAACCGGATTTTCCTGTTCCACTTTAGAACAGACTTTAAAACATTCCATTCAGAAAGAATTTAATGGAAAAATTGAAGTAGGAGAAAATTTACTCCCTGTTTCTTCTTCTAATGATGTACTTCCTTGTGGAATTTTTGGCCGATGGACAAAGGAGTAAATATGTTTTTAAAGAAACCCATTATTTATACCGTTCATGGTTTTGGAAAAAAATTGTCCCATGAATTTGATCCTTTATGTTCTTATTTAAAGAAAAAACGCTATGAGGTCATACAATTAGATCTGTATGATTTAAACAACGAAGAAGACATTCATTATGCAGACTGGATAAAAAAAGCTGAAACAGGTCTACAGGAAGTCTTAAAAAGAAAAAGACCAGTTATTATACTAGGATTCAGTATGGGAGGAGTCATTGCTTCTTATCTGGCTTCTATCTATCCCGTTCAGTCTTTAATTTTATGTGCCCCTGCTTTTCAATATTTAGATCTTCCAAAAATAGGTGCACAGGGTGTTAAATTTATTAAAAATCTTTCTAAAGGAAATGAATCTCATTCAATAAGCTCAAAGCGTACAAAAGCTTTTACAGAAGTTGTTTCCAATTATAAAAATTCAATTGAACATGTAAACTGTCCTGTATTATTCTTACATGGAAGTGATGATGAAGTGATTCCTGTGGATAGTTCAAGAAATGCCTATCAGCTGGTTTCTTCAAAAAAAAGAATGATTTTACTGGAAGGAGCTCATCATCGTTTTCTATATGATGGTCAAATGGAAAAAACAGCTTTTGTGATCATTGAACAGATGATCAAAGGAAATCTGATATAAAAAAAGCTTCAGGTTATTTATATTCCTGAAGCATTTTTAATTTAAGATCAATTAATTTTTCACTCAGATCCACATAATATTCTTGTGGATAAGTAAAACGCTTGATTTCTTCCCATAAAGTATCCATTTCTCTTTGAGAATAATCACGAATTCCTTTTAAAGTTGGTAAATCGTATACCAGTTGCCCATTTCTAAAGATAGGAACCAGTAAATTACGGATTTCATATGTACCACCTGGAATGGTTTTGTTTTTCCATTTTGACATCGCATGATAAATTGTCAGATCCTGTTCTGGATCAATTACTTCTTCTTCCAAAGTCATTAAATCGGCTAAAGATTTTCCTGTTTCTTTATCCATAATACGATACAGATTTTTAATTCCCGGATTCGTAACTTTTTCTACATTGTCACTGATTTTAATTTTTGGAACCATTTCGCCATTTTCTTGAGCCGCTACCATTTTATAAACTCCCCCAAATACCGGAGAATTCTTTGAACAGATCAAATTTTCACCGACTCCAAAAGAATCAATTTTAGCTCCCTGTTCATGAATTAAAGAAGTAATGACATATTCATCCAGTGAATTGGAAATCACAATTCCACAATCCTGCATACCATTGGCATCCAGTTCTTTACGACATTTTTTAGATAAATAGGCAATGTCTCCACTATCGATACGTACACCTTTTAATCGATATCCATTAGGCTCTAGGTATTCTTTTGCGACTTTGATTGCATTTTTGATTCCGGATTTTAAAGTACTGTATGTATCAATCAGTAAAGTACAATTGTTTGGATAGGTTTTCGCATAATATAAGAACGCATCGTATTCATTGGCAAAACTCTGTACAAAAGAATGAGCCATCGTACCTAAAGCTGGCATTCCATATTCTTTTCCTGCATAAGTGGTTGCCGTTCCTGCACAACCGGCGATATATGCTGCTCTGGCTCCATAAATGGCTGCATCAAAATTGTGCGCTCTACGTGCACCAAATTCCATGACCGCTCTACCTTCACTGGCCTGTACAATTCGTCTGGCTTTTGTAGCAATCAGAGTCTGATGATTCAATGTCAGCAACAATGCCGTTTCTACCAGCTGAGCTTCAATAATAGGCGCTTTTACACGAACCAGTGGTTCATATGGAAATACAGGTGTTCCTTCTGGAATCGCATCAATATCTCCTGTAAAACGAACCGTTGATAAATATTGTAGAAAATCTTCTGAAAAAGATTTCGTTGAACGAAGATATTCAATATCTCCCTGACTGAAATGAAGATTTTTTACATAATCAATAGCCTGTTCCAATCCTGCAAATACACAGAATCCACCATCATCCGGATTCTTTCTATAAAATAAGTCAAATGCGACCATCTTATCTTTACCCTGATTAAAGTAACATTGACTCATTGTTAGTTCATAAAAATCCATTACAAGGGTTAAATTTCTTTTCTCACTCATAATTCTTTCTCCTCATTAGTTTCATTATACTCTTTATTTAATTAAAAAAAAGAATTTTTACATAAAACATGTCACCTGTCTTGTCATACAAGATAAAAAATAAGAATCCTTATGGATTCCTATTCTTCTATATTGATTTCCCCGTTATTATTTACATATTCACGATATTTTGATTCCAGTTCCGATTGAAAATCTGGATTGGATTTAATATACAGTTTAGCTGCTTCTCTACCTTGTCCAATTTTATCTCCATTGTAACTGAACCAGGCTCCTGCTTTTTTAACGATTCCGGCATTGACACAAAGTTCTAATAATTCAGAAATATAAGAAATTCCTTCTCCATACATAATTTCCAGTGTAGCCTGTTTAAATGGAGGAGCCACCTTATTCTTCACAATTTTAACTTTAACTTTATTTCCTACAATATCGGAACCATTTTTAATGACATCAGCCTTACGAATATCCACACGAACTGAAGCATAGAATTTTAAGGCACGTCCTCCTGGAGTGGTTTCTGGATTTCCATAAAATACCCCTACTTTTTCACGCAGCTGGTTAATGAAAATGGCTGTACATTCCTGATGATTCATAGCCCCTGCCAGTTTTCGCATGGCCTTTGACATCATACGAGCCTGTGCACCTACCTGCAGATCTCCCATTTCTCCATCCAGTTCCACCTGTGGAACCAGAGCCGCTACAGAATCCACTACGATCAGATCAATGGCTCCTGAACGAATCAGCATTTCACAGATATTTAAAGCCTGTTCCCCACTATCTGGCTGAGAAAGGATCAGTTCATCAATGTCTACACCCAGTTTTTTTGCATATACAGGATCGATCGCGTTTTCTGCATCAATAAAAGCAGCACGTCCCCCTTTTTTCTGAATTTCGGCAATGGCATGCAAAGCCAGTGTTGTTTTTCCACTGGATTCTGGACCATAGATTTCAATAATTCTTCCTTTTGGATATCCTCCAACACCTAAGGCCTGATCCAGCAATAAACTTCCAGAAGGAATGGGTTCAACATCTACATTGGGACGATCCCCTAATTTCATAATGGAACCTTTTCCATATTCTTTTTCAATATCTTTTAATACATCCGCTAATAATTTATCTTTATTCTCTTCCATCTTTACTCCATTTCTAATAAAGCAATCACTCGTTCGATCATAAGATCTACAATCGTTTCCCTTAACTGGTTTCTTTCCATCTTTAACTGAAATTCAAATACATCCACGCGATCTTTATAAGCCAGAGCACAATATACAAGCCCTGCTGGTTTATTTTCCATAGCAGAAGGACCAGCATTTCCTGTAAAAGACAGGGCAATATCAGATTGCGTTAATTCTTTAGTATGAAGGGCCATATCATGTGCACATTCTTTTGAAACCACTCCATACTGTTCAATAATCTTTTTATCAACATGAACCAGATCTTCTTTCATCTGGGTCTGATAAGTCACAAATCCACCTTTTAAAACCTGACTGGCTCCTGGTACCGATGCAAGAGTGGCCATACATAGTCCAGCACTCAAAGATTCACAGCAGGAAATTGTAAGTTTTCTTTCAATTAAAGTTTTAACGAGTTTTTCTTTCATTTTACATACTTTCTAATACATATTTTCTTAATTTATAAAAATAGATCCAACCACTATATAAAGATACAATGGTTGCACACCATAATAATATAGATCCCAATGGAAGATTCCAGAACACAAATGGCCAGTTTTTCAATAATAAAACCGCTATGGCAAACATCTGCAATACTGTCTTTACTTTTCCTGGCATTCCCGCACTTACCACTTTTCCATTTTGAGAAGCAATCATTCGTAATCCATCTACGATCAGGTCACGACAGATCATTAAAACGACTGCAATTACATTTGCCTGGTGTGTATAGACCATTAAAATCAATAAAGTATTCACAAGCATTTTATCCGCAATGGGATCTGCAAATTTTCCAAAAGAAGTAATTAAGTTCTGCCGTCGTGCAATCTGTCCATCTAACAAATCAGTAATGGATGCTGCCACAAAAACAAGAAATGCCAGTACATCCCGCAAAGCCAGATTTGCACTTTCAGACAAAATACAAAAATCAGGACTTATGCATAAATAAATGATCACAACAAGTGGAACCAGAGCAATTCTTAAACATGTTAATTTATTTGGCAAATTCATAATGTTCCTCCTACTCTTCTTCAACTTCAGCTTCCTGGGAATTATCTTCTTCCTGGTCTGTCTGTTTACTTTGATTATATTCTACATTAAATGTATAATCCGCTGGTGTATCAAGATACCAGTTATCTTCATTAAATTCAATTTCATTTCCTTCAACCGTTACTTTATTTTCACTGTATGTTCCAATTTCAAGAACAATGACACAATCCGAAGTCACAGTTATCGTATCAGAATATTTATCTTTATACACTTCCGTTTCAGATCCCGAAACAAGCTGATCGTCCATATAAATAGCAACTGTACTTTCTTCTGGTAAAGTAATGGTAAATGTAATATCTTTTGTTTCACTTAAATTATAAATACGCCATATATTTTCTGAAGCATCTTCCACTTCCAGCTTCATTGCTTTTTTCTCTTTTTCCTGCTGGAACTGTTTGGCAAGCTGTGTAGTTTCCTTTTCTTTTTCCGCCAGTTCTTTTTCTGTCTGTGCCTGATATGCTGCCTGCTGACGGGAAGCCATCATATCCGAAACTCCATTAAATACCACTAAAATCACTAATGCGAAAACACCAATGGCAATAATCCGACTAAACCGGTATGATCCTGAAATTTTATACGACAACCACTTAAAAATCGATTTGTTTTTTGTTCTCTTTTTTTTACTGGAACTGGCTGGATGCATAGAAGAAGCAATTTTCTTCTGTGCCTGCGTTAAAGCCTGATTTTTTGATCGGGCAAAATTATGAATATCCTGGTCAACTTCTGGCTGAATCACCACCCAGTTAACTCCAATGGCATCACAATAAGCATGTATGAAATATCGAACAAATGAATAATCATTTGAAAAAACATCTAAATTATGTTCTTCGATGGCTCGAATGAAATTTGGATCTAAGCGAGTTTGAGAGGAAACATCTTCGATTGTAAGATTTAGACTTATACGTCTTTGACGTAACAACTGATAATAAGTCACCTGAATACCCCCTTAGCGTGTTTATTATAACAAGAATCCATAAAAAAAAATAGAACAATGTTCTATTCTTTTTGTTTCGAAAATCCTAAAATACAATATCCTGCCGGATATAAAAAGATAAGCAATAAATATACAAAAATATTCATTTTAAACCATTTACATAGATAAAAATGCAGTGCCATCCATTCAAAAAATAGAGTACATAAACAGACTATAAACAGAATAGCTCCATATAAATCATAATGTAAAAAGAAATACTGAATGAAAATCAAACCTGCACAAAAGGCATAAATCCAGAAAGAATATGAATTCCATACCTTTTTAAAAACAAAGTAAGAACCATAAAATGGAATCAGACTTTTCCAGGCAGGTATATTTAATTTCTGAAATACTTTCATTCGAAAAATATATAATATCAAAACCAATCCTATAAATATCATAATAAACCTCTATAAGATTATATCACAAAATATTATTCCATTATATGATTTAATCCCTGTCCTATAATATTATATACATGATCATCAGCTAAAGAATAATAAACGGTTTTTCCATCTCTTCTTGATTTTACCAGTTTACTTTGTTTCAATATTTTTAACTGATGAGAAATTGCTGATTGGGTCATATTTAACGTATTCGCAATGTCACATACACACACTTCCGCTTCAAATAGAACCAGTAAAATACGTATACGTGTTGAATCAGAAAAGACTTTAAACAATTCGGCTAAATCATATAATATTTCTTCATCCGGTAAATGTTCATTCACAAAATCAATTACATTTTTATGAATGTGTTTTTCCTGACAACATTCAATCTCATTTTTTTCCATGATAACCTCCTGTATATAGTACACGGATCGCATTCAATACCGCTATAACCATAACGCCAACATCCGCAAAGATAGCCATCCACATATTCGCAAAGCCTAAAGCTCCTAAAATTAAACAGATTCCTTTTATTCCAATGGCAAAAACAATATTTTCATAAACAATACGTATACATTTTCTGGAAATACGCATAGCCTGTACAATTTTTAAAGGATCATCATCCATCAGAACCACATCAGCTGCTTCAATGGCAGCATCGCTTCCTAAAGCACCCATTGCGATTCCAATATCCGCTCTGGATAATACAGGCGCATCATTGATTCCATCCCCTACAAAAGCCAGCTTTCCATCTTTAGACTGTTCTTTTAATAAAGCTTCTACTTTTTCAACTTTCTGATCGGGTAACAGCTGTGAATAGGTACAATCTATATTTAACTCTCTGGCTACATCAATGGCAACTTTTTTCTGATCGCCTGTCAGCATGACTGTCTTTTTAATGCCATTTTTCTTTAACTGCTGGATTGCCTGACTGGAAGTTGGTTTGATGACATCACTGATCAGAATGGCTCCTAAATACTGCTGATTGCAGGAAACATATACAATGGTTGAATCCACTTCTTCTTTTTTATATGGAATCTGATATTTTTCCATCAGCAACTGATTTCCGGCTAAAATTCGGTTTCCATCAACAATGGCTTTGATTCCATGTCCACTTATTTCTTCAATTTGCGATATACGATTTTTATCCATTTCTTTTCCATAAGCTTTCATTAAAGAAAGACTTATAGGATGAGAAGAATAAGACTCTGCCAAAGCTGCATATTCAATCAGCTGTTCTCTGGTACCCTGATTTACTTTGATTTCACTGACTTCAAAGACACCTTTTGTCAATGTTCCCGTTTTATCAAATACCATTGTATCGCATTTTGATAAAGCTTCCAGATAATTGGATCCTTTTACCAATATACCTTCATGAGAACAGGCTCCAATGCCCGCAAAAAAACTAAGAGGAATGCTGATGACTAAAGCACATGGACAGCTGATAACTAAAAATGTCAAAGCTCTGAATATCCACTGTGACCATTGTGGATCCACTTTTAATATAAGCGAAACAACAGGTGGAACAAAAGCCAGAAACAAAGCACTGTAACAGACCGCTGGTGTATAATAACGAGCAAATTTTGATATAAAGTCTTCCGATTTTGATTTTCTGGAGCTGGCATTCTCTACTAAATCCAGAATTTTAGAAACAGTACTTTCGGTAAATTCTTTTGTGGTTTGAATGTATAGTAACCCATCTAAATTGATACATCCCGATAACACTTCATCGCCTTCTTTTACCTGAGCTGGTTTGCTCTCTCCTGTTAAAGCCGATGTATTTAAAGAAGCCGTACCAGATACAACTTTTCCATCGATTGGAATCTTCTCTCCTGGCTTCACTTCAATAAGTGTACCAATTTCCACTTCATCTGGATCCACTTTTTCCCATTCTCCATCAATTTTCACATTGGCATAATCTGGACGAATATCCATTAATTCACTGATATTCTTTCTGGATTTACCCACTGCATAACTTTGAAAGAGTTCACCAATCTGATAAAATAGCATAACGGCAACTCCTTCACGATAATCTTTCAGTAAAATGGCTCCAATTGTCGCAATCGCCATCAGAAAATTTTCATCAAAAACCTGTTTCTTTAAAATTCCTTTAAATGCTTTTTTTAATATATCGTATCCAATAATATAATATGGAATCATAAACAGGATAAACTTTAAAATTCCTTCCACTTTCAGAAAAGAAAAGAAAAGCCATAATATACTGGATATAATAATACGATACAACATTTTCTTCTGTTTTTTATTCATAACAACCTCCATTGATTATATGAACATATCTTCATATATAATGTAAATTAAAAAGTACATAAGTACTTTTATTTTTTCCAGAAAATTTCACAATCATCTTCTACAATTTTACAATTTTTTTCCACTTCTGGCATAACTGTATCTGGAGTATATCCCTCTTCAAATTCAACAATCATCTTTAATGTCATAAAATTCACTACGGCATTCTTTACCCCTTTTGTCTGTTTAGCTGCCATTTCCATTTTATTGGCACAGTTTGCACAATCTACATCAATTTTATATGTCTTTTTCATAAATCCTCCTATAATTGAATAATTGTTCATATGTTTGTTTATTCAATTATAGAATACCCTTTTCTTTATGTCAATTGATTTTCTCCCTTATATTTTCTATAAAGAATAAGGCTCAACCATCCATTTAAAGTTCCTAATAAGATTCCTGCAAGTACATCGGTAGGAAAATGTACATATAAATACAATCTTGAAAAAGAAATCAGTAAAGCCAGAATCAAAAGCAGTGGAAATTCTTTTCGTTTTAGAAAATAAAAAATACTGCAGCACACAAAAGATGCCGATGTATGTCCAGAAGGAAAAGAATAATCCTTTGGTTCAGATACGATAAGAGATACATCGGAATAGGTAAAAGGTCTTAATCGCTGTATGCATGGTTTTAATATCACATTACAAATCAAGGCATTTAATATTAGACCTGTAATCATTAAGATTCCTATTTTTCTTGTTTTTTTAAAGAAACACAACAATGAAGCTAAACTTATCCAGATCAGTCCTTTATCCCCTAAAAATGTGATTCCTTTCATAATCTGATCCAGAATGGGAAACCGCAAAGTCTGAATGAAATCCAGGATCCATAATTCAAAGTTCATTTTTTATTCCTTTTCCAACCTGAAACGCCTGGGCTACAGGTTTTCCTAGTGAATAATACATATGATGGATTGGATCAAAACTGACTGGTTTTAATTTATTCAGATCAATCTGTCCATCGGTTAAAACCTCTTCATCTGCACATACATTTACAATTTCACCAATTAAAATTTCATCTTTATAAGATTTTACTTTACATTCTAAAGCTACTTTCAGTTCTTCAATAACAGGAGCATTCACAAATTCACTTTTTTTCTGATGAAACCCTGCTTTATCAAATTTATCCGGTACCTGGCTGGCACTTACGATTCCTGCATAATCACAGGCCTGAATCATCGATTCTGTGGCAAAACCAACGGTGAATGCATTTGTATATAATAAATTCTGTGTTGTTTTATGATTGGATAAAGAAATAGTGATTTCATGTACATCACTGATCATGCCCCAGGCTGCATTCATCACATTGGGATTTCCATTTTCATCATAGGTTCCAATCATCAGTACTGGCATAGGAAAAATCCAGGATTGTGCCTTAAAATTTTTCATTTTTTCCTCCTTAATTTTCTTAATTCTTCTTTCTGTTCTTTTGAAATGCGATAGCTTTCAATGGCTTTCTGTATTGTTTTATTATGAGTCCATACATCCAGTCTTTCTTCTTTTAAAACCCGAATAGCACTGTTCCACTGTTTGATCAGACTTTCTGAAAAATACCAGGCAATCATCATTTTTATATAATAATCTTCCTTTTTAATCGAGATAACCATTTCAAACTGTTCTTGATCAAAAGAAGAATCCAGAAAGAATTTCATCAACATCAATATCCCAAAACGAACGGTAAATTCTTGATCGGATTGGATCCATTCTTTGATTTTGATCATCAGTTCCTCTTTATGTTTTGAAAAGACTACTGGTTTGATCGTATCACATACCGCCCAGTTATCGATATAAGGTAAAAAAGAATCCAAATAAGAAATGCATTGATCTATATCTTTTATTTGATTTAAAAGAATACTGTGAAGCATATATTCATCATAATACGTATGAGGCAATTCATTCAGAAACAATTCCTGATCTTTCGAATCCACTGTTTTAGAAAATTTTCTTAATGCGGGTAAACGAACTCCCAGAATGGGACATTGTGTCTTTGTGATCTTCTTCTGAAACGAAACATATTCATCATCTTTTAATTGTATTAATTCTTTTTCTATATTCATACTATCAATGTATCATCCTATTCAAATCAATTCAATTCCTTTACTCTTTTATAAACATTAATACAATGGAACGAACAGCAGCATATAAAACACCGGATACAGGCCAGATGATCCAGCTGATGCTCCAGCGATTTGTGATAAAGCTGAATCCTAAATAAAGAGCTGTAGTAATGGTCCAGTATGCCGTTTCAAACAATTCCAGTTTTTTATTTCTTCTTTTTTCCTGTAAAGAATAATCCCCTTCCTGTAATAAAACTTTATAACTGGAAAGGATCATATTTACTTTTACAATTTCATAAACTGAAAAAGAATTGATCATTAATAATAAAGAAACCGATGTCGTTTGAATGAAATCCGATGTTTCTAAAACACCCGCAAAGATAACTGGAATAACCGATAGAATACATAAAGCCACTGAATATCCCATTGTTTTTGAATAAGTGGGCATAAACGCATTCTTTTTTTCTTTGACCAGTCCATTGACTCCATATGCAGTTTCAATATTTTCCGTTTCCATATAATTATAATTTTCTTTCATCATTCCATAGTGAATAAAAATATATACCGCTATGGCAACAAAAATCAATAGACATGCCATTCCCATCAACACTGAAAACGATTCATATTTTTCAAAACCTGATAAAAAGATCAGTAACACAGGACTCAAGATGCATAAACTGACTCCTCTGGAAACCATTCTGGCTCCTTTTTCTTTGATATGGAGAAACTCATTGGCCTGTTCCATTGTGACTTTATAGACAGAATATTCCATTTCTTCATTTTGTATCGGAGCTCTTTCCATCTCATCTTTTAATAAATAATCAGTACTCACTCCAAATAGGTTTGCCATTTCAATAATTCTTTTTAAATCCGGAATGGATTGAGCGCTTTCCCATTTTGATACTGCCTGTCTTGAAACATTTAACTGACTGGCAAATTCTTCCTGAGACCACCCATTCTTTTTTCTTTCTTCAATGATTTTATCTGCTAATATCATACAAAAACCTCCCTGTCTGTCTTTATCCTATAAAACAACCCTGTATTTATCTACCATCTTTGGCTTACATTGTGTCAAAAGAGAGTTGCCTTTTTCTTTTTTGACAATACATTCTTAAAATCAATACATCTATCCAAATAGAACCTACTGTCTTTTTATTTCCCTATAGATTAAATATCCTTCTTCTATCGAAGAAATAAAAGCAATGGTACATACGATTATCACATATAAAGAATAAGAATATAAAAAAGGAAGAAGATAAAGAAACAATCCCGTGATTTTATTTAACATTGTATGTTTTACGATCCATGTTTTACCATATATTTTTGAGAATATACCATTCCCTATTCGAATTAAAAATATGAATCCGATAAAACAGACTATCCATTTATCAAAATGAAAATATGGAATGCATTTGTATAAAGTAACCATAATAAATATAAAATCGGAAAAGGTATCAAATTTAGATCCCCATTCACTTTCAGTTTTTGTTTTTCTTGCGATATATCCATCAAAAATATCACTGAATCCTGCAAGTAAATAAAAGAAATAAAAAGAAAAGGAAAAAGGATTAAAGAAGAATAAGCAGAAACTGGATACCAGTCTTATACTAGTGATCCAATTAGCTGGATGTTTTAATTTTATAGATCGCATAAAGATTCTTCTCCTGTTCTTCTGTATCCGATTGAAATTCCATTTCATATGGAATCTTTTCATGAACCAGGCATAGATTCAGAAAACATAAAAAGATTCCTATATCAATTTTGTTGTAGAAGATTACTTTATTTTTAGGCATGATTCCTCTTCGATTACAGTCAAATATACGATAAACGTATAATCTGTCTTCTTTTCTGTGTACAAACCAGGGTTGAAGATTACAGGCACTGCAGGCATAACGGATAATACCGGATACCCCTTCTATTTGTTTACCCTTCCATATCTCATTTAATGGTTTTCTTTTACTTTTAAACATATCTTTACGAAAATGTACTGAATCTTTTATTTTCGAAAAAATCATCATAATCACAAAATGAAGCGAATCAATCTGTTCAATATCCGGTTTTCCTATTCCATACCATAAAGTTCCTATATTGTGGCTTGTTAAATAAAAATCCATCTGTTGTCCTAAATATCCAATATTCTGCAGGTAGTTTTCTTTTATTTCACTATAAAATAAAATACAATACTGTCCATCTCTTGATTTTTCAATCTGATTGCCAGAAACAATACGTATTTTTGTCTGAATATCAAATAGAGATTCAAATGTAGAATAGATTGAATAAATCGCTTCTAATTCTTGATGGGACATCTTTTCTTTTTCAACATTTTTAAATGTATGAAAAGATTTTCTTTTATAAATAGAGGGATAAAATTCAGGTTTCATGATGTATATATAGTATCAGATATTTTAAAAAAAATAAGAGTTTTCGAACAATGTCATTAAGTTAAGCTAACGGGATAGTAACAGTGATAAATTCTTATTAAGTTAAGCCTGGATACAATTCTATATCCAGGCCTTTACTTACGCTACAGTTAAAAATGTGGTATTTTGGTATCCTTACTAAGTGTTATTCCAATTCCTACTATTATTGTGAAAGCAATCATTGATACAATTTTATTTTTTGTCGTCTACAACATTCAAAAGAATTGGGTATTTGCGGATACATTTCAATTAAGATAATTATATTAATACCTGATATTTCTCTTTCTATTTTAAGAATTCTTAGATATTATTGGATTAGTTGGAGGTGTATAACATGAAATTGGAAAAAAGGATAGAACTATGTGATTCTATGACACCGCTAGAGTCAGAAATTGCATCTTATATTTTAAATAACAAAGATGAGATTACGAAACTAAAAATTCAAGAATTAGCTGATATACTTTTTATATCAAAATCTGCGATTCATCGTTTTGTGAAAAAAATTGGTTTTAATGGATTCAATGATTTAAAAGTAAGTATCGCAAAAGAAAATGCTGATTTATTAGAAAACAATTCCTATATCAATGTGAATTACCCATTTCAGGAAAAGGATAATCCAAGACAGATAGCTTTTAAGCTTTTAGAACTTTATGAGAAGGCTATTAAAGATACATTTGAATATGTTGATTTAGATCAAATCAAAGCAGTTTCACAATTAATAGATTCGGCAGATGTAATTGATGTTTATACGCATGCCCATAATTCAAATATCGCAGAAAACTTTCAAGATAAAATGTTGACGATTGGAAAAAGTGTAAATTGTCCAAGCAGCTTTTATAATCAAAGATTAACTGTATTGGCTTCGGATCAAAAACACGTAGCGATTATTCTATCTTATTCGGGAAAGGCTACATTTATATTGCCGATTGTAAAAAAATTATACGAAAAAGGTGTGAAAGTAATACAAATTGGAAAAGCAGGAAGTAATTATTATTCTCAATATGTGACCTATCATTTATCTATTAGTGATTCTGAAAATAATCGAGATAGAATGTCTCAGTTTTCAAGTCATATAGCTATGCAATACATTATGGATGTTTTGTATGGTTGTATTTATAATGAGAAAAGAAGAAAAAATACAAAATATATTTATGATTCGATTGATTATATGGATGATCGACCAAAGGATTAAAAAGATTCAAAAAGTTTCAGATTTTTTTGAATCTTTTTTATTTTGTGTAGAAAAAACTATCTTCGATTCTTGGGCATATTGAATAACAATTGGGTTAAATGTAAATTAAAGCTATCAATAGAAAAGGAGAAAACCATGATGGAAAAAGGATTGAAAATTGTTACGATTGGTGGCGGAAGCAGTTATACACCTGAATTGATGGAAGGTTTTATTAAACGTTACAATGAACTTCCCATTAAGGAAATCTGGCTTGTTGATATTGAACAAGGAAAAGAAAAAGTAAATATTGATGCCAAAATGTCACAACGTATGTGGGATGCAGCAGGCTATGATGTAAAGGTGCATGTAACCTTTGATCGTAGAGAGGCATTAAAAGATGCGGATTTTGTTACAACACAATTTAGAGTGGGCTTATTGGAAGCTAGAATTAAAGATGAGAGAATTCCTTTGTCTTATGGAATGTTAGGACAAGAAACAAATGGAGCTGGTGGAATTTTTAAGGCATTTAGAACAATTCCTGTAATTCTTGATATTGTAGAGGATATGAAAGAATTATGTCCAAATGCATGGTTAATTAATTTTACAAATCCAAGCGGAATGGTAACTGAAGCAGTTATTAAATACGGAAAGTGGGAACGTTGTATCGGTTTATGTAATGTTCCAACGATTGCTATGATGAAAGAACCTATTGCGTTAAATGTAGATCCAAATGAATTGATTTATCAATTCGTAGGGTTAAATCATTTTCATTGGCACAAAGTATATGATAAAGATGGAAATGAATTAACAAGTAAAGTAATTGATGCTATGTTAGATGGAAAAGATGTTGGTCTTCCAGCAAACATCAATAACGTTCCTTTCTTTGGAGAACAAATCAGAGAAATGAATATGATTCCTTGTGGATACCATAGATATTATTATCGTCAACAAGAAATGTTAGAGCATAGTTTGATGGAATATGAAACAATTGGTACTCGTGGTCAACAAGTAAAAGAAACAGAAAATAAATTGTTTGAATTATATAAAAATCCTAATTTAGATCATAAACCCGAAGAGTTATCAAAACGTGGTGGAGCTTATTACAGCGATGCAGCGTGTGAATGTATCAATGCGATTTATAACAATAAGCAGACTCATATGGTTGTCAGCACAAAAAATAGAGGAGCAATTCCAGAATTGCCTGAAGATTCAATAGTTGAAGTAAGCTGCTATATTGGGGCAAAAGGAGCAATGCCTGTTGCTTGGGGAAAATTACCAAGTGCACAAAGAGGATGGCTTCAATGTATGAAAGCAATGGAAGAGTGTACAATCCAAGCTGCAGTTACTGGTAATTATGGATTGGCACTTGAAGCATTTACATTAAATGAATTGATTCCATCGGGAGAAAACGCAAAACGTGTTTTAGATGAATTGTTGATTGCACATAAGAATTATTTACCACAATTTAAGTCTACAATTGAAAAATTAGAAAAAGAAAATGTAACAATCAAAGATTCAGTAGTGAACGAGATTATTGCTCATGAGCGTTAATAAAGAAATATTTGGGATACATCCATCGGGCAAAGAAGTTTACAAGTTTGAAATCGTAAATAAGCAAGGAATGAAAGCGGTAATCACTAATTTTGGTGCTATTCTAATTTCCTTGTTTGTTAAAGATAAAAAGGGTAATTTTTAGGATGTAGTATTGGGATATGACTCATTAGAAGAATATCTTGATAATCATCCAATGTTAGGAGTAACGGTAGGACGCAATGTGAATCGTATATCGAACGCAAAGTTTGAATTGGAATGATGTCATTTCATTCAAAAAAACGTAATTTCATGCAACAGGAAATCTATGCAGCGATTCTATTACATTGTTTAACAAATATCATTACTGAGAGAATCGAAGTAGAACAATCTGACAAAAGGAAACATCATTACAAAGTGAATTTATCTACTGCCGTAACAAATATGAGGCTTTGGTTAAGAAAATTAATTGATACAGAAGAACTGATGAAAGAAAAAAAATCTGTCCCCCATAAGACCAGATAGAAAATATCAGCGCAATATGAAACCTAAATCGGCTATACCATTTAATACAAAAGAATCATAGCGCTACACTGATTATATTTAATATATGAGTCATAGGCAAAATTTTTTTAGGTGCAAAAATTTGCCTTTTCGCCATGCCTAAAACATCGTATTTTTAACTGCAATACGATTAAAAGCCTGGATATAAAATTGTATCCAGGCTTAACTTAATAAGAATATATCGCTGTCATTGTTCTTTTTGCTTAACTTAATGACATTGGTTTTCGATGGGTTTCTTTTTTACATTGAATCTGTTTTTCGTCTCTTTTGATAAACAATAGTTTTTTAAATCATGACAAAGAAAAAAAACCACATTCCTTTGGAATTATGGTTCTTTTTGGTTTAAAGACGAAACAATTACTGAATATCTGTCACTTGATATCCCTGATTGACAACAGCCTGTTTTAAAATGTCATCGGAAATATTTTTTTCCAGTGTAACAACTGCAGTTCCTGTTTTATAACTCACTTCTGCTTTTGTCACTCCTTCAAGTGCTTCCAGTGCTTTTTTTGTGTGCATTTCACAATGTCCACACATCATACCTTCAATTTTTAATGTTTTTTCCATGGTTTTTGTCTCCTTTTCAATTGTGATTTTTAATTTGTTTTTTATTTTATGATCTCTTTTAGAATCATGCATCTCAAAGAAATTCAGTCGCAATGCATTGGTTACAACGCTAAAGCTGGACAAGCTCATTGCTGCTGCGGCATCGCTTACCATCTGAATGATTTGCGAAAGCGCTGTGTCTTCTGCAACTCTTGTCGCCTGGCATCGTATATAGCCTGATTGGTTCAAGGTACCTGCCGATACTACACTTCCGGCTGCTTTATCTACCGGAATGCTCTCTCCAGTCAAAGTGGATTCATCCACCGCACTGTTTCTATCTAGAACCACTCCATCTACTGGAATATTTTCCACAGGACGCACGACAAAGATACCCCCTTTTGACACCTGCTCGATGGTGAAGTGATCATAATATCCTGAACTACTTGCTCCGATAATTTTTAGCACACTGGAAACGGAAATTGTATCATCTGCTTCTTTGGAAGATTACACAGTTTCATAAATCATGGACTTATCTATTTTCCCAGTATGCCAATAGCTTTTTTTAATATTTCTAGCGTATCTTGTGTATCTTTTAATTCTTTTTTCAACCGTGCAAATTCTTTAGCTTCATCACTTGAATAGTTACCACTTCCGCGGAAAACATCATTACCACCTTTTTCTTTATACTCTTTCATCCAACCTCCAATAGTAGTTGAATGGACATCAAATCGCTTTCCAACACTAACATAGGTTTCATCTGGATGATCTAGTACATATTGAATTATACTTTCTTTAAATTCTTTATCATACGATCCTACTCTTGCCATATTTATCTCTTTCCAGGATTCTAATGACATTGTACCATATGACTAAAAAATGAATTTAACCTCTCCGTTTTTTATACTAGCATCACACTGTACTATGCGATACACTCGCAACGCAAGGATTATTGCTCAGTATCTTGATGTCTTTATTGGATAAGGTGTTCGTGTGTGTCTCTTTGTTCATATGTATCCACTCCCTTCCATCCTCTTCATGGATACATCTTAACACACTAATCTTTCCTATAGGAGTGTCCACCTTTAAGGGCATCCCCCTAAATTATAGGTTTCCATTCTATAGGGTACAATTTAATGTGCCTGCCATGTTTCCAGCAATATTTCCAAATCATTCATGACTACAGAGGTATCAGGCACCAAAGCATTGAACCCAAACCTGACTTACAAATCCTGTAAAGAGTGAGTACGAATTCATGCATTTACCACTGTAACTGCCGTTTCTATAAGATTGAGTTTAGAAAACATAAACTCATTTCTCTGATTCCTTTCATAAAACAACTGGTTTCAACGGCAAGATAATATAATTTATCGTAAAACAAAATAAATGGATTTATAGAAATTACAGTCATATTCAGTACAATGGTGATAAATAGAAAAAGAGGCCTTTGATTTTACTTTTCAAAAATATCTATGATTTTTACTGTACCATTTGACGTATCAAAGCAAAAGCATGATAATATTAATGAGTGTTTACTTTGTAATTGGGGGAATTTCAAAATGAAAGCAATCAAGAAGATTATCCCTGTGCTTTTAATTCTTTTATTTGTTGTGTCTTTGTTTATGATAATTACAGCAAACAAAGAACCGAAATCTGAAGGTATTGCCAATCAGATGAAGGAGTATTACTTGAACGATATTGAACCGGAAGGAAATACATTTTATGATTATAATGTTTCATCAACGTCGTTGCCTGAAACGGATGAAAAAGGAATATGTAAACTTATAAAATTACCTTTGTATAGACAAAGTTATAATTTTACCTGTGGAGTGTCTTGCGTTGCATCTGTTTTACGCTATGCGGGATACGATTTTGACACCAGAGAAGATCGATTACTTTTGGAACTTGAAGCAACTCCGGAAAATGGGACTAACTATATGAATATAGCAGAATATTTAGAATCCGTTCGTACAGAAGGTTTTCCGAATACACCGGTGATTGCAACAGAGGTTGTGTGTGTAGATTATGCTTCAAATGAATACGATTCGGATCATACGGATAGCTTGCTAATACAATTAAGGACAGCTCTTGATGATGATTCTCCTGTTATTTGTGCGATTCAAGCATGGAAAGATGACGGCGATTATAAGACTGAAACAGAAGACGATGGTCATTATGTTGTGTTGATCGGATATAAGAAGGATGCGAAAAAGGATACATATATCTATTATTTTATGGATCCATCGACTTCCGGTAGTTACACATATCTTACAGAAGAAGAATTTATCTTGCGTTGGCACGATAGTTTAGAGGGAAAATCAAAGCGTATTGGAATTAAGGTTTCGTATTTAAATTCAAAACAGGAAGTCCCCATTAATATTGCATATCATATAGATTAACGAATAAAAGGATAGCACAAATAAACATGCTCGAAGAAACCCTTGAACTCTTTATTCTTTAATACAACCCGAAAGCAAGGTCGGGTTCTATTACAAAATAATACCGAACCAAAAAGGAGGACAAAACATGAATAAAGTAAAAAAGCGTATTTTGATTGGTTTGTTGTCGATTCTAGCAATCATTGTATTCGCCTCGCTTGCGTTTTTAGGACTGTATTTCACAAGGATCCAGACCATTAGAACCATTGAGCAACTTACGGATTATGAGGATGGCTACAATCTCTATCGCATGGATGTTAAATATGATTACAATCTTGACGATATAATCGATTACGGCATTCAGGACGATCAGACAATGATTGATGCGATTCTAAAAGAATCCTTACCACTGTTGCCTGTAAAGATCAAAGCACCCAATTTTGGCTGTACGGTGTTTGGTCTAACCGATACGGATGGTGATGTCCATATGGGACGTAATTACGATTTTAGTAAAAATACATCTGCCATGCTGGTTTACAGTGCTCCAAAAGACGGATATAAGTCGATTGCCTTTGCCGCTCTTGATAATGTTTCAGCAAATATTCCTGATGAGAATATCAAAAAAGAGCTGGCAAGTCTAACCGCTCCATTTATCTGCCTTGATGGTATGAATGAGAAGGGAGTGTCTATCGCTGTGTTGACACTTGATAGTGAACCTGTACGTCAAAATACAGGCAAACCTGTCATTTCCACCACTCTTGCGATACGACTTGTTCTTGACAGAGCAGCAACCACAGAGGAAGCAGTTGAGCTTTTGCGCAGCTATGATATGTTCGCATCATCCGGTAGAGATTATCATTTCTATATAACCGATGCATCAGGTGATGGCAGAGTAATAGAGTATGACATTGACGGTGAACCAAGAGAGCTGATGGACACTCCATCAGAGGCAGTTACTAATTTCTTTATCCGTTATGAGGATGAGGTGCTTCCAAATCAGAAAAACGGTATCCTTGGTCATGGAAAGGAACGCTATGATGCTGTCTTAGAAGTGCTGGAGACAGAAAAAGGAAATTACACAGACGACACTGTATGGAACGCAATGAAATCAGCGGCACAAAATCCAAACCCTGAAGAAATCACAAGCAACACACAATGGTCTATTTCCTATAACAATACGGACCTTTCTGCTGACATCGCCATACGCCGTCATTGGAGTGATGTAACACATTGCGAACTGGAAACCAAGATAACGACGCAATTAAAGTAAGTGGTACAGAGAAGAAATAGAATAGAATCATAATCCCCAGTATTTCCCATGAACCATCTATAGATTTGACAATCTTACAAAAGCCAGAATAAAAATGTCGAAAAATCTACATGCTTATTTTGGCTTTTTTCATTTATTGATACCTTAAACTCAGAAGGAAATTAAAATGAAAGAAGCAGTCTTTGTTGAACTGCTTCTTTTATCCATTATAACTTGTAAGGACATACCCTAAGACTTAATTATATTCTTTTAGGAGATAGTCCGTTTGACTCTCTTATCTTTTTGTAAAGTCATTCATTTTTTATTCTTTTTAATCGATTCATTGAAATCGGTCTTTTGAATCTGTTTTCCTAAATCATTCATAAATTCTTTCTCATATTCACTTTCCGCTTCTTTTGATGAATGATATGTACTACAAACCCATTCAAACCATGCTTGATGCCATTGTTCGGCCATAAATTCATTGTTTTTACGAAGTCTATTATTTTCTGAAACAATCTGTTTATATTCATCACTGTTAACCAGAGATTTCAATGCCTTTTTTGCTTTTTTAACATTATTTGAATTCTTTTTGCAGGTACTATAATATACATACAGACAGATAAATCCAAATAAACATAGAATAATCAGAAAGCCAACAGAAACAATAGCTGCTTTATCCATAATATTATTATCAAATATTCCCATTATTATCAGATAAATCACATAAGGAATACTTGAAATCATACCAAGAGTACCACTCCATTCATAAATCGGATCAAAAATAACACTTCCTAAATGAAAAAATAAATCACCTGGTATCAAAACAATTGAAAATGCCATATATATTATACCAATCAACGATAAAATTGACATAATACTTCCATCTCCAGCATTTTTAGCTTTATCTACATCAATTTCAAGAAGAGTCTATTTCGTATCTATTTTTTCATATTCTTCTGTATTCTTATATTTTTAATGATTGCGATATACAAGCTGTTTTGATTTTCTGACAATCTGCTCAGATCCAGATACCTTATAATCTTCCCCAAAATAATCAAATACTGTAACCCCACCTTCACAAATATCAAAATCTTCACTGAAAGAAGCTGGCCAGGAATCAATCACTCCATTACGTGCAATAATAAATGACTGTATCTTCTGATCAATCTCACTTCGCAAATCATTATAATAGGAATTGATTGTAGAATATGTCTTTTCTTTCCCCGATTGGAACTATTTGAATTTTTAGATTGTGCTGGCGATTTTGATTCAAAATACGATTTCATTATAGATTGAAAACGAATTTTGGAAATTCCATACTCTTATTCGCTTAATCCTTTCTTTTTTTCATTTTAAAAATATTTTTTTTTAAAATCAATTAAGTGAAGATCAAACATTCATTCGTCATGTATGTTCACCTTTTAGTGTTTCTTTTTATACTTTGTCGAATTTAAAACCCTATTGTTTGCAGGGGTTTTCATTTTCGATAGAAGAACTACACTTTCGACGTGTTCAGTTCTTGGAAACATATCCACTAAATCCACTTTATTGGATACATATCCCTGTTTTCTGAATTGTACTAAATCTCTCATTAATGTATTTGGATCACATGATATATACAATATCTTTTTTGGTTCTAAAGCACATGCATTTTCAATAAATTCTTTAGTGGTTCCTGCTCTAGGAGGATCTAAAACAATGGCATCATAACGGGTATGATATTTTTTTGCTTCCTTCATAAATTGAGTGGAATCCATTTGAACAAATTGAATGTTGTCAATATTGTTCTGTTTTGCATTCTGTCTGGCAAAATTAATTGCTTCTCCATTCCGTTCCACCCCTGTCACTTTTTTACAGGAATCCGCTAATGTCAAACCAATTGTTCCCGTTCCACAATAAGTATCCAGAACCGTTTCCTCTGGACTCAGGTGTAATTTGATCTTTGCTAATTTATACAAAACTTCACATTGCTGGGAATGAATCTGATAAAAACTGTCAAAACTGAAAGATATTTTTAACCCACATAATTCATCGGTAATATATCCTTTTCCATATAAAACAATGGATTCATCCTGTAATACAATACTTGTTCTTCTTGGATTGATATTCTGTACAATTGTTTTTATCTGTGGATATTTAGATGTCAATGCTTTTACTATATTTTTTCTGGATGGAAACATTTTCTGACTTGTCACAAATACAATCATAATTTCATCGGTTTTATGAGCATAACGAATTAGTACATGTCTTAACAGTCCCGTTCCCGTTCTTTCATTATAAAGTTCAATTTTCATTGACTGCATCATTTTTGTGATATCTTTTATAATTTCATTGATGATTTCAGGATGCATAAAACAATTTTCACTGTGACACACACGATGTGATTTTGCTGCATACAATCCAGAATAAATGATTCCTTTTTCTTTCGCAAATCCTACAATTACTTTATTACGATATTGAAGATCCTGTTCTGCCATATAAATATCATTCACTTTTAATTTTAAATGATATCGGTTAATCAATTCCGATACAGCCTGTTTCTTCTTTTGAGCCTGCTCTTCTTTTGAAAGATTCAGATAAGAACACCCTCCACATATTTTTGATACTTTACATTTCATATAAAACTTCCTCCAGTTTCTTTTTTAAATCTTTTGGATCCTTTAAATGAATTCCTTTGAATCCTAAATCCAAAGCCGTTTTTATATTTTCATATTTATCATCAATAAAAACACATTCCTGAGGATTTATTTTATATTTTTCTAAAAGACGTGTAAACATTTTTTTATCCGGTTTACAAACTTTTTCCTGATAAGAATAAATACCACCATTTACTTTTTGAAGAAACGAATAATGTTCATTTAAATAATCATAATTATATTGTGGTATGTCAGAAATAATATAAAGAGAATAATTTGTATATAAATCTAGTAATTGAATATTATCCACAATAGGAATGACATATTCAACCCATCTTTCGATTACACTGCGTATATATTTTTCGTATTGTGGATATATCTGAATTCCTTTTTGAATCATATCTTCATTTGAATACGATCCCTGATCATAAAGTATCCATAAATCACTATGAAAATAGAAAGAATATAGATCCTCTTCTATTTTTTTATTATGAATCAAATCTTTCAAAAATGATTTGGGATCAAATGTTACCAGAACATTCCCTAAATCAAAAACTATATTTTTAATCATTATTTCCTCACAAATAAAGTATACCATAAAAAAAAGGACTCTATTCAGAGTCCTAAAAAATCATTTCTTATTTTTTGAATTCTACATCTGCTAAGTTATAGAAAGTTTTGTCTCCTAAGTACTGAGCAATTGAAGCTTGACCACGTTCATTTAATTCATCTTCGATACGAATCAAACGGTTGTATTTAGCAATACGGTCTGTACGTGATAAAGATCCAGTTTTGATTTGTCCTGCATTTAATCCAACAGCGATATCAGCGATTGTTGAATCTTCAGTTTCTCCTGAACGGTGAGATACGATGCAAGTGTATCCATGTTTTTTAGCCATTTCGATAGCATCGAATGTTTCAGTTAATGTACCGATCTGGTTAACTTTAATTAAGATCGCATTTGCGATTCCTTTTTCGATTCCTTCGTAAAGGATTCCAGGGTTTGTTACGAATAAGTCATCACCAACTAATTGAACTTTTTTACCTAAACGGTCTGTCATTCTCTTCCATCCGTCCCAGTCACCTTCAGCTAATCCGTCTTCGATAGAGATGATTGGATATTTTTCTAACCAAGCTTCATACATATCGATCATTTCATCTGAAGTCTTAGTTCCTTCACCAGATTTAACTAATTCATAAACACCTTTTTCTTCGTTATAGAATTCACTTGAAGCAACGTCCATAGCAATCTTCATATCTTTACCTGGAACATATCCAGCTTTTTCCATAGCTTCAACTAATAATTCAAGTGGTTCTTCATTTCCGTTTACACATGAAGGAGCAAATCCACCTTCGTCACCAACGTTAGTGTTGTATCCTTTTGATTTTAATACAGTTTTTAATGCATGGAATGTTTCAGCAGCCATACGAACCGCTTCTCTTTCAGATTTTGCACCAACTGGCATAATCATGAATTCCTGGAAGTCTACTGTAGAGTCTGCATGAGATCCACCGTTGATTACATTACACATAGGAACTGGTAATGTTTTTCCATTAAATCCACCAAAGTAGTTATATAATGGCATACCATAGAAATCAGCAGCAGCTAAAGCAACAGCCATAGAAACACCTAAAGTCGCATTAGCTCCTAATTTTTTCTTAAATACATCTCCACCACCTAATTCAAGCATTTTTGCATCGATTAAGTTTTGAGCACGAGTATCCATACCAATAATTGCAGGTGCAATAATGTTATTTACATTATCAACAGCAGTTAAAGTTCCTTTTCCTAAATAACGAGATTTATCACCATCACGTAATTCAAGAGCTTCTCTGACTCCTGTACTAGCTCCACTTGGAACCATTGCACGACCGAAAGCACCAGATTCTGTAGTTACTTCAACTTCTACAGTTGGATTTCCACGTGAATCTAATACTTCACGAGCATATACATCAACAATAATAGGCATAATTATAATATCCTCCTTTAAGCCTTAAGCTATAAAAATAATATCACTAATCCAGGGTTCTTTCAACAAAATACATTTCTAAAATATGCAGATTCAAATAAAAAAAACAGGATATTATTCCTGTGTTTTCTTATAGTAATTTTTGATTGCTTCAAATGACTCTTTTGAGATGACATGTTCAATTCGACAGGCATCTTCCTGTGCAACTTCTTTAGGAACTCCAATAGCTGTCAGCATATCGGTAAAAAATAGGTGACGATTGTATGTCTCCTGGGCAATAGCTCTTCCTTTTTCCGTCAATGTGATAATTTTATTTTCATTCAATGAAATCAGTTCCTGATTGACCATTAACTTAACCGCATGTGAAACACTTGGTTTTGAAAATCCAAGATAACTTGCTACGTCCACACTTCGAACACGATCTATACATTGGCTTAATACGAGAATGGATTCTAAATAATCTTCCATTGATTCTCCAATTGATTCTTCTAATTTCACGTTTCTACCTCTTAAATATTTTAATAAAGCTCTACTTTAAAGTCAAATAAAAAAGAAAGGCTTGCACCTTTCTATTTAAACGAAATAGGTTTTAGGTTCCAGATTTCATCAGCGTATTGTTGAATTGTACGATCACTTGAGAAATATCCAGATTTTGCGATATTGATCAGCATCATACGTGCCCATTGAGAACGATTGCGATATTTCTGATCAATTTCAGCTTGTGCCTGAATGTAAGACATGAAATCTCCCAACACAAAGAATTCATCGTTTCTTAACATTAAATCGTTATAGATCAGACGGAATTCATCTGGATTGGATGACCATACTCCATTACGTAAAGAGTCCACAACCTGACGAATTTCTTCATTGTTGTTGTAGTATGTCCATACATTGTATGAGTTTTCGTGTTTCATATGATTGATATCTTCTACACGGAAACCAAAAATCTGTGCATTTTCAAAACCAACACGCTCTACGATTTCAACGTTAGCTCCATCTAAAGTTCCTAAAGTAAGAGCCCCATTCATCATATACTTCATGTTACCTGTACCACTGGCTTCTTTTCCAGCTGTTGAAATCTGTTCACTGACATCGGCAGCATTTAACAGAATTTCAGCTACAGATACTGAATAGTTTGGAATAAATACAACTTTTAAGTATTTATTTGTCTGAGGATCGTTATTTACTTTATTCGCAACAATATTAATTAATTTTATGATTTCTTTTGCTAAAGAGTAGCTGGCAGCTGCTTTAGCGGAGAAGAAGAATGTTCTAGGATAAATACGATATGAAGGATCTTTCTTCAGTTTCATATATGTATGCATTACCCCAAAAATGTTTAACAATTGACGTTTATACGCATGCAAACGTTTTGCCTGGCAGTCGAAAATTGAATTCACATCCACTTCAATTCCCAATTCTTTTTTAACATAGTCTGCTAAAATCTGTTTACGTTCCATTTTAGCCGCAAAGAATTTTTCCTGTACATTTGTATCGTCTACATAATCCATCAAATCTTCTAATTTTGCTGGATTAGTTTTAAATTCAGGACCAATTGTTTCTTCCAGTAATTTTGTCAATTGAGGGTTTGAGTACAACAGCCATCTACGATGTGTAATACCATTTGTCTTATTGTTGATCAATCCAGGATAGATCTGTTCAAAATATTTGAATACATCATCTTTCAGGATCTGTGAATGTAGAGCTGCAACCCCATTTACACTATGACTTCCTACAATTGCCAGGTGAGCCATATGTACCTGTCCATCTTTCAGAATGGAAACCTGATTGAAAATCCCACATAATCCTTTATGATCCACAAAGAATTTCCATCTCTTTTCAATTTCTTCAATGATCATATAGATACGAGGCAATAAGGAACGAACTAAATTCTGATCCCATTTCTCAAGAGCTTCTGCCATAACAGTATGGTTTGTATAAGCCACTGTTTCTTTTACGATCTTCCATGCATCGTCCCATTCATAATCATAATCATCCATTAATACACGCATCAGTTCAGGAATTACTAAAACTGGATGTGTATCATTTAATTGAATCGCAACTTTTTCACCTAAATTATCTAATGTTTTATAAGTCCTCAAATGTTTACGAATAATTGAATCGACTCCTGCACAAACAAAGAAATATTCCTGACGCAAACGCAATTCTTTTCCTTTTGGAGTGGAATCATCTGGATATACGTTAGCTGTTAATTGCGTTACATCATCCAGATAATTGAATAATGAACCTGACTGAGCTGTTTCTTCATCCACTTCTGCATCCCACAAACGAAGTGTATTCGTTGTTTTTGTATGATATCCAATAATTGGTTCATCATAAGGAACCGCTTTAATAACCAGACTTGGACGGTATGTCTGATGGAATTTACCATACTGATCCATATAAGCATCAATTGTTCCACCAAAGCGTACTCTTACCGAATGCTGAGGTTTCCAGATTTCCCAGACATTTCCACTTTTCATCCAGCAATCAGGCAATTCCACCTGCTGATTGTTTACAATTTTCTGTTTAAATAATCCATAATGATAACGAATACAGTTTCCATGTCCTGGTAAATTCAATGATGCCAATGAATCAAGGAAACAAGCCGCTAAACGACCTAACCCACCATTTCCTAAACCAGCATCGCTTTCGAATTCTTCCATATCGTTAATGTCTATACCTAAATCACTTAAACCTTCTTTAACAACATCATATACTCCTAAATTCATCAGGTTGCTTGTTAATAAACGTCCCATCAGGAATTCCATAGAGAAGTAGAATAATTGTTTGGATTGAGAATTTTTTACTGCATTTTTTGTTGCACGCCAATTTTCACTGGCATAATCACGAACCATATGTCCTAAAGTTAAAAAACGTTCTTCTTCATATGTATCTTCGAAGTCACGTCCATATGTATTGGACACATTCGCTTTAAAAGCTTCCTTAAAAGCTTCTTTTGACTCAAAGCAATTTGACATAATTTTATCCTCCACATTTGAAAATTATACAGAACAATAAAATTTTCTTCAACAAATTGACGTCAAATTTAAAGAATTTTGTGATAAACTGTAAAAAAAGTATAATTCACAATAAAATGTTATCGTTTTCATTTCCATACTTTTTTTACTTCAAATTGCCATACATATCCAAACTCATATTTTGCTTTAATATATGGATGATTTTTATCTTCTTTTAAAGCTCTTTTCAATCTCTTCATATGCTGGTTTAAAGTGTTTTCTTCGATCATGCGATACTTTTTTCCAGATTCTAAAATTCGAATGATATTGCTTCGACTTAATGTTCCGTCTTTTGCACGCAATAAACCGATTAAAATCTGATATTCTGATTTTGTTAACTTCAGAAGTTCTTGATTTTTATAGACAGTTTGTGAGGTTACATGTATTTCCAGGTCCGCAGAAAGAATTGTATTATATGAATCAGAAGTAAGAAACTTCCCATTCGTACTAATCGCAATGGATGAATTTGCATATGCTACAGTATTATCCTGGACGATATAATCCTGTTTAAGTATTGGCTTTTTACATACAATGATATCATCGTCTACATAAAACATTTTTCCATTGTCCAACGCTAAAATCTCATTCATGATTGATTCTTCTACTTTTATCACTATACTTTTTGTTTTCATATCTAAATACATAATTAATTACTTCCATATATAGAATGCCATGACAAAATGAAAAAATAATGACAAATGTATTTTTTACCATTTTGATGAAATAATTGGCATATTTTCTTTGATTTTATGATTCATATTGACATTAATGATGTTTGTTTATTATATTAAAAATATCTTTCTCACCTGTTATGATGCTAAGAAAAAAATCAAAAAAAAACTGGTACACTACTAACCAGTTTCTAATTATAATTATTGATCATCGGAAAATTTAAATACCTGTTCTCCATCTTTTGTGACTAAATATTTTCCCCTTGCCAGATATTCAATATAATCTGGATTTTCCAGGTTTTCTTTTGTTTCTTCCAGTTCCTCTTTTCTTTCATCCAAAGCCTGGGATTCTTTTTTATTATCTTCCATGCTTAAGCGAATCTGTGCAGTTGTTTCCAGTTCCTTAAAACCACAATAGAACATATAACAGGAAAGTCCCAGAAGAATAGAATAAACAAAGAATCTTTTTATTGGTGATTTCTTTTTTTTCTTTTTCATAAATAGTCCCCTTATCACAAATAGTATATCACTTTTTTACATGAAGTGCCAGGATGGCAATATCACTTGGATTGATTCCTGAAATACGAGATGCCTGTCCTAAAGTCACAGGCTGAATCTGATTCAGTTTCTGTCGAGCTTCTAAAGACAGATTCTCCATATTTTCATAATCTAAATGTTTTGGAATCACAACTTCTTCCATTTTTTGTAAATGCCTGGCATCTCTTTTGGCTTTTTCAATATATCCTGCATATTTTACCTCTATTTCAATAGCTCGATTGATTTCATCTTCAAAACTATATCCCAATATGCTGGAAAGACCTTTAATGGTTACTTTTGGACGTTTGATAAGATCTAATGCACTGCATCCTTTTGATAATTTTTCAAACCCCAGATTCTTTAAATATTCATTAATATCATCCTGTGGTTTAATATGAGTTTCCTGCAGTTTTTCTCTGGCCCGGGAAATTTCTTCTTTTTCCTTCAAATAATTCTGATATACATTCTCATTCACCAGCCCAATCTGGTATCCTTTTTCAATCAGACGAGCCTGGGCATTGTCATGTCTTAAAAGTAAACGATATTCAGCCCGAGAAGTCAATAAACGATAAGGTTCATTTGTTCCTTTGGTTGTCAGATCATCAATCATAACACCAATATAAGCTTCATCTCTTCGTAAAATAAATGGTTCTTTTCCATCTACTTTTAAAGCTGCATTAGCTCCAGCCATCAAGCCTTGTCCAGCTGCTTCTTCATATCCGCTAGTTCCATTGATCTGTCCGGCTGTAAATAAGTTTTCAATCACTTTGTTTTCCATTGATGGTTTCATTTGTAACGGATCTAAAGCATCGTATTCAATGGCATACGCATATTTTTTAATCACACAATTTTCTAAACCAGGAAGGGAATGAACCATTTTTTCCTGTACATCCACTGGCATAGAAGTAGAAAATCCCTGAATATAGGTTGTATCCAATGATAAAGATTCCGGTTCTAAAAACAGCTGATGTCTTTCCTTATCCGCAAATCTTACCAGTTTATCTTCGATACTTGGACAATATCTAGGTCCTACCCCTTTGACCAGTCCAGAATACATAGCAGACTGTTTCAGATTTTCATTAATAATTCTATGTGTTTCTGGCTGTGTATAGATCAGATGACAAACGCTTTGTTTTGAAAAAGGCAATACGTCTTCTTTCTTTGTTGATTGCGAAAATCTGAGAAATTCATCCGTTCCTGGCTGTACTTCTGTTTTTGAAAAATCAATAGAATCCGTAAGGATCCTTGCTGGTGTTCCCGTTTTTAAGCGAAACGTTCGAATGCCTTCTTTTCGCAAACTTTCCGATAAAGTATCAATGGTTATCTGATCTTCTGGACCCGAAGAAATAGCACTGTGTCCTCTTAATACTTTACTGGTCATATACGTTCCTGTAGTCAGTACCACTGTTTTTGAATATAATTCTGTTCCATCTGTACAGCGAATTCCTTCTGCCTTATGATTTTTGACAAGAAGAGAATGAACTGCTTTTTCCACAACCGTCAAATTTGGAGTATGAAGTAAAATTTTCTTCATTTCCTTTTTATATTCTTCCTTGTCACTTTGTACCCTTAAAGACCAAACCCCTGGACCTTTAGTTGTGTTCAGCATTTTGAACTGTAGAGCAGTACGATCCGCAACCTGTGGCATCAGTCCACCCAATGCATCAATTTCACGAACCACAATTCCTTTTGCCGGTCCTCCAATACTGGGATTACAAGGCATAGAACCTGCCATATTTATATCTAAAGTCACCAGACATGTATTTTTATTCATTCGGCTTGCTGCCATTGCGGCTTCAATCCCTGCATGCCCTGCTCCTACTACGATCACATCATACATATTACGCATTTCCTCTTCTCAATTTCGTCTTTACAAACTTTACAACATCCATATGAAATACCACTTTTGGCACATTTAAGAATATGCTGACTCCAGCAAAGACAAGTACACTGATCAGTCCATTGATACACATCCATACAAAACTGATCATTTTTCCACTTTCAGTTCCGCCAATTCCAATCTTATTCAGGATAAAAGAAGTCAGTCCCATAAACACAATTGAAATCAGAACACGAATCAGAACCCAGGTTACTTTCCTGAATTTTACTTTAAATACTTTTTTAACTTCCTGTAAATTTGACAATATCAAATATCCATCTCCAATCACAGAACTTAATACAGATCCTGCAAATCCAAAAATATAGATCATAGGAACAATTAAAATTCCTTTTATAATGGTTGAAATGATCAGCCTTTTAAAATAATTTTTTCTTAATTCCAAAGCCATCATTAAATTTGTCACAACAGGAGCCAATGTTCCCAGAAAAGCTTCTAATGAAAGCCATGCCAGTACATAAGAAGCCAGTTTCAGATCTTCATTATAAAACAATGTATAATTTATTGGTTTTGCGTATAAAAAGATACAGAAACAGACAGGTATACCAATATATAAAATAATATTAATACAGTCTATAATGTTTTTACGAATCAGCTTATAATCTTTTTTTGTTAGAGCTTCCGTAATATGAGGTATGATGGCTGCTGCAAATCCAGGTGCTAAAATCATAGGAATCGCTGTAATCTTAACTCCAACATAAGTGGTTGAAGAAATGATAGTTGTAATTACTTTAGATTCATAATTATGCAGACGAAGTCCTATTGGCAATAAAATCGCATTGTATATCTGCTGACTGTACCCTAAAATAGATGACAATAAATAAGGTATAGAAATCGAAACAAAATCTTTAAATATTTTTTTATTATCCACTGCTTTGTCTTTTTGATTCAAAGCAAGCGATTCGATTTCTCCTATATGTTTTCGATCAAACTGATAAATCTGAACAATTCCAGCAATAGCCGCTATAGATGTCGATAATACGGAGATATATAAAGCATACTTTCGATCTAAACCTAAGGCATATACCGCAATACAGGATCCAGCTAAAAGGAATAATACTCTAAAAATCTGCTCAAATGCCTGTGAAATCGCGTATTCTTCCATTTCTTTCAATCCCTGATAAAAACCTCTGAATGCCGATAAAACTGGCACTAAGAATACTGCAATTGCCAGTATTCTTAATGTATTGACCATAATATCAATGTTTTCTTCTACCATAATTGGAGCAATCTTACCTGCCAGAAGCATCAGTAGAAGCATTCCCGAAAAACCTGTTATAGATAGAAAGGCTAAAGATAATTTTTTAACAGACAAAATGGATTTCGCATCTTTTAATACACTGTATCGAGCCACTAATGTCGCAATCGCAAAAGGAAAGCCTGCGGTAAAAACCGTTAAAACATAAGAATATATATTATATGCCTGTCCATAAATTCCCATATAGGCTTCATTTCCTAATATGGATGAAAAAGGAATTGCATAAACAATACCAATTAATTTCGCTATAAACAATCCACCTGTTCCAACTAAGCCACTTAAAATGATGGATTTTTTTACATTCGATGATCTTTTCATTTTTACTATCTCCTATTTTTGTATTATAACACAATTTCTAAAAAAGAAATGATATAATAGTATACATGAAAAAGATAGAATACTTACAGACAGGTCAAACAGCCCGTTTGCTTGATCATAAAACCATTGAAGAATATAAAATTCCTTCTTTGATTTTAATGGAACATGCAGCCATTGAATCCATCAGAGAAATAAAAAATCATATTTGTATGAATCAGAAAAAAATCTGCATTGCATGTGGCCCTGGAAACAATGGAGGAGATGGACTGGCCATTGCACGCAATCTGATCAAAGAAAACATTTATCCTTCCCTTTTAATTCCTAAAATCGAAAAAATGTCAAAAGATGAAAAGATTCAATGGGATTCTTTATCCTGTTTTGATCTGGAAATCGTAACCGACATAAACGATTTAAAACATTTTGATATTTGTATTGACTGTTTATTTGGCAATGGTTTGTCCAGAGATATCACCGGATATTATCAAAATGTGATTGAAACCATCAATCAGAGTGGTTCTTATGTGATTTCCATTGATATTCCAAGTGGAATTCATGCTACTACCGGAAAAAGTATGAATTGTCATATTGTCTCTGATTTAACGATTGCACTGGATTGTTACAAAGAAGGACTGTTTATCAATGATGGACTTACCGCTTCTAAAAAATGCATCAGTGTGGATATTGGAATTCCTCACGATCTGCATTCAAATTTTATGATCAATGAAACTCTGGTAAAACAATATTTACCGCCTCGTCCTTCCCATTCTCATAAAGGAACTTATAAAAAAGCTTTAATGATTGGTGGAAGCCAATCAATGCATGGAGCTTTGTACTATAGCGCAAAAGCCTGTTATCGAAGTGGCATTGGAACACTTACCTGTATGATTCCTGAATGCATTTATCCAATTTTTGCCAGTAAAATCAGCTTTGCGATGAATAAAGTAATGCCTTGTGAAAATGGTTATTTTAAAGAAGGAATTGTTCCTGATTTACAACCTTATTCTCTTATTTCAATTGGCAATGGCATGTCTTTAAATAAAAGTACCATTCAAATGGTACAGCACGTTTTACATTCTGATAAAACCGTTATTTTAGATGCAGATGCTTTATGGGCGTGTAAAGATCATAAAGAATGGCTCAATCGAAAAGAAACAACTATTTTACTGCCACATATTAAAGAAATGACTTATTTATGTGATGCTTCTATTTCTCAAATTCTTTCCAATCCATTTGAAATTGTGAAAGATTTCTGCAGAAACCATCCAAACTGTATACTGGTTTTGAAATCCAGTCTTTCTATTATTGGCTATAAAGATAAAATTTATTTATTGAATCAGCCAAACAGCGCCTTAGCCAAAGGAGGCAGTGGAGATATTCTTTGTGGAATTGTGACAGGTCTATGTGGACAAACCAACGATTATGAAAAAGCTGTAGTCTGCGCCACATATATTCACAATCAGAGTGTTCCCAATCTGGATGCAGCCTGTTGTCTTCCAGATGAATGCATAGATACCATTCCAGAAATATTTAAAAAATTAAGAACCTGAAACGACAAATGTCGTTTTTTCTTTAATTTGAACACATTTTCATAGATTAATTATGTATATAAAAATACCAGCTTCTATAAAATGGTAGAAAAGGAAGGAATACAATGAAACATTCAAGATATAAAATAGCCAGAAACTTTCTTTTATTCTGGACCTTATTTATTGGGATTGGTGCTTTAGCTGGTTCAAGTGGAATGCTTCTGGATCCTACTGGAAAAGCTATGGGAATGGATACCATGCTACCTTATTTTCAGGTTTTACCATTATCTAATTATCTATATCAGAATTATATATTTCCTGGAATTGCTTTACTGATTGTAAATGGGATCACAAATATTACCGCTTCCATTCTTCTTATTTTAAAGAAGAAAAGTGGAATCGTACTTGGTGGTATTTTTGGAATCACTCTTATGTTATGGATCTGTATTCAGTTTGTGATCTTCCCTTTTAACTTTATGTCAACCAGCTATTTTATTTTTGGATTCTGTCAGGCCATTACCGGTTATATGACATGGATCTTCTATAAACAGGAAACTTTTTCTTTCCATATAGAAGATTATCTAGGAATTCAGACAGAAAGTTCACATTTAGTGGTTTATTTTTCAAGAATGGGTTATGTGAAAAAACAGGCTTATATTCTTGCCAGTCAGAAAAAAGCACAAATCTATGAAATTAAGGCAAAAGAGCTTACGGAAGGTACATTAGGTTTCTGGTGGTGTGGACGTTTTGGCATGCATCGCTGGCCAATGAAAATCGAAGAATTGAATATCAATTTAGAAAAGTTTCAACATGTCACGATCTGTACCCCTATCTGGGTCTTTTCTCTGGCAAGTCCAGTCCGTGAATTCTGTGTGCAGGCCAAGGGAAAAATAAAAGAAGTGGATTATGTACTGGTCCATCATACCAGAGGAAATTACGATTCTGTAATTGAAGAAATGGATCAGCTGCTGGAATTAAAACATACATCCATTCTGAATATTCAATGTCATACTGGACAATACCGAAAACTATAAAAAAGAAGGACATCCTTCTTTTTTATAGTATCTGAAACTGTAAATAATATACATTGGGATGAAACATTTTTGTATTGAATCCATAAGCACAACAATCGTCCATATCTCCATCCCAGTCATTATTCAACTGAGACAGTAAGGATTCAATTTCATTTGAATCCAATGTTGCACTTCCATAAAATTCTAAACAATTTCTTAAGGAAGGCTGAGGACGACTGGGTGAAAAAGTGAAGGCGCTGCAAAGATGATTGATTTCTTCTTTTACGATTTCCACAATTGCCTCATCTTCCTGATCCACAATTACATGTAAAGAAACTCTCATGATTTTTCTAATACATAACGACACAATTTCTTTAGATTTTCATCATTAGAAAGTGTAATGACCTTTCCCAATCCTAAATTTAATGCAGCAATTTTTATTTCATTTTCTTCAAGAGCTATATTTAAAGTACCTGTCGCATTTACATAAAATACATCATATAAATAGCTTTCTTTTTTTCCATCCATTTCTTTTTTTCTTAAATCAAAATGAAAATCTTCTTTATTTTTTAAAATTAAACGAACGGCTCCGGCTCCTGATGCGGGTATTGGTTTTGCCATATTAGTACCTCCTACTTTTTACTTGATTCATATGTTACCTGAATTCCCAATTGAGAATACGTATTTAAATCTACATTGGACAGATCACAGGTAATATGAGCCTGTAATCCTTTTAATTGATTTAAACAGGCTAAAGCTTTTTTCGCATTTTCATTGGTTTGTGCACTGATGCATAAGGCAATTAAAATTTCATTGGCGTGAAGACGAGGATTGCAGCTTCCTAAATATTCCGTTTTTAAATTCTGAATAGGTTCAATTAATTTTGTTTCAATAATATGTACATTCTGATCAATTTGAGCTAAATATTTTAATGTGTTGATCAGAACCGAACTGCAGGCACCCATTAGTTCCGTTGTACGACCTGTCACAATTGTACCATCTAAACAATCAATGGCTCCACTATAAACTTTATAATGTTTTTGCGCTTCACGTGCTTTTTTAACACATTTACGATCTTCTAAAACCAGATTGGCTTTTTTTAAGATCAATTCCTGTTTGTTTAACTCATTAATATCACATAATTCATTATAATATCGATTAAAAGTGTTAAAATATCGACGAATGATTTCCTGTTTACCAGCCTTCTGTATAACTTCATCATCCACAATTGCAGAACCAATCATATTAACTCCCATATCCGTTGGAGAGGCATATGGGCATGTTCCATATATTTCTTCAAATATATTTTTTAAAACAGGGAATATTTCTATATCCCGATTATAATTTACCGTAATTTTATTATAGGCACTTAAATGATATGGATCGATCATATTCACATCGTTTAAATCCGCTGTAGCTGCTTCATAAGCCAGATTGCTGGGATGATCCAATGGCAGATTCCAGATAGGAAACGTTTCATATTTGGCATAACCGGCACGAACTCCTCTTATATTTTCATGATAAAGCTGAGAAAGACAAGTAGCCATTTTACCACTTCCAGGTCCTGGAGCGGTTACAACGACCAAAGGTCGAGTCGTTTCAATAAAGTCATTTTTTCCAAATCCATCTTTTGAAATAATTCTTTTTGAATCTGTAGGATATCCTTCAATTGTATAGTGATGATATACATTAATATTCATCTTTTTTAATTTATTCTGAAATTGTGTAATCAACTTAGAAGAGGAATACTGAGTAATCACAACACTGCTGACATATAATCCAATTCTCCTGAATTCATTGATCAGACGGATTACATCTTCCTGATAAGTAATATTTAAATCCTGACGAATTTTATTAGAATTAATATGACTTGCGTTGATCGCAAATACAATTTCAGCTTCTTCTTTAATCTGAAGAAGCATCTGAAGTTTAGAATCTGGTGCAAATCCAGGTAAAACACGAGATGCATGATAGTCATCAAAAAGTTTCCCACCAAATTCCAGATAAAGTTTATCTCCAAACTGAGAAATTCTTTCCATGATTCTCTTTGATTGCAGTTCTAAATATTTCTGATTGTCAAATCCAATTCTATTCATATCTTATTCTCCATACGTATAAGATTCTATCATCTTACAGAAAAAAAAGAAATAAAAAAAAGACTTCCAGAAGGAAGCATAAAAAAATCCGGCAGCGTGCTATGTTCGCAGGGGCAGGCCCAACTATTTTCGCCGCTGAAGTGCTTAACTTCTGAGTTCGGAATGATTTCAGGTGTTTCCACTTCGCTATCGCCACCGGGTCTTTGAGGTTCGATCCCTCAAAACCAAACAACATCTTCAAGACATATTCCTGATTAAGTCCTCGACCGATTAGTACCGGTCAACTCCACGTATCGCTACGCTTCCATCTCCGGCCTATCTACCTTATCGTCTTTAAGGGGTCTTACTTCTTGCGAATGGGAGATCTCATCTTG
>NZ_VUMM01000007.1 GCF_009696175.1 Floccifex porci
ACTCCTGGTGGATCGTGAATGTATTCACCATTTCGATATTTAAGTACGCATTCTAATTTAAATTCTTTTGTATATTTCATAATAAAAACCTCCAAAGTTGTTGGTACAACTTTAGAGGTTCACTACAAATCTCTACTTTTTAATAACAACATCAATTCCTTTTGCACAGGCTCCACCAACCAGTGAACAGGCAATAGCTTCAATCAATCCCTGAACACCAACCAGAAGAATGATAAACATAATTGGATTGGTTGCCCCTAATGCAGTGCATAAGCTCTGTACATAATCGGTATGATAAAATGCCAGACAAATATATCCCATAAACAATACTGTATTTAATAAAGGAGCTGCTAAAGCACTTATGAAATAGTGGAAATTGTTTTTCATTACCTTCTGTAATCCTGATGCGATCAGTCCTGTTAACCATCCCATTAACGCTCTTGTGACAACACATAAAATAAATGTGTGCACTGGTGAAATGGACAAGAAAGTTCCTGTCATAACACTGGCTCCGGTCAAAGCATCATAGAAGCTGATCAGACCAAATACACCACCTAAAATAGCTCCTGTTAACGGTCCTAAGACAATGGCTCCAATGGCAACTGGTACCGTTAAGAAAGACATCTTTAAAGGTCCGACTGGAACCATACCCAAACCAATTAACTTCATGACAATCTGTACGGCAATCAATAATGCCAGCTGTGTCATGTACTTGACAGTTGAATTACTTTGTTTCATTTTCAAATACCTCCTACTTTCGTTTCAAATGAATACGATGTAAATTCAAAAAATGTATTTTCTTCATAATAGTCTAAAAAGATCTATTTGAAATACAAATAGGATTATATGCTTTTTTCAAATTGAAGTCGATAATATTTTGCATAAATTCCATTTTTCTTTAATAATTCTTCGTGATTTCCCTTTTCTTTTATACCTTCCTGGTCAACTACAAGGATTTCATCCGCATTCTGTATGGTACTTAAGCGATGAGCAATGGTAATACACGTTCTACCTTTTGACAAATGATCCAGACTCTTCTGAATAATTCTTTCACTTTCATTATCCAGTGCACTTGTCGCTTCATCTAATATTAATATTTTTGGATTTTTTAGAAAAACACGAGCTATTGAAATTCTCTGTTTCTGACCACCTGATAAACGAGTTCCTCTTTCTCCAACAAATGTCTGATATCCTTCTGGCAAACTCATGATAAAATCATGAATGTTTGCCAATTTTGCCGCTTCTACAATTTCTTCAAATGAAGCCATTTCATTGCCATATGCGATATTTTCAGCTATCGTTCCGGTAAATAAGTATACGTCCTGCTGTACTAAGCCAATTGCCTGTCGTAAACTTTTTAATGTATAGTTTCGTATATCCACTCCATCAATTTGGATTGAACCTTTATTGACATCATAAAAACGAGGAATCAGTGAACACAATGTAGATTTACCCGATCCTGAAGGTCCCACCAAAGCCAGTTTTTTTCCGGAAGGAATGGATAAACATACATCTTCCAGAATGGTTTCATCTTTATTATACTGAAAAGATACATGTGAAAATTCAATATCCCCTTTTACATCTTTTAGTTCGATTGCATCTTTTTCATCCTGAATATCCGGTATTAACGAAACAATTTCTTCAAAACGCCTGAATCCAGAAATTCCCTTCTGAAACATTTCCGTTAATTCAACCAGTACTTCAATTGGAGAAATAAATATACCAATATATAAGGCAAAGGTTGCCAGATTGATCACATTGAAATTTCCATAAAGAATGAAGATACCTCCAAATACTAGTACACATGTATACAACATTCCCTGAAAAAAGTTATTTCCTGCCTGAAAAGTTCCCATTGCCTTATAATTGTTTCGTTTTGAATCTAAAAATTTTTCATTGGCTTCCTTAAATTTTTCCAGTTCAATTTCTTCATTGGTAAACGATTGCACCACACGAATTCCCGATAAAGAGTCCTGTACAGCTGCATTGACATGACCTATTTTTTTTCGATTGTCATCAAACGTTTTTCTCATCTTCTTATTATAGGAAAAAGAAAAAACTCCCATACCAATCGTTACAGTCAATAGAATCAAAGCCAAAGGCCAGTAGATCCATAATAAAATCACAAAAGAGCCTGTAATCTTTAAAAAAGATATAAATAAATTTTCAGGACCATGATGTGCAAATTCACTGATATCAAATAAATCCGTAGTGATTCGAGACATCATAATTCCTGTATTGTTTTCATCATAATATCGAAAAGATAATTTCTGATATTGTTCAAACAGATCTTTTCGCATATCTCTTTCCATTTTTGCACCCATAATATGTCCCTGACACGATACATAATATTTACATAAAGCGCGGATCACATATAAAATGAATAAACCGATAAACATATAAGGAAGAATCGATTTTATACTGGAATGAACAAAAATATGATGGGTGCATAAATTTAAAATCAATGGAAAAGAAATATCAATAACAGAAATCACACAGGCACAGAATAGATCCATAAATAATGGAAATTTATAAGGAGCATAATATTTAATAAATGATTTTAATGTTTTCATAGGAATAATGTACAATAGTTTTTAAAAAAAATCAAAAAACAGAAACTGAAAACGATTTCAATGTTTTTATTTATTTAATTTATGATATATTAAATGTATTAATTTTTATAACATTCAGGAGGAGCTATGACAAAGATTATTTTCTTTGATATTGATGGAACATTGGTAAAATTAGGAACAACACAAATGAGTGAAAAAACGAAATATGCTTTACAGAAATGTAAAGAAAATGGCATTAAAATATTTATTGCCACAGGTCGTCCTTATATGTGGGTTCCCAAATTTGATATTGAATTTGATGGAATTGTTTCTTTTAATGGACAGTATTGTATCGATACAAACGGTCTGATCTATAAAAATAATATTGATCCAGAAGATGTACTTCAATGTAAAAGAAATTGTGATGATATGAATATTCCTTTAGCTATTGCCACAAAAGATAAAATGTGTGCTAATTATTCCCAAGAAACGTTAGACTACTATTTTACATTTGCTTCTCAAGTGTTAGAAATTGATGAAAATTATGAAGAAACTTTAAAAGAGCCTGTTTTTCAGATGATGGCAGCCATTGATTCGAAAGACGATGAAAAACTGATAGAAGGATGCAGGTCCATTCAGATTACTCGATGGTGGGATCATGCCTGTGATATCATTCCTGTAAATGGCGGAAAAGAAATAGGTATTCAGCAGGTACTGGATCATTATGGCTTAAAAAAAGAGGAAGCCATGGCTTTTGGAGATGGTGGAAACGATGCTACGATGATTTCGTATGTAGGTACAGGTATTGCCATGGGAAATTCAAAACAGGAAGTAAAAGAAATTGCGGATTATATTACCTCTACTGTAGAAGAAGATGGAGTATATGATGCTTTAAAACATTTTCAATTAATTTAGGGGGCTATTATGGTATTCACAAAAGATATATGGATTACACCTTTTCAATTAAATCGTACTTTACATATTTATATGCCGGATACAATTTATAAAGAAGAAAGATTACCTGTTTTATATATGTTTGATGGACATAACTTATTTTTTGATGATGTAGCTACTTATGGAAAATGCTGGGGTATTAAAGATTATCTGGATCAAAACGATGGTCGAATCATTGTTGTGGGAATTGAATGCAATCACAACGGAGATCAAAGATTGAATGAATTTACTCCTTATGACTTTTATGAAGAAGAATGGGGATATGTATCTCAAAGAGGTCGTCTTTTAATTGATTGGATGATTCATGAATTAAAGCCTTATATTGATACGAATTATCCAACCAATCCAAGTAGAGATTACACCTATGTAGGAGGTTCCAGTATGGGTGGTACAATGAGTCTGTATATGGCTATGCACCATTCCGATATGTATTCAAAATTTATTTGTGTATCTCCTCATATTTATCCAATGTATAAAAAATTCAGAGAAGATTTTGATTGTAAGATATTACCAGATACCCAGATTTATATTTCCTGGGGTGGATATGAATATCCTACACATCATATTTTTGCCATGGTTACCGATCAGAATCTGCAGATCATACGCGCTTTATTAAAAAAAGAAGGAGTGGATGTCATTCCTCATGTATTCAAAAACGACAATCATTCCGAATCTGCATGGCAAAAAGAATTGCCTGTATGGATGAAAGAATGTCATATTGTAAAATAAGGATGAGCTATTAACTCATCCTTTTCAATTATTATTTATTGGCTTCAATGATACGTTTTGCGATTGGATCTGGTACAGGATCGTAACGGTCCATACTCAATTCATACGTACCTAAACCTTGTGTCATAGCTCTTAATTCAATGGAATATTTTGGAATTTCAGACATTGGAACCTGTGCTTCAATTAACTGATCTCCATCTTCTGGTGTCATACCCATAATAGAACCACGACGTTTATTTAAATCACCAATAACTGTTCCTGTATATTCATCTGGTACACGAATGGAAATATTCATAATTGGTTCCAGTAAAATTGGTCTGCATTTTTTCATAGCATCTTTAAACGCAAGATGTGCTGCCAGTTTAAAGGCCATTTCACTGGAATCCACATCGTGATATTTACCATCTTTTAATGTTGCCTTCATATTCACAACTTTATATCCAGCTAAAGGACCTTTTTCACAACATTCTCTTAATCCTGTTTCAACTGCTGGGAAATATTGTTTTGGTACAGCCCCACCAAATACTTTTTCATCAAAAACCATATCTTCAACACCACGATTTGGTTCAAAATCTACAAAGACATGTCCAAACTGACCATGACCACCGGATTGTTTTTTATGACGACCTTCACCCGTTGCTGGTTTAGTAATCGTTTCACGATACATGATCTTAGGATCCCCAATGACAACCTGTGCTTTGTATTTGTTCTTTAATTTATTTAAAATAACGCTTAAATGCTGATCTCCAATTCCATAAATAACAGTTTCTTTTGTTTCTTTATTGGAAGTCACTTTAAATGTAGGATCTTCTTCTGCAATACGAGCCAGACCATTGGACAATTTATCTTCATCATTTTTTGTAGCTGGAGAAATAGCCTGTCCATACATTGGCTGGGTAAATACAATTTCAGGAGCCATTAACAGTTTTCCTTTTTCACACAAAGTATCGTTTGTTTTTGTGAACTGTAATTTATTGATCGCTCCAATATCTCCAGTAAACAATTTACCTGCTGCTGTCTGATGCTTTCCTTTGATGACAAAGATTGTTCCCACTTTTTCAGGTTTTCCATTGTTTCCATTTACCAGCGTTGTATCGGAAGATAAAACCCCTGATAAGACTTTCACATAACTGATTCTTCCTACAAATGGATCGGCAATCGTTTTAAATACCTGAGCTGTCAATACTTCCTGTTCCGTTGTTAACAGGTCTACGTTTACACCATTTGGAGTTGTTGCAGTATATAAACCTTTTTCCGAATAAGTTGGGAAATAAGTAACGATTAAATCCATCAGTCTTTGAATTCCAATTGATTGAGTGGCACTTCCAGAATATACAGGGATGATTTCTCCACTGCGAATTCCAATACGAACTCCTCTTGTTAATTCAGCATCACTAAATTCTTCTCCAGAGAAGAATTTTTCCATCAGATCGTCATCTCCCATAGCAACGGCTTCAGCAATCTGGTCTTTATATAAAGATACTTCTTCAATCATATCTTCAGGAACCGGCTGTGGTTTGTCCCCTTCCGCTTTCGGTCCTTTATAATACCATGCTTTATTTTTAATAATATTAACAGAACCTACAATTTCTCCATTTTCTACAATTGGAACTTCAAATGGAATAATGCTCTTTCCAAATTCTTCATGTAAAGCTGTATAAGCATCGGAGAAGTTTGTATCTTCTTCATCTAATTTGTTAATAAAGAAAATGGTTGGTTTTTTGGATTGAATGGCCTGTTTGTAAGCTAATTTTGTTCCTGACTGTAAAGGATCTTTTGCACTGGCTACAATTAATACATTATCTCCTACATTAAATCCACTTTCTTTTTCTCCAACGAAATCCAAATATCCTGGTGTATCAATAAAGTTGATTTTACAGTTTTCCCATTCAATTGGAATAATAGAAGTATATACAGACAATCCTCTTGCGATTTCTTCAGCATCAAAGTCAATCAGAGAAGATCCATCACTTGTTTTCCCAAACCGATCAGTGGCTTTTGTATAATACAACATTGCTTCCAATACCGAAGTTTTTCCTACCCCGCTATGTCCAAGGACACTTACATTTCTAACTTCTGAACTTAAATAATCACGCATCTTTACTTCCTCCTATTTTAAAATCGGTTCCAATTGAGCACGACAATGCTCACGAACATAATCCAGAGCTCTATTTCCCTGTTTGTCTACCATGTCAACATCCGCTCCATAGGCAATCAGTTTTTCCACTAAAGATGCATATCCACCAAAGGCAGCTCTCATTAAAGATGTACATCCATTGTTATCAAATAAATTCACATCCGCATTTCTTTCCAGAAGCAAAGCAATCGTATCACGTTTAAAGGCGATGCAGGCTTCCATTAATGCAGAACGTCCCACTTCATCCTGTGCATTGATATTAGCTCCTGCATCCAGTAAAAGCTGAACACAACGATCCTGTCCCAATAGACATGCTCTCATCAAAGCCGTTCTACCATTATCATCTTTCGCATTTACATTGGCTCCTGCATCAATTAAAGCTTTACATATTGTTTTATTTCCTTTTTTTGCAGCTCCCATCAATGCTGTTTTCCCATTTTTATCTGTCATATTTACATCAGCACCATTATCAATCAATAATTGTACAATGTCTTTACGATCTCTTTTAGCGGCTCTCATCAAAGCACTTCTTCCATCGCCATTCTGATAATTTACATCGGCTCCTGCTTTAATCTGAGCTGCAGCCATTGGAAAATCACCATTTGCACAAGCATCCCAAAATACTTTATTAAAGTTCTGATCCATTTCAATCTCCTCCTTTTGAATCAAATACAGAAAAACTGGAATATATAAAAATATTCCAGTTATATAATGAAAAAGGAGTCATATTCATATTTATTATTTAAAACAGCTTGAACTTTATTCATGAATACCACTCCTTTCGTTTCTGAATTCATCTTATCAAATCCAAAAGAAGTTACAAATAAATTACTGACTTTACCAGAAAAACATCCAATTAAGCCATTAGATGGTATTTTCGGTACGTGCAATGATAGCTTCCTGTGCCTGAGGCATCAAAGAAACAAATTGTGCACAATATCCAGCCACACGTACGATCAGATTCGTATATTGTTCTGGATGAATTTGAGCATCTCTTAATACAGAAGTATCAATGACGTTAAACTGGTTGTGATAAATTCCTTTTCTGGCACTTACAATCAGAAAATCGATAAAAGATTCCATATTTTCCTGAATCGACTGTGGTGTAAAGCGCATATTAAGTAACTGTCCTGCAGCTACTTTTTCATTTGGTAATTTGGATACCGAATTGATAACAGCTGTAGGCCCATTTACATCCGTTCCCTGTGTAGGTGAACATCCTTCATTTAAAGGTGTCCCTTTTTTTCTTCCATCTGGAGTGGCACCTACTACAAACCCATTTGGAACATAGCTGGTAATATTGCTTGTGGACATCGTATAGCACGATACCTTTGGTCCTTTGTTTTTTCGTAATGTTTCATAATCCGGTAATAATTCCAGATATGAATCAAATACATCTTTTACAATGTGGTCCACTTCATCTTCATCATTTCCAAATTTTGGAAGCTGATGGATCATTTTCAGAATACGAGCCCCATCTATGGATTCATAATTTTCTTCCATTGCCTTCAATAATTCATCCATTGTGATTTTTTCTTCTTCAAATACAAGTTTTTTAATGGTATATAAAGAATTTCCTACCACACTTGGACCGATATTGGATTGGGAGATGACATCGTATCGACATCCTCCACTCTTTAATGTCTTTCCTAAAGACAAGCTATCCTGAATCAGGCAGGAAGCAAATGGATCGGCATCAAATATTTCCAGACTTTCATCACAGACTTTATCACAGGCAACCGAAATATCAGAATAGAATTTCAGATACTGTTTCCACTGATCCCATAATTCTTCATAGTTTCTGGCCTGAGTAGTATGCATCATGGATATACCTGAGTTTGGATCACACCCATCATGAAGCATGATTTCTAATACTTTTCCCCAGTTCACATAAGTCATTCCTGTAGCCCTATGTCCATATTTACCAGGTACTCCTGTTTCTACACAGCCAATTGGACAATAATCGTAGGCATCTTCTTTATCAATTCCTAAATCCAGCAATCCCTGAATGGCTACTTCATCATTAAACATACTTGGCATTCCACATCCTGTGGCAATCAGTTTAGAACATGCCTTTAAAAATTCTCTAGGACTGTTACTGTGATATCGTGCTGAAAAATTTGGTTCTGCCAGAGAACAAAGATGCATCGCATCGATACAAAGATAACTTAAATCATTGACTCCTTCACTTCCATCTGGTTTCAGTCCGCCTACAACCAGATTGGAATACAATGGATATCCTTGTGAAAAACGCGTATGTCCATAAGGACGTACTTTATTATTGGAAGAAAGCATAATAAACATATGAGTAACCAGTTCCAGTGCATCTTCCTTTGTCAGAATACCCTGTTCAATATCATGGATATAATATGGATACATATACTGATCAAAGCGACCAAAACAGAACGAATGTCCATTGCTTTCAATCATCTGCAGAATATGAATCATATAAACCGCTTCAACGGCTTCATAAAAACTCTTACAAGGTTGTTCCAACAGATCAAAGGCAATCTGACTCATTTTTAACAGTTCTTCTTTACGTTTGATATCTGCTTCTTTATCCGCTTCCTGTTTTAGTAATTTTCCATATCGTTTAAAGAAATTTAAAGCTCCTTCCAGACACAAGATCACAGATTTATAATAATCATTTTCATCCTGATCCAGATGAGATCTGGCAATATCGATCAATTGATTAAATCCCATCTGCAAAGCCATTTCATGATCGGGTACGATGTGTCCATCTCCGCTCATAGAAATTCCACCACGATGAATGACACCCTGTTTTTCAGCCAGTCGGATCTCTTGAGAAAGATTCTGATTGACTCTGTCCTCGTGAGTTTTTCCTTTCCAGTAAGGATATATAGATCGGAGGTCATCTTTTGTCTTTTCATCTATATAGAAAATGTCTCCCTCTCTTTTTTCAAATTCATCCAGTTCATCAATAACCCATTGAATGGAAAATTCAGGAAAGATAGGAGCTGCAAAATTTCTGGAAGCCTGGTTTCCAAAAATTAAAGAATCGTTTTCAATATAAATCGACATATTTTCCAGAGTATGCTTAAATGCCTTGGCTTTTCTTAAAATATAGGAATCTTCTTCACTTTCTTTAAAAGACTCGGTATATAAAACAGCTCTTTGTGAACAGATACTGGCTTTTCTTTTTTCCATTTTATAACGAAGTCTTTCAATTCTGTTCTTGTCCATATGACCTCCTTTTTACTTTATTTTTTTAAATCCAGGACAACAGGAACCGAACGATATCCTACACCCATACGATCAATTCCCATATTGATCAATTGTAGGAAATGTTCTCTTGTACGAATACATCCAGAACCTTTTACTTTACATTGATTTTTCACTTCATCCTGCATCACCTTAATGATTTCAGGTGTAGCTCCATGAGCTTCATATCCTGTTAAGAATCCAGTTGAAGTTTTCACAAAATCCGCATTGGCATCCATTGCACAATGACAGGCTTTTTTCACTTGTTCAACCGTTAATGCATCCGTTTCAAAAATCACTTTTACAGGTACATTGTAGCTGTGACATACATCGACAACCGCTTTAATATCTGCTGTTACTTCTTCATATTTTCCAGAACGGATCCATCCAAAGTTTGATACAATATCCAGTTCTCCAATCACATCGGCATATTTTTCACATAAAATTTTAGCCTGTGCCACTTTGGATTCCGTTGAGCTGGCACCAAATGGAAAATCACATACTGGACATAATTTTGTAACGGATCCTTCCACTGTAACATATGGCTTACATAATTCCATATAAGCTGGATTGATACAGATTGTTGCACACTTTAATTGTACTCCATCTTTTGTCAAATCCACAATCTGTTCCTCTGTAAATTCAGGTTTTAATACTGAATAATCAATATAGGAAGCTAATTCTTCCAATGTCATTTCTTCTGCTTTTTTTGTTAATTGAATCATAATATCATCTCCTTACGAACATATTAATACATTTACGAACATTTGTAAACATTTATGTTAAACAATCTGAAAAGTAATCTGTCCTTTTTGTTTATTGACCTCCGTTACCATTACATTTACTTTCTGACCTAATACATAAGAATTAAAATCACCGACTAATGACATTGTCAGTTCATCATAAACATAAGAATCATACAACGTTCGTAAGGGTACCAATCCTTCAATACAATTATCCAATTCCACAAAAAATCCAAATTCCATTATGGAAATAATGGTACCTTCAAATGATTTAAACATATGATTTTCCATATATTCTGCCATTTTGTAATCGTTCACTTTTCGTTCCACAATAATGGCATCTTTTTCTTTTTGAGACATCTGAAAACTTTGTTTGCGTATCTTTTCTTCATCCTTTTTCACATTTCCTTCTTCCTTGTCAAAGATATATTTTCTTAACATACGATGAACCACTAAATCTGAATATCTTCGAATCGGAGAAGTAAAATGACAATACGTTTCTAAAGACAAACCAAAATGACCTTTATTTTCATTTGAATATTCCGCTTTCTGCATTGAGCGTAAAGCCATTCTGGATACAACTTCATATAAATTATGATCTTCAATACTTTCCAACAATACCTGTATCGTTTTTGAAGTCACATCCTGATCATCAAAAAGAATGTGTAAACTGTTTACATACTGACTTAACATCTCTATTTTCTTTTCTGATGGTTTTTCATGAATACGATACATACATGGATATTGATTTTTAAACAGTTCTTTTGCGACACAGACATTGGCCTGGATCATACACACTTCAATAATCTGTTCAGAAAATCCTCGTTCTTTGATCTGAATGGATACAGGTTTTCCTTTTTTATTTAATGTGATCAAAGGTTCTCTGGTATTAAAATCAATACATCCTCGATCATAGCTTCTTTCTTTCATTAAGGAAGCACATTGAGCCAGATCGACCAAAGAAGGATAAATCTGACTGTATTGAGAAATGGCCTGCAGATTTCCTTCCAGAGCCTTATTCACATTTTCATAAGTGGCTCTTTGAATGGAATGAATCACACTTGGATAAATTTTATAGTTTGTACAATTTCCATGTTCATCCATTTCCATCTGACAGGTAATTGTACAGCGATCCACATTTGGATTTAATGAACAGATTCCATTGCTTAATTTAAAAGGAAGCATAGGAATCACACGATCCACTACATAAATACTGGTACATCTGGCATAGGCTTCCTGATCGATAGGACTTGATGGCTTTACATAATGAGAAACATCCGCAATATGGACATATAATGTATATCCATATTTCTTCTTTTTAATACTGATGGCATCATCAAAGTCTTTGGCGTCATTTCCATCAATAGTAAAGGCAATCAGATTTCTTAAATCAATTCGATTATCCAAATCTTTCTTTGTAACAATATCTGGTATTTCCATTAATTGTTTTTCTATACGCTCATTAAAATTTATACGTACGTTGTTTTCTAACAAGATAGAAGTAATATCCACTCCCTTATCTTTAATATTTCCCACAATTGAATCAATTTCAACAATCATTGGATTGTCATATTTCATTATTCTAACAATTGCTTTATCGTGATTATGAATTTTATAGTCATCTATATTTTTCACAATAAAAGTACGATGATAATCAATATCACTAAAAAACTTTAATCCTTGTCGAGTATGAATAAATTCCCCTGTGATTTTATGAATGCCACGATTAAAAATCTGTTTGACTTTCCAGACTCCTTTTTCTTTCTGCACAAAGACTTCATCCTGATCAAATACATTTCTCGCATATTTTTTTTCCACATATATTTTTTTATCTTCATTAAAAACCATATATTCATATTTTGAAACATCTTTCACTTTCCCAATCATATCACTGGTAGTAACCAGTATATAATTTGTATGATTGTTGATAATCAGACGTTTTTCTACCAGTTCATTTAATGTTTTCACAAGACAAGTTAATTCCTGTGCACTTTTAATATTTAAAGCTTTTCTTAACTCATCAATATTCCATTTTTTTCTCTGATGAAATTTTTTTAATAATTCTTCTTTCATTTAACCTCCATAAAAAAAAGACCTATCCGGTCTCTAAATAATTTGTAATGCGATCACAATCACAAAAAATAAAATTCCACAAATTAAAGTCATTCGACTGATTACTTTTTCAGGACCTCTTTCTTTCTGAACCGCAAATAAGTTCAAATCTCCACTTCCTGTAAAAGCTGCAGATAAACCATCAGATTTTCCACTTTGTAACAATGTCAGAATAATAATAATTCCGGATAAGACCATTAATACTATATTTAAAATATCTTTCATAAATTAACACTTCCTATTTTTGGATTATAACACATGTTATAAAAAAATCAATTGTTTTATTTTCTATTTTAAATTCCTGTGTTATAATCTTTCACGTTGCCATTCATAAATTCCCTTTAACGTAACTGGCAGCATAAGAAAGTGGTATTTGCCACTTCTTTTTTATTTATTGGAGTATAATAGAAGAAAAAGGAGATAAAGATGAATCAGAAAACATATCCTGTATTATATGTACAGAAAATCGCAACAAGATTATATAAACATTGTGGTATTTATCCCACTTTATATTTTAAAATTGAGGAAAATGAAAAGTTAAAAGACACACCCTATTATGCACAATATATGAAAAAAATAGAAAGTGAAGTACCAAAAGCCATTATTCATCAATTTACCATGTCACAACCAGTCAGTGTAACCAACGATCGTATCGTATTTATATTGTTTAAAGACAACATAGATTTAAATCAGGTAAAAAATTTCTGCATGGGCATGTTAGAAGAATTAGAATTTTATACAAAGGAAATTCATACAGGACAATATGCCTGTCTGGATACAATGTTAATGGAGATGGATCGACCGGCTTCCCCTTTTAAATTCAATAAAGTGGGTGAAAAATTAACCCAGACCAATCTATTGGATTCATGTATTGAAATTTTAAATGGCCATGAAAATCCTCAGGACAATGGTATTTTAACAACTTTTGAAGATTTTATTCAAGAAAACGAAGAAGATTAAAAAAGTAGAATTTCAGTTTTATCTGAATTCTACTTTTCTTTTTTAATAATTTCCACAGTTGATTTCAAAATAAGCTTGAGGATGATCACAGACTGGACAAACTTCAGGAGCTTGTGTTCCCACTACGATATGGCCACAGTTTCGACATTCCCATACCTTGACTTCACTTTTTTCAAAGACTTCAGCCATTTCTACATTCTTTAATAAAGCACGATATCTTTCTTCATGGTGTTTTTCAATGGCTCCAACCATTCTGAATTTTTTGGCCAGTTCTGTAAATCCTTCTTTTTCAGCTGTCTTGGCAAATCCATCATACATATCAGTCCATTCATAGTTTTCACCTTGGGCTGCACTCAATAGATTTTCTTTTGTATCACCAATTCCATTTAATTCTTTGAACCACATTTTCGCATGTTCTTTTTCATTGTCCGCTGTTTTTAAGAATAAAGCAGAAATCTGTTCAAATCCTTCTTTTTTTGCTTTGGAAGCAAAATAAGTATACTTATTTCTTGCTTCAGATTCTCCTGCAAATGCTGCCATCAGATTTTTTTCCGTTTGTGTTCCTGCATATGGATTTGATTTTACTTCTTCTACTTTTTTTAGCTGATTGCCAGAAGCTTTACATAAAGGACAGACAGGATTTTGTCCCGGTTCCACTTCAAAGACTTCTTTACAAATGCTGCATTGATATTTGATTGATTTCTTTTTATTTTTTTCTTTTGAAGCCATACCAACGTGTTGAATACCTGTATATTTATGAATGTCTTCATTTGTGGTTGCTAACTGATCCATTGATAAAGAATGAATGGATGTATTTCCAGTGATTCGAGCAAATGTTTTTAATTCTTCATTGGATACATTTAAATAATTGAATACTCTAAGACTGGCTTTTTCAACATTTAAACGTGACCGCAAAGCTGGATCCTGGGTCGCAATACCCACTGGACAATTTCCGGATCCACATATTTTATATTGTTGACAAGCCGCTGCAATCAAGGCCGCACTGGCAATAGCTATCGCATCGGCTCCCATCGCAATGGCTTTTGCAAAATCAGACGATACACGCAATCCTCCAGTAATAACCAGCTGTATATCGCTTCCTATTGAATCCAGATATTTTCTAGCTCTGGATAAAGCATAAATTGTAGGTATCGATGTTGATTCTCTTAAGAAATAAGGACTGGATCCTGTGGCTCCTCCTCTTCCATCAATGGTAATAAAATCCGGATTGGCCCATACACAATATTCCAGATCCTGTTCAATTTTACCCGCTGCGATTTTTATTCCAATCGGTCTTCCATTGGATCGTTCACGTAACATTGATACCATGTCTTTTAGATCCTCTTTGGAATTGATTTCTGGAAATTTACTTGGACTCTGGATATCTTCACCTTTCTTTTTTCCACGAATAGCCGCAATTTCATCTGTTACTTTTTCTTTTGGTAAATGTCCTCCCATACCTGGTTTTGTACCTTGTCCAATTTTAATTTCAATAGCATCCGCATTTCTTAAATTTTCATCATTAACCGAATATTTGTTTGGAATGTATTCAAAAATATACTTATATGAAGCCTCTCTTTCTTCTGGCAATATTCCACCTTCACCTGAACACATTGCGGTTTTTGCCATGGAAGAACCTTTTGCCAAAGCCACCTTTATTTCTTTTGATAAAGCGCCAAAAGACATATGAGAAATGTAAACTGGACTTTCCAGTACCATTGGCTGTTTTGCCTTTTTTCCAATAATTGTTTTTAAACTGACCGGATCCTGATCATTTAATGGCATAGGATTCAATTGCGCTCCCATAATCAGAATGTCATCCCAGGAAGGTAAAGGCATTTCCGTTGCCATTGCACTATGTAAGGATTCCCCTTTTACCGCCATTTCATGAATTTCTTTCATATAACGATTGTTTTTATCTTCTCTTGATAAAGCAGCATCGTACATCAGATTGATCTTTGTATTTTGTTTTGTTTTCGAATCCGATATTTTTTCAAATTTAGAAATTGGTTGTTTACAGATTGGACATGCATCCAATGATGATAAAGGTTTTCCCTGTTCTTGTTCATCATAGATCATCCCACAAATCGTACATTTATAAATTGCCATAATATTAGTCTCCTTTAATAATATTATGAAAAAAAATAAATTGGTTTTCAAATAAAAACTCAAAACTTTTAGTTCTGAGCCTGTTTAATGTAATCGTTGTACGCTTTTGCCAGAGCATGAGCAATCAAATCCTGATTTTCTTCTTTATTTAATCGGGCACATTCTTCTGGATTGGTAATAAAACCAGCTTCAAATAATATTGAAGGGATTTCAAGATAATCCACAACATATAGCGCTTCATATTCTGTGGTACGCGTTCCTAAATCTTCTTTCCAGCCACTTTCGAATAGATTTTCTGAAATCTTGCTAGCTATATCCATACTAATTGAATCATTTGCTCTTACATTTGAATAATACCCATATACACTGCTATCTTCATTGGAATTGATATGAATAGAAATAAAATAATCCGCTTTTTCTTTTTTAGCAAGCTCTACACGTTCTTTCAGATCGTCTTCTTCATTTTCAGACCAGGATATATCATCACTTGTACGTGTATATAAAACTTTAATTTCTGGATTGATCTTTTCTAATTCTTCCCCCATTTTTAGAGCAATCGCAAGAGTAAGATCTTTTTCACAAGTCCCGTCTTCTCCAACGGTTCCTCCATCATATCCCCCATGTCCTGCATCAATCATAATCGTAGCAATTGTTTCTACACTTGTTTCTTCTTCCTTTTTATTCGATGAAAAACCCATATATATTCCAATACCTATCACTAAAACAATTGGTAAAATCAGTAATAATAAACGACTTATTTTTAATTTTCTTTTTTGCATGTGTGTATTTTACCACCTTTTTTTCTTTTTTGCATTTTAAAGACTAAAAATTCAGGTAAAATAAAAGTATGAATAAAATCCTTTTATCAAAACTAGAAGAAATCACTTTAGAAGAAAAAGAAATTTTAGAGGGTCACTCCATTAATCCAAAGAATTATACCAATCACTATGAATTTATCATTCAGGGTGAAAAAATGTTAGGTCCGGATTACTGTATTGATTCAAGAGTCCATACTCGTTTTATCGATTTTCCAGAACATAAACACGATTATATTGAAATGATGTATGTCATACAAGGATCGATTACACATGTTATTGACAATAGAGAAATCACCTTGCATAAAGGGGAAATCATTTTATTAAATCAGCATACATGGCATTCCATAAAAAAATGTGATAAAGATGATTTAGCAATCAATTTTATGATTCTTCCTTCTTTTTTTAATATTGTTTATGAAATGATTGGTTATGATAATATCATTGCGACATTTTTAATTGATATCTTACGTAAAAGCGATAATAAAGGTCAATATCTTATTTTTAATGTGTCCAATGTATTTCAGATTCAGAATTTAATGGAAAATCTGATTCAGTCTTTATACGATCAGGAAAACAATTTTAAAGAAAACCAGATCACAATGGGTTTGATCTTTTTATATATGATTCGTAATTTAGAATCCATTGAAAAAGGCAGTTCTCAACAGTTAGAAGATATACTGGTACAAGCCGCTTTGGATTATATTAATATTCATTATTCAAATGCGACTTTACATGAAATCTCTATAGCTTTAAATCAGACTGATTATAATTTAAGTAAACTGATAAAATTTAAAACCGGAAAGACCTTTAAAGAATTGCTTCAGTCCCGTCGTTTTTATAAAGCGGAAGAGTTATTGCTTCATACAACCTTATCAATTGATGATATTATTTCATCGGTTGGTTATGAAAGTCACAGTTATTTTTTTCGTCGATTTAAAGAAAAATATGGAGTTACTCCAAAAAAATATCGTCAATCTAAATGATTGACGAACATTTTTTTATAAATTCTTTAAAGATAAGATTCTGATCTTCTTCTTTCTTAAATAAAAATTCAGGATGCCATTGAACCGCCCATACAAAAGAATAATCAGGATGGTATATCGCTTCAATCAGATTATCCTCACTATAAGCCATTGCTTTAAGTCCCTTTCCTAATGTTTTAATTGCCTGATGATGAAGAGAATTTACATATAATTCTTCTTTCTGTATCAGAGAATAAAAAGGACTTTGTTTATCAATTGAAACTTTATGAACTTTATTATCATAAGGTTTTATTTGTCTATGATTCACTCCACTATTGTATTGAGATGGAAGATCCTGGTATAAAGTTCCATTAAAATATACATTGATCCATTGAATGCCTCTACAGATTCCTAAAACGGGTTTATCTGTTTTTAATGCATGATCCAGTACGATTTTTTCCAGTTTATCTCGTTTTGGACAACATTCTACATTCATTAAAGGTTTTTCCTGATCATATTCTGGATCAATGTCATGTCCACCTGTGAATAAGAAACCATCACATTTTTCTAAAAATGAATCAATTTCTTCCATAAATGGAAGCATGACAGGAATGGCTTTATGTACAATGCATCCTTCAAAATATTCTGGAAGCATCCATATACTTTGTTTATCATCATCCCATAAAGGCAAACACCAATTACCGGTTTCATACAGTACCTTCTATCGAATGATTCTTATATAATATTTTCAGTAATACTGGTGTTAAAACACTGGAAATAATGATCAGTAAAATAACAGATGTAAACAAAACGGAATCCATTAATCCAACCGACAAGCCTTTCTGAGCAACAATCAGTGCCACTTCTCCTCTTGTCATCATACCAACACCAATTCTCAAAGAGTCTTTATTTGAAAAACCACAGATTTTAGACATCAGTCCACAACCGATAATTTTCGATAATAAGGCCACAATGATAAAGGCAATGGTAAACAGAATGATTGATATGGAAATGTGATCGATCTGTGTCTTTAAACCGATACTGGCAAAGAATACCGGTCCAAAAAACATATAGTTTGAAATTTCCATCTTTCGATCAATATAAGAACTATCATCAATGTTGCATAAAATAATACCGGCTAAAAAAGCCCCTGTAATATCCGCAATGCCAAATACTTCTTCGGCAACATAAGCCATGATCAGACACAATGCCAATCCAAAGATAGGAATTCGTCTTGTGTGTGGACTTTCTTTATCAATTTTTTTAAAGAATCGATAAATAATGACTCCCAATCCAAAACTTAAAATAAAGAATAAAGCGGTATTTAATAAAACCGTTGAAGGTTTCACACTGGGATCTTTAAATCCAATTAAAACCGTCAATACAATGATTCCAATGACATCATCTATAATCGCCGCTGAAACAATAGTCGTTCCTGTTTTTCCATTAAGTTTTCCCAATTCTTTTAATGTCTGTACCGTAATGCTGACAGAGGTAGCGGTCATGATACATCCAATAAAAACATTGGAGAAAAATTCCAGGCTTCCAATTGGTGCAAATCCATTGAAACAGAAAGACATCAAAGCACCTAAAATCAAAGGGACAAAAACACCCGCACAGGCAATCGCAAAGGCTTTCGGTCCTGTTTCAACCAGTTCGTGTAAATCACTTTCCAATCCAGCTGAAAACATTAATAAAATGACACCAATTTCGGCCATTTGGCTTAAAAAATCCGTTGGCTGAACCCAGCCTAAAACACTTGGCCCAATCAGTAGACCCGCAATGATTTCACCAGCAACCTGAGGAATCTTACATTTTCTTGCACAGATTCCACAAAGTTTAGCCATTACAACAATAATTGCTAAATCTCTTAAAATATTGTAATCCATACTCTCACCTACCTAGAAAATAGTAGTCCAATTAAAAAAAAAGTCAAATAAAATAAGAATTAGTTTTCATTAAGATATGAAAATAATTCTTTGGATAATTTAATTTTTGATGGCAAAGAGTTTTCAAATTGAATGTTTCCTCCTGAATCATTCAATAAATTTCTATTCATTAATATATCTTTTAGATGACGTGCCGTTCCTAGGTTTCCATCAATGATGGAAATATCGGGAAACATTGTTTCTAAATCGTTTCTGAAAAAGACAAAATGCGTACATCCTAAAACCAGACTGTCTATTTTTTTATCAGGTAAATAAGATTTTAATGTTTCATTTATTAAATTCTGATTATGAATCTGATTTTCTTCTACTAAACGAACCAGTTTTGGACAAGGTATCTTATGTATTTGATGGTCTTGTTCAAATAAAGACATTAAATCCACAAACTTTTTTTCTTTTAATGTAAAATCTGTTGCCCATACTACAATTTTCTGATGACTTCCCTTTTGACAGGCTACTTTTAAAGCAGGTTCCATACCAATAATGGGAATATCATACATTTCTCTTAAAAGATTGACACAGGCTGAAGTAGCCGTATTACAGGCTATCACAATCGCTTTTACATCCAAAGAAATCAGATCATTGCAGATTTGAATGCATCTTTCTGTGATTTCTTCTTTAGTTTTGGTTCCATACGGATTGTATTTTGAATCTCCAAAAAAGATATAATTCTCATTTGGAAGCAATTCATAAAGTGTATGTAAAACACTGATTCCACCCAATCCAGAATCAAAAATACCAATTGGACTTGAAGAATTCATTTATAAAACCCCTTTCCAATGTATTATATCACATTTTAAAATTCATAGAGTCTATAAAAACAAGAATGATTTCCTGTATGACAGGCTGCACCCACCTGTTTTACTTTTAATAATATAGTATCTTCATCACAATCAATACGGATTTCTTTTACATATTGATAATGGCCACTTGTTTTTCCTTTGATCCATAATTCATTTCTGGATCTGGACCAATAAGTCGCAATTTTTGTTTCTAAAGTCATTTGAAATGCTTCTTCATTCATATAAGCCAGCATTAAAACTTCATTTGTTTCTACATCCTGTACAACAACAGGAACCAATCCATTTCCTTTTTTAAAATCAATTTTCATAAACGTACAGGTATCCCTTCTTTTTCCAGATGTTTTTTCACATCCATTACACTTAATTCTTTATAGTGAAACAAAGAAGCCGCTAGAGCCGCTTCTGCACAGTCTTCTTTAAATACTTCTTCAAAATGATATAAACTTCCACATCCACCTGAAGCAATTACCGGTACATGACAAATATTATGTACAGCCTTTAACATTTCTATATCAAATCCTTTTTTTGTTCCATCGGCATCCATAGAAGTTAATAATATTTCTCCAGCCCCTAAAGAAACGCCTTTTTTCACCCATTCCAGCAAATCGATACCAGTATCTTCTCTTCCACCTCGGACATAAACATTCCATCCACCGTTTTCTCTTTTTTTGGCATCAATGGCAAGAACGATACACTGGCTACCAAACAGTTTGGCTCCCTGAGAAATCACTTCTGGATTTTTAATGGCTGCACTGTTTAAAGAAACTTTATCCGCCCCCGCAAGCAACATCTTACGAATGTCTTCTACAGTTCGAATTCCTCCACCTACAGTAAATGGAATAAAGATTTCTTTTGCGACTTGTTCAACCACTTTAACCATTGTATCTCGCTGTTCATGAGTGGCAGTAATATCCAGAAAAACCAGTTCATCCGCCTGCTGAAGATAATATTCTCTTGCCAGTTGGACGGGATCTCCAACTTCTTTTAATCCTACAAAGTTGATTCCTTTGACAACTTTTCCATTCATCACATCTAAACAGGGAATAATTCGTCTGGTATGCATATTATCCCTCCTTACACAGCTTTAATGCATCTTTAAGATCCAATGATTTTGTATACATCGCTTTCCCAGTAATGGCTCCATATAAATCCAATTCTTTTAATGATTGTATATGAGATAGATCTTTGATGCCACCAGATGCGATTATGTTACAGTTCACATTTTCTTTTAATTCTTTCAACATTTCTAAGTTTGGACCCTGCAATGTGCCATCTTTTGAAATATCAGTAAAAATCAAAGTGGATACCCCCAACGATTCCATTTTTCTGGCAAAATCAATATAATGTATATGACTATTCTCCAGCCATCCATTTACACAAACCATTCCATCTTTACAATCAATGCCTACTGCAATTTTATCTTTGTATTTTTGAATGGCTTCCTTTAACAGATTTTCATTTTCTATAGCTGCGGTTCCTAAAATAATACGTGAAATTCCATTATCTAAATAAAAGGAAATATCTTCCATGTTTCGAATTCCACCTCCTACTTCAATAGGAATTGAAACCTGTTTTGAGACCTGACAAATCAGTTTCGCATTTTCTTTTTTACCTGATTTTGCTCCATCCAGATCCACACAATGGATCCATTTTGCTCCCTGTGATTCAAAAGCCTGAGCAATTTCCAGTACCGAATGCCCCACTTCTTCTTTTTTACTGTAGTCTCCCTGGTACAATCGTACCGGTTTTTTTTCAATGATATCTATTGCCGGAATAATTATCATACAAAGTCCTCCACAAAATATTTAAGTATTTTCAATCCATCTTCTGCACTTTTTTCAGGATGAAACTGACATCCCAATACATTTTTATGCTGCACAAGTCCACATATTTTTAAGTCCCCATAGACGGAATATCCAATCAAATCTTTATCCTCATAATCTTGTGCATAGTAAGAATGAACAAAATAGACATAAGGTTCATGTCCTAAAATAGAATATATGTCATGATCCTGATTTTTTTCCAGCTGATTCCATCCAATATGTGGAATTCTTACATTTAAATCTTCCATCAATTGAATATTTCCTTTAATAAAGCCAAATCCCTGACAATATTCCATTTCCGTACTGTATTCAAATAAAGCCTGCATTCCTAAACAGATTCCTAATAATGGTTTTCCATTGTTTACACTATCTTTAATATAATCAAATAAATCCATTTTTTTTAAATTAGAGATACAATCTGGAAAAGCTCCAACTCCTGGTAAGATCCATTTCTGGCATTGATCCAATACTTCCTTCTGACTGGTGATAACACAATCCACTTTTAATTTATGCAGGGCATTTTCAACGCTTCTTAAATTCCCCATTCCATAATCGATGATCCCAATCATTCAATCACTCCCTTTGAACTTTCGATCCGGTCGGATTCAATTCGGATTGCCTGTTTACAGGAACGTCCAAACGCTTTAAAGATTGCTTCTATTTTATGATGATCGTTTTTTCCATACATCACATTAATATGAAGGGTCATACCACAAGCCATCGCAAAAGCTCTAAAAAATTCTTCAGTCATTTCACAGGAATAATTCCCTATGTTTTCTCTTTCAAACTGTGCATGAAAAACCAGATAAGGTCTTCCTGAAATATCCAGTGTAACCTGACATAATGTTTCATCCATTGGCATTGAAAAGAATCCATATCGGGCAATCCCTTTCTTATCCTGTAAAGCCTGTTTGAAAGCATTTCCTAAAACGATTCCACAATCTTCAATGGTATGATGATCACATACATCTAAATCTCCTTTTGCGATTAATTTCAGGTCAATATGAGAATGAAATGAAAATAAACTTAACATATGATCAAAAAATCCAATTCCTGTATTGATTTCATGAATTCCATTTCCATCTAAATTCATTTGACAATAAATAGATGTTTCTTTTGTTTCTCTTCTGATTTCAGCTTTTCTCATAGAATCTCCTTTTCAAACTGTTTTAAAACTTCAAATACTTTCTGATTTTCTTCTTTATTTCCAATGGTAATACGTACATAATCTTTATCTGGATAGGTACGTATGACAATATGGCTGTCTTCAAACAACTGTTTTAATAAAGATATATTTGAACTGTATACCAGTATAAAATTTGCATGAGAAGGTATCAATTCAATTCCCTTAAATTTCTGTTTCAACAATTCATCTCGATCACAACAGATTGGTTTTACTCTTTTTAAGGCATCTTCTATATAATTTAGAGCATGAACCGCAATTTTCTGAGATAAAGTATTTAAAGAATATGGCACTTTAATTTTAGATAATGTTTCAATGTTTTTCTGATTTCCAATTAAGAATCCTGTACGAATGGAAGCTAAACCAAATACTTTTGATAAAGTTCGAGTGATATAAAAATGTTCATACTGGTTAATATAAGGAAGCATACTTTCCTGTGCAAATTCAATATACGCTTCATCATCGACAAAAGGAATATCTTTAAAAGCTTCTACAATTTTTAACATGTCTTCATTTTTCAGATAATGACCTGTAGGATTGTTTGGATTGGAAAAGATAATAAAATCAACATGATTTTTCTTGCCCATTTTAATAAATTGATCCACATCAAACGATCCATCTTTTTCACACGGAAATTTTAATATCTTTGCATCGTATCTGGATGCATAATAATCATACATTCCAAAATCTGGACTTAAAGTATAAAGTGTTTTTCCGCTGGATAAGTAATAACTCATAATCAGATCTAACATCTGGTCGGATCCATTACCACATAAAATCTTATTTTCATCAAATTGAATGTATTTCCCATAGGCTTTTCTTAATTCTAAACAATCGTTATCCGGATAACGATTGAAATCAATGGTATCGATCAAAGCTTTAATATCTTTTTTTAAAGCTTCATTGATATTGTCACTGACTTCATTGGCATTCAATAAAATGCCATCCTGTTTATGAGCCGTATATGATTCAATCTGTTTCATGATTCATTCTCACTTTCGCTGCATTGGCATGGGCATCCAGATTTTCCTGTTTTGCCATTGATACGATATATTTTCCATAAGATTCAATAGCTTCTTTTGTATAATACAGATAGCTTGATTTTTTAATAAAGCTATCCACACCTAAAGCAGAAGAAAAACGAGCGGTACCACTGGTTGGAAGAACATGATTGGTTCCTCCAAAATAATCTCCAATGCTTTCACAAGTGTAATATCCCATAAATACCGATCCAGCATTGATTATTTTTGACAGATAGCGCATAGGATCTTCTGTCATCAGTTCTAAGTGTTCTGGTGCAATCGCATTACTGATTTCAATGCATTCTTCTATTGAATCACAAACAATGGCTTTTCCATAATTTTGTAAAGACTGTTCAATGATTTCTTTTTTCGGCAGTACGTCACTTTGTTTCTTTAATTCAAGATTGACCTGATTCAATAAATCTTCTGATAGACACAATAAAATGCTGCTGGCCATCGGATCGTGTTCTGCCTGTGATAACAGATCGGCTGCTAAATATTCTGGATTGGCTTTGTCATCGGCAATTACCAAGATTTCACTTGGTCCAGCGATCATATCAATATCCACTTTTCCATAAACCAATTTTTTGCTGGCTGCCACATAAATGTTCCCAGGTCCTACAATTTTATCCACACCCGGAATGCTCTTAGTACCATAGGCTAAAGCCGCTATAGCCTGAGCTCCACCGATCTTATAAATTTCAGTGACTCCAGCCAGTTTAGCCGCATAGGCAATATTGGGATGAATGGAGCCCTCTTTTGAAGGAGGTGTTACCATTACAATTCGTTTGACACCGGCAACATGAGCTGGAATGGCATTCATTAAAACAGAACTTGGATATTGTGCTCTTCCGCCTGGAACATAGATTCCAACGGATTCTAGAGGTAGAACTCTTTGTCCTAAATAAATTCCTTTTTCTTTCTGAAGAAGATAACTGTTCTGTTTTTGTGCCTGATGAAAATAAACGATATTGTCTTTGGCTTTTTTCATGCTTTCACAAAAAAGCGGATCGCATTTTAATATCGCCTGATCAATTTCTTCTTGTGTTACTTTAAAAGAATCTATATCGATTCCATCAAACTGTTTTGTATATTTTTTACAGGCTTCATCTCCATTCATTCGAACATCTTCAATAATTTTGGATGCACGAATCAGGATATCACTGGAAATTTCCTGATTTCTTGAATTCAAATAATTCATTAATTCTTTTGTATCTTTTTTATTGATCTGACAAAGCATTTTTCTTCACCATACTTTCTAAATCGGAAATCACTTTCATAACTTCTTCTTTTTTTAATTTATAACTGGCTTTATTCACAATCACACGAGCACTGATATCACATACCGTATCCAGTACCACCAGACCATTTTCTTTCAAGGTCGTTCCTGTTTCCATAATATCTACAATTCCATCGCATAAACCTAAAATAGGCGCCAGTTCGACCGATCCATCAATTTTAATAATTTCAACATCCATTCCTTTTTTCAGAAAATAGTTTTTGGCAACTTCTGGATATTTGGTTCCAATTTTAATATGTCCAACTTTTGAAAATAAATGAATTTCTGGTAAAGAGGCTACAATGAATTTACATTTTCCAATTTCAAGATCCAGCATTTCATAATAGTCTTTTCCACCTTCCAGTAAAGTGTCTTTTCCAACGACTCCAATATCGGCAACTCCATGTTCCACATAAGTTATACAGTCATTGGATTTTACTAAAAAATATTGAATATCATAAACAGAATCTGGAAATACCAGCGCTCTTCCTTTATTTTTCAGGCTTTCAATACCATAACCACACTCTTCTAACATTCCTACTGTCTGTTTTTCAAGTCGGCCTTTTGTCAAAGCTATGGATAAACTCATCGTATTTCCTCCTTAATTATTATTTCATCCTGGTCGTATTCTTTACATTCTACACAGGAATACTCATTTCTTAATTCACGAGCTTTCATATAAGCTTCAATCTGTTTGGATGCAGGATAATAAATCACCATTTTTGTCTGTGATTCCAACTGAATCACATCCAGCAAATAATCCAGTTTTACAGAAAATCCACAAGCCGGATATTCATCGGTAAATTTTTCCAGTAAATGATCGTATCTTCCTCCATTTAAAACCGATGTTCCCACCCCTGCTACATATCCTTCAAAGATGATTCCTGTATAATATTTATAATGAGGAACTTTTCCTAAGTCATAGGTAATATGATGATGGACACCCATTTTCTCTAACATATGATTCAATTCTTTTAAATAAAGAATGACTTCTCTAATTTCATCATTAAAACTTAAATCATAGGCTTCATCTAATATGGAAGCATCCCCTGATAAAAATGGAAGTTTCATAAAGAAATCATAAGCTTTTTTATCCACTTTACTTTCGATTAAGAATTCTTTTAATTCCACCATACTTTTAGAATTGATCAGATCGCTTAATTTTTGAGAAGACAGATTGAAATAAGAACTGGCTTTTTTAAAGAAATTTACATTGCCAATTTCAAGTGTATAGGAACATTGCAGGCTTTCCATTACATCAATGGCACACAACAATACTTCCAGGTCGCTATTTTTTAAGCCAATGCATTCAATTCCACAATCGGTTACTTCACTTTGTTTTCCTCTGAATTTCTGGCGAACTTTAAACACATTGGATGTATATCGAAACCGATAAGGAGGTTTGATGTCTTTAAATTTTGTTGCACAGACTCGAGCAATGGGTACGGTCATATCGCTTCTTAAAGTTAATATTCTTCCATTCTGATCAAAAAATTTATATTTATCTTCTTCAATGATATTCTGATAGGCATTTGAATAAGTTGAATAAAATTCAATGGTTGGACTCATAACTTCCTGATATCCATATGAATCAAAAATCGATTCTATTTTAGATTGAAGCCACCTTTTTTTACGACACTGGTCTAATATTAAATCTCTCATTCCTTCAGGTATTTGTATCTGTTCCATATATTCCTCCTGTATAAACAAAAAAAACTTTCATCCAAAGGACGAAAGTTAACTTACGTGGTACCACCTTATTTTGTGTAAAACACCTCAAACCTCTAACGCGGGATCACGTTATAAACTACTCTAGTTCATTTATACTGCTCCAAGATGTGTTCAAATAATTTGTTTCTTCTTTTCCACCAGCCAAGAAGTCTCTATTAAACATCCTTATTTTACTATTTCTTTTCTTTGCATTTGATATATTTTGTATTATATCGATTTTTAAAAAATTGTCAAACAAAAGTATACAAATGTATTTAGAAAATGAACAGTCTATTCAGATTTTAAATCTTCTCTTACCAGTTTTTCAACCAGATCCAATTCAACTACATCATACTGGTTGGTATTGTCTATATAACTATAAGAAACAGAATCATTGGAAGTTGTAGGATCAATGCGATATCCTTTACAGGAAGAATGAACCTGTTTAATTTTTGTATAATTTTTCATTTCCTGAATATTCTTATGATTCATTCCAGAACCTGCCAGAATTTCGATCTGTTGGCCATATTTTTCCTGCAGATCTTTGATCAGTTCCATCCCCTGCATAGCTTTTGATTTTTGTCCGCTTGTCAGAATACGATCGCATTTTAAATTAATTAATGTTTCAATGGCCTGATAAGGATCTTTAGTGATATCAAAGGCTCTATGAAAAACCGCTTCTTTGTGATAAGAATGAATCAGATTGATCATTTGTCTAGTTGCCTTTTCATAAATGGTTCCATCTTCATTTAAAAAACCAAAAGCAATTCCATCGGCTCCATTTTCCAATAAAAGCTTTGCCTGTTCTAACATCAGTTCTATATCTTCTTTATCATAACAGAATCCAGCGGCACGTATACGCACCATACAGATTACTTTCAGACAGGTCTCTTTTTTTACCCGTTTTAAAGTAGCTATAGAAGGAGTCAATCCTCCAACACTTAATGCACTGTTTAATTCAACTCTTTGTGCTCCACCTTTATAAGCGGTTATACAATCCTGATACGATCCGGCACATATTTCAATCACAAATTCCACCTACTCTCAATATACTTAATGCATATATTTTCGCATTTAAAATCAAATCTTTACGATCCATCCATTCATTGGGATTGTGTCCAATTCCTTTTTGTCCTGGAAAGCTTGGCCCAAATGGAACAATGTTTGGCATACATTTGGCATACGTTCCCCCTGTTGTCGTAACTGGAGTTCCATCCAATCCAGTTACCTTTTCATAAGTCTCTTTTAAAGTTTGACATAAAAACCCTTTTTTATCAAATCGTACTGGATCATAATTCTGAATGCATCTTACCTGCAGTGGTTTTTTACATTTATTTAAGATGTGTTGTTTTATTTCTTCATTTGTGATTGAAGCTGGATAACTTAAAGTGAATTCAAAACAAAGTTCCCGATCCTATATTTTACATTTCTTATTTTTTAACTGCATTTTTCCAAATTCTAAATCGTCTATATCCAATTCCAGCTTATCAGCATATTCATTGCTGGATAAAATATATTTATTCACAAATTCATTGAATTCATTTGAATATTGTTTTTCACAATATATTTGATAAACTGCCCTTCCTCTTTCTACATACACAACTGGATATTTACAATCTGGAGTCCAACCCATAATTGGTGGTTTTCTAACTTTTAAATAATGGTGAAGATCCTGGAATCCAGTCTCTTCATTGGTTCCAAATAGAATATAAATAGGGTGTTTCAACGAAATGCCACATTCTTTAATAGCATATAATGTATATAAATTTGCCAGAATAGGACCTTTATTATCCAGTATGCCTCGAGCATAGATTCTTCCCTTTTCGTCTTCATAACAGGAAAAGGGATCGTGGTCCAGCCTTCTCCAGTTTCAAATACATCCAGATGGCCCATAATTCCAATGTAGTCATCCCCTTTTCCATATTTTGCGATTCCAACCATATGATCTACATTTTCTGTTTCAAATCCAAGACTTCTTGCCAATGACAATGTCGCATTTAAACAATCATCAATATCTTTTCCAAAGGGATAGGTTAAAGAACTTTCTGTTAGAACACTTTTTATTTTTGTGATAGATTTGATTCCATCAATCATTTCATTGGCTATTTCATCTATTTTCTGTAAAACAATTTCTTCCATAAATACACTACTTTCGAATTAATGGAGCCGTTCGGCTAGCCATATAATGATCCATCCATTCTTTTGATGCAGGTTCAAAATACTGTTTTCCTTTTTCATCAAATTTTACTAAATAGACAGTGGGCTTCTCTTTTTCTGTACAAACCGCAAAGGAAAACCCTTCAATATTCGTTGCACATCCCCATTCTCCTTTATTATTCATAGCAATCAATGACATATCTCCAGCTTTTCCTCTTCTTTGTCTTAATTCTGTATCAAAGTCTTTAACAGCTTTTTCACCCAAACCAGTTGCACTGGCACCTCCTACTTTTGAATCCACATAAAAACCAGATCCGGATACTGGGGAATCTCCCACTCTTCCAGGATGTTTCATAAACAAACCACTTGTGCTGGTAGCACTTGTCATAGATCCAAAAGAATTCAGACAGACCATACCAACTGTATCGTGTCCAGAATAAGGCTTTAATTCACGATTTTAACTGGTTTCCACTACGCGATTATGATAATGGATCTTAGCTCGTTCTGTCAGCATATTTTTTCTTTCAAATCCATGTCAATGAGCAAACTTTTCGGCCCCTTGTCCAACCAAAAAGTTATTTACTGGATAAGTAGACAGTTTTCTTGCGATGGATACCGGATTGGCAAAATCTTTAATGGCTCCTACACACCCTACATCTAACGTGTCTCCATCCATAAAGGCTGCATCCAGTTCCACTTCCATATCTTCATTGGGTAAACCACCATAGCCTACACTTTTATAAAATTCAAAATCTTCTACAGCTTTTATCGCTGTTTCAATTGCATCCTTAGCATTTTCTTTCTCTTTCAGCATGGCATCTGCCTCTGTAATTCCTTCCAGTGCCATTCTCCATGTTGCGATGATTCCGTACATATATCCTCCTTTAAAATAAAAGAGCTGTATCGGCTGCAACAATAAAACCAAGTTCATGTGCTTTTGAAACAAATTGTTTAAACTCTTTCACAATTTCTTCTTTTGGCTTTTTGACTGACAATAAACAAGTAAAAATTCTAGAATATCCATACTTTGAAGCCAATTCCATGTAAGCTGAATCTTTTTCAAAAGTAGAATGTTCCGGATAAACGGAAATGCCTAATCTGTGCATATTATAACCTCATTTCTATATCTCGATTATAATCTGAAAATTAGTACAAAATAATTAGACGGTTTCCTGACATTAGGAAACTATAATAAAAGCCTGAAAATCAATTCAGGCTAATATTTTCTATTTTCTTTTTTTCAGTAAGCATACAATGGAAACAATACTGATCAGCATCATAAATCCATATCTGGATGAATTTGTGATGGTTGACGTATTTACCTGTTTTTTATTTGTTTTATTTTCTGTCTTATTTTTATTAATTTCCTCTTTTTGATATGTGATCGTAAATGTTTCTTCTTTTGTGATATTTAAATCCACTGTTGGAAGTACATCCCATTTTCCATCTTTGTATCCTTTATCCGCTTTTGAAGAAGGAATCTGAGCCTGATTTAAATGACCCACTCCACTTTGTGACCAGTTTCCATTTTCATCATATAAAGTCACATAAGTATAATCAAAAGATACAATTCCATTTACCGCTTTAAAATTCACACGTACCTGGTATTTGTCTGGAATGCCATCGGATTGTTCAGGATTACCTGGAATCGTACTATGAACATCTTTTTCATAATATACTTTTATAATTCCTTCATTTTTAATTGTATCTGGTATTACAGATGGATCTGTATAATCGAAAGCATATCCGTTATATTTATTCGTCGTATTTATAGAATTCTTATCTACGGTTAATGTATTAGACTTTGATAACACCCAGACAGATTCTGTAACTGTATCGGTATCGCTTAATACTCCATCTTTATAATATTCCACTGTATAAGATAAATCTTTTGTCTGTGAATCATCTTTACTATAATACAATGAAATAACTCCCTGGTTATTTATTGTTTCTGCTTTTCCATTGGCAGAAATGGAATCGTATTTATACCCTTTAATAGTTAAAGGTTGAATGCTTTCTCCTGTTACAGTTAGAATTTGTGGATCATTTACCCATACATTTTGCGTAACCTTAGTTGTTTTAAAGACATCCATAGAATCCATTAGAATATGATTTACTGTATAAGAAAGTGTATTTACCGCTGCATCATCTTTTATACATGTATAAGTATAAGTGGTATTTTCTTTAACAATTGTTGTAATCGTTGGAGTGATATCCCAGCTGCCTTCCTTATAACCTGTATTTGGTTCTGGTTTCGGAATATTAGACAATTTTGTTTCAATTGAAGTCCAATTACCATTATTGTCTTTTTGTGCAATCACATAAGTCTGAACGATGCTTTCTTTTCCATCAAATGTACCATTGATCACATTATAAGTAATAGTTACTTCATATTTGTCCGGTATCCCATTTTTATTTTCATCTTTTGCGTAATATACATTGATCACATTTTTCGATTCATCTACACCGATTGCCAATGGAAGACCCTGTACTCGATCAAGAGTATATCCATCCTTACATTTATCTATGTATTCATTAATAGTTAAACCATACGTTGCACTGGATGAAATGGTTTCAGACAAATTTCCATCATAATAGTAATTTACAGAATAATTAATGGAAGCCGGAACATAGTGCCCATAATAAGTTTCATTTGTTGTGATTTGTGTAGAATCAAAATTTACTTTTTGTGTAAATTGTTCATCTAAATACCATCCATCAAAGACATATCCAGAAATATTTGACATCGATGGTTGAGATATAGAAGATCTTAATGTATTCTTATCCATCAATTCTGGATTTTTTGCCAGTACAAAATTCGTCTGGTTTACTGGCTGGTAATAAAATGAAACCTGCACTTTTGTTTCTGAAAACATAACCGCATGTCCATCCACATGATAGGTTTTGGTTCCATTCGGTACAAAATCACCTTGTTGATTGTATCCTCTATTGGCCCCATCAGCGACAATCACATAATCCCATACAATGTAATAGGTGTATGGTCTTTGAATGGTTTGAGCATTGGCATCGTAAGTATATGATTTTCCATCTAAACCAGTAATCGTTGGATAACTGGATGGATAAGCAGTTACAGAACCAATTGGATATTTTGTATTGATGGTTTGGGTAGATGGATCAGATAGATTCACATTTCCAGTACTTGAAATCCCATACCATAATTCATCCGGTGTTTTATTTGATCCCGCTGTTTCTCCTGGTTTTAAAATATAAAAATAAGCCTTTTGTTCCGATATAGAATCTTCTGTATCTGGAATCAATGTATAGGGACTGATTTCATTCTGATTTAAATCTTCTGTATCTGATAAATTTGAATCCTCTTCTATGTCTTCTTCCTGATCTTCTATAACCTCTTCATTCTCTTCTTCTGGATTTTCTAAAATATTATTGTTCTGTTCATTCTCCTGTGTTTCTAATTGTTCATTTGCGTAAACTGGAATTTGATATCCTATTGTTGAAAATCCTAAAAACAGGCTCATCAAAATTCCGATTAATTTATTATTCTTTTTCATAGGTTGCTCCTTTCTTTTATTCATTATAAAACAATACATTTTATATTTCACATAATACGGAAACGTTAATTATTACATTTATATTGTTATAATTGTATATTAAAAGCCGGTTTTTAAATCTCCGGCTAAATTATTGTATCTTCATACAGTTTCCATAATGTTTCATTCATATAATCTCTTTTAATTGTTGGATTTTTAAAGACTCTTCCATTAAATACAACTGTATTGATATTTCGTAAAGCTTTTAGATCCTCTGCTGGATTTTCATCCAGTATTAAAAAATCTGCATATTTTCCAGGTTCTACAGTACCTGTAAGATTGTCTATATTTAATAATTTGGCATTGTTTTTGGTCGCAAGAAATAAAGTATATTCATTGGAAACATTCATATATTTCTGAAAATAGACCAGTTCCCTGTAAAAATCACTATGACAGATAAAAGGTCTTCCTGCATCGTTACCAATTCCTACCGGTATCTGATGATCGATGGCTTTTTTCACATTATCGATGACTCCATTGAATACATATTTTGCATTTTCTTTTACTGAATCAGATATATAAGTGGTTGTATTATCAAAATGTGCATAAGGAATCATTCCGGATAAAATGGATATCAGTTTTGCTCCTTTACGGATATACAACAATAATTCTTCATCATCTGCATAAGAACCATATTCAATAATATCGACGCCATTTTCTAAAGCCAGTTTAATCCCTCTTTTTGTCTGTACGTGAGCTGCAACAGGCAAATGATTTCGATGCGAAACATTTGTGATATATCGAATCAGTTCCGCCGGCATTTCAATATCTTTTAAACGATTATTGGTAGAAGTCCCTGTTACCATAATTTTTACAAAATCAGGTTTTGTCTTCAATAACTTATTTAAAGCCTCTTTACAATCATCCAGCTGGTGTATCTCCATAGGTCCCTGATTGTGCATATATCCATTTTCAACGGTAATAGCCCGATTGGCCACTAACATTCTAGGTCCAATTAGTTTTCCCTGTTTGATTTTATCGCGAATCTGTGAATCAACATCGGATAAACCACCTACGCAACGAATCGTAGTAACGCCTGACATTAATTCTTTATACGCAAAACTTTGACAGATACGGAATCCAATATATCTTCCGATGGGGTTGCTGTTGACAAGTCGAGCAATTTTTGAGTCGGTATTTTTATGATTATATAAACCATCACTGGATAAATGAACATGCATATTTATCAGACCTGGACAAACAAATTTTCCAGTACAGTCAACAATGGTTCCTTCTAAATTGTCCTTATCAATCGAAACAATTTTTTCATTTTCAACAATAATATTTACATTTTTCTGAAGAATCATATTTTCATTTCCATCTAACAGGTTACAATGCGCAAATGTTATCTTCATAAATACCTCATATTTCTTTATACGGCTTTATATCTTTTCTTAATGGTAAAACGACTTTCTGATATTTTGTATTGTTGTACAATGGATGACAATTTCCCGTTACAATTCCCAAATAACACAACTGAAGGATAGAAGATGGCTGTTTCGCCCAATAGGAATGATCATATTTTAAATAAACATCGTTAACATCCACTATATTGACTTTTGAAAAATGAACGACATACAATTGTCCAAATAAAGAATCTATTTCTTCTTTTTGACTCATTACTTTTGATTTATCTAAATAAATCGGATTGTCTACCTGAGTAAATCCATTTTCCTGTTTCATTAACTGAACACCAACTAAATATTTGTCTTCCGTATTTTTATCTGGCAAACATTGTGTAAATAATTGATATACATTATTTTCGTTTAGTTCCATATGCATCCTCTACTTTCTTAATATATGTTAAGACTTCCTCTTTTTGAGCATCCTCTAACATTCTATGATCTATCAACATCACTTGCCCATCGCTTCTATAGAAATAATAGTAATGATAATATTTTCCAGCCTTTATTATGACATCCCATGGATATAAATCAAAACCATATCGGGAACGCAAAGAAATTCCTTCGTCACTGATGGTATAAGTACGAATCAATGTTCCATCTTCCGGAAATTCTTTCTGAATGGATTTTTCCATTTTCTTTTTCAGTCCTTTTTTAGACATATAGAAAAAGAAAATAAAATGAAACACAAAAACAATAGGAACCACAATCGAACCACAGAAAAAGAAAAAGATTCCAAACAAAAGACCTACAAAGGCAACGATCTTATAAATCTTCTGTGATTTCTTATAACGATTGTTTAATTCAATCAATAATTCAATGAAGGCTTCTCTTTCTTCCTGATTAATCACTAGATCCTGTCTGATCATCTTCTTCTCCCTCTTTCTTTTCGTTATCTTTTTTCTTTTTAAATCTTAAAATTGTGATGGATAACCATGTCAGCGACAATAAATTAAATAATGAACTGATCAGTAAAAGCCATACTGGAAACTGATCAATGAAATAAACCAGATCCATATCCAATATTACCAGAATTGAACATACAATCATTATACAAGCAAATAAAAATTGGACAAAATAAAATACGCTTCTTAAAAATTTTAATTGTATAGCCCATTGTAATGAAAAAATTCCAATCAATAAGACAAGAAATCCAATAAACAGATTAAAAATATCACATAGTATTTCACTTTTTATAAATCCAATGCAACCCAATATTAAAATCAGAACTCCAATGGAAAATCCATATTGATTCCACTCTAAATACTGTTTCTTATAAAAGAAATAAAATATCAATAACAGACCAACAACCGCAAACAGTAAAAAAAATATACGACAAATCGTTTCAACATTTAAATTTTCTATACATAATAGACAAAAACAGGAAATAACACTTAATACATTTAAACCAATAATGGTAAGAGTAAAAGAATTTATATTTTTTTTCATAACCACATCTTCGATACAAATACCATTAGAGCCGCCCATGTATAAACCGAATAAAAAATATGATTGTCATCTTTCCCATTTTTTAAAATACGAAGTGCATCTTCAATAGTTAATAGTGAATATCCATCAAACAGTTCACTTCCTTCACATCCATCCGCATTTAAATTCTGTATAGAATCTACTTTCACACAGACTAAAGCATTGGATTCATCGCTCATTCCTGGAGTTGAAAACAACAATGGATTGATAATTGAAATCTGTTCTCTTTTTACATGAATCCCACATTCTTCTTTAATTTCCCTTTGTGCTGTTTCAATCACATCACAATCTTCTTCATCCATTAATCCTGCAGGAACGCCTAATAAAAACTGTCCAGTTGGATATCGGAATTCATGACACAATACCAGTTTTGGTTCTTCCATATTCAGAATTAGAACACAGCTTACCGCATCCGGTCTCATATTCTGAAATTCTTCTGTGTTTTTTAAACATACCAGATTCTCTTTTATTCGTCTGGAAGCATTATAATAATGAGAATTTTCTTTATAATGCATATCATATACATTCATAAATTTGGATTGAAATACGGTTTCAATCTGATTTTCTTTGATATTGAGCTTTTTCATAATAATATGTCCTTTTTCTTATCTATTATACACTAAAAAGAAGAGTTGGTGAACCAAACCAACTCTTCCACAGGCCAGCACTAAAAGTGCCAAAAAAAATATACAATATTTTTTTTAATATCTTATTTTTTAGTCAAACTTTGTCTAGTCCATTTTGAACTGATTTAATCAAACCCGTAAAAGGACATATAATATTTCACCACTTCATTAAATTCTTCATCACTTTTAATTTCTTCAAATGTCATATCCATTCCTTCATTCTGACAGCGATAAATATATAAATCATCCTGTATTTCATCTTCTATGATTTCTGAAACCGATGCATATTGAATGCCATCTTTTTCAAAAACATCCATTAAAGCCACTTCAATGGGTTTTCCTGTTCCATCTATGATCGTATAGGTATCAATCTGTACACTACTCATATATTCCTCCTGTAACTGTATAAAACTTATATTTATTTGTTATAATGAAATGGGTGATGCATATGTTTCCTTTTAAAAAGAAAAAACAAGAACAAATCATATTAAATCCAGAAGATAAACGATTCTGTTTCCATTTCTATGGAAAAGTCCAGGGCGTTGGTTTTCGCTTTGTATGTTCTCAATATGCCCTGCAATATCATTTAACCGGATGGGTCTGTAATGAAAAGGATGGATCCGTCATATTACAGATTCAGGGATGTGTTGATAAAATTCAACAATTGATACAACAATTGCATAAAGATACATATATTCGAATCGAATCGTATGATTTTAAGGAAATCCCTGTTGTGAAAGAATCTGGATTTGTTGCCAAATATTAATTAATCAAATGGAACAATTTCTTTCATTGTTTTGTTTGAAAGAATATGACATCGATTTTCAAAATTCATACAGAATTCATATGGATCTACTTTTGTCAGATCGGTTTCTTCAAAAACATTTCTGGAGAATTTAATGGAGTAAATATATTCATCTTTTAAATCTCCTTCTGAATTTCTTCTTTGCGTATAGGAAGAAATTAAGATTCGTTCTATATCAAAAGACATATTAAAGAAATAAGAACATACAAATACAGCCAATCCAAACACAATCTGAATATAGTCTTCTTTGATCTGTGTCTGGGTTTTCTTTTTCTTCTTCATTTTTCCATCCTGCTGGGTAAAACATTCTTTTGGTATATCTTCTATTTCTGGAAGATCCATATCTACATATAAACAATGTTGTTCTTTATAAAAATCATAATTTATACTGATTTCAAATGGAAGCTGAATGGAAGCCACAAAATCTTCCATCACTTCATTTAAATTTTCTTTATTTAGTAAAGACGACAATACCAGTTTTTTTAATTCCAGCTGTTCTTCCTTACGACTGGATGTTTTTTCAAGGCGATTCCATTCTTTCTGAACCTCTGTTTCATTTAAAACATCACAGGACATAGAAACAATATCGATCAGTTCACTCTCTACAGCTTCTTCTTTTAATTTATCTGGCATATCCAGTAATTTCTGACGATAGGAAATCCCAGTTCCTGGGATGCCTAAATTCCCATACACTCCATTTTTCCCAATGTTTACACTGGCTCCTTTTTTACCCACTGTGACACTGAGACCAGATTTTGATACATTTAATTTTACTCCTTTACAGAGTTTAACTGTTTTACGAAAACGTAATCCCATATAATCTCCTTTAAAAAAGAAAAAGTGGTTTTCACCATCAATTCTTTATTATTTCCTCTACAAAATGTACATTAATTTCTAGCTGATTTGCGATCTGTTCCAGTGTATATCCTTCTTTAGATAAATTTAAGACCGTACAATCCAAATCACATAGATTCAGATTCTGTTTTTCAAACTCATTAAATTTTATATTCTTATCATTTTTATATTTCCGGATCTTTAATTCTTTTAAAAGATTATCTTTTTCTTCTAAAACCAGACCTTTAAAACCAATAGAAGGATGTTTTATAACCATTTTGTTTAAAAAACTCTTTACACTTTCCAAAGTTCCTTCATAAACGGAAACGGATGTAAAAGATAAATAATGAGAAAATAAGAAAATATCATCTTTTAAATTTCCTTCTTTAATCCAAAGATAATCTTCTTTATTATCTTTAAAGAAATTCTTTATACTTTTTATTTCTTCTAAAGAATTATCCCGAAAATCAATACATATATCGCCACTTATCTTCATATTTATTACCTCTTTGTAGATTATACACGAAAAATACAAATTATCAATTTTTTGATAAAGCAATGATTCTATGATACATACTTGGATGATCGTATTCCAGAAATTCAATCAATGGATGTGGATTCACATTGACCAGTTCATCTTTGGATAAATTTTTAAATAATTGAATCAATTCTTTCTGGTATCCTTCTTTAATGACATTTTCATCGGCTTCATATTCTTCTTTTCGCGTAATATAATTTTTATAAACCATCAGAATATAAAAGAAAGGGTCCATGATAAGAGATACAATGTAAAAATAAAGATAATATACAGGATGAACCAGATCAAAGGAAACATCGATCCATTGGATTCCTTTATACAACATTGAAGCATTTGGCAATAACCATACGATAAAAAGAAACATGAATCCTAATGATAGATAGAATATATAATTGTACACTTTCTTTTTATGTTTTAAATGACCTGCTTCATGAGCTAATACTCCTAAACATTCGTTATACGAATTGTCGTTGATAAAATTATCCGCAATTCCAATCATACGATAAAATGGTAATTTTAATACAAATGCGTTTTTTGTCGTACTTTTCTTTGATTCATCATAAACCATAATGTCTTTTACTTTTTTTGGACATCCTTTTAAAAGTCCCTGGATCTGATTTAATAAATATTGGTCTTTTAATGGTTCAAAATGATATTGCTGCTTCAATAATAAAAAGGATAAATAAGAAAAAAGAATAAATATAAGATAGAAACAGAATCCAATTCCAGATACAATCATAAAGGATTGTATATAGGAAATCGAAAAACCATTTGTCCATTTTGAAATATTTTTACAGATAAAAGCAATTCCTGTATAGATCACAAATGAAAAAAACAATTCAAATATCTGATCTAAAAGAAAATCTTTAAAAAATTCTCTTCTTGTCTTTTTATTCATACCAAATTCTTCTTCGATCACAAAGGTCGCATAATATTCACTGATTAAAGATAGAATCAGATCCACTATAAAAAAGAACAGGATACAGATGAATAAAGAGATATAAATAGATTGTATTTTAGATACAATATGAAAAAATGGAGAATATAGAATCAGAAAGATACAGATCAGTTCTATTGTCATTTTTATAAAAGATAAGTTTCTATATTTCTTTTTGTATAAAATAAAATCTTTATATCTTTTTTCATCATAGATATCACTTACCTCTTTAGGAAGTGGCTGTTTTAAAGACTGATTCTGTAATCCATTTAATATCAGTTCCCAAATACTTTTTATCACATAAAACAGACAAATGATTTTTAACATACATCCTCCTAAATTTACCAGTCACTGGACCAGTCTGAACTGGATGAATCCCAGGAATCTGAAAAATCCCAGGAACTGTCATTGTCCCAGTCATCCGAAAAATCCGATGAATCACTGGACCAGTACTGACTGTCTTCAAAATCACTGACTCCAGAACTTGGATCGTACTGATCGGACTGATAATAGGAATCGGCATTGTCCTTTAATTCAGAATCAATCGAATCGGTATAATACCAGTCATCGTATACGTCATCATAATAATACCAGTCATTGTTGACATAATAATATTCATTTCCGTTATAGTGATAGTATCCTCTTGAAGTTGAGGGAGATGCCAGTAAAAACGAAAACAAAAGAATCAGTACTATGGAAATGCTGAAGACTAGAAAAATCGGAAAACGTTTTTTTTCACTCCTGGGCATACCTCTTTGATTTTGATTTCTTTTTTTCTGATTGGAAATTTCAGCACGCAATCTCTGATAGACTTCATTAACCGCATAGGCTTCATCTTTTCCTTCATACCGTATAGCTCTTTGTCCATTGTCTTTATTTTTATAAACAACAAAATTTCCAGTCTGTTCGTCCTGATAAATTCCAATGCAGCGAGCTTCTTTTTTATTTTTCCCAATAAAATAACGTGTTATTTCTTCTGGTGGTAAATTATGGTCTTTATACCATTGTTTAAGTTCTTCAATCGTTTTTGGCTGCGAATTTGAACTTCGTGCTATATGATCATTAGGTGCACAACAGTAAGGACAATTCTTTTCTGTATCATCATAATAATTCCCACAATAGTCACATTTCTTTTTCATGTATTCACCTCTAATCTAAATGATAAATTTTTAAATCCTGGTAAGGCTTTGTCTGAGATATTGATATTTTAATAACTTTTGATCGAAAAGGAACAAATTGTTTATTTAAAATATCAAATGCTTCTTTCAGTTCATTCGAATTTAAATGTCTGATCAGTGTCAAATGAGGAAACAGATTTCCTTTTTTATAATAAGGATGGCAATCTTTTTCCAGAATTGAACTTTGAGCCTTTCTACATATAGTATATAATGAATCATTCATTATAGGAATGAGACATAAATTATTTTTTAGACAGGCAATGGAAACAAATTGTATTTCAAAAGAAGAACAGTCTGGCTCCCATTCAATATTCTGATAGCTGGCAGCTAATGTGATATGAAATGGAATCGTATCCTCTATTTTGATTGATTCACATTTCTTTATCATTGACTGTATATATTCATTTGTGTTTGAATCAAAATAAAGAGAAATACAGTACATCATTCCTCCTTTTTTAACATTCCTAATTTATAATGTTTACGACATAAACTGATATACGATTCATTGGATCCTAAGACAACCTGATCTCCTTCTCGAATAATTCCCAATTTATTATAACGAGCATTACATAAAGCTTTTTTACCACACCAGCAAATCGTTTTAATTTCTTTAATTTCATCACAGATTTCCATCAGTCTTAAAGACCCTGGAAAAAAATTATTCTGAAAATCACTTCTTAATCCATAACAGATGACTGGAACATTATAGAAATCAACAATATCTGAAAGATCATCAATCTGTTCTCTGGTTGCGAATTGGACTTCATCCACAATAATGGCATCATACTTTACAACAGAGCCAGGATCTTTATGATACTGTTCCAGAAAGGAATCCAGCAACTGACAGGAATGAGTCAATCCAATCCTTGAACGAACAATATGCTGTCCATCTCTGGTATCCACTCCTGGTTTTAATAAAACAGGATTCTGATTTCTTTCTTCATAATTGTATAGAACCATTAGGGCATTGGCACTTTTACTTGAACCCATCGCTCCATAATTAAAGATTAGTTTTGCCATTGTATCACTCTTTCTAATAATTTTAAAAGGATTCCATTTTCACAATACTGATCAATAAATCCAATCACAAACTGTTCATTCTTAAAGATATAACTGATATAGGAATACAATTCCGTAAGCGTTAGAGTCTCTATTTCTTTATTTTTTATTAATGAATAGTTTTCAATACAGTTAAAATCCATACATAAAGACTGATATAGATTTTCTTCTAATTTTAAAATATCTGGGTGATAAAAAGGAAAAGAATCTTCATAAGTAACCCATTTATTCTTTTTAATGCATTCTATTCCATTTTTTATACATTCTAAACCCATAAGCCCTCCAAAAAAAAGACGAAAATTCGTCTTTAGATCGTATTGATCTGGAATACTATTTTTATTCCTTCAAATCCAAAATAAGAAATTAAAAACATAAATGCACATACAAATAGTATTTTAAAACAATAAGTTACCAGCCATTGAGCTTTATAAGTTTCTTCCAGTCTCATATATTTAAATTGTGCCCATAAACAATACAAAGGAATCATAAAAATAAAACCTTGAAGTACAACAATTGTAAATGTTGGATTGGTAAAATAATAATAAACATTAGTAATTTTTAAACTGAATACATCATGTGCAAACTGTGAAATATATCGAAAAGATTCACCATTGTTTAACAATCCCATTGTACTGATAATTCCAAAGGAAAACATCAGATAGACACCATAAATTACCACTTTCCCTGCCAATGTTTTTTCATTGAGTGCAACTTTACAGGCTTGTCCAAAAGTACATAAAAAAGTAAAAAATAACCATAAACCGTATAGAATCTGATAGAATGGCAAAATCCAATATATCAGACAAAATAAAACAGAAAAGAAAAGCATAAAATTTGTAAATGTATCTACATGATCTCTTCTTCTTCGAATGTAACGAATGCCAAATGTATACATGGTAAATGGTTTAAATATTTTATATAAGAAACGAGTTGGTATTAGAATCAGTAACAATCCAATGAATAAAGCAACCCCTAGAATAACAGCAATCTCTACCATAGTACCCCCTTATTTGTCTTATATAATGATACAATAAACCAGACTGAAAACTCAAGTCCACTTTACAAATCCAATTTCTTTCAGTAAGATACCTTTGCGTATAAAGGATGGATATAATATGAAAATAATATTTTTAGATGCAGATGGAACACTTTTACACCACAGTGGAATCATTCCAGAAAGTGCTGTTAAAGCTATTAAAATGGCAAAAGAAAAGGGTCATAAAATCTGTTTATGTACAGGAAGACAGCACTGTGAATTGTATGGAGATCTATTAAACATTGATTTTGATGGAATCATTACTGGTTCTGGGAATGGTGTTTATATCAATAACAATTTATTACATGAGTCTTATTTTGATTTAAAAAGTATACAAAGACTGGTACATTTTTTTAAAGAAAACAGAATTCCTGTACTTTGTGAAACCGATCATAAAATTTATGGAAATCAGGAAGCGTATGATTATATTTTAAATTTAAAGAAAATTCATTGTGATTCTTTAAGTTTAGAAGAACAAAAGAAACATGGAGTGATGATTATCTATAAAAATTTAAATGTTTGTGATTATGATACTTTATTAAAGAAAAAAATAAATAAAGTGACTTTCTTTGATTCAAACTTAACATACAATCAGATCAAAGAAGAATTACAGAATGAATTTGATCTGGTTCCTTCTACTTTTGCTCTTTTAGGAAAAGAAAGTGGAGAAATATCTCAAAAAGGGATCACAAAAGGAACTGGTATGAAATATTTAATGGATCATTACCATATGTCCAGAAAAGATGTACTGTCGATTGGGGATAGTTATAACGATCTTCCAATGTTTGAAGAAAGTAACATCTGTATTGCAATGGGAAATGCGGATGAATATATAAAATCAGTATGTGATTATACTACAACTCCTATTTTAGAAGATGGAATCTACCATGCATTTTTGCATTTTAATCTAATATAAAAGGCAAGTCTTAGTGACTTACCTTAATTTCAGGAACTGGAATTTTCATTTCCAGTTTTTTATTTTGAATGGTTTTATTTAATTCATAAAGTGTATTCCAGTACTGTTCCAGTTCAACCCAGCAGAAAATACCAATCTCAATGTATTTTTCCTTAATATTTTCAACCACAACATTTATATCCTGATCTTTTAATACCTGATCATTTTCTATTAATACACTTTCAAAAGCAGGCAATATATCTTTAATGTCGGCCTGTAAAGAAACTGGTACGGTTATATGAATTCTTCGTATTTTATTTTTTGAATAGTTTGTGACAAATTTATTGATTACCTGTGAATTGGGTAAAATGACAATCTGATTGGATAAAGTTGTTAAAGTAACAAACATAATTTCAATATTTGTAACGGTTCCTTCTTTATCCTCAACCTGAATATAGTCTCCTACTTCGAATGGTTTTGTGAATAAGATCTGTATTCCACAGGCAACATTGGCCATATTGTCTTTTAAAGCTAAAGAAATTCCCAAGCCGATGGCTGAAAAGGAACCAACAATAATTGATATATCCACTCCCAGACTGGATAAAGCAATCACAATTGAAATCAAGCGGATCAGTACCGATGCACATGAGCCAAAAAATGTAAATACACCCTGATTGGAACTACGTCTGGATAAAGTAATGATTTTCTTTTTGACAAAGGGTCCAAGAATCCAGCCGATTAGAACAATAATGATAAATTCAGCCAGTTTATAGGCAACTGAGATCAGTCCTTCAATCGTTAACAATTTGACTCAAGATCCTTTTCTAATCGTTGTATTCCAATCTGGATACGTCGTAATGTTTCTTCTTTTCCCAGAATGTGTCCAATTTCCATAGCTCCCCCTGGGGTAAACTGTTTTCCTGAAACAGCAGTACGAACTGGCCATAAAACACGTCCATTTTTCACTTCTAATTTAGCAGGCAAACTCATTAAAGCATCCTGAATATTCTGTGCATTGGACCAATCTTCCAATTGGGATAAAACAATATAAGCTTCTTTTAATGGCTCAATTGAATTTTCTTTAGTAGTTTTCATTTTTTTATGTTTATACATTTCTAAATCATAATCTGGCAATTCTTCAAAGAAATCAATTAATGGTTCAATGTCTTCTTTCGAAATGCGTTTGATTCTAGGCTGTACTAAAGAAGCAATTTCTTTTAAATCATAAGGCTTTGTGATAATTTCTTCTAAAATTGGTTTTGCCAGTTCATAAAAAGAATCCAGATCCATTTTATTGATGTATTCCCCATTCATCCATGCCAGTTTATCAATATCGAAAATCGCTGGAGATTTAGAAATACGACTGACTTTAAAAGCCTTCAACAATTCATCCATTGTATAAATCTCCTGATCAGTTTCGGGAGACCATCCCAATAAAGCAATATAATTTATGATTGCTTCTGGCAAATATCCTTTTTTAACCAGATCCTGGAAAGAAGCATCCCCATTACGTTTGGATAACTTATGAGATTCATCTTTCATAACAGGAGGTACATGCACATAAGTGGGTCTATCCCAACCATAAGCATCGTAAATCAGATTGTATTTAGGTGTACTGGATAAATATTCATTTCCTCTTACAACATGAGTGATATTCATTGTATGATCGTCAATAATATTGGCAAAATTATAAGTTGGAAATCCATCCGATTTAATCAGGACCTGTTCTTCCAGTACATCGGCATCCACATCAATCTGTCCATACACTTCATCATAATAAGAAGTCTTTTCCACATTCTCAATGGTCTGACGAATGACATATTCTTCATTGTGATCCAATTTTTCCTGAATCTGTTCTTTTGTCAGATTCTTACATGGATCGACAAATTTAAAAGACTCTCCTGCTTCTTTTCTTTGTGCTTCCAATTCACATTCTTTACAGAAACAATAATGTGCACCATTTTTTTCAATTAAATCTAAAGCATAACCTTTATACATTGAAAGACGTTCACTTTGAATATAAGGACCATAATTTCCCCCTACATCGGGTCCTTCATCCCAATTCAATCCACATGTTTTCAATGTATCATAAATAATATCAACGGCTCCTTCTACTTTACGTCCCTGATCGGTATCTTCGATACGTAAAATAAAATCTCCACCATCTTTTTTAGCAATCAGATATTCAAATAAAGCCGTGCGTAAATTTCCTATATGCATATACCCTGTTGGGCTGGGTGCAAATCGAGTACGAACTTTTTTCATTGTATTCACTCCTTTTAACAGTTTAATTATACCTAAATGTTAATTAGTTTCAATATTTAGTTGATTTTTAAAAAAATAGTGGTATTATTATATAGCAACTTGGGGTATAGCCAAGCGGTAAGGCATCAGACTCTGAATCTGACATTTCCAAGGTTCGAATCCTTGTACCCCAGCCATTGAAAATAGAAATCTCATGCATTCATGAGATTTTTTTATTATACTGATACTATGTACTATGTTTATATACTGGAATGCTGTGACAAAAGTTTATATACTGGATATACAAATCATTTAGAAAAACGTATTAAAGCGCATAATGAAGGCAAAGGAGCCAAATATACAAAAGGAAGAAGACCGGTTTCTTTGGTTTATTTTGAATCCTTTCAGACAAAATCTGAAGCTTTAAAACGAGAATATGCAATCAAACAGTTTTCCAGAAAAAAGAAACTGGAACTGATCAAAAGTTCCATTTTAAATCCAATTAAAGATAAATTTTAAAAGGCAATTGCGATCATAAATCATAGGTGCCTCTGGAAATATAAATATCATTCGATATATATAATAGACAATCATTAGAAAACACCATAAATACAATAGTTTTATGATGTTTTTTTTCTTTTTATACAAAACTATACATAAAATAAAACAAAGAATGGTTGGTATGCACATCGCATGATAATAGAGTGAAGTCTGAATCTGTCCTTTTATTAGATAATAGAAAGAAGTCATCATATTGCATCCTGGACATGGAATTCCGGTTAATTTCTGAAAAGGACAGGAATAAAATAGAGGCACAAGGAGTGCCTCTTTATTGTGCAAATGTCTGAATATCATTTAATGTACTTTGCAGGATGCAGCAGGAAATAATTGAAAATCCAAATAAAGCCAAAACCATTGTGATAATGGAATCATCTGCAGCAACATAACCATTTGAAAAATGAAGGGCATGCAGATTCTTACAGGCTTTATAGAAGAAATAAATTGTATAAATACCACAGGTTAAAACACTCAATAATAATACATTTCCTGCTGACATAGAAGACGACTGGTTCTTACACAGAGTATCAACATCTTTAGCGATGGAATACAGCCAGTACAGCCCAAACAATCCACATGTTACAATCGATAATAATAAATATAATCCAATGCTTTTTTTCTGAATATAGACAGGATTGTTTGCGGCCTGTGTTTCTGGTTTTTGGTTGGATTTAAGATAAATACTTAAAGGTGTATTCTTTACAAATTCCCAATCTTTCATACCATTTTGCCATACATAAGTATTGGCACCAATCACTCTTTGTTCAATTAATGAAACGATTGTGGATTCATCCACCGGACCAGACTGTTCATTGTTCACATTGATGTAATACCATTGATTTCCTGATTCTTCTGACTGTTTTTCTTCTACTTTTTCTGTTTGTACTTCTTCAGCATCTTCATATAAATCACTTTTAGAATAAGGAATCCAATCTGGCATTGGTGATTTCCATACATATGTATTATTAGTGATTCTTCCCTGTTTATAGAAGTCTTTCATTTCCTGTTCAGTATATGTACCATTTGACTGATTATTTTCTACAAAATACCATTCTTTAATGGATTCTTTTTCTTCTTTTTCGATTTTTGTACCGCAATTTGGACAGAATTTTACATCATCCGAAATTTGGGCACCACATTGTTTACATATCATAATATAAAACCTCCATGTGTATTATATCATGTTTCGTTAAAATCAAAAGTTATTTGAATATTTCACATATTATAAAAAAAAGATGTTTTATTGAACACCTTTTAATTTTAATGTAAGAAGATAAGCACAAATAATTTTTAATGCATCCCCAATCAGAAATGGAATGACACAAGACATTAAACTGGCCATCAGATCCATTTTTGTTAAAAACATAAACCAGATGGTTCCAATAATGTACAATACAATTGTCCCCAGGATCATGTTTATGATTTTAAACCACGATTTTTCGACTTTTAATCCTGTAAAGAAAGCCAAAGCCAGATAACCAATAATATATCCACCTGTCATTCCAAAAAGAGTCACAAATCCACTTTTATATCCTGCAAATACTGGAAGACCAATGCATCCTAATAGAATATATAAAGCGGTGGCCATCACACCTTTTTTCCATCCTAACCAGCTTGATGTGAACATAATCATAAAAGTAGCCAGTGAAATTGGAATTTCTCCTACAGGAATGGATAAAGGAGCTATAATCGAAATACTGGCAGCCATTAAAGCAATATAAGCTATATCTTTTGTTTTCATACTTTCACCTCGAAAACAAATATATAGAAAAAAACATATATTGTCAACCTTATATTCATTATAGGTTGACGTTTACATGTACTTCCCCTGAAGATACTTTTCTTTCAATTCCATTTTCAACGATAACCAGTTCAAAATTTTCATCTATGTCTTTCGCATACACTTTGGAAAAACCAGATGGTCCTTGAATATAAACTTCCTGATTTAAGATCATACTGTGATCTTTATACTTCTGGTAATATTCTTTTTTATCCCAATGATAATAATAATTCATAAAAGAATTGATAAAATACGCCACCAGTTTATTTTTTCCGTCTTCAATTTTGGAATCGTAGATAGAACCTGCAATAGTTTCCAATTCTTTAGGAAAACCATTTTCAGGCATATAGACATTCATTCCAATGCCCATTACAACATAATCCATACATTTGTTTTCCATACTGATGGAAGCTTCCGTTAAGATTCCACATACTTTTTTCTGATTCACAAAGATATCATTGATCCATTTAATTTGTGGTTTTACATCTTTTACTTTTTCAATCGCATCACAACAAGCTACAGCTGCCATGGATGTAATATTCGTGGCTTCCATTGGTGTCTTATCATTGGGTCTTAAAAGAATAGATAAATATACTCCACTTTCATTTGGTGAATAAAATGTATGCCCTGTTCTTCCTTTTCCTTTTGATTGAAAAGAACTCACAAGAATATATCCTTCTTTTTCATTCTGATTGGCTTTTTGAACCACCATTGTATTGGTAGATGTCACTTCTTTTTCATAATGGATATCACAATGTACCTGAATGTATTTTTCAATTCCTTCTTTTGAAACAATATCATTTTCTAAAGATAAAGAATATCCTTTATTGGGTACAGCCTGAATATCATATCCTTCTTTCTGTAAAGACTTCATTGTTTTCCAGACTGCATTTCTGGAAATCTTTAATGCACTGGCAATGGCTTCGCCACTAAAAAATTGTCCACGATTCTGTTCTAATAAGGTGATAATTTTTTGTTTTGTTGTCATAATCCTCCGAAAAAAACTCGGAATCCTCCGAGTTTTACATACCAAATATTTTCAACATGAAACCAGCGGCAACGGCTGAACCAATAACACCCGCTACATTTGGTCCCATTGCGTGCATCAGTAAGAAGTTTTTTGGATTGGCTTTCTGCCCTTCTACCTGTGATACACGAGCAGCCATAGGCACAGCCGAAACCCCAGCGGAACCAATCAATGGATTGATCTTTCCACCACTTAATTTGCACATAATTTTACCAAATACCAAACCACCGATTGTACTTAACATAAATGCTAACAATCCCAACCCAATGATCATTAATGTTTCTACGGATAAGAAAGTTGCAGCATTGGCTTTACATCCAACAGACAATCCTAATGCGATGGTAACAATATTTGTTAAAGCATTTTGAGCTGTATCACTTAAACGATCCGTTACTCCACATTCTCTGAATAAGTTTCCTAACATCAGCATACCAATTAATGGAGCTGTATCCGGAATCAATAGTACAACAAAAATCATAACGGCAATTGGGAAAATAATTTTTTCCGTTTTAGAAACCGTTCTCATCTGTTTCATTTCAATTTTACGTTCTTTTTCTGTTGTGATTAATTTCATTAGTGGCGGTTGAATCATAGGAATCAATGCCATATAAGAATAAGCCGCAATGGCAATAGCAGGAAGATAGTCTTCTGCTAAACGAGAAGCAACCAGAATAGCAGTCGGTCCATCAGCTCCACCAATTACCCCAATGGCAGCTGCCACTCTAGGATCAAATCCTAAAGCAAGTGCCAGTAAGAATGCTGTAAAGATACCAAATTGAGCTGCAGCTCCCAACAATAAGGATGATGGACGTGAAATCAATGGTCCAAAATCAGTCATGGCTCCAATCCCCATAAAGATAATAGATGGGTAAATGGCATGCTGTACCCCTTGGTATACGACCCACATAAATCCAGGGCTGGATCCATCTGTCGGTGGATTCAAAATTCCTGTTCCTGGAAAGTTACAGAATAAGATACCAATTGCGATTGGAATCAATAAAAGTGGTTCATATTTTTTCTTGATTCCCATGTACAATAACACACACGCAATTAAAATCATGATCAATTGTCTTGGATCTGAGAAAAGACCGGCAAATCCACTGGATCCAAGAATTTTAGATAAAATCCCGAAAAATGATATATCCATAGTCTCACCTCTATTGTAACGTTGCTAAAACAGCATCTGTCTGTACAGAAGCACCTTTAGAAACAACAACAGAAGTAATAGTCCCATCTTTAGGCGCTACAATTTCATTTTCCATTTTCATGGCTTCCAATACAAATAAAATATCTCCGGCTTTTACTTTTTGTCCATTTGATACATTTACCTGTAAAATTGTACCTGGCATTGGTGCTTTAACAGGTTCGCCATCACCAGAGGCTGCTGGAGCTGCTGGCTGTTGTGCTGGAGCCTGCTGTACAGGAGCAGGTTGTACAGGAGCTGGCTGATCTTTTACCAGACCCATAAAACTTGCAGTGGCTTGCCCTTTTTCTACTTCTACTTCATATTTTTTTCCATTCAACGTAATGACATATTTCATGCTAGTTATCCTCCAATAATCGAATCTTCTTAAAAATCAGGTTTTCCAGTGGAATCTGAGTTTCATCACTGATGATGGCCATAATACAGGCAGCAGTTTTTTCATCAACATCAATTAATTGAATTTCCCCAGTATATTCAATATTTGTTTTCTTTTCGACTGGTTTTTCTTCTACTTTAACAGGTTCTTCCACTTTTTTAGGTGTCATCATTTCAACCAGTTTACTTAATACATTAATAATAAGCATTAAGATAGCCAGCATAATGAAGACAGTTGTAAATCCATAGAGTGCAATTTTTAAACCCTGAGTCACTGTCAATGATTCAATCATAGTTATTCAACCTCTCTAATTGTATATTTCGCAACTAAAGCTTTCTTTTCTTCTCTTTCTTTAAAGAATTTTTCTGCAATCTGAGGGAATAAAACATAACTTAATACGGTTTCTTCATTTTTCGCATACGCTCCTAGTCGACTAACCGCTTCTGACATTTCATTTTTGATCGTATCTGCATAACGACCTTCAATTGGTTTTTCACCATTTAAAGCTTTTTCCTGTAATTCTTTATTGATTTCACCTGGAGCTTTTCCATATTCTCCACGTAAATACGCTTTTACTTCTTTAGAAATATAATTGTATCTACCACCATATAATACGTTCATTACCGCTTGTACACCTACCATTTGTGACATAGGTGTTACCAGAGGTGGATATCCTAAGTCTTTACGAACATTTGGTGTTTCTTCCAGTACTTCATCTAAACGATCCAATGCATTCTGAGCTGTTAACTGAGCAATTAAATTGGATAACATTCCCCCAGGAATCTGATAATTTAATGCATCAATATTTGTACCCATTACTTTTGGATTCAACATTCCTTCATCTAAGAATTTCTGTTTTACAGGAACAAAATGGTCGTTGATCAATTTTAACTTATCAAAATCCAATCCAGTATCGTAACCCATTTCATTTAAAGCATATACAGTGGATTCTGTTGCTGGCTGACTTGTTCCCCCACTTAAGCAGGAAATAGCAGTATCAATGACATCTACACCGGCTTCAACTGCTTTTAAATAAGTCATCTGTCCCAAACCTGTTGTAGAATGTGTATGCAGTACAATAGGAATGCTTACATTTTTCTTTAAAGCACTGACTAAATCATAAGCTACCTGTGGAGTCATGATCCCAGCCATATCTTTAATACAGATAGAATGACATCCCATTTCTTCCAGCTGTTTTCCTAAATTCACAAACATTTCCAGTGTATGAATTGGACTTGTTGTATAACAGATGGTACCTTGTGCATGCCCACCTGCTTTGATGCATTCATCAACCGCTACACGAATGTTTGTATAGTCATTTAACGCATCAAAAATACGAATAATATCAATTCCATTTTTAATCGAATCACGAACAAAAGCTCTTACCGTTGCATCGGAATAATGGTGATATCCTAAAATATTCTGTCCACGCAATAACATCTGCAATTTTGTATTTTTTACTTTTGAACGAATAAAACGTAATCTTTCCCATGGATCTTCATCCAGGTAACGAAGACAAGAATCAAATGTTGCACCACCCCAGCATTCTAATGAATGATAACCGGCTTGATCCATCGTTTCTAAAATATCTTCAAAATCAGAACGTGGCATACGTGTTGCAATCAAAGATTGTTGTGCATCTCGTAAAACAGTTTCCGTAATCTTTATTTGTTTCATAATTTCCACTCTTTCTATTTTTTAAAACAAATTTCAGATAGATAACTATCCGCTATGCCATACACATTATCACATTTTTATTACATTTTTAAGTCTTTTTTCACCTTTTTTATCAAAATAATTTTTTTGTTATTTTGGTAAATTTTGTAAGTGCTTACAAAAAAGTAGAGTTTTTACACTCTACTTTTTTATACCCGAAATAACTTTTCTTTTAAAAGGATCGTAAGCTAAAATCATATTTTCACAACGATAGACAGAAAGGATTTTCTTCAGTTCTGCATCAATAAATTGACTGGAAATGTCCTTGCACTCTTTTAAAATTTCTTTATTAAACTGTATAGTATGACTGTTTTCCATACAGGCAATGTATAAAATCTGAGCCTCTACCAGATCCTGAAACATATGAGAACCAAAAGACAATTCTGGCATATACCCCACTTTACTGTAGGCTACTTCCATTATGGCATTGAATTCACTGATTTCGGCAAATGAAACAGGAAGTCCTAATTCCGGAGAAGACGTACCAATGCGTCCTGGTGTAATCAGAATCAGATGAAGCCCTTTATCTTTAAAATACTGATTGATTTTACCAACAGCTCTGGCAACATTGGGTTTCTTGACATATTCCAGTGAATAATATTCATAAGGGTCTATATAGACAATAATATCAATATCTATATTTACTGAATTCCCCATAACATTCTTATCAATTTCAAAGAATATATCTTCATTTGGTAAATCCGGTAAAGAAACATTCTTTTTCTGTAGGGCCTGTAATGGACGACATTGCAGTAAATTTATATAAAATTCCCCCGTTTGAGAAACATTGACCGTATATTCAATATCCACTGGTGTTCCATATTCTTTCTGCAGCGTCTGAAGGATGGTGTGCATAGTCTCAATAAATTCTTTATTTTCAACCAGTTTCTGACAATCCGCAAATAAAACTTCACGATACATACCTCGATCTCTAAAATTCCATTCGGCATCGGTATCATGAGAAAACAATAACTGTTTATGCCATGGCAGGATTTCTGGAAGAATGGTTTCGATGCGCTTACTGACGACATCAAAACTGTCAAAGGACAATACATCCATTTTTCTTTGGGAATAACGATGCCGGCTGCTGCTGGAAGTATACATCGATAAAGAAGGTTTATCCAGATTCACCAGTCTTGGATAGTCTCCTGGTGTTCGATCCACAGCACGTGTACCAAGACCTGCCACTAAACGCAACATTCCGGCATTGGGATCCAGTTCATCCGACCATGGATAACTGTTATACGAATAACCAACTCCAGCAGCCATCGGAAAATAATAGTTTCCTAAATGAGACCCGGATACTCTTTGAATCAGTAAAGCCATCTGCTCATCGCTATCCAATAGATTTCTTCTTCGTCTATATTCTAAAGCACTGCTGGACATAGTGGATGCATAGACGATACGAATGGCTTTTTCAAATGTTAATAACCGATCTTCCAATGTATCTCCACTGACACAGAATACCGATTCATATTTCCCCGCAAAAGCATTGCCAAAACCATCTTCCAGAAAAGAACTGCTTCGTACAATGATCGGACATGTACCATAATAATCTATTAATCGTTTAAACTGCTGACGAATAAAGACTGGAAAACTTCCCGACAAAAGACGGTCCTGTATTTCTTTTGCCAGTTCCATATTTTCAGGATCGGCTTTGTGCTGGATCCATAAATTCCAGAATCCATTATGAATAATATATGTATAAAAAATATCGGATCCTACATAATAAGAATCATGCGGTTCTAAATGTTTTGCCACTTCTTCACAATTATTGATGATAATTTTTGTAGCTACTAACATCCCACACGCTTTCCCACCAATTTTTCCTGTTCCGATCATTCTAGAATGAAGCTGAATAAAATCTCGATTTTTAAAATTTTTAATGATCAGTTTTTTCATTCTTTCATCATCGCTCATCAGCATAGAACACATTTTTTCTTTATCTTCAGGAACCAGCTCTTTTCTTGAATAATTCAGCTGCATCAAAGAAAAAAAGCGATCCCAGGAATCCTGCAGCTGTTCTGCAGGTCCAGATTGTTCCACGGCTGCATAATATTTTGCCAGAGAGGTCGAATATGTCAAAGGATGAAAACTCAGATCTTCATCAATGCGATGGGTCAAAAACATTTGGGCATTGTATCGATTCTCTACTTTTAATGGCGTTAAATAATAGTGGTTATCTGCATAAAAAACATCTAAAAAAATCTGTGTACTTTCTCGTATCTGATTGATACAGTCATACGAATGTGCCCCTCTTCGTAAAGGAATTAAAGTAATCCCCTGAACTCGAGTAAAAATCGGACAAGATACATTAATAAAATTCTGCAGCATTAAATCTGTATTCCAGTAATCACTTAATATCGAAATATTATCAAATATAAATAAGGAACCTTTTTTCGCTTCTGTGGCAATTTTATAAATCTGAACCGAAAAAGATTCAAATCCTTCATTTGGATCCAATTGATGCACAAACACATTTCCTAAATTTTTTAACATCGGTTTGTGCTCTCCAAATCGAATATAATGAATGTCTCTTTGATCTTCAATTGCCTGAATCACAAATTGTTTTGCGAAAAAACGAAAATATTCAAGATTTAATACACGAAAGACAATATTATCTCCTTTTCTTACATAATCCAGTTTCTGATCCAAACCTTTAAAACCAGAAGAAACATATAAATTTTCAAGCATAATTTTCTCCTATAAATAATCCAGTAATTCCATTAAATCGGATATGACCACTTTATTTTTCTTTTTTAATACTTCTTCACTTTGATGTCCATTTGAAAATAGAATACAATACACATTCATCGCATCCGCTGTATCTTTATCATGATCGGTATCGCCTATAAAAAGACATTCTTCTGGATCTAAATTTCTTTTTTGAATCCACTGTTTTCCATATTCCACTTTACTGATAGCATGAATGGTATGAGTGCCAATGATATCCGAAAAAAAAGGAGCAATTCCATAATACTGAACCTGTTCGATTAAATTCTTATAATGAGAAGCGGATAAAATGGAACAGTTAATCTGTCTTTCTTTTAATTCCTTTAACAATTCAACGGTATGATGCATTAAATGACATTCTTTATATCTTTTTGAATAGATCTTTGTGAATTGTGTAGAAATGTCTTCAAAAGAATGATTTTTAAAATCAAATCCAATTTTTTCATAATAATGAATCACAGGAAAACAGAAACAATTTCTATATTCTTTTAGATCAATCTGTCTTAATCCTCTTTCTAAAAATAAATCATTTTCAATTTCTAAAGACAATTGTGTATCATCAATTAAAGTGCCATTCCAATCAAATATTATATTTTTTATCATACTTCCATTGTATCAAAAAAAAGCGACAGAGTCGCTTTATTCTTTATCTTCTTTTATGATCTTACGAAGATTATTAAAAATCACATCATGCAGTTTATCGGAAACATCTTCTGCTTTATCAATGGTTTTCTTTAATGTTTCACTCTGTCTGAAATCATCAATTTTTTTAGAAGATTTATCGATAAAAGACTGAATCGATTCATTATTTTTAATCGATTCTGCACTGGAAGACACAAAAGAATTAATTTTTTCATTTGAAGAAATTGCTTCTTTAACATTGGATAAAACCTGAATGGATTGTTCTTTTGCCTTATTCAAAATATCCTGAATCGTATCTGGATCGGTATAATCCTTTATTTTTTCTTTTGCTTCCTGATAGATCTGTTCAATGCGATCCTTAGAAGTATCAAAAATATCCTCCTGTTCTTCTGTTTCCATGATATCTTCTTCCTCTTCATTTACAGGAATATCAGGAATTTTAAATTCTTCATTATTTTCTGACATAGTCTTTTCCTCCTTTAATATATAGAACCATTCCATATGGTTTCTATTTCATCTTTAGTGATATATCCACAATCTTCCATACAGACCAGAACATTATACTGTCTTTGTTTGGCATTCTGGTAATGATCGGATAACTGATAATACCCTGGCAAATTGGGAATGCCTGCTAAAATTGTACTTTGTTCCATACTTAGCTGATAAGGAAGTACATTAAAATAATTGGTTGCAGCTTCATAAATACCCTGATTGTTGTCTCCATAATTAATTATATTCACATATACCGCAAAAATCTCCTCTTTTGTATAATTTTTTTCCAGTTCCCAGGCCATCCACATCTGACATCCTTTGGTCAACAGACTGGATTCATACATATGATATAAATTCTTTGCGGTCTGCTGGGTAATTGTAGATCCTCCACTTTTCAAAAAATCATCGTCTACCTGTGAAACAATGGCTCTTAAAACACCGATAAAATCCACTCCTCCATGAATATAATAGCGTCGATCTTCAATGGCAATGGTTGCTTTTACTAAAGAATCAGGTAAAGCATCGAAAGGAACAAAGTTTTCTTTATGCATCGTTTCCTCCATTAACGTTACAATAGAAGTCTGATTCTGATAGGTTTCATACATTTGATAACATTTATACATATAACCACTTATTGTTAAAGCAATCACAATTGTAATCAAAAGGATCACATTTCGTATCTTCTTCATACTTTAAGTATACCTAAAAACAAAAAAGAGTTCCATTGGAAACTCTTTTGACATTATCGATTCTGATTAACACTTTTCATGATTTGACGAATCTGTGCTTCAGAAGGTTTTCTTCCCATCTGTAAAAACATAGCACGAATCATCTTTTCGTTAATAGGTGGATTTTCTTTCAATTGTTTTTCAAATTTTTTCTTTGTGAAATAAAATCCTAGAAGTCCTCCAATAATTGCACCCACCAATGTGTACATTATTGATGATAAAATATCCATATAATCAACCTCACTATCTATTTGCTATTCTACTATTTTTTATACAATTTTACAACTACATTCTATGATTCCATGTCAAATAATGAGATTTGAATCTCTTTATGTTGTTCATTTTCAATCCATTCTCCCTTTTTTATTTCTTCTAAATTCTCAATCCATTCAAAAGAATTTAATTTACCAAACGGGTTTGAAAAAGTAGCCTGTTCATTCATAATTGGAATCTCTTTGGCTTCAAAAGTATACAAATCTTGTGAATAGATTGTAAATGTATATTTTGGTTCACAATAGAAAATTTTTGAAATCAAACTTGGATTGGATTTAACCAGTTTACAGATACGATTTCCTTTTGCTGGACGTTTTAAAGAAACTATATCTTTTGTTTTCATGCGTTTCATTTGTGCCTGTGAAGTCACAATTAAAAACTGTCCATCTGTAAAATTTCCAATGGCAATATCGGCAATGCAGTCATCTTTTTGAAGATTCATGGATTTGACCCCTTTTGTTTTTCCACTGACCTGCGGAATTTGAGAAACTTCATACTGGAAAGCATATCCCATTTCACTGATAATACAGATGAAATCTTCTGGATGAGAAGATACTTTTGCACAGATCATTTCATCCATTGATCCAACTTTCATAATGGCCATTGTTTTATTGTGTCGTGTACTGGATAAATCTTTTAAAGAAGTTCGTTTGATCATTCCATATTTTGTTGCACAAATGATCTGAACATTTAAATCAAAATCCGATATTAAATAAGCGGAAATCACCTTTTCCTGATTTTCCATTTTTATATACGAACTTAAATGAGATCCTAAATCTTTCCATTTTGCTTCTTCTATTTCATAAATATTTAAATAGCCATAATTCCCTTTATTGGTAAAAAATAATAGGGTCTGAAGCGTACTGGCCTGTCCATAGGCAATCAGATGATCACTGTCTTTATGATTTGTGATGGCTTCACTACTGGATTTATAAGAACGTAAAGATACTTTCTTTACATATCCATCATAAGTAATGGGAACCATTACCTGTTCATCGGCAATCATCGCTTTATGATCAATGACAATTTCCTGAATATCATTTTCAATGTCACTTAATCTTGGTGTGATAAAATCCTGATTGACTTCTTTTAATTCTTTAATAATGACAGAAGCCATTTTTTCTTGAGAAGATAAAATCTGTTTTAATTCTTTAATTTGTTTATTTAACTGTTCATTCTCTTTTTGAAGTTCAAATACATCCGTATTTGTCAAACGATACAGACGCATTATGACAATGGCTTCTGCCTGATTCTGACTGAATTGGAATCTTTGAATTAAATTGTTTTTGGCATCATTTTTATCTTTTGATTTTCGAATAATTCTTACAATTTCATCCATTACAGAAACTGCTTTGATCAGACCTTCTACAATATGAGCTCTTTCCATTTTCTGTTTTAATTCAAACTGACTTCTTCTTGTTACTACCTGTTTACGATGTTCAATAAAAGAATCCATTGCCTGAATTAAACCCATTTGAACCGGTGAATGATTGTCAATGGCAATCATATTATAGTTATAAGAAATCTGCAGATCGGTATTCTTATATAAATAATTCAGTATAGCTTCCTGGTTAGCTTCTTTTTTGATATCCAGTACAATACGAAGACCATTTCGATCGCTTTCATCTCTTACATCTAATAAACCATCTATTTTTTTATTTAAACGAATTTCATCTATTTTTTTCACCAGATTGCTTTTGATGACTTCATAAGGAATTTCATAGATGATAATTTTTTGAATGGTTTTCGTTTCTTCAATTTTTACTTTGGAACGAATAATGACTTTTCCTTTTCCTGTTTCAAAAGCCTGAACGATTCCCTGTTTCCCCATTACGATTCCACCCGTTGGAAAATCAGGACCTTTCACAAAATTCATAATTTCCTGTAAAGTACAATCCGGATTCTGGATACGATAAATGCAGCCTGAAATGACTTCATTTAAATTATGAGGGGGAATATTGGTCGCATATCCTGCGGCAATTCCTGATATCCCATTGATCAGTAAATTTGGAAAACGGGCAGGTAAAACGGTTGGTTCCAGTTTTTCATCAGAAAAATTTGGGCTCCATTCCACGGTATCTTTTTCAATATCCATTAATAGATAATTTGCGATTTTTGATAAACGAGCTTCCGTATAACGCATGGCAGCAGCTGGATCGTCATCAATGGACCCATTGTTTCCCTGCATATCAATTAAAGGATTGGCAATTTTCCAGTCCTGTGACATACGAACCATCGCATCGTAAACAGAACTATCGCCATGAGGATGATAATTTCCAATTACATTTCCTACCGTTTTTGCCGATTTATGATAAGGACGATTGTATGTATTGTTGTCTTCATACATCGCATACAGAATACGTCTTTGTACCGGTTTTAATCCATCTCTAGCATCTGGTAAAGCACGATTCTGAATGATGTATTTTGAATAGCGGCTGAAACGATCCGCTAGTATTTCTTCTAAGGAGTTTTTTAAAATATGTTCTTTTATTGGTTCTTTTTTAGCCATTTTAGATACCTACCTCCTTATAATTGTCTTCTAAGGTAAAGATAACATTATCCTCTATCCAGTTTCTTCTCAATTCAGCTTTATCTCCCATCAGTTCACTGACTCGTTTTTCAGCCATCATCGCATTTTCCAGAGTTACACATAATAAAGTACGTGTTTCTGGATTCATCGTGGTTTCCCACAATTGAGAAGCATTCATCTCTCCCAATCCTTTATAGCGGGTAATGGTATATCCATTTTTAAATTCCTGTTTTTTCTCTTCCAATTCTTCATCGCTGTATAAATAATATTCCTTTTTTCCTTTTGCGATGCGATATAAAGGAGGCAAGGCAATGTATAACATTTCATGTTCAATCAGTCCACGCATATGTCGATAAAAGAAAGTCAGCAATAAATTCTGAATGTGAGCTCCATCATCATCGGCATCAGTCATAATAATAACTTTATAGTAATTTGAATCTTCTGCTACAAAATTTGAACCTACCCCAGCGGATAAAGCATGAATGATCGTATTCAATTCTTCATTTTTTTCAATGGCATCCATACTGGCTTTTTCCGTATTTAATACCTTTCCACGTAAAGGCAGGATTGCCTGGTATTTGGAATCTCTTCCCTGTTTGGCTGAACCACCAGCCGAATCCCCTTCGACCAGAAACAATTCTTTTTTACGGGCATCCTTGCTTTGTGCACTTGCCAGTTTACCCGATAAGACACGTTCCGTTTTATTTTTTCCTTTTCCTTTACGTGCCTCTTCTCTTGCCTTACGTGCAGCATTACGGGCATTGGCTGCCTTGATCATCTTTCGTACCAGTGTGTTGGCAATTTCTTTATTTTCCTCCAGGAAATATCTTAAATATTCACTGACAACATTATCAGTAGCTGTCTTAGCTTCTGGAGTTCCTAATTTTTCTTTGGTCTGTCCTTCAAACTGCAGAAACTGTTCCGGTATGGTCAGATTTATCACCAGACACAAACCTTCTCGAACATCGTTTCCTTCAAATCCTTTTTCTTTTTCTTTCAATAAACCATTTTTTCTGGCATATTCATTGAATATTTTCGTAAACGCCTGTTTGGCCCCCATTTCATGAGTTCCCCCATCACGTGTACGAACCATATTCGCAAAAGAAAATATATTTTCCTGATAATCATCGGTATATTGAAAACATCCCTTTACCATGATCCCATTGGTTTCTGATGAAAAACTGACTGGGTCATGCATTGGAACATGATCACTGTTAATTTCCTCTACAAAGGCTTTTAAACCATCTTCATACTGATAAATGACTTCTCTTTTTTCTTTTCTAAGATCGGTCACAATAATTTTTAACCCTTTTAATAAAAAAGCACTTTCCTGAGCTCTTTCACATATTTTTGTATAAGAAAAAGTGGTATTTTTAAAGATTTTTGGATCCGGTTTAAACGTAACAATACTTCCCGTTCTTTTACTGCTTCCTTCATGGATAAGCTTTCCAATTTTCTTTCCTCCATCAGAAAACTCCATAGACCACATATCTTTTCCATCGTGAACAATAACCTTGCACCAGCTGCACAGTGCATTGACAACACTGGCCCCAACTCCATGAAGACCTCCTGCACTCTGATATCCACCCTGGGATGTAAATTTACCTCCTGCATGAAGAACAGTAAAAATAACCTGTAAAGCACTGACCCCGGATTTATGTTTTCCTACTGGCATTCCTCGTCCATGGTCTTCTACACTGACCGACTGATCTTTATTTAATGTGATATGGATTTCATTCCCATAACCATTTAAAGCTTCATCAATGGCATTATCCAGAATTTCCCAAACCAAATGGTGAAGTCCTCTTGTATCGGTCGAACCGATATACATACCTGGTCTTTTTCGAACGGCATCCAATCCTTCTAATATCACTATACTATCCTGATTGTATTGATTGTCTGGCATGATCTCATCCTTTCATGTCGAATAAAAAAGAGAATTATTTAAAATTCCCTTTTAATAATAAATGAATTTTTTTAAATTTCAATCAAAACAACTTTCTATTATTTTAATAATTCATTTGCCAGCGCCATAATATTTTTACAGTTTGCAGTCGCATAATCAAAACTGTCAATGGCTGCCACTGGTTTTCCTAAAGCTTTTAATTCATCTACACGATAGGACATTTGAGGTCCTACCAGAACAACATCATAATCGGAAATAATTTTTTCTACCGCACTGGCTCCAGCAGCAGAAATTTTCAAATTATCTCCATTTTCCTGACAGTATGATTCTAATTTTTTAATCAGTCTTCCTGTAGAAATTCCTCCTGCACATACCAATAAAATTTTATAATCCATATGTAAACCTCTTTTCTTATGTTTTATTCTATTCATTATTGTAACACAAATTTTAATAATAGTTTGTATAAATTATAACTATTTTATCACATTGTAAAAAATAACAGAATTGATTCTCGTTTTACTGGAAAAAAATTATATTTTTTATGACAATTTTGGACTAATATTTAAAAAATATTTTTATTTAATATATTATTTAGGTAATAGATGGGATGGGACCATTATGAAATTGAAAAGAATTCGAGATCTAAGAGAAGATAACGATTTGACACAGGCCGACATCGCTAAGTATCTTAATGTAACTCAGAGAACTTATTCAAGGTATGAAAATGATGATCGATCGATTCCTCTAGAACAACTTATCAAGCTGGCTGATTATTATAAAACCAGTGTCGACTATCTTCTAGAACGAACAGATAGAAAAGAACCATACTAAAAAAGGCTTTTAAGCCTTTTTTATTTTTTCAAACCAGTTCATCTGTTCACAAATTTTATAAATACCATCGTTTACATTTAAATCCGCTACATACGTTGCTTTTTCTTTCAGTTCCTGACATCCATTTCCCATAGCTACACTGGTCCATCTAGGATCAAACATAACCAGATCGTTTTTACCATCACCAAAAACAACCACATCTTCCAGATTTCCATGAACGTGTTCAATCATCGCTTCAATTCCCTTTTCTTTAGCATCGTACTGAAACATTAAATAATCTTTGACATAGCGTAAATGACCCAAAAGATCTTTTGTGGTTAATTTATGTTCATCTTCTATAGACACCGATAAGTAAATTTTCATGATCTGTTTCAAAGATTCATAATCCATATAGGGATTGTAAATATATTCTGTAGGTTCTTGTCTGGGACCAACCTGCTGTACAAACAGATCATTTTTGCTGTAGCATTTTTTTGAATCATCCAGCATCAGCAGGATTCCTATATTTAATTCTTCTGCCTGTCTTATAATTGTTTTGGCTTTTTCTAAATCTAAAGGAATATTCATGACCACTTCATCATCAATGACCAAAGCTCCTCCACCGCAACAAACCATATTATGAAGATGCACTTTTTCCATAAAAGGTCTGGCTTTATAATGAGCACGTCCAGTTGCTATACAGACAAAATGTCCAGCTTCTTCTAATTTCTGTAAAGCCAGCTGACTGGATGGAATGATCTGTTTAGTGTTATCATCTGTCAGTGTTCCATCAATATCAAAAAAGAAATATTTTTTTCGCATAAATTCTCCTTTTAAAAAAGAGATTGAAATTAATCAATCTCATGAATGTAAATATTATTAACACGATCTGGTCCAACTGAAATCATAGAGACACGTACCCCAGTAAACTGTTCAATAAAAGAAACATAATCTTTACAATTTTGTGGAAGCTGATCGTAAGAAGTCATTTTGGAAATGTCTTCTGTCCATCCAGCAAATTCTTTATAAACCGGTTTTGCTTTGGCTACAACAGCCTGATCGGAAGGAACATAATCATAGATAGTTCCATCTACATCATATCCAACACAAACTTTCAATGTATCAATACCTGTTAATACATCAATTTTTGTCAATACAATATCAGTTAATCCATTCATTGTACATGCATGTTTTACAACCAGTAGATCCAGCCATCCACATCTTCTTGGTCTTCCAGTAGTGGCTCCATATTCAGCACCAACCGCTCTTAAATTTTCTCCAGTGGAATCTAAAAGTTCTGTCACAAAAGGACCTTCTCCAACACGAGTGGAGTAAGCTTTTACAACACCAATAATTGTTTGTAAACGATTTACAGCCACACCGGCTCCAGTAGCTACACCAGCACTAGTTGGTGAACTGGAAGTAACATATGGATACGTACCATAATTAATATCCAGCATCATTGCCTGAGCCCCTTCAAATAATACATTCTTATTCTGATCCAAGGCTTCATTGACCATATGAGTTGTTTCTTTGATCATAGGAACGATGCGATCATAAATTTTTTCAAAATCTTTAACAATAGTATCATAATCCAATGGATTAGCACCATATACATTTGTGAACAATTTATTTTTAAAGTCTAATACTTCTTTTAAACGAACTTTAAACGATTCAAAATCCAGTAATTCATGGTAACGGATCCCTCTACGAGCATATTTATCCGAATAACAAGGACCAATTCCTTTTTGTGTTGTACCAATTTTATGATTTGCACTTTCTTCTTCTAATTTATCCTGATAACGATGATAAGGCATTAAAATTTGTGCACGATCGGAAATTACAATGTGATCACAAGTTAATCCACCTTTTTCAAGTGTATCCATTTCTTCTAAAAGTACAAATGGATTGCATACCACTCCTGGCCCAATTACACAAACTGCATCTTTATGTAATACACCACTTGGCAATAAATGTAACACATATTTCTTTCCATTCACAATAACAGTATGACCCGCATTATCTCCTCCCTGGAAACGCACGATCATATCGGCTTTTTCAGCTAAAACATCGACGATTTTTCCTTTACCCTCATCGCCCCATTGGGTACCTACAACAACCTGGCTAGACATAGTCGTCCTCCTTATATAACAATGAAATTATAGGAAGAATCTTTTCGTTTGTCAATTTGAAACCATTGAATATCCCTTTAAATAAAAAAAGACTTGCACAACGTCATTTATTTTGATAAGATAATTGAGCGCATAGGGGTGTCGTCCAAAGGCTAAGATAGCGGTCTCCAAAACCGTTGATGTGGGTTCGATTCCTACCACCCCTGCCATGATAAATATAAACCTTCATAAAGTGCCTAAAACAAGGGCTGATTGAAGGTTTTTTTGTTGCTCATTTTTAAATCTGAGAAGGAATTTGAGAAGAAAAATTAAAAAAATACATCTTGTTATTAACGGTTTTTGTAAAACGTATTTTTTTTTTTTTACAATATTTCGATAATTTTTCCATTCCCTAAAAACGATTTCATTAAGATCCCTAAATGGCATACGACACAATTGAGATCCTAGCAACGTATCATTTTCTCCGTTATTCTTGAAAACATCAAATAAGAACTGTGTTGTATCAAAATAATTGAATACTGTAGAATCATCTCATTTTTCTTTTACCAATTCTTAAATTTAAACGAAGCAAAAAACATACTTTCTTTACCATTTTCCTCTATACGAATTGTCTTTACTACAATATTCGCTTTAATTCCTAACATTCTAAAATAAAGTCATCTCATTGTGCCTTTATCAATCAAAACGAATGATCTTGAAATACCTCTCGATTTATTAATTGATTTTTTGATTTCGATTGAATCTTTTTTTATTGAACGTGTAGTTTCATAGTCAAATCCAAATTCTCTACAAACATGATATAGTAAATTAGAACACATAAAAAACAAATAACACCTGCAATTGCCCTTATTTAAAGTTGTTTTAACACCTACTATAACTTCTAAAAAGTACTTTTTTTACTGGAATGGTATGTAGAACTCATCAAATGTTAGTCAAAATAAAAAGTCAATAATGAATACAATATTTTCTAAATCTCTAGTCTAAATACAATTGAATTTAATAATCTGAATGAAACAAAAATAGCCTGTAATAAAAGCTCCTGTCAGATCTAATCCAACAGGAGCCTAATCAATTGATTCATTATGATCTTCTCTTTTTATTTAAGACAAAACCAATAATCATTGCATCTAAACTTGTAAACATTAATGAAATCCATAAACCAATATTAGAAATCAATCCCGTATTGGTTGTATTCTTATCCGATGAAGGTTTAATTACAGATGTTTTCTTATTCACTGTAAATTCAGTGGAAGCTTCTCCAGTTTCTGAAACAATAACAATTGTATGTTTTCCAGCCTTCAATGTAGAAACAAAATCTTTATTCAGTGTAACAATCGTACTTCCTTCTTTTACTGTATAATTCTTAGGATCCAATTCATTTCCATCTAATTTTACATATTTAAAATCATCATAAGAAGCATTGGAAGTAAAAGACAATTCTTTCTTTTCTCCCTGATTTACACTCTGTCCTTTTCCTTTAATGACTTCAGGCGCTTTTTTAGAAATAATTGTATCTTCAAATTGAATTTCTTTTGTACCTTCTTCATCCAAGAAATATTTTTCACAATCTATACACAGCCAATATTCAATATTTCCTGTCTCAGAAGCCGTAGCTTCTTTTGCCGCAGTATGTTTCAGACTATGATTATCTAAATCCAATTCTCCATATTCTTCGTCACAATACTCACAGACAGCCTTGCTTGTGCAGGTAGCTGTTCCGCCGGAATGCTTGGCTTGATCCTTAATCTCGGTGCAGTTTTCATGTTGACACTTGTGCCAGTGGTAGGTATCGTCCTTCTCCCAAGTGTCCGTGAAGACGTGGTCATGGTGCTCAACAACCGTCACCGTAAAGGTTGCACCGGTCTTTGTCGTATGATCATAGTTGCTCAGGTCAAGTCTAAGTGTTACATCGGCAAGCTCGTATGGTACCTCAATTGTTATGTTGTCATAGGAGTTGAACGTTGCCTCCGATTCAATACCCGAACCGCCATAAATGCCACCCCAGTTTGCCGCCCATGAGCCGTTTGCAGCGAACTTAACCTGATAGTTTTCAAATGCATCAAGGTCAGTATATGTAATTTCATATACCTTGGGTGAAACCTCCGTCATAAGGTTCTCATCAGCAGCGGGATCCCATGCTACGCCATTAAGCCAGTTTCCGTCGCCATTTCCAACGGTACGCATTGATTCAACATTAAGCTCTGTGGGAATCTCAACACCGTCACCTGTGACGGTGATTTTTGATGTTTCGGGGTCAAATGTGATTGTTACATCACAAACGGAAACCACACTGAAAGTAAAGTTGTCATTGTTGTCAATACCAATACCGATCCAGTTTTGGCTGCCATCAGCGAAATTATTAACAATCTTGAACTGATAGTTATTCATAACTGCAACATTGGTATATACCTTTTTGTATGTGCCGTCTGCTTGCGCTACCATAATGTTCTCCGGTGCGATTTCGGGATCTCCTTTCCAAAATTTTCCGCAGAGTTCACTAACTCCGGCCACAACAAAAGTGGAGGTTATTGGATACGTATCCACATCAAGTAATTTAGCAACTGTTTCTACAGGTGCAATCAACGGATTGTTTTCCGGGTCAGCAAGCTGTTCGGCATAGTCAGTCTTGTACTGCTCAAGAACATCCGCCGGATTTACTTTGAGTTCAGCACAGATGTCTTCAACCTTTTCACGGGTAATTACGTTGGCATTCAGTACTGCCCATGAAGCGAGGAACTGAGCAACAATCTGCTCTCTTGGCTGAAATATAGGGAAATATTTACCAACAATTTTTCCTGTTGAATTGATCACAGCCATTGCACCGAATTTGTCTGAGTTATTTTTCCAGGCTCCCTCGAAGTCAGACTTTGAAGAATCCTCGGCATTCTCAATCATTTCTCCTGTTACATACACAATATCTCCAAGACAATCCTTGCCAAATGTGATGCTGCATGTCAGGTGTAAACCCTTTACTGTATCTAACGTCGAGAAAACAAGGGCATAGTCTGCACCCTCTTCGATCGTACCGAGCTTCGCCGTATCGAAGTAGTAAAGACCTGTTTCCACGTCTTTTTTACAAAGTTCTTCTTTGGACTGAAAAGAGGTATTCTTAAGTTTTGTACCTCCGTAAACATTATAAATATGGCAGTAAACACTTTTTGTCGTCCCCCAACTCTCCAAAGTAGGAACCTCAAAATAAACCTTTGTTTCGTTTTCAGCTGCAGATACAGAACAAATTGGCCAACCTGTAAAACAAGAGGTTATCATTGTTAATACGAGTGTAAGACTGATAATTATGGATGACTTTTTCATTTTAGCTTTCCTCCTAAGAATTTATACTTGGATTATATTTCGTAATAAAAAGTTCCAGGGTTTCTTTCAGCATTTCTATCTGAGATTTCATATAGAACTCATCTTCAAAGAGTGCATAATGTACGTAGGCTCTTATCAGAATGAAAATCAACGGTGTGATTTTTTCGTGGGGGATCCCCAGCTTCTCTTCTAAACTCTTAGCTTATTCCGTATATCGTTCATCGACACCCTTAAAGAACTTCTGACCGTATTCTCTGTATTTGAGTGGTGTAGACCTGATACATAAGTCTGTTATTTTGTCTTCTCCATTTCGAAATAATGTTTCCAATTTAATTAATTGAATATACATTTATATTTTATGAAATATAGTTTCATGTTTCAAGATATTTTTCATATAACTTGTTATAAAAGTTTAAATACATGTTTTTTTATTATAACTAATTATTACGCCAGTACTTTTCTATCCTTTCCAATACATTTTATCGAAACAATAAAATATTTACTTTCTTGTTTTCTTTTATTCATCATCAAATACTTTTCTAATAAACATTTAATTCCAGCTTAATTTTAGAATGCTTTTACTGGTATTATCCAATTCATCACTTAAAGACTGGATCATTTTTTTGTATACTTTTTTCGTTTCAACTGCTTTCAAATTACAACAGGATTTATATGCTTAAAGTGAATTAGGCTGAATTGTTATTGGGGTAACAATAATAACTTTATCTTTATTGAAGGAAAAAAAACGGGAATACAGTCACCTATACAATAAATCTTTAAATCCTATTAAAGAGATGTTTTGTTTACAAATCTATTATTTAATCATAAAAAAAATGCCTGATATTCAGGCATTTCATATTAATAATTTTTACAATTGATTTCAAAATAAGCTTGTGGATGATCACAGACTGGACAAACTTCAGGAGCTTTTGTTCCTACTACGATATGTCCACAGTTTCTGCATTCCCATACTTTGACTTCACTTTTCGCAAAGACTTCTGCCAATTCAACATTCTTTAATAAGGCACGATATCTTTCTTCATGATGTTTTTCAACAGCACCTACCATTCTAAATTTCTTTGCCAGTTCTGTAAATCCTTCTTCTTCAGCTGTCTTGGCAAATCCATCATACATATCTGTCCATTCGTAATTTTCACCTTCTGCTGCACTTAATAGGTTTTCTGCCGTATTTCCAATTCCATTTAATTCTTTAAACCACAACTTTGCGTGTTCTTTTTCGTTGTCCGCTGTTTTTAAGAATAAAGCAGAAATCTGTTCGAATCCTTCTTTTTTTGCTTTAGAAGCAAAATACGTATATTTGTTTCTTGCTTCCGATTCTCCAGCAAATGCTGCCATAAGATTTTTTTCAGTTTGTGTTCCTGCATAAGGGTTTGATTTTACTTCTTCTACTTTTTCAAACGCAGTTGCAGGTTGTTTACATAGTGGACATTTAAAATCTTCTGGTAACGTTTCTCCTTCATAAACATATCCACATACTTTACATTTCCATTTAGCCATTTTCTTTCCTCCTTTTAAAATATGACTTTTATCTGTATAAAATGTATGTAACATTTTTTCAGCCAATTCACTTAATGGTTCTTTATAGAACTCTTTATATAATTTTAATAGTTCTTCATTTTCATGACTTTTTCTTAATGTTAAATTCTGATCTCTTTTATATAAACCGGATGTACGAGCTTTAAGAATATCGTTTTGATCTTTTAATATATCTTTTGGCTGTCCCCCTCCACCAATGCATCCTCCAGGACAAGTCATCACTTCAATAAAGTGATATTCTTTCTCTTTTCTTTGAATGCGTTCGATCATTTTTCTCGCATTGGCCGTTCCATAGACAACCGCTACATTCAATTTAAGATTTCCGATTGATAAGGAAGCTTCCTTGATTCCATCCAATCCTCTTACCGGTGTTAAATTCAATAGATGATCGGGTACTTTTTCATTGGTAATCCATTCATAAGCCGTTCGTAAAGCCGCTTCCATCACTCCACCACTGTTACCAAATATCACTCCTGCTCCAGAGGCCATTGACATTAAAGAATCAAATGGCTGATCGATCAAAGAATCAAAATCAATACCTTCCTGTCTGGCCATTAAAGCCAATTCACGAGTGGTAATGACATAATCCATATCTTTGATATCTGGATTGTGATAATAATCAGCCGCTCCATGCATTTCTTCTCTTTGTATTTCATATTTTTTTGCGGTACATGGAGTCAATGCGACATTTACAATCTTTTCCGGATCTAAATTTCGTTTCTTTGCGAAATACGTTTTTATAGTCGGTCCCTGCATTCCAATAGGACTTTTTGCAGTGGATATATGATCCAGTAATTCAGGATAATACATTTCAACAAATTTTACCCAGGCAGGACAACAACTTGTGAACTGTGGCAATGGGCCTCTATTTTTTGTGATTCTTTCGATTAATTCACTAGCTTCTTCGACAATGGTCAAATCCGCTGCAAAATTTGTATCCAATACATAATCTACACCCAATGCCTTTAATAAAGCAACCATTTTTCCTTCTACAAAGGTTCCAGATGGATAGCCAAAAGCTTCCGCTAAAGACACTCTTACAGAAGGAGAAGTCGAAACAATCACAATCTGATTTTTATTTTTGATCGCATCTAATACCTTCGGATAATCGTAACGTTCCGTGATACTATCGACTGGACAGACATTGGCACATTGTCCACAATGAATACATATAGCTGTATCCTTTGTTTCTTGAAATGAATAGGTTCCATGTACACCTATTTTTTCTGTACATACCTCTTTACATCTTCCACAATGTATACAAAGCGATTCATTTCGAATAATACTGGGGTTATCCAATTCAATGGGTACACGAACATCTAAAGATTCATGTTTCATTTCTTTTCATTCTGACATTCTGGACAAATATAATTGATTTTCAAATCATAAGAATCAATCTGAAATTCCAATTGTTTCTGTAAAGATTCCGTTAAATCCTGTAAGGTAATATCCGAAATCTTACCACATTCTTTACAGATTATATGATCGTGTCTTTGAATACGATCGTATCGATCTGGACTTCCTTCTATACTTACTTTCCGTATAAGACCTTGATTACATAAATTTGACAAATTGTTATAGACGGTTGCTAAAACAATTTTTTCATTTTTTTCTTTACACATAAAAAATATTTGTTCGGCAGTTAAATGATCAAGTGATTGATTTATAATATCAAGTATCATTTGTCCATACTTTGTCATATATTTCCTTTCTATGATTAGAATAATTCTAATTCTAATTAATGTCAATGTTTTTTTCTAATTCCATTATATAAAAAAGTCTTTTTCAATGCTAAGAAAAAGACTTTTTTTCTTTAAATATCTTTCATATCTCCAATTTCTCTTATATCATCCTCATCAACTATGTTTTGAATGAGATTCAGTGCATTATAACATTTTTGTGCATGATCTTTTAAAAATGTTCGTTCTCTTACAACTTGTATAAGAAATCGATTGGCTTCTTTATTATCTTTTATACGATTTACAATAGAATAAAGTAAATAAACGATTAGAACGATTGCAATCCCTCGATAAATATACAACATCACAATATCGGCATCCGGCAAATGTAAAAGATTGGCTACAAATTCACATATAAAATCAAATATATATCCACCAATCAGAAAACCTGCAAATCCAGTAATTACATTTGATAACACTCCAATTAATATAGCAACACCAAGCAACAAAAGAATTCCAGCTCCAACCAGTATTTTAATTTCTAAATCACTAAACGGATATCCTAAAAAGAACGTAAATATCAACAATAAAACCAGAACCACTCTAAATCCAATATTGACATTACTGACTTTCAAAAGATCCATTTTTTCTTCCATCAACAATACATCTTTCCAGTGAGCAACTGGTTCACATCGACTTTCATATTCACTCAAATAATCTCTATATCTTAGATTGAATTGTTCTTTCATTAAATCATGGATATGACTGGCAATCACAAGACTAGTTCCAAACCACTTTTCCTTTTTTTTCTTCAACCGTCTGAATTAGAGCCTTTTCCCTTAATAAACAACTTTTCTAATAATTTCCAGCTGATTCTTCAACATACGCCTGTTCTTTTAAATCCACTTCATGATATCCCATATAAAATAAATCTCCTTTTTTATATACTTTAACGGAATTCATGTAATTTATTCAACAATTGATTCACGATTTGTATTTTTATTTGATCATTCTGTTCTAAACTATTCTGAATAAAATTCTGTATTTCCTTTTGTTCTACATAAACAGGTTTTAAAATTATATCTTTATCCAATGTATCTAAATCCAGTAAAATTGTTAAAAAAGTACAATGACCACTTATTTCTTCTTTTTGTGAAAAACAGGGAGGGAGAAGAATAAGTTGTTGTGCATGTAAACTGATTTGTATCTTTCCAAAAATCTGAATGGTTCCTGAAAATAAATAGAGAATACGATAGTAATGAATGTCTTCATAAAATGTAATTTTCTGATTTATAAAAGCATTTATATAATCGGTTATCAATTCATTGATCGTAAATGCCGGTTTATTTTAGGCAATTGGAAAACAGAATCTAAAATATATTTTCGATTATACATTTTTTATCAAAATTTAATTCAATTTTTGATAGATCCGTTAAGGAAATAAAATTAAAAACATCCCTTTTTTTATTTTTATAATTTTTTGAAACACAAAAGAATCATATTTATCTTTTAATGAATCCGTTATGACAAGAACAAGAGTTCCAAACATTGGTTTTATATAAACATCTTCTGTCGTTTTCATAAAATAAGAAATATGTTTATCTTTTATTTCCATCATATAGTTATTGGGATAACTTTTCTTATTTCCTGTATAATCTTCATATGTTTCTCCATATTTATAAAAATAGGAGTTTGATGTACTCATAATCATGGTTTATATCTCTTTCTTAATTTTTACAACCGCTGTATGCGAATAAACCAGGCTTTTGGCATGAACAAAAAAGATTTTTCCTTTACAGGTTGATTGAATGGTTTCAATCATTGTATGCGTATAAGGATCATAAATTCTGGCAAGTGTCTGATCTTTTTGTACATATTCATCTACATCTACATTTAATTTTAAAATACCTGCTTTCTTTGATTTAATAGAAATCATATCTTTTTCTTCTATGATTTCACTTTTATATCCTCCTGAAAAAGGATACGAAATCATATGTTTTTCAAACATAAATCGAAGAACTGCATTTTTGGCTTCCTGTGCTGTTTTTTCATCAATCTGTTCACAAGCTCTTGTGTAAAGAGAATACGCTTTACAATTCCATATTTGCCAGTTGTAGTTTAATGTTGTTGTATCATAAGGTCTAGGATCTCTTACAACAATAGATGATAGACCAAAATGTTTAGCTTCTTCAATATCTTCCAGACCCGTTTTCATCATACGAATATGAGTTGAAAACTGACCTGGAATATAAAAACTTGTCAATTGGATTCCAAATGTACATTGATTGATTTTATTAAACAATCCATCTGCAATCCTTTGTGTGGTTTCTCCTGCATCATATCCCGGAAACATACGATTGATGTCAGTTCCATCCGATGGCCAGAATCGGCATTCCTGATTCATTGAATATGGATTGGCACAAGGAACGATTATGATTTTATAACATTCATTTATGTAATTTTCAATTTCAAGCTGTTTTAATAAAATTGTTTCACAATAATCCCTCAGTGCATCGAATACAGACTTGATGATCCATGATCAGCTGTAAATCCAATAATAAAGAATCGGAATTTTTTATTTTCTGCAGCTGATACAGTGCCATTTCCTGATATGTCATAGATTCTGTTCCAATTTCATTTCTTAAAACAATACAGTTATCATAAGCTCGAAATAAATTGGATAATAAGCTATCGGAAATTGTAGGATCGCATACATATCGATCAATAAAATCTTTTGGATTTTCATAAATCATTAGAATCTGAAATATGTAACAGTATTCTTTATATAAATTTGGATCGTCAAACATTTTATCATAACAGAAAAAAACTCTTTAATGGTTAAATAAATTCTTTCACTGTAACGACCTAACCAAATTAAATTATCAATTCGTTCTAACGAGATAATACCCATGTGTCTTTAAATCCTCCTCCCTGTGATGAATTCACAATAAAACTATCTGGATTTCTGGAAAAACGTGTTAAGCCACTCTTCCATACTTTTGTTTCTTTTCCACTTAAAACGAATACACGAAGATCCGCTTTACGATAAACTTTCTGATTCTGATCAATGATTTCTAAATCTTTAAAATCAATGACTTCCTGTGCTATAAAACGACGTGGTTCTCTTATCATTTTTTCAATAAATTCATCTTTTTCTTCTTTTGATAATGAATTTCCAAAGAAAACCCCGTATCCACCTGCTTCTGCAACATCTTTTATGACCAGCTGATCAAAATGTTCTAAAACATATTTACGATCGGAATCATAATATGGAAGATAAGTGGGTGCATTTTTCAAAATAGGTGTTTCATGCAGGTAATATTCAATCATCTTAGGAACAAAATAATAAATTCCTTTATCATCGGCTACCCCATTTCCAGGCGCATTGATCAATGCCACATGTCCTTTACGATAAATATCCATGATTTGTGGTATGCCAATTAATGATTCTTCTTTAAAAGTTAAAGGATCTAAATAATCGTCACTGATCCTGCGATATAAAGAACCAATTTTTTCTAACGTTCCATCATAATTTTTAAAATATAAATAATCATCTTTTACAATGACATCCTGATGGCTGACCAGTTTAGAATTGGTTTGTTCTGCAAGATAGGAATGTTCAAAATAAGCTGCATTCATTCTTCCTGGGGTAAAAATCGCATTAATTCCTCCAGTATTGACATAATCCATAACCTCTTTTAACAATCTGGCATAATCTCGATTGTCTTCAATATCATTCTCTCTAAATGTTTTAGGACTGGCTCTTCGACAGAGTTCACGTGCAATCATTGGATAGCTGGCACCTGAAGGGACTCTTAAATTGTCTTCTAAAACATACCATTGTCCATCTTTACTTTGAACAAGATCGATTCCGGATATATGAGAATAATTATTCTTAGAAGGCGTTATGCCCTGTCAGGGTAATAAATAACCCGATCCAGAATAAATAAATTCACTGGGAATGACATTGTCCTTGATAATATTTTTATCATGATAAATATCATATAAAAATAAGTTCAAAGCTTTTACTCTTTGGATCAGTCCGTCATTTAAATCATCAAATTCCTCTTTTGTGATAATTCTGGGAATACAGTCAAAAGGAAACAGCTGTTCATGAAAGGTATTATTTTTATAAATACCAAATTTAACACCATATCGTTTTAATAATTCATTAATTTTCTTTTGTTTATTAATCAAACTATCCATATACATTTCCTTCCTGAAATAAAAAAAGGCATTCTATAAATAGAACGCCTTTGATCTCAAGCATTATAGCATAAATGAAACAATTGTTAAGACTTTTTGAAAATTTATGTAAATTTAAATTTAGTCTTGAAAACATATTTCATTTCGTGTATATTTTAGTAAACCGATGATGTGGAGATAAAACAGAAAGATGTATGTAAAGAGAGTTCAGGATGGTGGAATCTGAATGATGGCAATTCTGTAAATGGACCGCGGAGGGCATGGAGGAAAGTAGAGTATTCCATGACGTGATACATACGTGAGTTGTAAAGAATATGATAGTATTCTAAAAGTGTACAGGGTAACTGTAAAACAAGGTGGCACCGCGGGTAAAGTACTCGTCCTTGATGATGGATCATCAGGGACGTTTTTTGTTTCCTGATGAAAAATAGAAAGAGGAGAACAAAAAATGAAAAAACTATCTAAGGCTTTATTAGCCACATCTATGAGCGTAAGCTTAATGGCTTGCTCAAATGAATCAAGCAATGAGAACACTTACAAAATTGGAATCTGTAATTATGTTGACGACGCCAGTTTAAATCAGATTGTTTCCAACATTGAATCTCGTTTAGAAGAAATTGAAAAAGAAAAAGATGTCGATTTTGAATTTGAAGTGGAAAACTGCAATGCGGATTCAACGGTATTAAACCAGATTATTACCGATTTTATGGCCGATGATGTTGATTTAATGGTTGCCATTGCCACACCTGTTGCCATGGCTATGCAGTCTGCAACAGAAGGTTCTGACTTACCCGTTGTTTTCTCAGCTGTATCCAATCCAGTGGGTTCAAAGATCGTTGACAGTTTAGAAAAACCAGGTGCCAATCTGACAGGTACAAGTGATTATTTAGATACAACAAGTATTTTCAATTTAATATTTGCAGCTGACCCAGATGCAGATAAAATTGGTTTATTATATGATGCAGGTCAAGATTCTTCAACCAGTGCCATTCAAAGTGCCAAAGAATATTTAACGAACAATAACATTGAATATGTTGAAAAAACAGGAACAACAACAGATGAAGTAAAATTAGCAGTGGATGCTTTGATCCAGGAAGGTGTAGATGCCATCTTTACTCCAACCGATAATACGATCATGACAGCTGAACTTTCCATTTATGAAACTTTGATTGATGCCAAGATTCCACATTATACAGGAGCCGATTCCTTTGCTTTAAATGGAGCTTTCTTAGGATATGGTGTTGATTATGCCAATTTAGGAAGAGAAACAGCTGATATGATTGCGGAAGTCTTATTAGAACAGAAAGATCCTGCTTCTTTACCGGTACGTACATTTGACAATGGTACAGCTACTATTAATACGGAAACATGCCAGGCTATTGGATTTGACTTTGATGCGATCAAAGATGCTTTCTCTGGACTATGTACAGAAGTAAAAGAAATCACAACAGCTGAAAGTTTTGAAGATTTAGAGGGTTAATCTATGTCTATGATCCTTTCTTTGGGACAAACCGCATTCGAATTGGGTCTGATTTGTTCCCTGACTGTACTGGCTTTGTTTTTAAGCTACAGTATGTTAAATGTATGTGATCTATCCACAGATGGATGTTTTACATTAGGTGCCGTTGTAGGTGCCAGTGTTGCCATCAGTGGTCATCCCTTTTTAGCTATTCCAGCAAGTATGCTTGCTGGAATGCTTTCTGGTTTTACAACCGCACTGCTACAAACAAAAGCCGGAATCGATAGCCTGTTAGCGGGAATTATTGTCAATACTGGTTTATATTCAATCAATATTGGAATCATGCATGGATCTTCCCTTTTAAATATGAATCGTACCGATACAATTTTTACTTTATTTAAAAGTCAGTTTCCTTCTCTTTCCTCTTATATGATTTTATTGATTGCTTTGATTAGTGTTATTCTGGTTGTTCTTTTTTTAATATTTTTCTTATCGACTAAATTAGGACTTGCCATTCGTGCCACCGGAAACAATCCATCCATGGTAAAATCCAGTTCTATCAATCCAGTCTTTACTACAATCGTAGGATTGTGTATTGCCAATATGTTTACTGGATTATCCGGATGTTTACTGGCTCAATCCCAAAAATTTGTGGATATCAATATCGGACAGGGAATGGTTACCATCGCTTTGGCTTCCCTTTTAATTGGAAGAACTTTATGCAACCATGGTTCCATCTTTAAACGATCTTTTGCCTGTGTATGTGGAGCGATCATTTTCCGACTGGTTTATACCATAGCCTTACGATTCAATATGCCAGCCTTTATGTTAAAACTGGTATCTTCGATTATCGTTATACTTGCCATTGCCATTCCCTATTTAAAAAGTCAATGGCCACATATCCAGCGCAAGATTCAATATAAAAGAGGGATGTAAATATGTTGATTTTAAAAGATATTTCAAAAACATTTAATCCAGGAACCGTAAATGAAAAAAACGCTTTAAATCATGTATCTCTTACTTTAAAATCTGGAGATTTTGCGACCATTATTGGTTCAAATGGTGCTGGTAAATCCACATTGTTTAATGCGATATGTGGAGATTTTATGAGTGATACCGGTTCTATCCAATTAGAGGATATGGACATCACCTTTATGCCACAATATAAAAGAGCAAAATACATTGGTCATCTTTATCAGGATCCCAACAAAGGAAGCGCTCCAGGAATGACTATACTGGAAAATCTGGCATTGGCAGCGGGTAAAGGTGGATGGTTATCTCACATTTCAAAAAAAGATAAATTGATCTTTAAAGAACAGTTAAAACAATTGGATTTAGGTTTAGAAGATCGCCTAAATCAGCCCGTTGGTTTATTATCAGGTGGACAAAGACAGGCTTTAACTTTATTAATGGCCACTTATAACCCTCCTAAACTTCTATTACTGGATGAACATACAGCGGCTTTAGATCCTCAAACCGCAAAAAAAGTATTATCCTTAACCAAAGAAATTGTTGAAAAGAATCATATCACAACATTAATGATCACTCACAATATGCACGATGCTCTTTCTTTAGGAAATCGTACCATTATGATGGACAACGGAAAGATCATTCTGGATATAGAAGGAAGTCAAAGAGAAAACACGACGGTTTCCGATCTGATTGAACAATTCAAAGAAAAATCCGGAAATGAATTCGATAACGATCGAATCTTATTAACTAAATAATTTAAAAAAATCCCATTGTTTACGGCAATGGGATTTTTTAAATGATAATTCTTTACAAAATAACTATAAAAACCCAATCCAATTGGATTGGGCTTCATCAAAAAATTGAAATCCTCTTTAAATCGATTTACCTAAGATTATTTTTTCTTTTTCTTTAAGATATAAGTCATTCCTAATAAAGAAACAATAGACAACATTACATCAAATTTCACATTTGAAACAATACCTGTTTGAACATCTGTACTCTTCTTACTTGTATATTCCCATTTAACAATATAAGAAGTCAATGTATCTTTACGATAGGTTTTCACATTTCCCTTTAATACATAAGTTGGAAGTGCATATTGAATTTCGTAAAAATATAATGTTTTAGATGTTGTTTCTATAGTTTTATAAGTTCCATAACTTAAATGAGAAATTTTATCAGCCGGACAAATAAACTGGACTCCATTCGCTGTTTGTACAAATGTATATATACCAAATTGTTTTTCATCATCTCTTAAGTCATGATTTCCATATCCAGATATTTGATACCATTCTTTTACTGAATTTGATAAGGATGGATCGTTATTTATAAATAAAGTTTTTAATTTTTCAAATAAAGTCGAATTAATTGAATTTGGTGTCCATAAAATCGCATAAGTAGACTGTTTGATGACAAGTACAGGTAATTTCCCTTGGGCAACAACTTCTACGTTAAAAGCCTCTTCCTTTGATCCGTTGCTTTCAACCTTACCAGTATATACGAATTCCTCTGTTGTACTTTCTATACTTTCGACTGTCTGTTCCATGCAATCAGAAACCACAAATGTAGATGGATCGTATCCTTGTTGAATTAAATATTTTTTTATTAAATCAACTTCTGCTGATGCCTCTTCTTTGGTTTCATGCAGTGTGGTAGGTTGTGTACCCATTTCTTTCGAATTCTGTTTTTCAATATACAGATCATAAACCTTTTCTTCTGTACTGATATAACTGTCTTTTGCCTGATTTGCATCGTCCAGTGTATTAAACTCTTGTTCTGTGAATTCTTCTGTTGAATCCAAAACCCATTCATTTTCTTTTGTGACTTTTGATGGACCTGTTACATTTAATACATAGCGAAGCTTATCTTCTTTATTTTGATTTAATTCAATATTATATTTTTTTAATGTTTCAATATAATCAATGGCTTCTTTTTCAGTTGTAAAACTTTTCTCTCCTTTCATTTCAATACTTTCATTGGCATTTGTAGAAATAGTTAATATAGGCATCAGTAATATAAAGCTGATTGCCAAAGCGCCTATTCTTTTTATGTTTTTATTCATTTTGCGCTCCTTTCTTTTATTACAAAATTATATCACATTTCTATCTATAACAAAGAATAATATTAATAAATATTTACATTATAAATCTGAACATAAAAAAATATATAAATCTGGTTATTTTTATATACTCAAGAAACGAGTATACTTCAAACCATAAAGAGGAGGATGTTTGAATTATGTCAAATCAAAAAACATTGAGAATTACTGTTACAGCCTTGATGGCAGCTTTATGCTACGTCGCATTTACTTTCTTACAGATTAAAATCCCTACTCCAGTAGGATATACTTCTTTCCATTTAGGAAATACATTCTGTGTATTGGCGGCCTTATTATTAGGTGGGATTCCAGGTGGAATTGCTGGAGCCATTGGAATGGGTATTGGAGATATTCTGGATCCTGTTTATATCATGGTTGCCCCTAAAACATTATTTTTGAAATTTATGATAGGATTGATTACTGGATTGGTCGCTCATAAAATCTTAAAGATTCAACTTCAAAAAGGGAAAAAATTAGTTGGATCGGTCGTTGCTTCTTGTGCAGCTGGTATGGGATTTAATATTATTGGTGAGCCTTTAGTATCTTATTTATATTATTTAATTTTATTAGGAGATTCCACTAAAGCAGCTGATTATCTGGTTGCGGCTAAGTTTATCACAACAGGTGTTAATGCGATTTTAGCGGTTGTGATTGCTTCAGTTATCTACTTAGCTATATTCCCTAGATTTCAGAAAAATGGAACTTTAAATCGTTTAAAACCAGAAAAATAACACTCTTTCGAGTGTTTTTTTAGTATAATAAAGGTGAAAGGAGGTATAGTTTATGTGTACAGCAGCTACCTATAAAACGAAAGATTTCTATTTTGGACGTAACCTGGATTATGAATTTTCTTATGGTGATGAAATTGTGATTGCATGTCGTAATTATCCTTTTACATTCTCAAATGGAGAAACAATTCAATCTCATCATGCATTGATTGGTATGGCCTATGTATGTGATGGTTATCCTCTATATTATGATGCGATCAATGAAAAAGGATTGGCCATAGCTGGATTAAACTTTGTAGGAAATGCTCATTATAATGAATATAAACCTGATAAAGAGAATATTGCTCAATATGAACTCATTCCATGGATTCTATCCACTTGTGAAAATGTGAATCAGGCTAAATGTAAGCTGGAAAATCTTAATATACTCAATAAACCATTTAATGAAAACTTACCTTTAGCTCAGCTCCATTGGATTCTTGCGGATAAGTCTGAATGTATTACAGTAGAATCTATGTCAGATGGTTTACATATCTATCCAAATCCTGCAGGTGTTCTTACAAACAATCCTCCATTTCCTTATCAAATGTTTAATTTAAACAATTACAGGAATTTAAGTCCTAAATCCCCTGTTAATACTTTTTCTAAAGAATTAAATTTAGACCTTTATTCAAGAGGAATGGGTGCTTTAGGTCTTCCTGGAGATTTATCAAGCCAGTCTCGCTTTGTGAAAGTGGCATTTACCAAACTGAATTCCATTTCAGGAGACAGCGAATATGAAAGTGTATCTCAATTTTTCCATATTCTACATTCTGTTGAGCAACAAAAAGGATGTTGTGAATTAGAAAATCAACAATATGAAATCACTTTATATTCTTCCTGTTGCAATTGTACAAAAGGAATTTATTATTATACGACTTACAACAATCATCAGATCAGTGCTGTTAATATGCATAATGAAAATTTAGATCAGAATAAGATCATTCGTTATCCACAAATCCAGAAAGAACAAATTCATTATCAGAATTAAAAATAAGGACATCGAAAGATGTCCTTAATCATAAAATACTTTACTTAAAAAATCTTTTGCTCGATCCGATTGTGGATTCGAGAAGAATTCTTCACTAGTATTTTCTTCAACAATTTCTCCCTGATCCAGGAAAACAACACGAGTTCCTACTTTTCGAGCAAATCCCATCTCATGGGTGACAACGATCATCGTCATTCCCTGATTTCCCAGATCCTTCATTACTTCTAATACTTCCTTGATCATTTCTGGATCCAGGGCACTGGTTGGTTCATCAAAAAGCATCACTTCTGGATTCATACACAATGCTCTGGCAATGGCAACTCTTTGTTTCTGTCCACCGGATAAATTGTTTGGATAGGCATTTTTCTTATCCAGTAAACCAACTTTTTCCAAATATTCCAAAGCCACTTTTTCGGCATCCGAATCACTCATTTTCAAAACCTGAATAGGCGCCAGTTTACAATTTTCCAATACAGTCATATTAGGAAATAAATTAAAATGTTGAAATACAAATCCCATTCTATTTCTTTGTTGACGATACAAAGATGTATTGGAAGGATCCATTTCCACTCCATCAATTTGAATCGATCCTTTGTCAATGGTTTCCAATCCATGAATGCACCGCAATAATGTACTTTTTCCAGAACCACTTGGACCAATCAAAGAAACGATATCTCCTCTTTCAATGGTAAGACTGACATCTTTTAAAGCATGAAGTTTACCAAAGTTTTTTTGTACATGTTCTACTTTAATCACTGATTGCCAACCTCTTTTCTACTTTCGTTCCAATAAAGGAAACAACAAAAGTCATAATCAAGTAAAATATAGCTGCCAATGTATAAGGTGACATAACATCAAAATATTGAGCCCCCAATACTTGAGAACTTTTCAATAATTCAACTGCACCAATACAGCTGATTAAAGAACTGTCTTTGATCAAAGTGATAAATTCACTGATTAAAGGAGGTATAATTCGTTTAAACGCCTGTGGAAGAATCACAAGTTTCATCGTTTGCCAGTTAGAAAGGCCCAGTGTTTCACAAGCCTCCCATTGTCCTTTATCCACGCCATTAATTCCCGAACGAATTAACTCTGTCTGATAAGCACCTGAGTTAATGCTCATCGCAATGATACCAATTAATATTGGTTCAATTCTTAAAACATTTCCCGTAAATGCTGTATAGAATGAAGGAATGACAGAGAAAATAATCAAGATCTGCAACAATAAAGGTGTACCACGAATTACCGTTACATAGATGTTTGATAGAGCTTTGGGAATTTTATGTTTGCTTCTTCTTCCAGAAGCTCCTAAGGTTCCTAAAATCAATCCAATCAACAAAGAAAGAGCAGCAATGGCAATTGATAAACAGGCCCCTTTTGCCAGATATAAAATATTTTCAAGAGTAAATACTTTATCAATCGCTATAAACATGAATCAGACTCCTATTCAGATACAACTGGTGTTAATTCATATTTTGCACATAAATCAGCATATTCATCACTTGCCAGGAATTTTTTAATGCATTCATTCATTAAATCGATCATTTCTGTATTTCCTTTTTTCGCAATAATGAAGTTTTGTTCATCTAACAATGGAGTATCCAGCATGATAAAATCACTGTTATTTACATAATTTTTCGCAACTCCACTATCTACAATGGCAGCATCATACTGATGAGCTGCTAATGCGTTCATAATATCCTGTACGCTTTTCAATCCACTGATTTTCGCATCTTTGACTTCATTGGCTGCCTTTTCTCCTGTAGATCCTGTTTGAACCGCTAAGCTTTTTCCTTCTAATTGTTCAATTGAAGTTATGTCTGAATCCGCTGGTAAAATTGCAACCTGACTAGATCCTAAATATGGATCTGACCATTCTACTTCACGCTGAGGATCATAAGAGAATCCAGAAATACCTAAATCAATCTGATCTCCCTGAATCTGTGTGATAATGTTGTCAAAATCCATTTGTTTAAATTCAAGTGAATAGATCACATCACTGTCTTCATTTAAATATTCTTCAAACAATTCCACCATATCTGGATCAAAACCAACAATGTCTCCATCTTTATTTAAAGATTCATAAGGAGCATAGTCTGGAGAAATCCCAATAGTGATTACTTTTGTATTATCTTCTTTTTTAGAAGATGAACACCCAAACATTGAAACAGCCATTAATCCAGCCATTCCCACTTTCAATACTTTTTTCATTTTACATTTCCTCCCTAAAAAAAAATCGTCCTTTTCAAATATGAAAGGACGTCAATGCCGCGGTACCACCTAACTTCCATCTGCTCTATACAGATGACACCTCATTCTTAACGCGAATTCACGTTCATTGCCTCAAATCTTCGACAATGCGACTCCCAGACACGTTCCAGGCCTTCTTTCAACAATTTTCACCAGCCATTGTCTCTCTATACAAATCCACCCTGTACTACTTCTTTTCTTTGTCTTTATCAAATATTATACACATGAATGAATGCAATGCAAACAGTTTTTATACAAATTCAATTTCATTCTCCATTTTTTTGATATTGGCAAGTGAAAAAACTTCAATGCCCATATCCTGTATGCGCTTCAAACCTTTCTGATACGATTTTGTGATTACGATTCCACAGCCTTCTACTGTTGCATTTGCTTGTCTACAAATATCAATCAAGGCATTTAAGGCTTCTCCATTTGCCAAGAAATCATCAATGATCAAAACATGATCTTCTTCCTTTAAAAAACGTTTTGAGACTTGTACATTATATTCCACATTACGTGTATAAGACTTTTCTTTACAACAATAAATATCCCCAGTTAAATTGCTTGAATTTCCTTTTTTCGCAAAGACAACCTTAGGATATCCAAAATATTTTGCACACATCACCGCAATTCCGATTCCACTGGATTCAATTGTCAAAATTTTATTGATCTTTTTATCTTTAAAATGTTGATAAAATTCTTTTCCCATTTCATCCAGCAATTCAACATCCATTTGATGATTTAAAAAAGAGTCAACCTTTAAAACATTTCCTTTTAATAAAATTCCTTCTTCCCTAATTTTATCTTCTAATAATTTCATAAAGCAGCTCCTTTTTTCATTTTATATAAAGTTATTGTATTTGTAATAGTTGTCAATGTATCAAAAAATACAGCTACATAATTTAATACCGATAAATCATAAACCAGCCACATTAATAAAGTAACAATCACAACAATTTTAAATACAATTGGATCTTTACAGTCCATATACCATGTGAATATAGATGTGGATAAAACAGGTAATAAATGAATCCATTGAACCTGTTTTAAAAGAATCACTAAAAGAAACTGTATTAGAATAAATATGATTTTTATTTTCTTTGTGAATTCAATTTTAAATGAAATACAGTTTCTTAAAATGGTAAAACAATTTGTCACAAAGCCACTGATTCCACCTAATACAAGATTAGCCAATCCGATAAATCCGCATTGTATACATTGAGCAATAATAATTTGTTCTTTTTTCTTTAAAAACCCAATCATAACCATCACAATGGATCCAAATAAAGCAATAATATTTCCAAGAATAATTGTATTCATTTTTTCACCTATATATTTCTAAACAATCTATTTTATTGTGTACTAGGTATTCTATAAAGTCAATTAAAAAAACTATCCAATAAATGAAGTGAACCCAATTTCTTGGACATTAAAATAAGTATACTATCTAAACGGTAATTAAGGATTGATTTCTGTATTCTACAGGAGTTAATCCTTTTAATTTTTCAGTGATTCTCTGATTGTTATAGT
>NZ_VUMM01000008.1 GCF_009696175.1 Floccifex porci
AGGGTCTCTTTTTTGTCTTGCCATTTCATTCATTTCCTTTTTTCTCCTATATCATAGCATAGATAATAATAAAAACCGTGAAGTTGATCCGTACGCTCTCAACTTACACGGTTTATATTACACTCTCCTATTTTACTGTTTCTAACATTTTTTGAGCATCCTGTGCTGCTTTTACTTTATCATTGCTAAAGATTATGATTCCATTTTCATCAATAACATAAGTTGTACGAACGACACCCATATAGGTTTTTCCACACATTTTCTTTTCATGCCATACATCATAAGATGAAATCACATCTAAATTCTCATCTGATAATAAAGTAATATCCAAATTCTGTTTCTGTTCAAAATTTTTATGTGATTTTACAGAATCTTTGCTTAAACCAATGATTTGAATTCCTTTTTCTAAAAATTCTGATTTTAATTGAGAATATGCACAAGCCTGTTTTGTACATCCAGCTGTGTTATCTTTTGGATAAAAATACAATAAAACTTTCTGACCTTTATAATCACTTAAAGAATGCAGATTTCCATCCTGGTCCTGTAATGTGAAATCCGGTGCTTTACTTCCCACTTCTAACATATCAATCTCCTATTGTTGCCACCATTACTGCTTTAATGGTATGCATACGATTTTCTGCTTCATCAAATACAACACTGTTCTCAGACTGGAAAACTTCATCTTCCACTTCACGGATATCCAGTCCCAATGTTTCCAACTTTTCTTTGGCAACCTGTGTTTCAAAATCATGGAAAGAAGGAAGACAATGCATAAATAAACAGTCAGGATTATTCGTCAATTCCATCATTTTCTGTGTCACTTTATATGGACTTAACATTTCCACTCTAGGTTTATATAAACTTTCATCTTCTCCCATACTTACCCAGATATCTGTATAAATCACATCCGCATTTTTAACCGCTTCTTCCACATTGTGACTCACTTCTAAAATAGCTCCGCTTTTTTCCGCTTCAATCTGACAATACTCCCATACAACCGGATCAATCTGCAGCTGTTCAGGTCCTAAACATACAAAATGCATTCCCATTTTTACCGCTCCATACATCAGACCATAACAAACATTGTTTCGTATATCTCCACTGAATACAAATTTTACCTGTTCCAGTGGTTTATTTAAATGTTCTTCAATTGTTAAGAAGTCGGCTAATGTTTGTGTGGGATGATCCACATCCGTTAAACCATTCCACACAGGAATTCCAGAATATTGTGCCAGCAATTCCACTGTTTCCTGTTCAAAACCTCTAAATTCAATTCCATCGTACATTCTACCTAATACTTTGGCACTGTCTTTAATCGATTCTTTTTTTCCAAATTGAGAGTTATTTAAAAAAGTAACATGGGCTCCTTCATCATAACAGGCTACTTCAAAAGAACAGCGAGTACGTGTAGAAGTCTTATCAAAGATTAAAACAACATTTTTTCCATTTAAATGTTTTTTAATTGTGCCTTCTTTTTTATCTTTTTTTAATTCTTTCGCCAAATTTAAAAGATATCGTATTTCCTCTTTTGTATAATCTTTTAATGTTAAAAAATTCCTTCCTTTTAAATTCATAGTCAAAGCTCCTTTTATATGTGACTATTCTATCAATTTTGTATTTTAATTTCTATAGATGTCTAAAGATTTCTGCTCCTTTTTTAAAGATCCAGGCACGCAAACAAAGAATACATATCAACAAAAGAATGGAAATTATCCCTGCATATACATATGCTGAAATAGATTTACGCAGTAAAAAATACAATCCTGCAATGACAACTACAACGATCCAGTTTCCAAATAAAGCCACAAAAGGAGCCATTCCCTGTTTCACAACAGCGGTTTCATTTGTCCATTCCATATTTGGAAATTTTAATCCCAGATAAAGACCATCTAAATCGGAGAATGTGACAATCAACAGACTATAAACAAAAATAAATAAAGTTTCTAAAATAGAAAACGATAATAACCAGGCCAGTACTCCATCTAAAATCAATAGTGGAATTATAGTAAATAAAAAATGCAGATTGAATTTAGCCTTTAAAATATCTATTTCTTTGACTGGACAAGTTTGAACGATCCAAACATTCTTCCCTTCTAAAGAAACAGAAGGAGCACTAATCATATTGGATGTAGCCACAAATCCAATGATTGTCATGCTGACAATCAGAAGCATAGATGCATCTGGTAAAAAAACCAGCAGTTCTAAAATCGTATCTTTCTGTAATATACAGACACCAATCAATAAAACTGTAAAAACGGAACCGATTCCTGAATTCAACATATAAGTTGGACTGCTATAGAAACGAAGCCATTCTTTTTTTAATAAAGTTTTAGAAATAGAACTTTGTTTAATACTCTTTACATTGTATTCTTTTCTTTTCTGTCCTTTATTCATCATTAACAAACGATCAAATCCTATCGTAACCAGTGCATAAACAACAATTGTACAAAGAATAGACAACAGTAAAAGAATTCCTGTATATACATAATTTCCATCCGCTGCTTTTCCTAAAACATATAAAATATATCCTTTATCTTTAAAAGAAACAGCTAAACTCATCACTTTTACAAGCAGATTCTGAAATCCTGATACCAGCTTAAAATAGAAATAATAATAAATCCCAATAAAACCTAAAGATAAAAATACCACAATCAGTGATTTATTTTTCAAACGAACACTGATTAATGCTACTATCCATCCTAATAATGTGGATAAAGCCAGTACAAGAAAAGAAAGAGTCATCATTAATACAATTTGACAAATAAAACTGGATACTGTGAATCCAAAACCAATCTGTCCAATAATCATAGATGGAATATAGGCCAAAGCCATATATATAAAACCCATAACATATACACCCGTTAAACGAGAAAGAATTAAATCTTTTTTAGGAATAGGTAAAGACAGCATCAATTCATTATCTTTTGGTAAATACAGACTGGCATAGGTACTAAATACAGAACCAAATACACCCAGAATAATGGATACTAAAGACATAATACAGTAATAGAACCAGTTGATTTTCAACCCTTTAAAGGTTGATACCATCAGACCTGCATAAATACCAATGGCCAAAGCCATAATCAGGCATACAAAAACCATCAGGAAACCAAAACCAATTTTTTCACCTTTTGATTTAGCTTTTCCTTTTTTATGATCAAAAAACAAGAAGGAAAAAGATTCTAATAATTGTTTTTTCAATAATACTTTCAACATATTATTCCTCCAGTTCCAGAAAGACTTCTTCTAATGAAGTATCTCCTTTTACCTGTTCCATTGTTCCAGAAACGATCCGTTTTCCATTTTTAATGATTGCGACCTTATCACATAATTTTTCTGCTACTTCCAGTACATGAGTAGAAAAGAAAATTGAACTTCCCTTTAAACACATCTCTTTCATTAAATTTTTTAATTGGAAAGAAGCCTTTGGATCCAGACCTACAAAAGGTTCATCCATAATAATCAATTTAGGATCGTGTACCAGAGCCGAAATAATAGCAAGTTTCTGTTTCATACCATGAGAATATGTACTGATATAAGAAGCTAAATCTTTCTGTATTTCAAACATCTGTGCATACTTCTCTATACGCTCTTTTCTTATTTCTTTTGAAATCTGAAAAATATCGGCTATAAAATTCAGATATTGAATTCCTGTCATAAAATTATACAGATCGGGATTATCTGGAATATACGCAATCTTTGATTTACATCCTAGAGGATCTTTCTTTATATTTATTCCATCCACATAAATATTCCCCTGATCAAAATCTAAAATTCCACAGCAGGCTTTTATTGTTGTCGTTTTTCCAGCCCCATTATGACCAATAAATCCATAAATTTCTCCTTTTTGAATATGTAGATCTAAATTATCCACTGCCTTTTTATCTCCATATACTTTTGTCAATCCTTCAATTTTTAACATAATTTCCTCCATATTTCATCGGTATAAAACGAATTCCATTTATACATTGAAGTTTATCAATATCATAAAAACCTAAATGTTTATAAATATCATGAGCATAGAAAGAAGAATTTACTGTAAATTCTTTCTTTTCATAATCTTTGCTCATATAATAAAACAATCTTTTTCCAATTCCCTGATTCATATATTCTTTCTTCACAAAGAAATAAGAAATGTGCTGATACTCTCGAATTGCCAGAACACCAATCAATTCATCTGAAGCATACGAACCATAAAATATTTTATTCTGTGTCTCTTTTAATGTATTCTGAAATTCTATCAAACCTTCTTTCGAATAATCACATCCTTCAAATTCAAGAAAAACATCCCATATTAACATTATTGCTTTTTCCATATCCTTTTCAGGAATCTTTTTCAATTCCAGTTCTTTTGTTTCCATTTTATAGATCCATTCAAACAATTCTTTTAATTTCTTTTTATTTTCAATATCTTTTACAATGACATACTGACTGTCTTCTTTACAGAATTGATATTCCTGTAAATTCAAGCCATCTTTTTTCTTAATAAAAATCTGATCCTTGTATAAATAAGCAATCGCAATGCCATTTTTATAAATCGTATAATTTCCTAATTTCTTACAGTAATAAATATCTTTAATTTCAATTAACTGATTCATCACATATTGAAAAAAAGAAAAAGATGTACTCATTGAATTAGTCCTCCTGATTTTATTATAAATGAAATACTTATAGAAAATAGGATAAACTTTTAGGACAATGTGTTTATTCTTAATAAAAAATAAACCTTACCACAATGGCAAGGTCAATTTATTTTTTATTTTTTCGTCCAGGGATAGATCCAATATAAAATTTGAGCAATGCATCCAGTAATGATATTGCTTAAAAGCATACTGATCCAGATTCCCATAATTCCCAAATCCGTATATTGAAAGAAAAGAAGAATCAAAGGAATTCGTGTTCCCCATAATCTTAATATAGATAAAAGAAAACTGATAAATGTATGTCCCGATCCATTAAAAACAGCACATAAATTAAAATACCAGGTACAGAATGGTCCAGTTAATAAAGTAAAGAACACAAAAGTTGAAGTAATGGATAATAAAGAAGAACTGGCATCCGGTACAAACAGTAAGATTGATGGTTTCATCCAGGCAATTCCAATAAAGAGAAGTGCAAAAGATAAAATAGTTGTAATCCACATTGTATATCGATAACTTTGTCTGGCTCTTTCCTTTTTTTCAGCTCCCAGATTCTGTCCAATAAAAGCAGGTAGTACATTGGAAAAGGCAATGACGGGAATATTATATAAATTGGTTAGTTTTTCCCCAATTCCATATCCAGACATCGCAACAGCCCCATAATAGACAATATATTTATTCATTAATACAAATCCTAAAGATTCTAAAAACTGACCAATGGCACAAGGCAATGATAATTTTAAAATTTCAAATGAATCTTTTAAATGAATATGAAAATAAGGTTTTAACTGAGGATGATGAAATAAAGAATATAAAATATATGGAATCACGATCCATTTTGATATAACAGTGGCAATAGCCGCTCCTTTTACACTTAAAGAAAAGCCAAAAATCAAAAGTGGATCCAGTATTATATTAAAGATAGAAGCCATTGCACTTACAATCATTCCACTTTTACTGTTTCCACACGATTGCATAATGGCCATATAAATTGTGATCAGAAACAAACCCAGATAATCAAAAGAAAGAATTCTTAAATAATTAAAAGAATCTTTATAGATTTCCACAGGAGCTTTTAAATATACTAAGATCCAGTCAGAACAGACAAAAGTAGAAATTGTAAGAATCAGAATAAAGATTAAACTGATATATAGAATCTGCCAGGAATAAGAACTGGCTTTATCGTATTCTTGTGCTCCATAACGAAAAGATACAATGGCAGTACAGCCTGCTGCCAATCCATTGGCTATACTTAATGCACACCATAAAACAGGTGTTACCAGGGAAATGGCCCCTACCGCTAATTCTCCTATTTTTCCTACAAAAAATGTATCCACCAGACCATATAAAGAATTAAATACATTTAGTATCATTAAGGGGAAAGCCATTTGAATTAATGATTTTTTTAAATTTCCATTGATTATATCTACATTGCGCATGAAGACATTATAACATAGTATTCCATTATTGAGTCCAATCTTTCCACATCTATTGTTTTTTATATTCTTTGTTTTATAATGAAGCCAGATAAAGAAAGAGATCAACAATAAGACTTAAGCAAGCAATTGAAAGGAGATAAAGAGTGAAAAATAAATTTATTTTGTAAGAGGTCCTTACTTGAAAGAAGAAGAGTAGGGGCCATTTCTTTTGTCTTTATTGAAAAAAAGAGGAACTGTTGTATAATAAATTTAACTTATATGGAGGATTACAAAATGGTATCATGGAAAGATTTTGATTCTTTATCATCTTATGAAACATTACAATCTTTAAAAAATCATGTAGATGTAAAGAAAGAATTATCTGGTGAAAATGGAGCAGAACGTGTAAGAAAATACAACTGTGAAATGGCAGCTGGATTAAATTACAATTATGCTTCAAAAGAAGTGGATGAAGTAGTATTAAAGGCATTACAGGAATTATCCGATGAAGCCCAATTAACAGAAAAATTTGAAGAATTATATAATGGAGCTATCATCAATACAGGTGAAAATCGTCTGGTTCTTCATCATTTAGCTCGTAATCAGTTAGGAAAAGATGTCGTTGTAGATGGAGTCAATAAACGTGAATTCTACGTTTCCCAGCAAAAGAAAGCTGCAGACTTTGCCAATAAAGTTCACAATGGAGAAATCGTGAATGAAAATGGTGAGCCATTCACAACGGTTGTTCAGATTGGTATTGGTGGTTCGGATTTAGGTCCTCGCGCTTTATATATCGCATTAGAAAACTGGGCAAAAGCCAATCAGACATTTAAAATGGAAGCCCGTTTTATTTCCAATGTAGACCCAGATGATGCAGCAGCTGTATTAAACGCAACCGATTTAGCTCATGCTTTATTTATTGTTGTTTCAAAATCAGGTACAACATTAGAAACCTTAACAAATGAACAGTTTGTCAAAGATGCATTGATTCAGGCAGGATTAGATCCTTCTAAACATATGCTGGCTGTAACCAGTGAAACATCTCCTTTGGCAAAGAGTCCAGATTACTTAACAGCTGTCTTTATGGATGATTATATCGGTGGACGTTATTCATCGGTATCCGCTGTTGGTGGAATGGTATTGTCTCTTGCCTTTGGTCCAGAAGTCTTTGCGCAGATCTTAGAAGGAATGGCAAAAGAAGATCAATTGGCTACTAATAAAAACATTTTAGAAAATCCAGATTTACTGGATGCTTTAATTGGTGTCTATGAAAGAAATGTTCAGGGATATCCAGTAACAGCTGTTCTTCCTTATTCACAAGCTTTAGCTCGTTTCCCAGCGCATTTACAACAATGTGATATGGAATCCAATGGAAAATCAGTAAACCGCTTTGGACAGCCAATTCATTATGTAACAGGACCTGTTATCTTTGGTGAACCAGGAACAAATGGTCAGCATTCTTTCTATCAGCTGTTACATCAGGGAACGGATATTATTTCTTTACAGTTTGTTGGATTTAAAAATTCTCAAATCGGAAAAGATGTAAATATTGAAAACAGTACAAGCCAACAGAAATTAAATGCCAATGTAGCAGCGCAGATTGTTGCCTTTGCTTGTGGTAAAGAAGATACAAATCAAAATAAGAATTTTGAAGGTGGTCGTCCTTCAAGTATCATTATTGGAGAACAGTTAACACCAGCTGCTTTAGGAGCTTTACTGGCACACTTTGAAAACAAAATTATGTTCCAGGGATTTGTATGGAATCTGAATAGTTTTGACCAGGAAGGTGTTCAGTTAGGAAAAGTATTGGCAAAAAAAGTATTATCTGGAAACAGTGATGGAGCTTTAAAAGTTTACGCTGATTTATTAAACATCTAAAAAAAATTTACCTTCGTATGAAAATACGAAGGTATTTTTTTATTCCAATCCTAAAACAACCGGTACTGATTTATAGCCAATTCCCATCCGATCGATTCCCATATCAATCAAATCTAAGAAATGATCTTGCGTGCGAATGTGACCACTTCCTTTTATTTTAATCTGATTTCCCACTTCTTCCATCATCATTTGAATAATCTGACAAGTGGCTCCATGATCATCATGTCCTGTTAAAAACCCTGTACTTGTTTTGATCCAATCCGCTTTCCCTTTGACAACCGCATGGCAAGCTTTACGAATCTGTTCTTCATTTAATGCCCCGGTTTCAATGATTACTTTACATTCAATTCCTTTTTCATGACAGACATTGGCAACCGCTTCAATATCTCTTGATACTTCATCATACAATCCAGCTCGAATCAGACCAAAATTGGCAACCATATCCAATTCTCCTACACAATCGGATTGAAGAGCCAATTTTGCCTGCCTGACTTTAGATTCTGTACTGCTATTGCCAAAAGGAAAATCACAGGTAGGTCCTAATTTTGTATTTGTACCTCTCACGATTGGCTCACACAATTTCATATATCCAGGAGAGATACAAACTTGAGCAACCTTTAATTCCACTCCTTTTTTACAATAATAGACAATTTCATCAGGAGTAAATTCAGGTTTCAAAACACTATAATCAATATAAGAAGCCCATTCTTCTAAACTCATTTCTCTTGCTTTTTTTTCTGGTTTCATAATTGTCTCCTCTATTTAAGTATAAAAAAAGACTTCTCTATTTTTCAAGAGAAGTTTTCATTTTATCGAATTTCAATAATTCTTAAATAATCGGTAGCTCCCGGCAGACCAGGTGTTCCTCCTGTAATAATAATTGTGTCTCCAGATTTACATCCATTTTCTTTGGCAATAATTGTTGCGATGTTTTTCATTCCTGTAGCGGATGAAAATTCACGTGTCATTACTGGATGTACACCCCAGTACGCATTGATCTGATTGAATGTAGATTTAACAGGAGTGGCTCCAATCAATAAACATTTTGGCTTATATTTAGCCATTTTAATGGCTGTCGTTCCACTTTCTGTAAAGGCAATAATCGCTTTTACATCAAATTCTGTTGCCATTTCCGCTACAGATAAACAAATGGCTTCGGATTTATCTTTTGGACAAGCTCCTTTTGCCTGACGATAATATCCTTTATAATCAAAATTGTATTCTGTCATCAAAGCGATACGTGCCATCATATCCACGGCTTCCACTGGATATTGACCCGATGCCGATTCTCCGGAAAGCATAATACAATCTGTTCCATCATAGATCGCATTGGCCACATCACTGACTTCTGCACGAGTTGGTACTGGACTGTTCTGCATACTTTCTAACATCTGTGTTGCGGTTACAACCAGTTTGCGTTTTTCATTGCATTTATTAATGATATCTTTTTGAATGGCTGGAACCATTTCCGCAGGTACTTCTACACCTAAATCCCCACGAGCAACCATAATTCCATCGGCTTCATCAATGATTTCATCAATATTCGAAACCCCTTCCTGGTTTTCTATCTTGGCAATGATTTTAATCTCCATATGATTGAATTCTGCTAACAGTTTACGAATATCCAGAATATCCTGTACACGACGAACAAAGGAAGCTGCAATAAAATCAACCCCTTGTTCACATCCAAATCTAATATCTTCAATATCTTTTTCAGATAAATACTCAAATCCTAATTTGATATTTGGTACGTTAATTCCACGTTTATTTTTAACCATACCACTATTCAGACAACGACAGACAATGTCTTTATCAACAATTTCTTTTACCATTAAATCAATGGCTCCATCGTTTACTAAAATATGAGTTCCTTTTTGTACATCTTTATATAATTCTTTATAAGTAATTGAAAATTGAGTGGAAGTACCAACTACATCTTTATAGACAATGGTAATATCGGTATTCTTTTTAAATTCTACACATCCATTTTCAAAATCCCCTGTACGAATTTCAGGTCCTTTTGTATCAAGTAAAATAGAAACATTTGAATTTAATTCTTTATTAATCTCTCGAATCAAATCAATTTTCTTTTGATGTTCTTCATGAGAACCATGAGAAAAATTCATTCTCATTATATCCATTCCAGACTTAACCATTTCGGTTAAAACTTTTTTATTTTCACTTGCTGGACCAATTGTACAAATAATTTTTGTCTTCTTAATTCCTGCCATATAATCCTCCTGCAGATACAATCTGCTTCACACATCATTCATTATCTACAAAAAAATCAGTTAATCAAGAAAAAAAACAGTGAAAGCGTTTTCGACTTTCACTGTTATAAAAGTGGTGCAAATAAGCGTAAAAAATCATCCCACAGATTCTTAATAATTGACTGTTTACAATCTTCTTCCTTCATCTGTTTTGACATTTCCATAGTCTGTTCCATATCCTTTTTTAAAGAATGAAAGATTGAACTTTGGTAGAAAATGGAATTGCATTCATAATGCAGAAATAGACTTCTATAATCTAAATTCACCGTTCCAATACTGCACAGATCCTCATCGATCAGCCATGCCTTTGCGTGCAAGAATCCTGGTGTATACTGATAAATCTGTATTCCTTCTTTTAACAATTGACGGGCAAAAGACATCGTTAACCGATATACTATTTTTTTATCTGGAATACCTGGAATCATTATCCTTACATCCACATTTCTTCTTGCCAGAGCACATAAACATTCCACCACTGAATCATCCAGAATTAAATAAGGTGTATAGATCCAGATTCTTTTTGTGGCTCTGTAAAAAGTTTCCAGAAGAAATTGACGGCTGGTATGTACTTTATTACTGGGAGAATCATAATATGATAAGATATATCCATTATGCTCATTCCTGTTTTCAAAATTCGTCGTCATCTGAATTTTATCATTGCTGATGGAATTCCATATCTGAGCAAACATAAATGTATAATTATTGACACCATCTCCTGTAATCGAAAATCCGATATCTTTCCAGTGTCCATATTTTTCTTTTACATTAATATACTCATCAGCAATATTGACTCCTCCACTAAATGCGATTTCATTATCAATGACCAGCATCTTTCTATGATCTCGATTATTCAACTGAAATTTCACAAATATCGCCGGATTAAATGGAATACATTTTATACCATATTTATTTAATTCTTTAATATTATGTAAAGAATAAGTGGAAATAGATCCAATATCATCATATAAAACTCTTACATCCACTCCTTCTTTTACTTTTTCTTTAAAAATATCCACCATCGAATTTAAAAAGATGCCTTCTTCAATAATAAAATATTCCATATATATAAATTTTTTTGCACCTTTTAAAGCCTTTAACATATCTGGAAACATTGAATCTCCTAAAGAATAATATTTGCAGTCTTTAATATAATGAACAGGCATCTCATTGTTCTTAGATATAGTATTCAGTGTCTGAAATAAATGCTCATCTTTCTGTTTGATATTTTCATTTAATTCTTCAGAGGTTTTATCATGTACATCTAAATTCATTTTTGCCTTTTCAATATTTTTATTTAAGCGATTGGTACTTCTGGTTTCTCCACATAAAATATACAGCCAGGCACCTAAAATTGGAAAAAGAACAATTAATAAGATCCACATGAGTTTATAATTGGATTCGGTATAATTGGAAGCAATATGAAGAACAAAAATAAATGCACATATTGATAATACTTCATTGATAAATGGAAAAATATTATTTAACCAGTTTAATAACAGTAAATACCAGATGATCTGTAATAATACCGCTGGTAAAATAGTTAAAATACGACTTAATATCCGTTTCATATCAGGCACCTAAAATATTAAATCCTATTACACTGATTCCCAGTATGACAAGCACAATTCCAGTGGCTCGATTTAATGTAATTGCATCCGCTTTATTGGCAAATTTAGCTGCAATACGAGCCCATAATAATGTGAATAAAATGCATAAAAGCCAGATATTTACAGGTGGTAAACCACCAATCATAAAATGAGAAAAAGCACCTGTAAAAGCCGTAAAGGCCATAATAAAGACACTGGTTCCCACTGCCGTTTTCAATTCATATCCCAATACAGAAGTTAAAATCAGAAGCATCATCATGCCTCCTCCTGCACCAATAAATCCACAGATAAAACCAATTAAAATTCCGCAGACAATGGATTGGATGGCTCTTTTCTTTGCACTGGTTTCATTCATCTTTTCTTTTGTTGTCATTACAGGTTTGACAATGAATTTAATCCCCAGTAATAAAGTCATAAAAACTGAAAAATTTCCCATTGTTCTGGATGGAACCAGTTTAGCAACATAGCTTCCAACAACGGTGAAAATCAAAACGGAAATCATCATGAGAATTCCATTTTTAATATCCAGATTTTTATTTTTGCCATATGTATAGGCCGATATAGCACTAGCCAATACATCCGAGGATAAAGCGATTCCCACTGCCATATAAGGTTCCATTCCTAAAAATGAAATTAACATAGGAGAGATCACTGCAGCTGCAGACAAACCTGCAAATCCAGTTCCCAATCCCGCTCCCATTCCCGCAAAAAAGGTCACTAATAAAATTTCCATACTCAACATCCTTTCATATGTTCTAAATTTTCTTCCAGTTTATGAATCGTTTTAAAAAAGATTTCTTTTTCATCAGGCTGAATGCCATCAAATAAATTCTGGATAAACAATGTCTGAATCTCATTTCCTTTTTGAATCAATGATTGTGCCTTATCCGTCAGCAGCAATCCTGTTTTTCGACGATCTCCTTCAACTGCTTCTCTTAATAAATAACCTTCATGTACCAGTTTATCTACATTGATAGAAACCAGATTGGCTTTAATACGACGAATCCGCACAATATCCCCAGCCGTTTTATATTTAGGATGGTTTCCAAGAAACATAAGAATATCAAAAGCTGTCTGCGGAAGATTAAATTGATGACATACAGGTTTACACATATTGTAGTAAATAGAGAAGCAGCGAAACCCCATATCCATATTCTTATCCATACATATCTCCTTTAATAAATAGTTCATTTTTGAAGTATTATAGTCCTCTATTCAGATTGCGTCAATAAAAAAAGCAGCCGAAGCTACTTTGTTCCAAATATACGATCCCCAGCATCTCCCAATCCTGGACATATATAGGCATTTTCATTTAGTTCCCGATCTAGACATCCCACATAGATTTCTACATCCGGATGTGCTTTTGATAGAGCTTCTAAACCTTCTGGAGCGGCAATGATACACATAAACTTAATGTGTTTTCCACCTTCTTTTTTGATCTGATCAATGGCATCGATTGCAGAACCTCCTGTTGCCAGCATTGGATCGGTTACCACAATCAGTCTTTTATCTATTGGCTTTGGAAGTTTACAGTAATATGGATGAGGAATGAAAGTTTCTTCATCTCGATACATTCCAATATGCCCCACTCTGGCATTAGGAACAAGTGCCAGGATACCGGAAACCATACCCAGTCCAGCTCTTAAAATGGGAACGATTGCCAGTTTAGGCCCTGCAATATGAGGAGCCATTGTTTTTTCAAGTGGTGTTTCCACTTCCACCTGTTCAAGTGGTAAATCGGATAGTGCTTCAAATCCTTCCAGCATAGCGATTTCTTCCACAAGCTGACGGAATTCTTTTGTGGATGTGTTTTTGTCTCTTAATTTTGAAATCTTATGCTGAATCAAAGGATGTTTAAAAATTGTGATGTTTGAATTTTCATTAAAATTCATAAAAGTATCCTTTCTATTCAGTCTGATCTGAATTTTTTATAAATACACCACGACTCTGGTCTCCAGCTGGATTTGTACCAAATTCGTAGTCATTTCCAGGTAAAATCGCATTTAAGATAATTCCTGCAATAGCAGCAATAGCAAGAGAAGTTAATGTGATAGATGTAGAGAAAATGGTAAATGTTAATCCAGAAGAAAAACCTAAACCACAAACAAATATAACTCCACAAATAATTAAGTTTCTAGATTTTGTCAAGTCTACCTGATTTTCTACAATATTACGAACTCCAATGGCTGAAATCATTCCATACAGCATAAAGGAAACCCCTCCAATAATAGCCGCTGGCATTGTCGAAATGATAGCAGAAAATTTAGGAATAAACGATAGCGCAATAGCCAGTCCAGCCGCAATTCGAATGACTTTTGGATCATAGACTTTTGAAAGTTCCAGTACTCCTGTATTTTCTCCATAAGTTGTATTGGCTGGTCCTCCAATCAGACCGGCAAACGCAGTAGCCAGACCATCTCCCATCAAAGTGCGATTTAAACCTGGATCGGAAATAAAATTCTGTCCAACCGTTGCCGAAATGGCTGACATATCCCCTACGTGTTCCATCATAGAAGCAATGGCAATTGGAGCCATAACCAGGATAGAAGTCACATCAAATTTACATAGCTGAAATTGTGGCAATCCAACCCAGCTTGCCTGAGCAACACTGGCAAAATCAATAATGGCACTTCCATCTGGATTACTCATACCTAATGAATTCATGATTAGGGCCACACCATAGGCAATGATGACACCCATTAAAATTGGAATAATTTTAAACATTCCTTTTCCCCAGATATTAAATACGACAATTACACCCAAAGCCACTAAAGCCAGAAACCAGTTTGTAGAGGCATTTGAAATGGCACTGGAAGCTAAAGACAATCCAATACAGATAATAATAGGTCCTGTCACAACAGGAGGCAAAAAGCGCATTACTTTTTTAACCCCAACTATTTTAATAATTAAAGCCACAACCAGATACAGCAATCCAGCAATGACAATTCCTCCACAGGCATAAGCTGCTTTTTCATTAGGCCCCATTGTGGCATACATTCCTGTCTGTAAATTGGCAATGGTATGAAATCCTCCTAAAAAAGCAAAAGAAGATCCTAAAAAAGCAGGTACTTTCATTTTTGTACAGACATGAAACAATAAAGTACCAAAGCCAGCCGCAAATAAGGTAACCGATACGGTCAATCCTTGTGTTAATGGCTGTCCACATGCCTGTTTAAAATAACCCGAAACTAGAATAGGTACTAAAATCGTTGCGCCAAACATCGCAAACATATGTTGTATACCTAAAATCATCATTTTCCCTTTTCCTAATTTCGTGGCATCCCGAACAACATTTTCTTCATTTTCATTCATATATTTTTCACTCCCTAACAAGCATTCTAGCACAAATAAAAAGAATAAGACATAGATTCTTATTCTTTGTGTTTAACAATTAAAGCCACTCCCAAAGCACCTGGTCCTACATGGCATCCAATGCTCATTGTTAAAGGAGCAGAGTAAAATGGCAAATCTGGAAACTGCTCCTGTAATTTTAATTTCCATTTTGAAATATCTTCCTCACTCATATAAGTATAAGCCAAACCAAGCGCCAGTTCATGATCCTCATCAATTTCTTTAAATCGAGTATCGAAATCCTCTTTTAAATGTTCCACCATAATTCGAAAAGCCGATTTCATTCCCCTTGCCTTTGAACAAGTATCCAGTTTTTCTCCCTGGATTGTTAATACTGGTTTGATATGAAGCATCGATCCCAGTAAAGCCACTGCTGGAGTGATGCGTCCTCCCTTTTGAAGATACTTTAATGTATCCACCGTAATATAAATGGAAGCATCATAAGCTTCTTTCTCCAATCGCTCTTTAATTTCCTTAGCCCCATATCCTTTTTCAGCCATAGATAAGGCATCCATAACCGATAATAGCTGAGTTACCGAAATACGGTGATTGTCCACAACCTGAACTTTGCCATCAAATTCCTGAGCAAACGACATGGCACTTTGACAGGAACCACTTAAAGCACTGGTCATTGGAATATAAACAATTTCATCATATTCTTTTAAAATCTCTTCCCACATATTCATTAAAGAAGCAATAGAAGGCTGAGAACTTGTCACATTGGCTCCTTTTTCCTGCTGTTCATAAAAAAAAGAAACTTCTATATTTTCATTTTCTATATATGTATTCTGATTTATATTAATAGGCATATTCAACATGAAACAATTCATTTCTTTTGCCTGCTGCAAAGAAATACCAGAATTGCTGTCTGTCATTATAGCAACTTTATTCATATTCTTTTCTCCTTTACTTAACACGTGTTATAATTCTAACAGATGTATAAATAAAAAAACATTACAGATTTTTTAATTTGTCTAAATAAAGGAGAATTTTATGAGTGATTTACGTATCAAAAAAACAAAATCCGTATTAAAATCTACATTGATTTCCATGTTAAATGAAAAATCATTTGAAAAAATCAATGTCACTGATATTTGTAAAAAAGCAAATATTTCTCGTATCACCTTTTATTCTCACTACAATGATAAATTTTCCATCATTGATGAAATAATAGAAGAATATACCGCAATTGCGAAAATAATCTTTCAGAAAAAACAGATTGAAAATAATAAAAAAAATAATTCTGTTCAAAGTTACTGTAATATACTGGATACAATATTAGAATTGTTTGAAAAATATCCAAATTTTTTTCAAAATATTACTCCCGATAAAAATCCATATTTAAGTTTAATTTTATACAATCGGGTTTTAAAAACAGTAGAACTTCACACCATTGAAGAAAGTCATACCCATAAATTAAAATATACACCTAGACAGATTACAGGCTTTTTGTGTTATGGATTGGCTGGATTTATTAATGAGAGCGAAAACGAAAATATAAACAAAGATAAGATAAGAGAACAGGCTAAAAGAATATTAACAGATACCGTTCGTTCTTCTGTTATCATAGAATAGTACTTTTCAAATCTTAAAAAAGGGTGTATATGACACCCTTTATTTTAATATAGATTGAATGGAATCCACCAAATCATCCGCTGTTAATTTAAATTCTTTCTGAAGAAAATCTGGTGTTCCAACTTGTCCAAACTGTTCATTTACACCATGGCGTTTAAATGGAATGGATACTTGTGCATCCATTAATACTTCAGCCACGGCACTTGATAATCCTCCTGTAATGGAATGATTTTCAAATGTCACAAGTGCTTTTTTATTTTGAACTTCTTTAAGAATCAGTTCTGAATCAATTGGTTTAATACAGAACATATCGATAACTTCCACTGAAATACCTTCTTTTTCCAGTTTTTCAGCTGCATCCAAAGCATCACTGACCAATTGACCTGCACTGATTACCAGTACATCCTTCCCTTGTCTTACAACATTTCCTTTTCCAATTTCAAAAGTAGAACCTGGTTCATATACATTACGAACGGCTTTACGATTGCCACGGAAGTAATGAATTCCTTCCATTTTCGCAAATTCTTTTACCAGCCATTTCGCCTGTACTTCATCGCATACATCACATACAATCGCATTAGGGATGGTTCTCATTAAAGCCACATCTTCCCATGTTGTATGTGTTCCTCCATTAGGGCCTACTGTAAATCCTGGATCAGATCCATAAATATTAATTGTATTGTGCGCATAGGCTCCAGATAAGAATACCTGATCAAATACTCTACGTGTCGCAAATGGTCCAAATGTATGAACAAATGGAATGTATCCTTCACTGGACATTCCACAAGCCACTCCTACCATATTGGCTTCTGCAATCCCACATTGAATGTAATTGTCTGGATAAGCTTTCTGAATCAGATTGGTTTTACTGGCACCTGCTAGATCGGCTTCCAGTTGAACCACTTTATCATTTTCTTCAATGGCTTCAATAACCGCATTGGCAATACTTGCTGTCAGATCGATTTTTCCCTTTTGATTCCGATTTTCTAATACTTTAAACATGTTAGCATTCCTCCTTTGAAATGAATTCCAGTAAAGCTTGTTTTGCTTCATTTGCTGCATCATTTATTTCATCGGTATTAAATTTTACCGAATGATTGCTAAACATGTTTTCAAAGTAAGGAACTCCTTGTCCTTTAATGGTATCTAATACAATACAAACGGCTTTGTCTTTCACTTCTTTTGCCTGATTAATGGCATCATCAATGGCTTCTATATCGTTCCCTTTGACTTTCTGAGTAAAGAATCCAAACGCTTCCATTTTTTTACTGATATCAAATGGATTCATAATATCCTTTGTATATCCATCCAATTGACGCTTATTGTCATCAATGATCACAATACAGTTATTCAGCTTATAATTAGCAATATATTGGAATGCCTCCCAGCATTGTCCTTCATTCAGTTCCCCATCTCCAACAATCAAATAGACATAACGATCAATATGACTCTTTTTTAAAGCCGTAGCGATTCCAGCGGCTGTACTGGTACCTTGTCCTAATGAACCTGTCGTCATATCCACTCCTGGTGTTTTGGTACGATCCGGATGACTTGGAAGTTTCGTTCCTCCATCGTTTAATGTATATAACCATTCTTTATCAAAGAATCCACTTTCTGCTAAAGCGCTATACCATACAGGTCCAGCATGTCCTTTTGACAATACAACACGATCTCTTTGTTCCCATTTTGGATTAGTGGCATCGTATTGCATCTGTTTTCCATAAAGAACACTCATCAGTTCAACTAAAGAAAGAGACCCTCCTAAATGCCCATATCCACGATGCTGCAGCATATCCAAAACATCATAACGAATCTTTGCAGCTAATATTTCCAATTGATTCAATGTATTCTTTTCCATAGTGCCTCCATAAAAATGTTTAATGAAAAAGAAGGTTTTACCTCCTTCTTTTTCACTGATTATTGTTTGTCAAAAACTTCTTTTAGTTTTGTTGTGATTTCATTCATATCCATTAACTGATTTAAAACAATTTTGTTTGGATATGCTGTCATTTGAGGTGCCAGATCAAAACCAACAACAAATAAATCTGCCAAATCTGGTGAGATTTCATTTAATGAAGTATGATCCACAGAAACTCCAGTAATCCCTAAGTTTTTTAATGCTTTTTCAACATTCATGCTTACGATCATACTGCTTCCTAATCCCTGTCCACAACAACACATAATGCTACGAATAGCCATGAAAGTATCTCCTTTCTCTATATTAAATAGTTTCCTATTTAAAATGACTATGCTTCTTTGGCTTCTTTTTTAGGAGCAACAAAGTTATAAACGATAGGTAACAAGAATACTACGATACAAACGATGAATAATCCTGTTCCTTGTACAAATTGAGCAATATTACCAAATACGATTCCCATCCATGAGAAGTCAGCGTCTGAGAATGTACAGTTAGCAAAGTTCAAGCTTCCCATAACTGGCATACAGATAGCTGGTAAGAAAGTGATCAGTAAACCATGCATAAAGCTTCCAAATACACATCCTTTTAATCCACCTTCTGCATTTCCGAATACACCAGCTGTTGCTCCACAGAAGAAATGAGGAATAACTCCTGGTAAAATTAATGCTACAGGCACAAGCGCTGTATTAATAGCTGCTAATACGAATAAACCAACAATTCCACCTACGAATGAAACAAGGAATCCGATCAATACAGCATTTGGAGCATAAGGGAATACAACTGGACAGTCGATTGCAGGAATTGCACCTGGTACCAGTTTTTCAGCAATTCCACGGAATGCTGGAACGATTTCTCCAACGATCAAACGTACACCACTTAAAATAATATTAACACCACCGGCAAAGCTTAAACCACAAGTAATAGCCCAAACTGCCCAATGTGTTTGTGTTTCAGCACCAATATTTAATAATCCACCTAAGTTAGGATAAGAAGCTAAAATTGTTTCTGCATCGGCAGATAAAATTCCACGACCTACCGCAACAGCTGTAACAATTAAGAAGAACACAACCATAGTTAACCCGATGGCAACTGTTGTATCACGTAAGAAAGTTAAACGTTGTGGGAAGTTAACTTCTTCTGTTGATTTACTTCCTTTAAATAATTTTCCACATTGTGCAGAGAACCAGTATCCTAAACCACCAAAGTGACCAAATCCTAATTCATCTGTCTTAACAATTTTCTTCATAGTTGGTTGACAGTAAGCTGGAGAAGCACACATGATGAATCCAAGTAACAATCCACCAGCAATCCATAACTGGAATCCTTCCAATCCACCAACATTTAAAATAACAGCTAACATACATGCCATATATAATGTATGATGTCCTGTTAAGAAAATATAATGCCATCTAGAGAAACGAGCCAATACGATATTAGCAATCATACCAATACACATAACGTAAGCTGTATCTGTAGCAAATGAATTTAATGCCAGTGAAACAATAGCTTCATTGTTAGGAACAACTCCCTGCATATTAAATGCATAGTTGAATAAGTCACCGAATGCATTTAATGATCCAGATTGTAAGAATGCAGCACCTGCACTTAACACTAAGAAACCAACGATGGTTTTAACTGTACCCTTAATAACAACTTCAATTGGTTTTTTCTGTAAAACTAGACCTAACATAGCTAACAAACCAACTAAGATTGCAGGTGTCGATAAAATATTAATAATAAAATCTAACATCTTTTTCTCCTTCTAGTTGTAGAATGCGATTTAAGAATTTTCAGAAAAGATTCTATAGATTTCTTTTCCATCTTTCGCATCCAATAATGTTTGAATCTTTTTCTCATCAGAGAAGATATTTGAAACCGCAACAATTCCTGCCATATGAGATTCTTTGTCTTTTGCGACAAGAGTGACAAGTATGCGAACATCATAACCATCCTGAGTAAACTTGATCGGATTCTTTAATAAAGTAACCGCCATCTGGGTTTCATTCACTCCTGAATGATTACTGGCATGGATCAAAGCTAAATTTTCACACAGTACATAATAGGGCCCATATTGTTCTGTACTATCAAAAATGGCTTTTTCATATTCCTGTGTACAATATCCTTGTTCAATCATTGATTCACAGGCAACATGAATCGCTTCTTTCCAATCCTTCACACTTTCTTTAATAAAACAATTCTCTTCTTTCAGCAAATAACTAAGCATCTCAATCATCTCCTCTTTTCACTAGCATTATCCTAGACAATCTTTTGCAATACAAGGCCAATTAATTTCTATTTTTTGTGCAACTGTTTATTTTTTGTCGCATTGTTTTGCAAATATGCAAATGGTTTCACTAATTTGTGCAAAATATGCATTTTTTATGTATTATAATGTTAGACAATTCAGTAAAATTGCACAAATATTTGAAACAAAATGGATTCGATTTAAACAAACACCATTGATAAACTATTTCATAGAAGGAGGTCTATTTATGGAAGCCTTACCTATATTAATTCTATTAACGCTCTGTTTGTGTTCCATCGCAATTCCCTTTATAATCCGAAGTTTTATATGGAATTCAATATTAAAAAAGTTATACAATGGTCAATATACAAAAGCCATCGAACAAATGAATCGATCAACTTTATATAAATTACTATTTTCTGAATACGAAAGAAATTATAATCTATTAAGAACTTATATATCTCAAAAAGATGTTAAAATGATAAAAACTTTAAGCACAGAAATGCTTCATTCGAAACTAAATCCCAAACAAGCTTATCAGGTCGCGAGTCTGACATTCTTCTATTTCATTGAAGCAGAAGATGCTTCCACGTGTACCGATCTATTAAAATATATTGAAATGAGTGGAGAACCAGAAGAAATCCAATACGATCAAATGCTTTATCGTATTATTATCGAGAAAAAAAGTGAAGACATTGACTTCTTAAAATCCATGCTGGAACAAAAAAGTGATAAAAACGATCAGGGGATGCTTCAATATTTTATTGGAATTCAATACTTGAATTCAGGAAATAAAAAAGAAGCCAGCTTATTTTTAAATAAAGCCAAGAACAATTTAAAAGGAACCCCTTATCACAAAAAGATTAAAGAATTATTGGTTTAAAGGAGGAATGTTCATGTCAGTAATTTATAACCTTGATAAAAGGTGTCTTGAAATATTAAACATCATCATGTATACATCTGGATACTTAAAAATTCAGGATCTTGCTGATGAACTTCAAGTTTCAAAACGCAGTGTATATTATGATATTTCAAAAATAAATGAATGGCTGGAATCCAACAACATCGATCCTTTGATTCAAGAAAGAGGTAAAGGATTATTGATCAACAAACAACAATCCTTAGCCATTCAAAAAGTATTAAATCAAACAAATGATTCTTTACTGGTCTATACACCAGAAGAAAGAGTTATGATTATCATCTGTTATATCATTGTACGTGACCACCCTTTATATATTGATGATTTCATTCAGGAATGTCAGGTTTCTCGAAATACCATCATCAATGATTTAAAAAGTGTAGATAATTTATTATCAAAATACAGTTTAAATCTAAGTTATGATATAAAATCAGGTTATCGCATCATAGGTGATATCATTAAAAAAAGAGCTTTATTCTTCATGCTGTTTCCAAATCATTTATGGAGCTACCATGAAAAAAATCAGCTTTTCCAGTCCGATGATGTAAAAAATAAAAAGAATTTATATTTATTAAGATCCATAGAAAAAGAATTGCAGGCTGAATATGTAACTGGAATCCTTCCTGCATTATCTGTTTTTATATCCAGTATTGAAAATCGTAACGATGAACTTAATTTTTCCGATATGGATATTGAAGAAATTATTGAAACGAAAGAATATCAGCTTGTTCATGAATATTTTCCAAAATTGAAAAATAGCGAACAAATCTATGTCACTTTGCATTTATTAGGTTCCCGGCTTCAAACCATTCCCGTTAATGTTATGAAAGAACATGGTGAAACCTATATTATCGCAAAAAATCTGGTAAAAGAATTTGAACGTATTTCTTATTTCTATTATGACAAGGAAGAAGAACTCATTAATGCGATCAGTGCACATTTAAAAACATCTTTATATCGCTATCGTTATGGAATTCAATTGGGAAATCCAATGTTAGATAGCATCAAAACAGAATACTCTGATTTATTCAACCTTACAAAAAAGGCTTGTTTAACTTTAGAAAAACAATTGGATGTTCTTATTTCTGATGCAGAAGTTGCCTATTTAACGCTTCATTTTGGTGCTTTCATGCCACAAAAAAAGAAGAATAAAGAACATTTTCGAATTCTAATTATTTGTCCGAGTGGCATTGGTACAGGAAATATGTTGCGTCAGGAAGTTTCCAATTTAGTTCCTCAGGCAACAGAAATTACCAATTTGCCTTTAAGCAGCTACACCCCTAACCATGATTTTGATGTAGTTATTTCAACCGTTGTTTTATTGAATGAAAAAAAGCTGATAGTCGTTCATCCTATTTTGACCGATCAGGATCGGGTTGCGATTCTAAGAAACTGTATGTCAACGGAACCAAGAGCGAAAATGCAGATTGATGACATCATAAACATCGCGAAAAATTATATTCATCCTTCTCAAATCAATGATTTTCGTCAGAACCTGCAAGAATATTATTCCAGTATACAAGTACAGAAAGTCCATACAAAAAGACACGGAAACAGTTTGATAAATTTTCTGACACCAAATCATATTTTATGTATTCATCAAATTGTCGATTGGGAACAGGCAATTCGTATTTCCTGTCAGCCATTGATAGATGAAGACTCGATCACAGAAAAATACGTTCAATCCATTATCAACGACCAGAAAGAAAAAGGTTTGCACATGTTCTTAGCTGATGATCTGGTATTGGCTCATTCTGCTATTGAAAATGGTGTTAAACAATTGGATGTATCATTAGCTACATTTAAAAAACCGATTTATTTTCCAAATGGAAAAGCTGCACGAATCATTATTGTATTATGTGCCAAAGATAAAACAAAACACTTTGGTATTTTAAATGATGTTCTGGAAATCTTCTCCAAGAAAAAGAGCATTGAGCAAATTGTTAATTTAGATTCACCTGAAGCAATCCATCGTTATATTGAAAACTCTATAAATAAAGGGACAGCCAATCGATAACTGTCCCTTATTTTGTCTGAATTTTTTGTTGTATATCAGTTAATTCCATTAACGTATTATCACTGTGATTGATAACAATGCGATATATTTCTGCATCAATTTGCGATATGATTTCATCATATTGAGTAAATAAATCCATTGGTGTTCCTTGCTTCATTACTTCATCTAACATGATAAACTGAAAGTTAGAATCTCCTGGACTGTCATCGGACAATAAATCCATCGTTTCTTTTGAACTTGCTACGTTTTGTAGAACAGGAACTCCCTGAGATAATGTAATAATTTCGTTTTGACATTCTTCACTATATGTTAATTCTTTTAAAAATTCCCATGCAATTTCTTTATTCGAACTAAAACGAGAAATCCCCATGGAAAGTGTATTAATTTGAGATGTGTTGTCTCCATGTGTTCCAGCTGGAAGCATAAGAGCATCCCATTCAAAGTTGGAATATTTTTTTACACGCCATGGATAGGGTTTATAAGCACGATATTCACTGAATTTCATCGGACAGAAAGCCACTTTTCCCTCATCAAAATCTTGTGAATTAACTTCAATATTTTGATTAAGAGCAACTAATTTTTTCATAAAATCTATGCTTTCAACCATTTCTGTAGAATTTAAATGAAGATTTCCATTTTCATCCATAATTTCACAATTATTGGAATGCGCTGCCAATAACCAGTCATAGCCATAGACACCAAATTGATCCAGATACCCATCTCCATCTGTATCTTTTGTGACTTGTTCACAAATAGTATAAAAATCAGACCATGTCCATGTATTAACAGGAAAATCAATGTTTTCTTGTTCTAATAATGTTTTATTGACATACATTAAAGTGGGTACACTTTCAAATGGCAATGCATATTGACAATCTTTATATTGTCCGGCTTTTAAACTTGATTGATAAAATACATTTTCATTAATTTCATTCATATACGATTCTAAATTCAATAATAAACCAGTTTGTGCAAACATATCAAAACTCTCCGAAGGCACCATAAAAACGTCGGGAATATCTTGTTGCAAAGATTTTTCCAGAATCCATTCCACATAGTCATCTTTAGTAATTCCAGAAATGAGTTCTACTTTCACATTAGGGTATTTTTTTTCAAAACGTGCAATGGCATTTTCATAGATTTGGTAACAATTGCCATTTGGAACATCCCAGTTACTACCTGCAAACATGCCAAAAGTTATGGTGATGGTTTTATGGGATTGATAATTCACAAATATTAATGCACTGATAACAATCGCAAAAGCCAAGCCAATTTTAGTGATTTGTTTCATACTGGCCTCGTTCTAAGTTTTTGTCCATTGTTTTTCCACTTTGTAGATACCAGATGGCCAATTGTGTTCGATCTCGTAATTGAAGTTTATCTAGAATCACGCTCAAATAGTTTCGAATGGTTCCTTCTGAAAAATGTAAATGCATTGCAATTTCTTTATTTGATAAGCCATCCGCTACTTTTTCAATAACTTTCCATTCTGTTTTAGATAAATCAGATACATTTCCTTGTGGACGCAAGACAGGCTCTTGTTTGTTTTCGTGATTCGCCATTTCACTGAAAAGTTTGATAGCTTTGGCAGCAACTCTTGGATGGATGATGCTTCCTCCTTCATAAACCGTCTGAATGGCTTTGCTTAATTCATCTAAAGACGATCCTTTTAACAAATAGCCACTGGCTCCAAATTTTAAGGCATTATAGATATATTCATCGTCATCAAAAGTCGTTAATACGATGACATTGATTTGTGGATATTTTTCTTTGATAATTTTTGTACAATTAACACCATCCATTTCTGGCATTCGAATATCCATTAAAATTATGTCAGGAATTTCTTTTTCAATGCTGGTTAATACATCTTTTCCATTACTGACTAAATCAATGATTTTAAAATTGGGATTGCTGCTTAAAATAATTTTTAAACTTTCACGAAGTAGTTGCTGATCATCAGCGATAATAATTTTGATCATGTGATGTCTCCTGTTCTTAATGGAATTTCGGCAATAATAATAAATCCATCGTATCCATATACTTGTAAACGACCTTGTAGAATTTCAATTCTCTCTTTCATGTGATGTAATCCAAATCCTTCTTCTATATGCTGACAACCAATTCCATCGTCTTCAATGATGATAACTAATTTGGATTTATTGTCTTCATACGCAAAAGATACAAAAATATTTTTAGCTTTTCCGTGTCGAATCGCATTAGTCAAGCCTTCTTGTACAATTCGATAAATAACTTCGTCCATATCTTGTTGAAAACTAACAGTATCGATGTGATATACAAATTTAATATTCACATTGGATACTGTTTCAAAATCAAGAATCAGTCTTTCTAATGCTTCTTTTAAAGTAAATCTTTCCAAAGCATCGGGTCTTAATTTTTCAACCGAACGACGAACATCGGTTAAACCTTGACGAGCGGTTTGCGATAAAATTGATAACTGTTTTTTGGTAGCTTCTTTATCTATGTCCATAATCACAATGGCTGCATCAATTCCTACAGATAGTCCTGTTAATGTATGTCCCAAAGTATCATGGATTTCACGAGCCAATCGATTTCGTTCTTTGGTTTCTCCCATTTTTTCTTGTAGAATCGCATATTCTTCTAATTGTTTATTTAAATTTTGGAGTTCTTCATTCAAAGCTTTGATACGCTTGTTTTCATCTAATTCAAAAACCATTATTGAAAAGATTTCCAAAATAAAGAGAATCATATTCAATGTATTTAATGCACTATCAATAAAATTCAAAACCAATTTCCCTTTACTGGAATACCATAAAATATATTCACTTAAAGGAATGGGATGAATAATAGGTAATATATTGGAATTGGATATCATATATAATAAAATAGCCAATCCTAAAAATATATATAAGTCTTTATTGTCTCTGTGCTGATATAAAATAAAAACAATGAAAAGTAATACAATGGAATTACTTGAAAGCTGTAAAAAGTAAACAATCAAAGCGCAACACACAAAAGATAAACTTGTTAGTATTCGACTTTGTATAGGCGTAGTTGTATTTCTTTTTTCAATAAACATAAGTGCAACAAATAGAAAAAAGAAAATATTTACTAATACGATAGTTTGTGTATAAGAAAAATATGGAATAGCGCCTATGGTTTGAATAAATTCACTGGCTTGCTGGGTAGCAATTATTTTATTTGTCGTAGCATAAATAACCATTCCAATAAATTCTATATGAATGAAATTGATACAAACTAAAACCAGAAATAAGACAAAAATAAAATGTTTGTAATTCATTTTTTTCGTATTCATTATTGCCACCCCGCCAATGAAAAGTCATTAATGTTTTCGGATGTAATCAAGGTTACTGAGATTTTTGTTTCATTTGTTTTTAATGGTTTCTTTTCCAGTAACTGGTATGCAATTTCAATGGCTTTCTGTCCCATTTGAATAGGAAATTGAGCCGAAGTGGCTCGCATTTTTCCATCTTTAATTAATACCTTTGTTTCAGGCGTTCCATCCACTCCATAAACCAGTACATCTTCTCTTCCATAATCTTCTAAGGCAGCCATAGCACCTAAAGCACTTGGATCATTTAAAGCCATTATCACATCAAAAGAAATGTCTTCATTTAATATAGAAAAAATACATGGCATCGCATTTTCCAATTGGCCTTCACATTCTTTCCTGGCAACTATTTTATATTCAGGATGCGATTCAATGGTATCCACAAAACCTTGAATACGAGACGAACCCGAAGCTGTTTGTGAATGTTCTAATAATACTATATTCGCACTTTCTTTTTGTGTCATCATGTCTTGTGCAGCTAAAACACCAGCTAAATAATTATCCGATGTAACTGTATAACTGACATAGTCATTGGAATCTAAATTCGTATCTACGGCAATGACAATAATACCTTTTTTTCGACATTCTTCTAATACGTCATGGAGTTTTGTATTATCAATAGGATTGACAAACAAAACATCGATATCCATTTGAATAAGACGTTGAATGTGTTCAATTTGTTTGTCTACACTTAAAGCAGGATCCATTGTATAAAGTACATCCCCTCTTTGTTTGATTTCATTTTCAATTTCATCGTTAACGACTTCAAAAAATGGGTTATTCATCGTCATATATGTAGCCCCAAATTTAATAGGTTCTTTTGTTTGATTTTGTAAAAAAAAGAAAGATGATTTTTGTAGAAAAGAGTATCCTGTTAATACAAGTAATAAAGATATAACAACAATCATACATTCAATAATTCTAAATTTGTCTTTCATATTTTTTATTTTATCAATGTCTTTTTATCAATGCAACTAAACGTAATTGCACATTATTTTTACCAAACAATATTTCTTTTAATAATTAATGTTTCATTTTAGTTTTCTTTTATTAATAATAATGTGAAGGAGCGGTTATATGGAACGATTTATTTTAAATGATTTACTGAAATGGAAGAATTCCAACTATCGTAAGCCATTAATTTTAAAAGGTGTTAGACAAGTGGGAAAAACTTGGATTTTGAAAGAATTCGGAAAGCGTTATTATGAAAATACAGCTTATTTCAACTTTGATGAAAATGAAGAATATAAACAGTTTTTTGAAACTACAAAAGATGTAAATCGTATTTTACAAAATCTTATGATGGCCAGTGAACAGAAAATTATTCCAGAAAAAACTCTCATCATCTTTGATGAGGTACAAGATTGTCCAAATGTTATTAATTCCATGAAATATTTTTGTGAAAATGCACCACAATATCATATTGCCTGTGCCGGTTCTTTACTTGGAATTGCTTTGGCAAAGCCTTCTTCTTTTCCAGTTGGAAAAGTTAATTTCATGCAAATTGATCCTATGACGTTCACTGAATTTTTATTAGCGAATGGCGATAGAAATTTAGTTGAATATTTAGAATCTGTGGATTCTATTGAACCCATCCCTGATATTTTTTTCAATCTTTTATACGAAAAATTAAAAATGTACTATGTAACAGGTGGTATGCCCGAATCTGTTAAAATGTGGACAGAAGCAAGAGATATTGAAGCTATGCAGAAAGCTTTATCCGATATCATCAGGGCTTATGAACGTGATTTTGCAAAACATCCAAATGTCAAGGAATTTCCAAAAATTTCCATGATATGGAAATCCATTCCATCTCAATTATCCAGGGAAAATAAAAAATTTATCTACAAAGTTGTTAAAGAAGGAGCAAGGGCTCGCGAATACGAAAATGCTTTGCAATGGCTGGTTGATGCCAGATTGGTTCAAAAAGTCTATCGTAGTACAGCTCCCGGTCTTCCAATTTCAGCTTATGACGATCTATCTGCTTTTAAAATTTATTTAGTTGATGTTGGATTGCTTCGTCGTTTAGCACAGCTTGCTCCTACTTCTTTTAAAGAAGGCAATCGTCTTTTCACTGAATTCAAAGGTGCATTGTCTGAAAACTATGTTCTACAAACTTTAATAACACAATTTGAAGTTATGCCTCGCTATTGGACACAGACGAATCCTCCTTATAAAGTAGATTTTCTTATTCAACGTGAAAATGATATTTTTCCAGTTGAAGTAAAATCCGAAGCGAATACATCCAGCAAGAGTTTAAAGAAATTCAAAGAATTATTTCCTGATAAAGTAAAACTGCGTATACGTTTTTCTCTTGACAATCTAAAACTAGATGATGATGTACTAAATATTCCACTATTTATGGCCGACCAAACAAATCGAATCATTGGATTGGCATTGAAACAAAAATATAATGTTTAAAACTAAATGATGAAGACATTTTTGGTCTTCATCATTTCTTTTAAATTCTTTTGTAACAAACTGTATTTTAATATGTCATAGAGATGAAAGAAAAAGAGGTGTAGAAATGGATGATTTTGAATAGATTACTGTGATTATTTTGATGTTGTTTTTCGATTTGTTCTTACTTTATGTAAAGATGAATCCTTAGCAGAAGAAATTACACAGGAAACTTTTTTAAGGCTCTAAAGAAAATTGATTCATTTCGAGGGGATTGTAAAATAAATGTCTGGCTTTGTCAGATTGCTAAAAATACATATTATACATTAGCCAAAAAACAAACTCGTTATGCAGATTATTCTTTAGGACAAATTCCATTTGATGAATCCATTGAAGAAAAAAAGATCAAAAAAAGAACAAGTTCTTCAAATTTATAAAATAATTCATGAGATGGAAGAACCCTATAAAGAAGTATTTTGGATGCGAACTTTTTCGAATTTATCTTTTAAAGATATTTCTTTATTCTTTGGTAAAACTGAAAGCTGGGCTCGTGTCACGTATAATGTGCAAAATGTAAAATAAAGGAGGTGTTAAAATGAAATATCCATGTTCTATTATTCAAGATTTACTTCCGTTGTATGTAGATGAAATCTGTAGTGAGGAAAGTAAAAAAATTGTCGAAGATCATCTGTCTCAGTGTTCAATTTGTAAAGAAATATATGATTCTATGTGCAATTTGAAACAAGAAGATATTCATGATTATCATGAATCTCAAAGAATTAAATCTTTGAAACAGGTTAAGAAAAAAATACTTTATAAACAAATTTTAATTGGATTATCTTCTATTGTTTTATTATTTGTTCTCGGTTTTGGAATTATGACAGGTTTAAAAAATGAAATTGAAATTGTGAATCCAGATAATTGTGTTTCTGTTTCTATGATCAATGGTTCTCTAACAACTCGTCTTCAAGGGAGTCGCATTTATGAAGCTACCATTAAAAGAGTTTCAATTTCTTCAAAAGATTATTTATTCTTTTTTGTTAAGAATTCACAATGGGATGCATTAACTACGAATGAAGAAATATATTCTGAATTAATTCTATGTCCAGAAGATAAAAATGCAGATGAAATTGATGAAGTCTATTATTTTGCAGGAGATTATGAAGGTATTGAGTCAATGAATGAAATAGATCTCCAAAAAATTATTCAAAATTCCAAGCTTCTTTGGAAAAAATAAGGATCCGGATAATTCCAGATCCTTTATTTCTTATTTACGATGTTTCTTTTTGTAGACTAAAATACTTGCAATACCTGCTAAACTAGAAACCATAGCTGTTGTCCATACTTTTAAGTGTGATGTTACACCTGTGTTTGTATCTTTTTTATTGGATTGACTTTCTTTATCATTAGAAGGTTTTGGATCTTCTTTTTGTTTCTTAACTAAAGCATTTTTAGCTTCCTGTAAATCTTTAATACAAGCATCGATTTCTTCCTGTGTACCAGATTTCAGATAACTTTGTGCATTTTGAAGTACTTTTTCCAAATTCTTCCAAGACTTAGATGTATATTCATCTTTATTTAAAGTAGAGATATCCATTGCTTGTTTTAAAGCCTGTACATTTACCAATTGTTTTTTAGCTTCTTCAATGGATTGAATATGTTGTGCTATTTCTTCCTGTGTACTTGTTTCATCTCCTAATGCTTGTTTCGCATTATAGATGGCATCTTTATAAGCTTGTGCACTCTGTGTTGTATAGTTTTCTTCGACAATTGTTTCTTCTACAAGACTTGTTAAAGTATTCCAGCTGCTGTCTTTGACTATAAAATTCTTAAAGGAAACATTTCCATCCCATAATCCCAATCCAACATGTGGATTTTCATTGAAGAAATCCATTGTGGAATCAAAAGTATGTTCAATGACTTTCTGATTATCAATGATTACGATAATTTGATTGTTTGTCTTTTGAATCTGTACATGATGATATGCATTGTCATTGATGGCTTTGTCTAATGTTCCTGTGGCATAATTTCCACCACCAAAGGCAAACAGACGAACTTCTGTTCCATTTGTGAGCTGAACTGAATAAGCACCTCCATTATCATGTGGATTGCTTCCATTTGGCGCAGCTACAAACGCATTGACCAGTCCCTTATCGTATTTAATATCAAAGGCGATTGTGTATTCACGGGAAGCCAGTGGAGACTGTGATAAATAGTAGTCATTATTTCCTGTATTAGACACTTTTAATTCATCTTCTTCAATTGTCCAGTTACCAGATACACCTTCTAAGTCTTTAACATTTGTCTTAAAATTATTATTCGCAACCGTTACTTTAATTTCTTTTGTGATATCACCGGCTTTAACTGTAATAGTGGCTTCTCCTTTTAAGATACCTTTTAATGTAATGACACCATTTTCAATGGATGCTTTTACGATCTTGGAATCAGAAGATTCTACACTGATTTCACTTTCGACTTCCGTTGGTACCAGCCATGCATTGATTGTTGCTGTATCAGAAGTATATAGATGTACATTTGTGCTACTTAAACCAATATCCACTGGTTTTGTTGGTGTCTGTTTATCTGTCCAGATGGTTTTCATTGGATACACTGTTATATCCGCTTTACTATCCTGTCCTAATGAATAAACTTCTAATCCATTACTTGTAGCAGATGGGAAAATCTGTGCAGCTCCTGTTACACTGTAATTGGATGTGAAGGCTTCTACACTGGAACGATCAACATAAATATGTAAATCAATGCTTCCATCGCTGTTTCTTGTCACATTGGATTGATTCATCACATTCAGACTGGAACGAATGATCGTTCCTGACTGGCTTCGATCAATGGTGAATGTCTCATTGTTCAAATTGTATTTGATAACTGTCTTTTCACCATTTCCAACACGTACATTGAATCCAACTTCTGTTGTTGCTTCTCCTGGCATAAAATGCGCTACAATTTCATAAGAAGATTCATTGAAATCTTTGAATAAATCATTGGAGGCACTGATTGTTTCGTTATTCAATGTAATAGCTTTTTTAGTATCTCTTAGACTTTCATATTCTTTGACTGGTGTTTGTGTCAGAATATAATTTCCATTGGAATCCATTGTTAATCCAAGTTGCAGATTTAAATTGAACGTTCCATTGAAATCCTGTCCCACTGTATTCGCTACTGCATTACAGAAGCCATCTGCCCATGTATTCATCCAGTTAAGTTCCACCAATTCTGGAATTGTTGGATTTTCTTTTGTTCCAAAGTCTTGTACATAATATGTCATTGCCGCATAGGAATCATTTCCAAAGTTCATGATTCCATCACTTGTTTTATAGGCTTCATCCGGTACAAATGTCCATTTTCCATCCACTTCTTTAAAATCACCGATCTTGTAGTAACGTCCACCTCTGGATAATACCCATTTTGTTTCTTCCTGATATTGGATTGGATATAAATCCGGGCATTCTGTATGTAGATCAGCATAAGTGGATTCACATTCCCAGTTAATCAAATCAGTTGAAGAATAAATACGAAGTGGTCCACCAGCTACAACCATAAACCATTTATTTTCATATTTGAATACTTTTGGATCTCTGAAGTCTGGTACATTCAATGGATCGTTGACCCAGTCGGCTACAACTAAATCTGTTTTTGTCCATGTGTTTCCATCTTTTGAAGTTGCAACTTTAATTCTTTGCCCATTTCCATCCGCTGTAATGAAGGCAATCAATCCACCTGTATTATCTTCAAATAAACCAGATGTGTTATTTTCATCTACGACGATACATCCAGAGAACATGGCACCATTGGCATCTGGATACAGCGCAATAGGCTGATCTGTCCAGTGAATCAAATCTGTACTAGTGGCATGGGCCCAATGCATAGGTCCCCATACTGTATCATCATAGAACTGATAGAACATATGATAAACCCCATTGTAGTATACTAAACCATTTGGATCATTCGCCCATCCTTCTTTAACTGAATAATGATACTGGTCTCGATACGTTTCATTGTAGTAGATTTCATCATCTTTATAGCGATGCACATTCACTCGATAGACAACTTGTGCACTCATTCCATCTTTTTCAGCCGTTGAAATAACTGTTAAATAATTAATACCATCTTTGATTGGAATACTATCATTAGTTGTATATTGATTTCCATTTTCATCTTTAATAATGACAGAATCATTTCCTGTACAATTCAATTTTACCGATTCTACTTCGTGTTCTACATATTGAAGAAGCATTGGTTCTGTTGAACGGAACTGTGAAGAATCCGTAATGGCACGAGTTCCTTTGTCTGTTTCCACTGTAATATTGGACAACAATGGATTAAAGCTATCATCAAATTCTTTATAGTATGTATTCTGGAAAGTGACTTTTGAATTAAAGTTCAACAATCCAAAGTAACCAGAAGTCAATATCGTTGTCTGTCCTAAATTGTCTCTTTGAAGTGTATAGTCTCCCAGACTGGCTACTAACTGGTCATTGACATAATATAGAATCCATTCATTATAGGCGACAACTTTTAATGTATACGTATCCGCTTTTCCCACTGTTTTTTCAGCAATCAGCTGATTGGCGTTATTAGCCTGCCAGCGCCAGAACTTGACATTTCCATTTTCGGCATTGACATTGACCGCATAAGCTTCTTTTGTAGATAAATCGTTATTGCTTCTGAATACTAAAGCTGCACACCCTTTATCAGAATCAAATTTGATATCTGTCTGATACACAAAATTTGTTCCTGTTACTTCTGAAACCAGGAAAGCATCTCCCTTATCTGTGGCATCGCTATATAAACCATTTTCATTAATTTCCCATGTTCCATTGTTATAAGCCAGATTACTTAGATTTGTTTTAAATCTTTCATCCAATTCCAGACTTGTCAAATCACTTGAGAAATCGCTACGATCAAGGAACTGTACATTGGAGAATGTTGCCTGAGAATTAAAGGACAATAAACCAACATAGCCACCTTCCCAGTTGGAAATTGTTCCTGTAATTGTAGAAACATTAGAGGAACCGACATTATTAAATGAATATGTAAATTCTCCTGTTTTACTCATTTCCACTTTTAAATGAAGAGGCTGACTGATATCAATATTCATATTATTTTTGGTCTCATTTGTCATACCTGTATCACTGAAGCCCGTACCAAAAACACGGAAGAAATCATTTTTCCCCATTCTTTGAGAATCCAAATTAGCACAATACCATTTCATGCCTGGATTCGATTTATTTTGAACACCAAATACCAGCCCAGCAGATTGAATGGCATTTGTTCCAGTAAACTGTAAATCCGCTTCCCAGATAAAGTCATTGGCCTTTTCTGTATCCAACATCGCAAAGTGATCGCCACCTGAATTTGCCAGTGTGATATTATTTCCATCAACTGTCATTGGACTCGATCCAACATTGACAAAATTGGTTTCGTATGGAGAAGCCTCTACTGGCGTTGTCATTGTAATATTGGAAAAAGAAGCACTGCTATCAAATGCCAAAGCCCCTAAATATCCACCTGTATAATTTGTGAGTGTAGTAGATACTGTATGCGTATTAGCATCATTATTTCCCACTGAGAAAGTGACAATACCTTCTTCCGTTACATCCAGTTTCATATGAATTGGTTGTGTTTTGTCAATATCTTTAATTGGTGTATATGAATTGTTTTCTCCAATACCTGCACCATTCACACTGAATACACGAATCTGTCCAGCTCCGTTCAGATCATTAAAATTAAAGTTTGCACCTAACCAGCTGGCACCTGGATTATTGAAATCCTGAATTCCAAAAGTTAAAGCGGCACAGCCTCCATTGATCAGATTGACATCAGCTTCGTATGTAAAAGCTTTTACAGATTCTACTCCACTTAACAGGGCATGTGCATCTCCTGGTAACCCATAGATGGTTGTCCCTTCTACATTGGCATAACCTTGTTTTAATGAATCTCCCTGAATAAGGATATTCGAGAACTCAGCCGTGGAGGAATAGGTCATAAAACCAAAATCTCCACCATTATAATTGTCATTTAAATCGCCTTCACAGACTAATTTGTCATTGATGAAATACTGTAAATGTTTATTTTGTACAACTACTTTCATATTAAATGTTGACGTTAAATCAATAGAATTGTCTTTAAAAAAAGTATTCGCACTTCCATTTTTCCCAGGACAACCCAAATCACTATCAAGTCCATATCCCCAAACACGTGCTGGAACGTTCCAGTCAATTTTTCCATGGACATTGGCTTTTAATGAATCATTTGTATTGTCACTTCGTATTCCAAATACCAAAGCAGCGGATTGTTGTTCATTTGGATTGGTAAAAGTAACATCGGCACTGAATGTAAAATTGGTTTGTCCCTGTACCGTTGCCAATCTTAGAAAATTATCTCCTCCATTATTTTCGATAACCACTTTAGGAATTCTAGATTCTAGACTTAAAACATTTTGTGTTTGTGTACTTTTTGCCTTATTTTCCTGGGCATTCAGTACGATAGGCGTATATACAATCATTCCATTTAACAACATGGAAGCGGATATGGCCCCTTGTAAAGCTTTTTTTAACATTTCTTCTCTCCTTTAAATGTAATATTTGTTAATATTATTGTAATTTTATTCAATTTTCATTTAAAGTTAAGTTTGTCACAAACAAAGATGACATTTGTCATAAAAAAAAGGACTGCTCTTTTGGCAGTCCAGATAGTTTTATTCAAAGCCTAATTTTTCTCTTAATTCATGATAGATGTCATATCCACTGTATTCCATCTTAATTGTGTAATCATCTGTTTCTGGATGAATTGGCCACCATACTTGTCCTAAGAATGGATTGTATTTTGCCTGTTTTCCATATGTCCATTCTTCCTTCAGACATTCTGGACACCAGTGACCACCTTGTACAACCGCATTGATTGACATTTCAAATTCATAACCTTCTGCACTCTTCCATTTAATTGGTGTATAAATGTCTTTGATTTCAGTGGCAAGACATTGACCACCTCTAAATTCTGCAATGCCTTTCAGATCTTCGATTGTCAATTCTTCAATTTTCTTAGATTCATCGTATCCATGATTTAAATATGTAACTTCTTCACTTGGATGATACAATTTGAAATGATCCCAGTCTGGAATGGCTTCTAATTGTTCTTTTGAACCAAAGAAAGCTTTGATCCAGTCTTCTTCATTATTTTCGATCATCCAGTATGTACCCATACGTTTACGACCAATCATTTTATTGTTTTCTTTCATCTGTTCAGCGGTTGGAAACATTGCTCTAATCATTGGATTACGAGCCATTCTTGCCATTTCATCTTTTACAGAACCCCAGTACTGATCAGCTGGAATGCATCTGAAATGAAGAATGTCATCCAAATCTTTTGAATCTGAATAATATTGTCCATGGAAGTTATATTTGGCAATACGATTTAAATCATGGATGTCTTTTAATCCAATACCAAATGCAGATAAGTTAATATCCATTAATTCCCATGTAGTTAAACGATATCCTTCTCCACTGCTTAAATTGTAAGCTTTACGCCAGAAAGATTCAGGAACCCAGTCTTCACATAAATTAGCCATACAAATTCCAGATTCAATGGAAGTTGCCCACTCTAATACGTTATTTGGTGGCTGATGCGTAATGATTGGTAAGCTTCCTGCTGCCTGATTAGAAGGATGCTGTCCTGTCTGACGAATACTTACCCAATGTTTCAATCCACTATCAAATAATGCCATTTCAGAGAATACTTTACTTAATGCATAGTAATCAAATATAGAAGGACAAATTGGATCTCCTACACGACCAAACTGGATTGGATCGGCTCTATGTCCTGTCATCGCAACCGTACCTACATAGGCAAAGTGAACTTTGTCTGGGTCTGGCTGTGCCTTAATGGCTTTAATAATATTTAAAGTGGATCCAATATTTGTATATAGAGTTTCTTTTGGATGATCGTCTGCCATAGGAGAAACCATAGCTCCGATATGCAGTACATAATCCGCTCCAGTTACACATTTTAGAATGGTGTCATAATCGGACATATCTCCCCAGACAACTTCTAAGCTTGGCTGACGATATTTCTTCATTAAATCTCTATTTTTCTTAGAATCACGTACTAAAGCACGTACATTGAAACGAGAAGAACGAGCCAGTAACTGTTTTAATGTTTCCTGTCCCATCGTTCCACTGGCACCTGTGATAAATACGACTTTATTTGGTTTTAATGCATCTCTATGAACATCTTCTTTATCAAATGTCATCGCAACATCAAAGGCTTCTCTTACAGCATTTAATGCACGTCTTGGACCATATGCATCTCCTACACAGAAATATGCCACTTCATTGTCATAACATGCCTGTTCCAGTTCAGAAGTTTTTCTTGATTTAGAACCAATGGATACAATGGCATAATCACAGTCAAAACTCATTTCCTGATTGTCTTTTATACCAATGACTTTTCCATCTTCAATGGCTTTTACTTTAATATCTGTTACAGGAACAATACCCGCTCCATAAATGCTTTCCATCACACAAGTTTTACGAACGGAACCTAGATCCGATGCGATAGCTGGTAACATTTCCAGAATAGTAACTTTACATCCTCTGGCAGCTGCATATTCAGCCACTTCACATCCAACCAGTCCACCACCAATCACAACGACATTTCCTTTTACTTCTTTATCCCCTGCCAGTACTTCATGCGAATTGTATACAAAGTCTAAATCATTTCCTGGAATATTTAATTGAATTGGAGTGGCTCCAATGGCATTAATGAAAGAATGAGGCTTAATTTCAGAAATTGTTTCTGGTGTAACAGGCGTATTTAAACGAATATCGATACCCATCTTCTGAGCCTGTTTACCCATACGAATAACGGCATCGCTCATTTCTTTTTTACGAGGTGCTTTTCCTGCTAAAATAAACTGTCCACCTAAAGTATCTGTACTTTCCATTAAAATTGGATTGTGTCCTCTACGTTTTAATGTTAAAGCAGCTTCCAATCCAGCAATTCCTCCACCGGCAATCAATACCGTTTCAGGTTTTGTGACTGGAATGATTTCACATTCTTTTTCTCTTCCTAAAGCCGGATTCAATAAACATGTAACCTGAGGAATGTCCATATTTTCAAATCCATCGTAACATCCCTGATCGCATCCAATACAATAAGTGATTTCATCCAGACGATTTTCTTTTACTTTATTTAAGAATTCTGGATCGGCATACTGGGCACGGCACATAACCACCATATCCACTTTATCTTCTTCCAGAGCTTTTTCAGCAATTTCTGGTGTATTGATACGACCTACACCAATGGTAATCATTCCGGTTCCTTTACGGATCTTAGCTGCATTATCAATATTGAATCCCTGTGGAGTATCAATCGAAGGAACTTCGTATTTAATCGCTGCTGAAGAGAAGTTTCCTCTGGAAACATTTAATACATCTACACCGGCTTCTTTTGCCCAGTTACAGAATGTAATGGTATCTTCAATGGTCATACCATTTTCAAGATAATCATCCTGTGCATCAATACGCATAAATAAAGGCATATCTTCTGGAATATTTTTACGAATTTCTTTAATGCACTCCAATGGGAATCGAGCACGATTTTCCAGAGAACCACCATATTCATCCTGTCTATGATTAAAGAAAGCACTTAAGAATGTATGTGGTAAATAATTATGAGCACAATGGAATTCCACACAATCATATCCTGCCTGTACGGCACGAGCCGCTGCTTTTCCAAAACATTCTTCAACTTCTTTAATCTGATCTAAAGTGATTCCTGGAAGTGTAATCTGTTCAGAAACAGGCATATCACTGGATACCAGGATCTGAGCAGTCTGATCACTACCAACTGCCAATCCTCCTTGCCACAGCTGAATGCACGCTTTTCCTCCTGCTTCATGGATGGCATCCACTAATTTCTTATGTCCAGGAATGTACATATCTTCACTGATCGATAAGAAATTTCTTGGAGCGGATGGTGTATGAACGGAACTGACTTCCACACAGTTTAATCCACTTCCTCCTTTTACACGTGCAACATGATAATGAATCAATTTGTCTGTCACAAAACTTCCCTGTTTTCCAGAAAATTTTGTACCTGCTGCAGAATATACCACTCGATTTTTAAGTGTTAATCCGCGAATCTGAATCGGTTCAAACATTTTTTCAAACATAGTAAAACCTCCTGTATATCTAATTGAATTATAAAATATACAGTTTATGGAGTGTCAAATATCAATTTTAATGGCATAATCAGTTGATTTTTAGGAATTATATGAAATCGCTTTCAATTTTAGACTTTAAAACCATACACTATAGTGTATACTATTATTAGAAGGTCATTATGAAAATACAGGAAGTCAGTCAGAAAACACAAATCAGTAAACGAAACATTCATTTCTATATTCAGGAAGGTTTGATTACTCCAGATATCGATTCTGGTAATGGATACTATGATTTTAAAGAAAAAGAAGTGCAGCAGTTAAAATTAATTCAACTGTTCAGAAATGCACAGCTTCCTCTTTCAACCATACGATTCATCTTAAAAGAACCTTCTACAACTTCTTTTTATATCAGTCAATATCTGCATACTTTAAATCAGCAGAAAAAGTATCTTGAAAAGAATATTGAAAGTATGAACTATATTCTTCATCATTTACCTTTACAGATTCATTTTGATAATTTATATCAGGTCGTACAACAGGCTAACATTCCCAATCAAAAAGAAGAAATTGAAAATCAGAAAGATTATTCTTTGATTACTCGCTTTTTATGGTCTCGTTTTATCCCTGAAGGAATACAGAATGATTTTCATGAATTTCTATGGGCAAAAATCAATCGCTTAGCCCAAGAAGATTCAACAGGTGATTTTAATACTTTATCGAATTATTTAAATACTTTAGATGCCAGTGAAATTGAAACTCTATTTACAGATAATTATAAACATTATGAATTTGCGGTTGGTTTGGATGAACAGGGTTGTTTAGAATATGCATTAAAATTAGAAGAAAAAATAAAAAGAAATCTAAAAGAAAATCAGTTAATTTATATATGGAAGCAGGATTATTATTCTTTTTATTTACCAAATATAAGATTGTATGATTCAAAGAATTTACAGGATATTATTGTTCAGATTTCACCTTTTTTTAAACAGTATGTAAAAAACATTCATTTTGTCTGTTCAAAAGTTTATGAAAATAAAAAACTGATGAAAGAAATGGAAGAAACATTGTCTCCTTATTTAGATCTTCATCAGTATCATCATGCAGCCATTGAAGCTTTTGGTTCTTTAGATACAGTACAGAATCGCAATTAAATGCACTATACTTGCCAGAATAATGAATATATGCCAGGTAAAATGAAAAAATCTTTTATTGGGATGAGCATAAAAGAATGTCCCGATTGTATATAATATACCTCCTATAACGATTAATATTAAAAATAAAGGATGGCATTCTCGAATCAAGGTTGGCAAGATAAAAAGTGCAAGCCATCCCATGATCATATAAATACACATGCTTAATTTAGGATGTGCATTATTCGAAATGGATTTCAATAAAACTCCCGATATTACCATGAGCCATTCAATTGATAATACAAGATAGCCAATCCAGTTATGTAAGACAATTAAACAGATCGGTGTATAGGTACCTGCAATTGCCAATAAAATCATAATATGATCTAATTTTCGAAACACAAATTTATGAGTGGTTTCATATGGCATAGTATGGTATAAACAAGAGCCCATAAACATAAAAAATAAACAAATGAAATAAATAGATATTCCAGCTGCCTGTAATGCACCTCCCTGCAGATAAGCTCTTATTGAATAATAAGGCAGTGTAAACAACAATAAAAGAGCCATAACGCCATGACTGATGCTGTTTCCCACTTCTTCACCAAAACCAAGATGAACCGTGTGTTTCATGCTTTCATTTTTTTCCATAATGACATTATAGCTCTATTTTTTTGAAATACAATTTTAGTGATTTTTATTTGAACGTATCCCAAAATAAATACAGGCAATCACCATAACGATACTGACAACCAGCATCGTACGATCTTTAATGGTGTAACTTCCAATGGCTGCAGCTAAAAAACAGATGGCAGCTACATAATATAAGATTCCTGACTTCAGTATTTTTTTCATAGTAATCCTTTCTCTTTTATCCACTTCATGACATAATCGATACATTCATATACTTTTGCATAATCCCCTGTTTTGGCATTTAATGTATGATTGGCTCCTTCAATTTCAAATCGATCGGTCTTATTTTCCAGACTGAATCTATAACTGATTGCAGGATCAATAGTTGGATCGTCTTTTCCAATACACACCAGTATAGGACCTTCATAATTCAAAATGACTTCTTTTTGAATTTCCACTAATTCTTTTTTAAATCTTTCAAATAAAAGCTCCACTCTTCCATCACTTGGACGAATCAGACAATATCCATCTTTCATTTCAGGAACCAGTAAATCGGATAAATCTTTTCCATCCTGTAAAGCTCCGTTAATAGTAATGAGACAGGAAACAGGTAAATCACTTGAATATACCGCAATCCTTCCACCTAAACTGTGTCCTAATAATCCTATATGTGAAAACCCACATTCTTCTTTTAGATAACGAAAAGCTTCTTTTACTTCTTCCAGCATAACTTTCAAGCCATAATTTTCTCTGGAAAATCGATTTTCGCCCATGCTGCAGAAATCAATTCTTGCACTTGAAATTCCATTTTCTTCAAATTTCTGAGCAAATTTTGAAAATAAATATCCATCTCCTTCTTTAAAAGCCATAAATCCATGAAGCATTAATATACATAAAGAAGATGAATCGGATTCACTTTCTGTAATCACCATTGGTAAATCATGGTCTTTCATTTTAATAAATATTCTTTTTTCCACATAGATTATTCTACACTTATTCTTTAAAAATACAAAAATTATATCCATTTTATACAAAACGAATTCTAAATCATGATATAATTTGACAAGAAAAGGAAGGAAACGAAATGTCTGATTCACTATTTATTTTAGTCGCTTCTTTACTCAGTAATGTTGTAGCACAAATATCAAAAATGTTTGTTTATTATTATAGAACCGGAAAATGGGATATTCACTGGTGTCTGGCAAGTGGAGGATTTCCATCCAGCCACAGTTCCACTGTTACCACTTTAAGTCTATGTGTTGGCTTTATAGAAGGCTTTGGTTCTTCTATATTTGCGATTACCTGTGTTTTTTCTTTTATTGTAATGTATGATGCCTGCCATGTACGTTATTATACAGGGAAAAATATTGAATTGACCCAGCAGCTCATAAAAGATTTAAGTACCATGATGGGACTTCGTTTCGATGATCCCATTTATCAGGAAAAACTGAAAACCATTCTGGGACATAAACTGGTTGAAGTAGTCGGTGGATTTATACTGGGACTGATCATTGCTTTGATCTTATGGCCATTCTTTTCGTAAGCATGTTAGACATGCTTTTTTTATTGACATGAATGACAATATTACATATAATACTTCAAAATAGAATAGTTCATATTTGAACTAATAGGAGGTTTTTATGTCCGATAATTTTATTGAAAAATTTGATGATTTAGTAATTGAACAATATTATGAAAATAAAAATACCATCCGTGATTTTTTTGAACGGACAAGTATGAATGAATACGTTGCTCTAAAAGAAATATCAAAACATCACAACGATGAAAAGATTTATTTAAAAGATCTGGCAAAGACTATGCAGATTTCGTATCAGGCTTTAGCTCAAATCATTCGAAATTTAAAAGATAAAGGATATGTGAACTGGACTTATGATGGAGATGGAAAAGAAGGCACATACATTGAAATCAGTGAAGATGGTTTAAATTTATTATCCAGTCAGAAAGAATTCTTAAAACAATATTACAGTAAAATTTTAAAAGTATTTGGAAAAGATAAATTATTCCAGCTTTTATCTTTGTTGCACGAACTTCAGATGGTCATGCACGAAAACAGAGGAGATGAATAATATGGATATGAATAAATTAAACGAATATACAAAAAAACAGGAAGAAATCTGTATCAGAAATGATTATGTATCCCCTATTGTCTTTCAGGAATATGGAGTAAATCGTGGTTTAAGAGATGAAAACGGAAAAGGTGTTTTAACCGGCTTAACACATATTTCGGATATTGTTTCTTCTCATACTGTTAATGGAAAAAAAGAAGCCTGTGATGGACAGTTATGGTATCGTGGATATCGTGTTGAAAATCTGATTCATGATTTAAAAGAAGATGAATATGGATATGAAAAAATTGCTTATTTATTATTGATGGGTCAGCTTCCTGATAAAGAACAGGAAAAAGAATTCACAAAATTATTAGGACAATGCAGAACTTTACCTACGAATTTTACAAGGGATGTCATTATGAAAGCACCAAGTGAAGACATTATGAATTCTATGACAAAAAGTATCTTAACACTGGCTTCCTATGATGAAAATGTAAAAGATACAAGCATTTCCAATGTATTGCGTCAATGTATCCAGCTGATTGCTGAATTCCCATTATTGGCCATCTATGGATACAATGCGTACAATCATTATGAAAAATATGGGAGCATGTTTATTCATCATCCCGATCCAAATCTATCCACTGCAGAAAACATTTTAATGATGTTAAGACCAGATAAAAAGTATACAAAAACAGAAGCCAAAGTACTGGATACGGCTTTAATTCTTCATATGGAACATGGTGGAGGAAACAATTCCACTTTTACTACCCGTGTTGTCACTTCTTCTGGTTCCGACACCTATGCGACCATCAGTGCCGCTATGTGTTCTTTAAAGGGACCAAAACATGGAGGAGCCAACTTTAAAGTCATGGAAATGATCGAAGATATAAAAAATCATGTCAGCGATACCAGTGATCCAGATCAGGTAAAAACATATCTGGAAAAGATCGTTGATAAAGAAGCATTTGATCATAAAGGATTAATTTATGGAATGGGTCATGCCGTTTATTCAATATCCGATCCAAGAGAAAGAGTCTTTAAATCTTATGTTGTTGAACTAGCAAAAGAAAAAGGAAGAGAAAAAGATTTGATGTTGTATGAAAACATTGAAAACACTGCACCTGAAATCATCGCCAGAAAGCGTAAAATCTATAAAGGGGTTTCTCCAAATGTGGATTTCTATTCTGGTTTTGTTTATGAAATGTTAGGCATTCCACAGGAACTGTATACCGCAATGTTTGCCATTGCCCGTATTGTAGGATGGTCCGCTCACCGTATTGAAGAATTGATCTGTATGGACAAAATCATACGTCCAGCTTATATGAGCATCATGGAAAAGAAAGAAAATTAAAGTTGATAACGCATACATTCAATGTAAGCGTTTTGACAATTTGACAATTATTCTGAATATGTTTTAATGAGTCCATAAGGGTAAAACCTTATGGATTTTTTTAAAAATAACTTCATATATAGATGGAAAGGAGAACTTTATGTTTCTAATTACTTCAACAATCGCATTCACTATGATGATTTCAACAGGTATGATTTTAAGTCATCTTTTCAATGAATGCCTATAAAAAAATACAACTTGATGTTGTATTTTTTTTAATCTTCAAATGTATGATATGTAATAATGACACGAGCGGTTTCTTTAAATCTCTGGTTCTTTTTAAAATCTGCTTTTCCATCAATAGATATGGATTCAACCGATCCCTGTCTGGTCAATAATCCCATTCTCAAATCTTTCTGTTCCAGCAATACAATATCTTTAAATCCATACGCTTCCATTTCATCAAAAACCTGTTCATAATTTTTACGATAGTAATCCTGTGCACTAAAAGGAATACGAATCATAGGGATATCATTATTTAACTGTCGACTGATTTCATTGATTCCCTGGTCCACAACCTGAACCGCAGTTTCACAAATATCTTTAAGATTCGATAATAAATCTTTTGCCATTTTCAAAATCTCCTTTATTCAATAGTAATTTAGAATTTATTAGAATGCAAGTCATGCAATTTTATATATTTGTGTGAATAATATATGATTAAATAAAATTCCACAATTCACAAAATTATTATCATTTTTCACATCTTTTAACATAAATGTAATGTATTTTTGCGTTAGCTTTATTTTAATATAGAATCATCAAAGGAAACATAATAAGACCTTTGATAAAATCTTCATACTCTCTTCTCTAAACTGAAAGGCTCATGGAAACATGAGTCTTTTTGTTTAGAATAAGCCATATTTTTACATAATTTTACACAAAAAAAACAAACCATTTCGATAATAAAACTAATTGATTCCAATATAATAGAATCATCAAAGAAATGATTTCTTTGAAAACATAATTTTTTTATTTCTCTTCTCTAATTTGAAATAAAGCATTCAATTTTGAATGCTTTATTTCATTTTTTTCTTGTCAACTAAAAAAAATTATGGTATTTTTTGAACATTAAGTGTGAACAGATGTTTACAGAAAACAAGCAATTGCTGACCCAAGGGTTTAAAATCTCAGGTAAAAAAGACTGTAAACGGATCATACTCTGGAGACATCCATTTGGAGGCCGAAGGTGCAATGCGCATGCAGAATCTCTCAGGCAAAAGGACAGAGAAATTATTCGATTTTCTTTTCGTGTGAATTTGTGTGTATGCATCTATGTACACACACTTTTTATTTTGAGGAGGAAGTATAATATGATTGAAACGATTAATTCTTTTTTAAATGGAATCGTATGGGGACCGATTGGTCTATGTCTGTTATTTCTTGCAGGTGTCTGGATGACAATTGTGAACAGAGGATTTCAGATCACCCATTTTGCACACTGGATGAAACAAACCATTGGTGCCATTTTTAAAGATTCTCATGTAAGAGCTCATACCGAAAAACACGACAAACAGATCAGCCAGTTTCAAAGTCTATGTACAGCACTGGCTGCCACTATAGGAACTGGAAACATTGTAGGGGTTTCAACTGCGATTATCAGTGGAGGACCCGGTGCCATTTTCTGGATGTGGATCATGTCAATTCTGGGAATGATGACCAACTATTCAGAAAACGTTCTAGGTATTTTTTATCGTATCAAAAATAAAAAAGGAGAATGGTCTGGAGGTGCCATGTATTATCTGGTCAATGGACTGGGTGCAAAAAAAGGATGTAAGACATTGGGAAAAATACTGGCTTTATTATTCAGCTGTTTTTGTATCTTGGCTAGCTTTGGGATTGGAAACATTGCCCAGGTCAATTCCATTTCTGGAAATTTATTTTCTGCCTTTTCCATTCCAACCTATATTACAGGAATTCTCCTTGTATTCTTAACCGGAATTGTTGTCATTGGAGGAATCAAAAGAGTGGCTCTGGTAACCGAAAAACTGGTTCCATTTATGGCCGTCATTTATATATTAGGTGCACTTGGAATTATTGCCATTCACGGAAACAGGATTCCCGCTGCTTTTCTTTCCATATTTAAAGGAGCTTTTGGTCTTTCTTCTATTAAAGGAGGAATTTTAGGCTATGGTTTAAAAAGTGCCATTGTATGGGGATTTAAAAGAGGAGCTTTTTCAAATGAAGCTGGTTTAGGATCTTCGGTCATGGTTCATTCCAGTTCCAATGTGAAAGAACCTGTACAACAAGGTATGTGGGGAATCTTTGAAGTCTTTGCCGACACCATTGTTGTATGTACATTAACAGCTTTAGTTGTCCTGACAAGTGGATTCTTTGATTTAGAAACAGGTAAACAGATTGTAGATATTTCTGCTTCTTCCCTTGTTGGACAAGCCTTTGGAAATGTTTTCGGACCAATTGGACCGATGTTTATTGCCATTGCGATATTGATGTTTGCCTTCTCTACTGTTTTAGGATGGTCCCATTATGGTGGTAAAAGTGTTGAATATTTATTAGGTGAAAAAGCCGTCGTATTTTATCATCTGATATTCTGTGGAATGTCCTTTTTCTCCAGCACAATGGACCTTACACTTGCCTGGGATCTGTCCGATACTTTTAATGGACTTATGATGATTCCAAACTTAATAGGAGTCCTTGCCTGTTCTGGTACCGTTATGGCTATCACAAAAAACTATACCGATCGAGTCTTTAAACAGAAAGATATCAAACCTATGTATTCTGCTTATCCAGAAATACAAAAGGAACAAGAATCCTAAAACACAGTTCGCTGTGTTTTTTATTTTCCCAAATTCTTTTATATTTAACCCATTTTTACCAAATTCATATAAAAAACTCACAAAGTATAACACAATCATAAGATAGTTTTACGATAACTTTATCCTATTATAGAATCAACAAAGGGGATAGAAAATAATAGGTAAGGCCCTTTGTTCAAAATAAATTTTTCATACTCTCTTCTCTAAAAAGAAAAAGCACTCTTCGGAGTGTTTTTTCATTTTATAATATCACAATGTTCTAAAACCCAGCTTAATCCTAATATTCGATCCTGATCTTCAAAAGAAACATATACTTTATTTCCTTCCTGTTTATAGATTATTCCTTCTTTATATACGGGGTGAATCACAATACGATCCAGATAACCTTTTTCCATCTCTTCTTTTTCCAATGTAAAATAAGCATAGGCTCTTTCCCTTGAGCAATCCCAGGCATCGTATATTTTATATTCTCCATTGATTTTCTTTAAACAGGTAATATGGTTTTTTCCTGTATACAACAATACAGGTCCCTGTAAATCTTTTATTTTTTTAGAAAACTGGTAAACATTTAAAACATTCGCTAAAGGTTTATGTTTTATAAAATGATTGATTTCCAGTACTTTTTCAATGACTTCTATATGATTTAAATGAATTCGATTCATTTTATAAGCCACTATCGCAATTTGATCCAGTGCCTCGTGCCAGTTGATATTCAAACTATGACTGATTGCTCGTATCGAACAGTCTTCGCTTAGATTTCCATTTGGATTGGGATTGGAATATTGAAAAGTAGAAGTAGATGTATTTTCATGTTTTAAAATATTATATTGATAGTCATAATGAAAATCTTTTATATACATCTCATATTCTTCAAATGGATCTAAATATTCTGGATTTATAATTCCATACAAAATTCCATGAACAAAAGCATAATAATGACTTCCTCTTTTCAGTAAAGCATATCCTTTATAATCTTTAGGATCATGAAAACTATATCCCATTTCCTTTAATAAACATTTTTTATTTTTTTCATCTTCACTGGGACCATTTCCATATTTATGTAATACATCAATATAAGAGTCAAACATTGTCTTCCATTTACAATTTTCTAATATTCCTATCGCATTTAAACATTCAAAAAAAGAACTTTCTTCTTTGATTTTTGGACAAATGGTTTTATAAATATATTTCATATTTAAATTTTACATCAACTATTCCATATTTCTAGCCAACTTTTCCACTTTTCTTTTATATTTTAAATTTTATTGTATATTATAAGTGAAAAGAAAGAAGGACAGACCGATGTACAAATAAGATTCCTATCTATATAGAAATACCAGATATAGATAGATGAAAAGATAGAGGTATTCCATATAGATTCGAAAAGAAAGGAGAAACAGGTGAAAAACAAATTTATTTCATAGAAGGTCTCAACGTTATAATAAGAACAGTTGGGACCTTTTAATATGTCTATTCGGTTCTTTCAAAACCAAAATCGATCCATTTCCAGATTGTTGTTTCATCATCTGGATCGGTTAGTACCAGTTCATGATTTCTAATCTCCCAGTTTTTAATGTTTGGCCGTAAAGAAGAAGACATCCATTTTGAATGAATGGAGTCATTTTGTATTGTGAATACATATAAGTGCTGAGAAAAATGTAAAGTATCATTTGTATCCCAGAAAGGAGAATAATCCCCATAATTGGTTCGATTCCATACCAGCATCAACAATTCTTTCACTCCATCCTGATCAATATCATCTATTTTTATATCCGATATAAACCATTCTCGATCAAATTCATACGTTTCGTTTTCAAACTGTATGATTGCCTGTTTATTCTTTAACTGGTAGATTTCTTTTATTCCATCCTGATTCAAATCCATTGAAAGATTTATGTTTTTCCATTGAATATAGGATGGAAGAAAAAATCCACGAATATAAAGAATTGTTGCGAGTATCGCAACAATTCCAAATATTGATAGTATTTTAATAAGCGTTCGCATAATATGTCTGCCATTCTGGTAATTGTGGTGGATTATCATATTGATCAAGCATTTCTCTCCACTGTTGATCAGTTAAACGATTGGAAATTGGCTGTTCAAATTCATAGAAAGAATAAACCGTTCCTGAACAGATACGAATCTGACCATCAAAATAAACCGCAACATAAATAATGGATGGTTTTCCTGTGGCTACTTCCAAACATGTACCATTTGGATCGGTGGCAATATCACTGATCAGGGCAGAAGGATGATCCATGCTTCGATAATATTCTTTGGTTCCATCGTCCACTGTTTTTGTCCACAGATGTTCTAACTGTCCACCATAAGAACGAATCAGATCAAATTCTTCCTCACTCGGCATTTCTCCCTTTAATTCTTTTTCAGCAATAACCTGAAGCTTAGAAGCCAGATCCTGCAGATATTCCAGATATTCTTTATCTTCACTGTTTAATGCATTGTATTTTTCTAAACCGGTAATCATAGCTCCTGTCAGATTTTTGATATTTCCGAATACTTCTGGTTCGCATTCTACATATCCACGATCGTCTGGTTTTTCATCCATACCAGCTCCACCCATTTCAGCCATAACCTGTTTTGCGTACAATACACTGTCATGTTTTAATTCGGTATAGCTTCCTAAGAAAGTGGAAAGATTTTTTCTGGCCCATTGTTCACTTCTCATGAATTTTGGATATCCTTCTTCTTTAGTAACCAGTAATGGTTTTAGCGTAGCTAACCAGGCACTGTACATGCTGGAAGCCCATTGTTGATCCGTTGTCTTTTCTAAATCGGATTTTACCTTTTCCATCTGATCATCATAATTTGGATAAATGGATACACTTTCTTCTAAAATATCACTGGCAACTTCAGATCCTAAAGCACTGGCAACGTCCAAAGAAGAAGGAAGCATACGCTGATCTCCATTGGAAGATTCTTTCACATTTCGATATACCAGCTGCTGTAAAATAGAAGCATCAAAAGTAAATCTCTGACCAAGAATACGACATCCCTTTGTCGTTTCTTCTATTTCCTGATCTTCCATTACTACCATTCCATTGATTTGTGGAGCCGGCATATTTTCTGTTGCTTCTTTATAAGCTTTCCATCCTTTATCATTATCCAGTAAAGAAGAAACAGATACATCTTTACCATACGCCTGTTCAATCACTGGATAATATTCATAATAAGTGGCATCATCGCTTTCTCCAGCAAAGAAAGATGTAATGGTATAAATTGTATCCCAGGAAGTAAATCCTACTTCATTCAGTGAAAGCATTGATAATAAAGCACTTCGATTTAAATCATCGTCACTTTGAACAAATGTCATCTGTCCATACCACATCATCGCTTTAAAATACTGCTGCAGAATTTGTGATTCTGTATAATACCCTCGTACAGTAAACTGACTGTAATCCTGCATATATTCATATTCGTCTGTTGTAAAGATTGGAGACAAGAAGACTCCACTGGCTTCATTGATTAAATTTACTTCTTCATATGCTCTTTGGGATATTTCTGCAGGTGCATTTCCAGTTAATGCCAAAGCCACCGCATAATAATCTACATTTCGACTGGCTGCACTTTCCCATTCACTTCCCTTTAATTCATCATATTGTTTTAAAGACGCTTCATACATATTCATAGAGAACTCTGCAATGTTCTGATATAAGGTGGATGTTTCCAGTCCTTTCTGCAGATAGGCATAATACAAATGGAAAGTATGCAGTAATGAATCAGTTGTCACAAAATTAGGAATGTATGCGTATCGATTGGATTCATACAGATCAAAAAATTCATCATTATAGGCTTTTGTCACAACAAAATAATTTTCCGATAAAGCACTTTTCCATTCCTCACTCATATAATTATAATTTTTTCCATTGATCGCATTGGAAAGATCCGCTTCCAGTTTATAATCGTCATCTACTAGTGTTTTGTAATCATATTCTTCACTAATATTTTCCAGAAGCATAGGTCTTGTCATAGAAGTTGTCTGAGCCTGTGAACTTCCTTTGCCTGAACAGCCTGTCATCAAAGAAAGAGCCAGCACCATAGAAATGATCTTTTTTGTTTTCATACCTCTTATATTATCTATTCTGATGATCTTAAATAGATTTCTCCTTTCTTTTATTATAAAACGAATAAGACGATCTTTCTTGTTTTTTTATATTTCTATTCTCTTTTTTATATATTCCTGTAACTTTTGATCCACACAATAAATATAACACCCCTTCATTCCTCGAGTCATTAAAGTTCGATACGTGTTTTTAATGATTTCATCTGCTTTTTGTCTTGCCAGACATTCATTTTCTTTTGTCAGTTTTTTTAATCCTTTTATAGACTGATCGCTGTTTGCTCTTTTGGAAGGATCCGTTACAATATGACCCTTTTCATAACGAAGATCCAATCCAATGATCACACCTACATAATCAAATTCAAGACCTTGGGTGGTATGGATACAGCCTGCTTCATGAATGGAATCGGGATTGGTCGCAAAAGATTTTCCATTATCCAAATTCCAGCTGATGGAAAAATCACCAATCTGTATATCATGATAATCCGTATCTTTTCTAAATTTTGAAGGCCATTCCCAGCAATATCCAGCTAATATTCTAGACCTATGATTTTCTTCATTTTTCTGAATGATTTTCTTCTGCATTTCCAAAGGATCCTCAAATACCTGAAAATCATAATCAAATTCTTTTATACTGAAATTGGCTGTCTGTCTTATTTCCAGTACATCATCCAGCCAGGCAAGATATCCATTGGATCCATTACAGCGAAATTGTGATTTTAATTCCATATAAGTGATTTCTGACTTTTCTTTTTCCGCCCATTTTTCTATTTCAGAAACAGAACCAATATCTGACATTGTCACTCTCTGACTTTCGTCTATAAAAAATACCGAACACATAGAACAATGAATGATTTCTTTGATCTGATTTTCTCCCTTATTATGAAACATACCGGATTTCTCATTTAAACGATGGGCTTCATCCACCAGTAAAGTATGAATCTGATTTTTTCCAATTTCTGTATAAGCACCCGATCCTTTAAATAAATTATCCACACTGCATTTTTTGATCGTTCCTTTTAATTTTTCAGCATAAACATTTCTTGGAGCACTGTTTTTGGAAACATATTGAACAAACTGATCCAGTTGTGTCAATTTTGACAACAGTTGAATCGCAATGACACTTTTTCCTGTTCCAGGTCCACCCTGACAGATAATGGTTCTTTTTGTATGATCTTTCTGACATCTCATTGATAATTTTATAATATTTTCATATACAACCTGTTGTTCATCGATCATTATAAATTCTTTATTTCCCTTTAACATAGAAGCAATGGAATTCTGTAAACTTTTAGAAGGCTTAATTTTTCCATGATCGATTTCATATAATATTTCTTTCTGATCCCCTGTTTTAATAAACGATTTAATAAATGAACGTAAATCTTTGACCTGTCCTTTTGTGAAAGCTGGCGCCTGGTTTAAATATTCTTCATATTGAACATCATCTAAAGGATCTTTGTCTTTTCGAATGTAATTATGCAGGTAAGTACAAGGCTTTAATTCGATCTTTTTTTCCTGTACACTGGCATTGTAATCCATGATCAGCTGTGCATAGGACCAGGCCTGGTACGAAGGATGAACCACATCTCTTCTGGCATGCCCTGTATAAGTAGAAACCAGAGATGTATCCTCTACTTTTTCTAAATGCTGCCATTGTTTCAGTTCGATCACAACCATTCTAGGCTGATTTTTATCATTGTATCCCGAAATCATAAAATCCACCCGCTTGGAAGTCTGGGGAATATTATATTCGATCGCAATTCCTGAATCTGAAGGAATATTTGGATCGTTTAATACTTTATACATATATTCTAAAGAATTTGACCAGGAATTGTATTCACTTTCACTGGTGTGACGTCCCATCTTTCTATAAATCGTTTCTTTGATTTCATCCGCAATCGAATCTTCTTCTACACTTTGAATAAAATCCGTTTTGATTCCCTGATAAACTAACATATTGTTTTCCCTTTTTTATTTATTTTATCACAAAAAAGCTCAGGTAGTTCCTGAGCCTATTTAGAAGTTACATATTCATTTAAATCTTTAATACAGTATAAATTATAAGGATACTGATCGGTTGTGATATACCCTGCTGGAGCATCAATCAGTTGAGGAATACGATTGATGATCGTTCCACAAGTCAGTTCAACCGTTGCCGGTTTATTACAGATCAAAGTGGAATCCGGTTCTCCTTGCAGTGTCCATTGATTGATATCGTATTCATCTTTCGAATAGACTTTTCCCACACAAGCCGTTTCTAAAGTAATTCCTTCTTCTGTAGTCGTTGTCACAATCGCTTTCATTCCCGTTGCCTGTCCAGCTGGAATCACTCTTCCTAAAGTGGAAGAATATAAATCTTCTGGATACGTTGTTGGAATGCATTTCTGTGTTTGGGAAACAATATGAAGTCCCAATTTACTTGCCAGCCAGCCATTCTGATTCCACATGTAAGAAGGAACATATTCTCCACTTTCCACAATGGCTTTCATCTGGTCATGATCATAATCATTATACGCTCCAATTGTCTTATTGAATTCTTCAATGCTTAATCCAGCTCCATGTCCCTGTGCCAAAGCAATACCATAATCCTCTACATTATACCAGGATTCTCCAATGATCTTATTGACTGTATATTGAGAACCCATATAATTAGTAACCATTGTTCCCCAATACAAATCACAGTAACCAACACCAGTTAAAGTACAATTTCCTTCTTTTGCCAAAGCATCCAGTTTCTTAGTCAGATCTGGAGAAGAATTCCAAGGATATAAGGCTTCTTCACAAGTGGTGATCGCATTGACACCATTTTTCGCACAGATCGTAAAAATATCTTCCAGTTCCGCTACCGTTGAACGCGTTGCGATAATACATACATCTGGTTTTAGATCCGCAATCATTTTTTCCGCTTCACTGGCAGCACTAACCTTAATTCCTGTTTCTGGATATCCATCTCCTACAATATCCGCTGCATCTTTTCCAATTACCGCTGGATTCATATCAAATGCACCCAGTAAAACAGCTCCTTTACCAATCGCATAACGAATCAGATATTTCGCCATTTTCCCACAACCATATTGTACAAACGTAATTTTTCTTTCCATTTTTATAAATCTCCTTTCCTTTTTTTCTTATTATTATTATTGTAATGTCTAATCCAGCAAGAGTGTCAAGTTAAAAAGAAACAGGAACTTGTAAACGAAAAAACATCGATCTTCTACCTTCTTCAAAAATATTCATTTCATATAACACTTCACAAATACAATTTCCAGTGATCGTATAATTCTTTTCTATACAATATTCAAGTAATTTTTTCGCATACTCTTTTTCTTTATTAAAATCATCAATATAAATACAGGCATACATTCCATTTTCAATCTGTATTACATCTTTCTGTAAAGGAAAATAATCATCCACAAATATAAAAATATTATGAGATTCATAATGTTGATGGATAAAATCATTCTTTTTTAATAAAGTACCTGCATTACAGTAATAAATTTGTGGCAATTGATGATCAATTAAAGTATTCTTTAAATCATTTAAGATTGATTCATACGTTTCAATATCATAATCATAAAAATTAATGGGCGTATACATCGAATAAATTCTTCTTGTATTGATATATTCTAAAGTAATGGTTCCATCTTTAGGAGATTTACGATATCGTTCCATACTATAAATGGTGCGTTTTAAAGCCGAACGTTTTAATTTCAGATCTTCAATTTCTTTTTCTGTCTGCTCTTTCTTACGAATTAAAATTGCCTCTATTAAATTTAAATCTTTCTGATCCAATGTCTCTTTAATTTCTTTTAGATTCATCCCCAGTTCTTTCATATACTGGATCATATTCAATCGAGCATTCTGATTAATATCATAATATCGATAATTTGTCTGAGAATCGACATAGATTGGTTTTAATAAGCCCATTTCATCATATAAACGCAAAGCCGATATACTTACATGATTCATCTTACTCATTTGTCCAATGCTTAATAATTGTTTTTCCATATCTTTATTATAAAACAAAACTCTCATGTTAGATGAGAGTTTCAGATTTTTTCTAAAATATTAACCAATTCGTTTTTCCCATTTCTTTATTTCTGTCTGTACAAATAAGAAACCAATGATTGAAGAAATAATATCCGATATAACGGCTGCCCATAACATAGAGACAATGTTTTTGGTGATGGTTGCGATCAGAATGGAAACGGGAACAAAAATAATGACATCACGTAATAAAGCCAGTATTGTAGATTTCAGACTGTTTCCCATTGACTGTAAAATAATGGAGGCTGATTTAATATAACATGTCAACAAAATACCACCTAAGAATATACGAATACATAGACGAGCGTATTCCATATATTCAACTGTATTATGACTTCCAAATAAAAAGATAATGGCATCCGGTGCCAATTCAAAAATCAAGAAAGAAATAGCTCCTACCATTAAAACCAGTTTTGTGATCAGAAGAATGGTTTCCTTCACTCGTTTGATATTGCCAGCTCCCATATTAAAGCCAATAATGGGCTGACCACCAAGACTGATACCAATTACGATGGAAACCACAATTCCAAATACTTTCATAACAATTCCAACCACCGCAAGAGGGATAACCGCTCCATAAGCCACTCCTGTGCTGGCAATGGTTCCATATCCATACTTAGTCAATAGATTGTTGTTTACCGCAATAATGACAACGATAGAAAGCTGAACGATCAGGGAAGCCATTCCCACTGTAACAATGCGTAGTGTCGTCCTTCCTTCCAATTGAATGGACTTTTTCTCAATCTTAAAATTTTTGGCCTTTAAAAGGTACAATACACTCATAATAAAGGTAAGAATCTGACCCATGATTGTCGCAATGGCCGCTCCCTTTACACTCATATTTAAGCCAAAAATCAACACAGGATCCATAATCAGATTGGTGATGGCCCCCGCTAACGTACAACCCATCGCAAATTTAGGAGATCCATCGGCTCGAATGGAACCATTGATTCCCTGTCCAATCATATAAAAGGGAATACCGGCACAAATGATATTAAAATAGTCTGTGGCATATCCGTAACATTCCACTTCCTCTGGATTTCCTCCAAATAAACCTAAAATACTGGTTTTAAACAGAAATCCAATGAGACAAAGAAAAATGGATAAAACAATCAACAAAAACAATCCATTTCCTACATTTTTATTTGCCTGTTTGGAATCCTTTTTCCCAAGGGCAATACTGAAACCAGCTGCCGCTCCATCTCCAATCAACAATGCCAATCCCAGCGCAAATACTGTAAATGGATATACAATGTTTGTAGCTGCATTTCCATAAGCTCCTGCAGAGCTCCATCCAATAAAAATCTGATCGACAATATTATACAATGCCGCTACGACCATACTGATTACACAGGGAATAGAGAATTTTCTTACTAAGCTTCCTATGTTTCCATTTTCTAAATTCATTTCTTCCATAATAAGAACACCTCATTTCTATCCTGAAATGAACAACAAAAAAAAGCGCAGATCCATAATTGGACTTACGCTGATTTGCTACTCATTACAAAAGAAATTCTAACATAATTTATTTTTCTTCGTAAGTTTTTTTGCTTAAAACACCTTGTAAAACTATTCATTTATATACTAAATCGAATTCTTTTTAAATCTCAGATATCTATAGATTATCCATTTCGTTTGGTATGCCTCAATGATTCCTCCAACAACCATATATAATACCTAGACTATAAGATACTTTTGAAATAAATTAATTCCTTCCTTCTTTTTTTCTACCATTAAAATCCCAGCTTTCCAAGCAGTTTAATGACTTCCACACTCTTTAAAACCTTACCCATTGATACAACCTTCTCATTCACTACAATTGCAGGCATACTCATCACACCAAAAGTCATAACCTTTTCCATATCCGTAATATATTCTACTTCAATTTCAAGTCCAAGTTCTTCTACCGCTTTCTTTACATTCTCAAACTGCTTATGACAGCTCTTACAACCGGCACCAAGAACCTTAATGCTTGTAATCTTATTATCTTTATCACAAATGTTTTCTTCTTGTTGATTGTTACAACAACACGATGAGGCTTCATGTGCAGCTGCTTTTCCATTGCAGGCACAAGCAGGCTCTACCTTAACTTCTTCTTTTTTCTTTCCTGATCCAAATAATGACATAATCTTTTCCTCCTGTTAAATCAGTAAATATTGAAATGCATTAAAAGCATAACCGACAATTATGATCCCTACCGTACAGATTCCTATGAAAAGGCCTAAAAGTTTTGGTCGGATTGCTTTTTTTAACATGATCATAGATGGAAGAGACAGTGTGGTTACTCCCATCATAAAGGACAGAACAACACCCAGTCTTGCACCTTTAGAAAGCAACGCTTCTGCAATCGGAATACATCCAAAAATATCTGCATATATTGGAACTCCTGCAATTGTGGCAATGATGACACCAAATGGATTAGAGATTCCAAGAAATTTCACTATAATATCTTCTGGTATCCAGTTATGAATGATGGCTCCAATTCCAACACCAATAAGAATATATGGGAAGACTTTTTTAAATGTTTCTGCAACTTTCTCTTTCGCATATTTTATTCGATCTTTAACTGTTAGTTGTTCCTGTGGAATATCGATTTGTTTCGCATTTCTTATAAATTCTTCCACCTGATTTTCAAGATGAAGTTTTTCAATAAGGGTTCCACCAGCAACCGCAACTACAAGACCAAGCAATACATAAACTATCGCCACTTTAATCCCAAAAATACTCATCAAAAGCACTAAACTTCCCAGATCCACCATCGGTGATGAAATAAGAAAGGAAAATGTCACGCCAAGTGGCAGTCCAGCACTGGTAAATCCTATAAACAATGGTATCGAAGAACAGGAACAAAAGGGTGTCACAGTCCCAAGTAATGCTGCAATACAGTTAGCCCAAATGCCATGAAATCGGCTCATAATCTTTTTACTTCTTTCCGGAGGAAAATAACTCTGGATATAGGAAATCATAAATATCAGAACGCATAAAAGAATCGTAATCTTGATTCCATCATACAGAAAGAATCGAATGCTTCCTCCAATCTTTCCTTCCATGTTCATTCCTGTTGCTGCTAATAACACTGCGATTAACTGATTCAGCCATTTCATCCCCAGTATTTGTTCCATAATAAAAGAACCTATCATGAACATCCCCTTTCTTTCCTGTCACAACACTTCACACAAGTCAGGCTATCTATAAACGCCTTATAATCCTTCAATGTATCACAGTTTAAAGAATAGTAATGTCTCTTTCCTTCTCGACGATCCTTTACAAGATTGCATTCAACCAGAAACTTCATATGATGAGATAACGTTGGCTGCGTAATCTCAAACTTCTCTAAAAGTTTACATCCACATTTTTCACCATCCGATAGCATCTGAACAATCTCAAGTCTATTCGCATCTCCAAGTGCTTTACATATAAGTGCTACATCCATTGCTTTCATGCCAATCACCTCACATTGATATTTATCTATGTGTATATTATCACTCACATAGATATTCGTCAATGTGTTTTAAAACATACTCCAATAAAAAAGAACATTAGTCAATATTCTAATGTTCTTTTTTCTTTTCAATCAAACTACCAAAACACAATCCAATCAACATTCCTAAAGATAGCCCTATACCAATATTAACAATTTCCAATGTTCCTAATAAAGAACCAAAACACATTCCCAGTGCCATACCTGTTGTACTATAATTGTTTTCTGAATTTGATTTTGATCGAAATGCGAAAAATACAGCTAATACCAATCCTATAATAATAAATGGCAAAGCAGCATGTATAAAATCATAAATCATATATTTCACCTGCTTTCTAAATTTATTTTATAGAAAATAACTGTTTCTAAAAGTCATTCTTTGCAGTGATATGTGTTTAAATTTAAGATTTCTAAGCAATTTCCTTATTAAAATGACCTCTTGTATCGGTATTCTGATTAAAAACAGATCGATTAGATCCCGCTAATTTTTCTTTTGCGATTTGAAGAATCTTTATTGTTTCTTCTTTTGATTCAATCGTAAAATTTAAACGGAATGCTTCTACATGTTCAATGTGATTCATTTCATCCAGTAAATTTAAAATTTTTCCATTTAATAAAGTCGTTGTACAATCTTCATGAGATACAATTGGAAACGATCCATATTCATCTTTTAATTCATATTGTTTCTTTTTACAATTTCCACATTGATTTAATTTCTTTAAAGGACAATAATTGGTAAACATTAAAGGAGCTCTACCATATACAATCATTTCTAAAGATGGATAACCATCGTTTTCATTATAATATGCCTGAATACAGTCTTTAATCTGTTTTTCATTCATTTCATAAGATAAAGTAACACGTTTCGCCTTTAATGCATGCAATTGATAAATACTTGCAGAATTTACTACATTTAAAGAATAATCACTAATAAATGGATTGGTATCTTTATATTTATAAATCCCACCATATCCACCAATCAATAATTCTCCTTCTTTTTCTTTATATTCATTCTGATTTCTTCGAATGACATTCTGATAATAAATGGTTTCAATTCCCGCTTCTTTACAAGCTTCATACTGATCTGAATTCATTACACTGGCTGTTAAATACGGTTTCTTTTCTGGAAATGAAATCTTTTCTTTTTTGATTTCTTCTTTGACTCTTCGATCTTTACTCTTTAATTTTAATTCATACAAACCATTCACAATTTCTCTACGAGCCTGATTTAATAATTTAACAGGAATGAATACATTATATCCTTCAAATTCTACATGACCCAATTGAAATACCGTTTCCTTTAATTTTGAAAACTGTTTAACAATCTGTTCCTGTCCAGTTGGATTGTTTTGAGCACTTTCTAAGATTTCTTCACTTTGATAAATATATTGTACATTTAAACCATTGGCTTCAATAATTAAATTGGATTGTGGATAAGCATACACTTTAATATCCAGATCAAATCGTTTAAATTCTTTTATTTCTTTTAAAGAATTGTAATACTGTATATCTTTTGTTTTATAAACTTTATCCCCAATTGAACATTTTTCTTTAATTTTTATATAACAGATATCATTGGATTTATTAATAAGCTGATTCTTTTCATCATATAATTTAATAACAGATAAATTAATATCTTCATTTTTATGATCAATACGAATGATATCATTCTGATTCAATGGAGAATGTAAAGTAATTTCATATTTTCCTTTTATATAATTTGAAATATATCCAATTTCATATCCATAATTATTCGGTCTAAGAATATTCGTAATGTTCTTTTTATCTTCATGAAACATATATCCTTTTGTGTATGTACGATTAAACGTTTTATTTAAATTGTTTATATCTACTTCTTGTCCATCTAAAGCCTTACGATAGATGGAAACAACATTACTGACATATTCCGGTTCTTTCATTCTTCCTTCAATTTTCAAAGAATCAATCCCTTTTAAATCATCAATGTGTTTGATTGTATTTAAATCTTTCATAGATAAGATATAACTTTTTCCTAAAGAAGTATTTGTGGATGTATCGATGCAATCGTATAATTTACGACAGGAACCAACACATCTTCCACGATTTCCAGAACGATATCCAATTAATCCAGACATTAGACAGTTTCCTGAATAAGATACACATAAGGCTCCATGAATAAAGACTTCAATGGGAACACTGGATTTTCTTCGAATTTCTTTTACTTTTTCAATCGGAACTTCTCTTGATAATACAACTCGTTTGGCACCCAATTCTTTAAAGAATAAAGTTCCTTCTAAATCATCAATTCCCATCTGCGTAGAACAATGCGCTTCTAAATCCATATAATGATCTACGATTTCATTAAATACAGCTAAGTCTTGAACAATAACTCCATCTACACCGGTTTCATTTAATAATTTAACCTGTTCTTTCATATCCTGTATTTCATCCTGAAATACAATGGTGTTCATTGTGACATATACTTTTACATTTCGTAAATGACAATACGAAATAGCTTCTTTTAAAGATTCTAAATCAAAATTAGAAGAATAGGCACGGGCACCAAAACGCTGCATGCCTAAATAGATCGCATCACATCCATTTGAAACAGCTGCTTTTAATGCATCCATATTTCCAGCAGGGGCTAATAATTCACTCATAAAGTTCCTCCAAACAATTATATGTAGTATATCAAATTTTATTGAATTTTACTTCGTACTTCCATTAAAATTTTACCTAATTGATTTTTCCCTTTCCATTTTAATGGATTCAAACAATTGGAATCTTCTTTTGACAATCCAATTCCCCAAATATTATCAAAAGGACTGGCTTCAACCAGTATTTTATCTTTGGTTTCAATCAATAATTTTTTCAGATCTATATTCTGTGTAAATTTAGCATAATTGGCATTGTATACAATTTCATGACAATTTAAATCCCATACATCTGAATCAAAATTATGAACAAGTTTTCCATAAGCTTTACATTTTGATGGATCTTTTTCCTTTAGTATTAAAGAATAATATTCCAGATCATGGAACAGTAATGCTTTTTTAGCCATCATATACTGTTCACAGCTTGAATAAGAAATTCCTTCAATGGTAAAAGAAGAAGGATACCACTGACTTAAATATCCATATTCTTCATATTCATGCCAGAAAAACAGATATTCATCCTTTTTTATTATATTTATACCAATTTGATAAATAGAATCGCTTAATACCGCAAAGATCACTTTCATTTCTAAATCTTTATGATCCTCAAAGAAAGCTTCAATTGCTTTGATTGCAATTTGCCATGCTTCTTTAACCGGATAAGAATATATACCCGTTGAGATTAAAGGAAAAACAATGGAAGTACAATGATAAGAATTGGCCAGAGACAATGAATTGTAGTAACAATCATATAATTGTCTTTGTTGATAAGATTTTCCATTATAAATAGGACCCACTGTGTGAATAATATATTTTGCCTTTGAATGAAAACCAGGAGTTATGACAGCCTTTCCTGTATCACAATGACCAATTTTAGAACAGGCACTAGTCAGTTCTTTTGAACCAGCTGCTTTAAAAATAGCTCCACAGACACCCGAACCTTCTTTTAACCATTCATTAGCCGCATTAACGATCGCATCTGCCCTTATCTCTGTAATTCCTTTTTTTAAAATTTCAATCTGATTTAACATATTATCACCTGATTAAAGGATAACATAAAAAGAACAACATATTCACAGATTGTTGTTCTTAATTTGTTCCTTTAATTTTTTTTATTTCTTTTTTTAACTATACATAATAAATATTTAAAAATGTAAACAAGAAATAGATAATAAATGTCATCCAGAATAGATTTTATTTTTTACTATATTTATAAAAATATTTAATAAATATAAAAGTAAAGAGTCAATCAAAAACTGACTGAATAAATAATATATGCTGTGTAATTAACAGATAGAAACAGGAAATTCCTTCTTCAAATAATATAGAAGAAGGAATAGCACATATTATATTTGAATACCACCTATGATCTTTATAAAAATACAATAATATACTTCCTATATCACATATAAAGGAATAAAAATCCTAATACATATTTCAATCCATAATTACTGCATGTCATAGAAAACATATATAAAAACGTATGAATAAAAGCCTATTTATGAGAATGGCTCTTAATGGTAATCATCGTAATACTTACAATCCAGCATCCAAATAAAGTAGAAATGGAACTAAGACTTAAAAACAATCCTAATCAAAGAAATCACTTAATCGAGTTATCACTCCAACCAGGATTCCCAATAAAATCCAGCTTATAATTTCTTTCTTTTTAACCATAACATCTGATTTATTCCTAATATCAATTGAATGATCATTAAAATATTAAAAAGACAAGCCGATTCTAAATTTCCATATATATAATTCAACACACTCACAAATCCAAAACAAAAGGAACCAATTAAACTACATCCAATCACAATATATCTATTCATAATTATCATTCCTTTTCATTTTTATAATTTTAAATACAGCTAAAACACTTACGAATACAGCACTTACTTTTAAAAGAATCATTAACATTTTTTTCATTTTTATCCTTCTTTCTATTTTTATATTAAAATTTACTTAATATTAATAAGTGATTGGTGTACGAAACAGTACACTGAATAAACAATCAATTAAAAATAAAATAAAGATTGTGATACAGAATGTATGTATAGAATCCTTTGATATTTGTTTATATTTTTTATTGAATACGGGTTCTAAAATATATTGAAATACAAGTCCTAATATAGAAAAACACAATACACTGGCTAAACATACAATTCCATCAATATTTAAAAACATACTGGAATAATCCCATAATCTAAGTCCAAATACATGAATACTGATCCATCCTGTAATATATTCCACAATACCTGCACTTAATCCACATAATAGAAATAATAAAGCCGGATGTTTTTTAAATGATTTCATACTATAAATGATTAATGTTCCAAATCCATATATAGGAAGCCATGGTCCATATAAAACACCTCGATTCTGAAAAAAGCCATCTATACACCAGCATAAAATCACTTCATAGATCCAACCTAACAGACATCCTGTTAAAAAGATTAAAAATATATAATACAGTTTATTTTCTCTCTGTTGTCTTAATTTTAAAGTCAATGTCATATTTATCATCTCTTTTCTATATTTATTTTCTTAAAAACATTCAATTTCTTATAGATGTTTTTTCTATTGAAATGTGTCTGTTTTTAATAATTTACATACTATCGTTCGGTAGTTTTTATGATGTAAATAAAAATGACATCATGTCATTTCTTTATTAAAAAATACTTCCTTTTCTTTCATAGAAATCTTTTTGACTTTAAATCCTGTTACTAAACATTCTTTTTTATATGTTAAAAAAGAATGATTTATTGGAAAGTTTAAAATCTGTTCTATTTCATCAAAAGTCCGACTAAAATCCTCTTTTTTATTATCTTTAATAAAATTCCATAAAGGATCATATTTACTCATATTTTATCCTTTCTTATATACTTTAAAAAACTGTTCTATGTGTTTACAAATTTGTTCCATGACTTCATTTTCTCTTTCTGGTTCTCGATCACATAAATTAATCCATACAGTGATTGGTAAACAGAATTGAGAAGCCATAATTGTTGCATCTTCTTCAATTAATATATCTTTTTGAATTAATAATTGAATAAATTCAGTAAAATAATTCAATACATCTATATAGTTCTGTTTGGTTTGCAGCTTAGATAGTATGGGATTGTTAAATTGTTCGATTACTAACATTTTTCTAGCTTTTGAAATATAAGGATCGTGCAGAATAAATTGTATTTGTTCCTGTATTTTCTTTACAATTTCATCTACATTTTCCGGTACATCCACAGTATTCCAATCGGTATTCACAAAATTAGATTTTTTATCGTAGTATTCTAATATTTCATCGATGATTTCATTTAAAATTGCCTGTTTACTTTCAAAATGACTATATAAAGAAGCTTTACGTATACCAATGGTATTGGCAATTTTAGACATAGAAGTGGCTTCAAATCCATATATTGAAAATAAATCCAATGATACATTTAAAATTTTCTGTTTTGTATTTTTCATAGTTGATCTCCTAATCTTATGTTACCTACCAATCGTTAGTTTGTCAAATATTATAAAAGAGATCTTATCGATCCCTTTAATTCCATTTTAATTTTAGTCAACTTCTACACTGCATATAATTCCTTGATCCAATTTATATAATACAGTTGCCTCCATTGTATCTGGAATTTTATCATATAATCTTCCTGCTGAAAAACAATCCTCTCCAATTACCGTGCATGGACTATTGGCAACATATCCAATGCATCCAAAAGGTTTTAAACATACTTTGATTGCTTCTTTATCGTATTCATTATCTGGTTCTTTTTTCAATAAAACTTTCATATCTTTTTCAATAAAGTCTTTACCAAAATGGTATTTTGTTCCTGTTATAGTAAAATAATACGTTTTCATTTTTTTCATCTCCTTATTTACAATTTCATTTTCTAATATTTACTGACACTATTCGTGTCAGTAATATCAAGAATAAAATTATAAAAAAGTGTCAGATCCATATATCTAACACTTTATCATTCTATCTTTTCTAACCCGTTCTATTTCTTCTTCGTCTATCTGCTACATTCATTATTAAATCCATGAAATTCTTTTACGCTTACCCTTATTCCTTATTTAATGCCTTTAATAATTTTGGGTGAATAGCTTCTACTAAATTATGAGCCAATTGTTTGGGAGATTGTTTATATCCGCTAATAATCCATTGGTTGATCAATCCTACAGATCCTCCACAATAAAAAGTTATAATGTTTTCCATTTGACGATCCACTGTACCATAATATGTTTTTACAATTTCATAAATATACTTATAAAATGAATCTGTATCTATTTTATAATTCATATCAAAATGATTCATCATATAATCATGCATATCTCGATAGTCTAAAAGACTTTTACAGTTTAACTCAATGATATCTTCCCATTTTAATATTCCATAGTTTTCTTTGTGGATAGAATAAATGATTCTATAAATATTTGAATTAATTAAATCATTTTTATCTTTATAGTAATAATAGAAAATTCCTCTTTTCATTCCACAATTTTTTACGATGTCATCAATTGTAATTTTCTCAATCGGCATAGTATGACACAACTCGTAAAAAGATAAAAATAATAGTTCACTTGTTGGGGTTTGTTTAATCATAATATCCCTTTTCTTTCGTATATATTGAACATTTTATATATTTTGTTCAAAGTTTAAACATTACATCAAAATTATATATTGTGTATACATTTTTATCAATATATGATAAAGAAAACCAAGGAGGAATTATTAACATGAGATTAGAAGGAAAAGTAGCTGTAGTCACTGGTGCTTCAAGTGGAATGGGTAAAGAAATCGTTACTTTATACGCAAAAGAAGGAGCAAAAGTGGTTGCATTCGCAAGAAGAAAGGAAAGATTGGAGGCTTTAGCTGAAGAATTAAAAGAGGAGGCTGGTTCTGTATTACCATATGCAGGAGACGTATCGAAAAAAGAAGATATAGAAAGGGCAATTGAAGCAGCTGTTGCACAATTTGGCAAATTAGATATTTTAGTTAATAATGCAGGGGTTATGGATGATATGGCTCCAATGGCGGAAGCATCGGATGAAAAATATGAAAAAGTATTTGCAGTAAACGTTTATGGTCCAATGGCAGCCATGAGAAAAGCATGCCAGGTATTCTTAGAACAAGGAAATGGTGGATGCATCATTAATATTTCTTCAGTCGGTTCTATGCATCAGGCAGCGGGTCCAGTTTATTGTGCAAGTAAAGCTGCATTAAACGCATTTACTACAAATACAGCCTTTGTATATGAACCAGAAAACATTCGTTGTAACGCAATTGCCGCAGGTGGTTTCCAGACAGAAATTGCTAATTCAATGGGTATGCCAAATATGACAGGTTATAAGAGATATTCTCAAGTTGTTGGTTTAGCAGCTCACCCAACTGGAGATCCAATTGAAATTGCACGTGCAGCGCTGTTTTTAGCGACTGATGAAGCAAGTTTTATTTCCGGTGCAATTCTACCAGTTGATGGTGGATGGATGTCATTCTAATTTAGAAGAATCAAGTATAAAAAACAATAATACTATAATCAAATTTATACTGAATATTTAGGTCTAGTAAAGATACTAGACCTCTTTTCTTTAATTTATCGTTTGTAATAAAATATAAAAACACTAATACCTAATGAGCAATAAGATTAGCACCTGGCTTAGCTTTTGAAGCATCCATCTTTTCAGCTAATTTCCAATAATTCCTGAAAATTAAAGTTTATTATTTCATTCAAATTCATATTCCTTTTTTTAGTTTCAGTATCTTATAGCTTATAATCTTCAATCTGATCGAATGCCTTTTCTACTTATGTATCTTTTGATATCAATCATCTTTTTTCCAAAAAGAAAAGACACTAGATGATTCTAATGTCTTAATCAATGTTAAAATTATATATTTAATGCAGCCTGATACCCTTCTTGAATCGCTGTCATCGCATTACCTGCCTTGATTGCACTACCAATGACTTTAACATCATCACAATACTTATTAGCTATTTCTTCTAAAGGATTGTATGCTTTATATCCAAATGCACAAACAACAGAAACGGCAGGAATGGTTTGACAAGAACCATCTGCAGCAATGTAACTTACAGTATTTTCTGAAACTTTAGAAACTTTGGCATTTGTGATTACTTGAACTTGTCTTTGTGCCAGTAAACCTAAAAGAGGAACTTTATTTTGGAAACACATTTCATTTAAAATCTCAGATTGCATTTCAAGAATCGTAACAGGAAGCATCATATTCGTCGCAATGAATTCAGCTGTTTCACCACCAACTTCTCCACCACCACATACTACAACAGGTCCAAATGGTAATTCTGTATTGCCATAAAGGACATCTTCTGCATTGACTGCTCTTTCAATGCCTTCAATGTTTGGTGCAAAAGGTTTAGAACCAGTAGCAATAATTACAGTATCTGCATTTGCTTCTTTTAAAATGTCTTCCGTAACTGGTGTATTCAGGATGATATCCACACCAAGTTTTTTACATTGAGCACTATAAGAAGCTACAAGAGTTGCTAAATCTCCTTTACCACTTGGATAAGCAGCTGCTCTAAATGCACCACCTAAATGATTTGTTGCTTCATAAAGAGTTACGTTATGACCTTTTTGAGCAGCCGTACGTGCAGCCATTAAACCAGCAGGACCGGCTCCAGCAACCAGTACATTTTTAGGATTTTCTACTTTGCATAAACAATCTTTATATTCTTGACCAACTCTAGGATTAACTAAACAGTCAACTTCCTGTTTTGGTCCAAATAAACTGTTACCACAACCTTGAAGACATCCTAAACAATAGTTAATTTCATCAAATCTTCCCTCTTTTGCTTTGTTTGGCATATCAGGATCGGCAATAGATCCACGACCCACACAAACAGCGTCCACTTTCCCACCGGCAATAATCGCATCAATCATAGAAGGATTATTAATGCGATTGGCTACAAAGACAGGACAAGATACCATTTTTTTAATTTCACCAGCTACATCAACATTGATACCATGATTGGTAAACATTGGTGCAATAATTTGGTGAGTCGCATCCGATGCATAAGCTCCATTTGAAATATTTAAACCATCAATTCCAAGTTGATCTAAATGAATTGCTAATTGGTAACTTTCTACTTCAGTTCTACCACCTGTTACATATTCATTTGCACTAAAACGTACAGTAACCGCAATTGATTTTGTGTTCTTTCTAATTTCATTATAAATTTCATCTAAGAAACGAACACGATTTTCAAAGCATCCACCATATTCATCATTACGTTTATTAATAAAAGGTGATAAGAATTCAGCAATTAAATAACCATGACCGGCATGAATTTCAATACCATCAAAACCAGCTTCTTCACATCGTTTTGCTGCACTACCAAAGTCTTTAACAATTTGATGGATTTCATCTACAGTTAGCTCTCTAGGTAAAGCTTGACAAAGTGGATCTTTGATAGAGCTAGGTGCAACAGGCTGAACACCATCTTGAGACATAAAAGTTGCTTGTTTACCTGGGTGATACATCTGGCAAAAAATCTTAGAACCATAAGAATGAATGGTTTCCGTTAGTTTCTTATTTCCTTCAATTTGATCATCCTTCCATAAACCAGGAATACGAGCATATCCTTTCATATGTTCTTGGATACAATAATCTTCCGTGATTAATACACCATAACCACCTTTTGCCTTTTCTGCCATATATGCAATATAACGGTCTGTAATCATACCATCTACAGTACAGTAATTGGTAACCATGGCAGGCACTAAAAATCGATTAGGAAATATACAATTTCCAACCTTTAATTTTGAAAATACATGATTTAACATTCTAAAGTAACCTCCTTGTTTTCTTCATTGTAAGCGATACCATTTTTGTAAAGTCAACATCAAAAAATCCATAAAAAAAACAATGAATTTCTCATTGCTTGTGAAAAAATGAATAAATAATATAGAAAAACTATACAATGGTTTTAACGTTTAATCGGAATTTGAATTTCCATTAAACGATGAAATTCGCCATTTACACTACCTCTACAAAGAAGCAAACATTTAGGTTTACCAATAAAAATATAATTTAAACTCATAAGCTGATCTATCTCTTTTTGAATCATTTCCGTTTTAAATTCACCTATTTCTCCCATATTTATAATCTTACAAAGACAATATTGTTCTTCAATATCAGTAATATCATCACAATCAGGAATATCAAGACAAGATAAATACTCTTTTTGAATACCGATGCTCCATAAATCAATACCATTTCCAATTTCAAAGAAACCATCGCCAAAAGGAAGGGTTTTCAAAGAATTTAAAATCGGACGAACTTCTTCTGGTGTAGAAATCTTATCATATTGATCATCTTTTGATTGAACAAGAGGAAATAAACGATAAGCAGGAATTTTTTTAATCATTGTAATACCAATATTTAATTCTGCAAGATCAATACGATCCAACAATTCCTTTGCTCTTTTACGCATATTTTGTTTATAAAGAAGTTCTTCGTCAATATCTTGAATATAATCTCTATAACATTTGCTCATGGCATCATTGTATTGAATGGCTTTTACATTATAAATATCTTTTATATTGACATTGAATTGAGATAAACCAATGGCTTCGGCAAGCGTAAAATAATCCAAAGTATTATAAACACGATAATTATTCTTTTCTAAACGGGCTGGTTGAATGACTCCACATTGCTCATAATAACGAATCATTTGTTTGGATAAATTGAGAATCTTTGCGATTTCATTTATTTTATAATCCATAAAGAAATCCTCCTAATATTTTTCTAGCTAAACATTCGAATTTGTTGAAAAAATTATATCACCTATAGTTCAATGTCGTAAAAATGATTTTGTGTATTTTTTCCTTTAGGTTTGAATCATTATGAATTCTTACATCCACCATGATAAATTAATTCCCTCTTTTTTCCAAAAATATTAGTCATTAATTCAGAATCCTTTTTATTTCCTTCATAATTGTCAAAAATGTGGATAGAAAAATGTTAATTCAACTTTACATAGTTAATTATCTCTTGGTTCTCTTATTCCTACGCTTTTAGACATCAGCCAAAATCGTAAAACAAGTACCTATTTTCCAGACAGCTTCAATCAGATTCTCATTACTTAAATGCCTAATCCTCTATAAGCTATATTAACTTTTTCAATTAGTCCCATTAGATGCAAATAATCATAAATATAGATTTGATATTATTTACATATTTACAAGTTTAGTCAATCAAATAATCTTTTCTATGTTTAAATACACTAGACATTAATGCATTTCTTTAAAAATATAGTAATAAAATTTAACTATTCAGTTAATAAAGAGCTGAAAATAGAAACCTGTATGAAGATATTATAAATTTGAACGTATATGTTTATTAGGATTAAAAAAGCTTTCTTCACATGCATATTTATGTTAAGATATTTTTTGTAATGAGCAGCATAGAGCGTAAGTCCAATTATGGATTTACGTTTTTTGTTGCTCATTTTATTTTTAAGGAGGAAGTTATAAGAGTATTTTAATCATTATTAAATAAGATATATAGGATTACCATTCTATATGATTTTCGTTTAGGTACATTAATATAATCTTTGGTTGTTTATATTATTTTAGTTATTATTTCAGGTCTTTATAAAGATGGAAATTAAAGAGTAAATGAATCAAAAAGAAAGAGAGAAAAGAATGAAATCAAATAGTAAAAATGAATTAGTAAAATTAATATCAATCTGTGGTCAAGTACCTGAACATAAAAGTGAAAAAATGCAAGAAAAAAAGTGGATGAATCTAAGATATTAGCAGGTTTATCTTTAGAGGAACAAGAACAATTAAAAACTTTATTAAATAAACTTCAGAGTCATTGGCTAGAACAACATAAAATGCATCATAATAAATAGGAAACATTTTATAGGTAAAAATTAACATAAAGTATTAAAAACTTTGGACCAGATAACTGGTCCTTTATCTTTTATTTATCCATACCATAAAAAATTTACAAGATCCTTTTTCACTTCCTAAAACTTGTCTTTTTCTTACTTTAAGTGGTATTGAAGGTTAAAAAAAAACATTCAGTTTCATTTTCAACTTCAAAATACAGTATCAATACAGCTCTATTTTGTTTTAGGTCGAAGTCAGCCTGTTTCCCCTGTTTCAATGATAACAGTAGCCAAAACAAATCCACTCATCACACCATTACGAGTTGAATAATTCCAGATTTGAATTAAATTTCATGAAGAAAATTGAAAAAGAACTAACACTTCTTTTCTATTCCTTGGTGTAAAAAACTATTTTCTTTAGGAAAATTTTGATTCATTGGAGTTCCAATAACCGCAATGTCTTATCACCATTTTCTAATGCGGCTGTATGAGTTGCATTATTGATTCCTTTTGCGAATCCAGCATTTACTACTATATTTCTTTTAATTAAAGATTTTACCAGTTTTTTTTATTTCATTTAAAAGCTTTTCGACTCCACACTACACATACAGAATTTTGATCTAATAAATTTAAATCTCTTTTTTCAAATAAATATAGAGGCACTTCATCTCTTTTTCCAAAAGCTTTTGGTAGTTACTTTCACCTTTTTATATTATTTTTGTTTTTAATTTATATATTTTTTGTTATTTTACATTTTAAATCATTTTAAATCCGTATATAAATAACAGGAGGAATTAAAATGATAGACTTAAAAAAAGATATTAATTTTCGTTATGTATTTGGAAAAAATGAAGAAAAAAACAGAATGGCTCTTTCTGCAATGATACAGGCCTTTATTGGAGAAAAAGTAGAACATCTGCAGATTTAATCCAGTGAACTGAAAATGGATATGGAAAATGCCAAGGAAA
>NZ_VUMM01000009.1 GCF_009696175.1 Floccifex porci
TCTATGTACAAAAAAGGCTTCGACATAGAAACCATTGCAGATGCATTAGAAACAAAAATTGAATATGTAGAAAAAATCATCAAATCCAATACACAAGACAAGGTTTAGAAGCCTTGTTTTTCTTTTTGAAAATTATACATTTTTTAGTCATTTTCAATTTTTATTACGTATATATAATAAAGGAGGTATTAAAAAATGTATTATGAAAATGAAAAAGAATGGCTGAAGAAGATAGAAGAAGAAAGAAATGAACTGGATCGAAACCAGAAAATCACAAATGCCAGACTAGAAGGTTATGAAAAAGGGATAAGTGATGGAGAGGCTCGTGGGAAAGCAATAGGAGAGGCCATTGCAGATGTATTAGAAATAAAAATTGAATATGTAGAAGAAATCATTAAATTTAATTCATAAGAAAAAACTTGCTTATTATTTTATAAAAAATATAAAAAAGTGTTTGACATGATTTAGGGCTAGTGATATTATTATTGAGCATTCAGTGAATGACTTATGGGCCTGTAGCTCAGTTGGTTAGAGCGCACCCCTGATAAGGGTGAGGTCGCTGGTTCAAATCCATTCAGGCCCACCATTTGCTGGATTTAATATACATGGGGTGTTAGCTCAGCTGGGAGAGCACCTGCTTTGCACGCAGGGGGTCAGGAGTTCGATCCTCCTACGCTCCACCATTTTTTGTAAATTTAATGTTCACTTGTGTGAACTTTTTTATGGGCCTGTAGCTCAGTTGGTTAGAGCGCACCCCTGATAAGGGTGAGGTCGCTGGTTCAAATCCATTCAGGCCCACCATTTTAAAAATTGAATATGGGGTGTTAGCTCAGCTGGGAGAGCACCTGCTTTGCACGCAGGGGGTCAGGAGTTCGATCCTCCTACGCTCCACCATTTTGATTTTAAGTTCACATAAAGTGAACTTTTTTTTGTGAATTGTGTTAAATTGTCAAATTTACAAGATTTTTGATATATGGTATAATAAACCATGAGGTGCAAAAATGTTACTATTTATTAAATGTTTACCTAGAATGTTTAAAATGGCAGGACAGGATGTTCGAAGGCATTTTTCGTTAACATTCTCATCCGTTTTGTCAATCGCAATCGCATTATTTATCGCAATGATCATGGGATTGTTCGCACTAAACATCAGTCATATTACAAAAGGTTTAGAAGAAGAGTTTATTATACAGGTTTCTTTAAAACCTTCTATCAATGAAGAAGAAGTTAATGATTTAATGAAGTCCATTGAAAGTATGAAAGATGTATCATCTGTCACTTTTTCAAGTAAAGAAGAAGAATTGGATCAATTGATTGAAGAAAATGGAGATGTATTTTCTCAATATAAAGATTCAAATCCATTGTATGATGTTTTAATTGTAAATTTAAAAGAAAATCATTCTTTGGATTCTGTCAGTAAAAAAATTAAAAAAATGGATAATGTTGTCAAAGTAAATTATGGTGGAACATTGATTACCACTTTAATTTCCTTAATGTCGATCATTCGAAAATGGGGATACATATTTGTTCTGATTATGGCTATTCTTTCCATTTATCTGATTCGTACAACGATCAAACTGGCCATTCAGACAAGAAAAGATGAAATCATGATCATGCGTAATGTAGGAGCAATGAACTGGTACATTACCTTTCCTTTCATGCTGGAGGGTATGATTTCTGGCTTCTTTGGATCGCTTTTACCTATGGGAATCTGTATATTTGGATATGGATTTTTATATGATCGATTTGATGGAGTTTTTATGAGCAGTATGTTTAAATTAATGCCACCATTTCCTAATACAATCTATGTTGCCTTACTTTTGATGGTAACGGGTCTGATTGTAGGAATGATAGGAAGTGGAATGGCAGCTAGAAAGTATTTGAGGTGGACACGATGATCAGAAAAACAGCTTTAATCCTATCATGCCTGTCTTTATTGTTGTGCATTCCTGTACATGCACAGGATTATGATTATTCCGATGAAGATTACTGGTATTCAACTTGTTCAAAAGTACAGTCAACACAGGAAGGAGTCAATGCCTGTGTTGGATTTCAGAATCATCTGGATGCACAATTTGAACAGTTAAAACAGGAAATGGAAGAGTATAAGAACGATTTGAATTCTTTACAGTCCAATTCAAGTCGAATTGAAGAACTTGTAGAAAAACAGAAGAAGTTATCAGATTCGTTAGAGAAACAGGTAGAGAGCATGCAGGCTCAAATTGAAGCGGTTAAAAAAGAAATAGAAGCCGTTGAGAATGAAATTGTGGAAAAACAGAAAGAAATTGATAAGTGGGAAGATCAGATTGAATCTCGTATGATTTCTGAACAGGCAAATACGGGAACCAATATACTGATAGATTTATTGATGGGGTCTTCCAGTTTAAATGAAATGTTTAGACGCTTTAGTGGAATTGAACGAATTACAGCCAGTGATCAGGATCAGATTGAAAAGTTAAGTGATCTGAAAAAAGAACTGGAATTGAAAAAAGAAGAACAGGAACGCTTGTCTGTACAGATTGAAGAACAGAAACAGCGTATTGAAGAAGAACAGGAATATGTTCAACAATTGGAATCTTCTTATGATCAGTTAGCGGAACAATATCATAAAGTAGAAGCCGATCTGCGACAGAAAATGCAGGAAGAAGCAGCCAAGAAAAACCAGATTCCTTCTTATGGGGTCATTAATTCTGGAACCAGTGTAGATATTCCAAAAGTAAATGGATTCATTGCACCGATTTCAGGTGGAGGAAGATCAGCAGGCACATGGGCTTATCCTGGTGGAGGACTTCATTTGGGATTGGACTGGGCAGTCAGCATTGGAACGGCAGTAGTGGCGCCAGCGGATGGTGTAATCATTTATGCTTCCAATCCAGCTCCTACCAATGGTGGATATTTAGGAAACTGGGCTGGATGGCCTTATGGGGGAGGAAATACCATTGAAATGTTGTGCAATGTCAATGGAACCCTTTATGCGATTTCTTTTGCCCATTTAGCGCAGGAAGGATTTAATGTCAGTGCAGGACAAAGCGTATCACAGGGACAGGTCATTGCTTTGACTGGAAATTCAGGAAACTCTTCGGGACCACATTGCCATATTGAAGTTTATAATTTAGGAAGTATGAGTGTATCGGATGCCATTGCGATGTTTAGTCGAAGTGCCGATTTTGCCTTTGGTACAGGATGGAACAGCACAGCTACCGCATGTGAAGCAGGAGCAGCCACTCCTTGTCGAGAACGTCCTGAAAGATTTTTCTAAGGAGATAAGCAATGATTGAATTAATAAATGTTGATAAATCGTATCCCAATGGGGTACATGCCTTAAATCAGGTTTCTTTGAAAATTGAAGATGGAGAATTTGTATATGTGATTGGAGCCACTGGTTCTGGAAAAAGTACAATGATTAAATTATTAAATGGAGAAGAAGTACCGGATTCTGGAAAAATTTTAGTAAATGGATGCGATGTAGGGGCTTTAAAACATCGAAAAGTACCACAGTATCGTAGACAGATTGGATGTATCTTTCAGGATTATCGACTTTTACCTCGTTTAACCGTTTATGAAAACATTGCTTTTGCACTGGAAGTGGTGGGAATGCCAAAAAAACAGATTCGTAAACGAGTGCGTGAAGTACTGGATTTAGTGGATCTGCAAGAAAAAGCCAAATCGTATCCAGATGAATTATCTGGAGGTCAGCAGCAGCGTGTTACCATAGGAAGAGCCATTGCCAATAATCCGAAATTATTGATTGCGGATGAGCCAACAGGAAATCTGGATCCTGAAAAGAGTTTTGAAATCATTGAACTGCTTGAAAAAATAAATAGAAGTATCAATGCGACAATAATTATGGTAACACATGACAGTGTTTTAGTTGAGAAATATAAAAAGCGTACAATTGTTCTGGATAATGGATACATTGTCCATGATTCTTCTCAAGGTGGATATAAGAGCATATGAGATGGATCTACTTATTCTTTTATGAATTAAAACATGCTTTTATTAAGATAAAACGACATGTTGTTCTTTGTTTATCGAGCAGTATGGCAATCTTTATCTCTATTTTTCTGGTGGCTGCCTGTCTTATCATAGGATTTCATGTCGATTCTTTTTCAAAAAATATTGAATCCGATGTACGCATTCATGTTGTCTTAAATACAGACATCAGTCAGGATCAGATTGAAGATATTCAAAAGGAAATACAGAATATATCCAATGTAGATAAAATTACTTTTTCTTCAAAAGATGAAGAACTGGAATTGATGATCCAGGAAAAAGGAGAAGCCTTTGTGATGTATAGGGGAGAAAACAATCCTTTAGCCAATGCGTTTTTTGTGACTGTAAAAGATGGCTCAAAAATTGAGCAGACTTCAAAAGAAATTGAACAGTTGGATGTGGTGTCCAGTTGTGTCTATGGAGGAAGCAGTGTTACAAAAATGATGGAAATGCTTGAGAAAGTACGTACCATCGGATATGGTGTCTCCATACTGCTGATATTTTTAAGTCTATATCTGATTCACAACACGATAAGAACGACAATTTATTCTCAACAATCCGAAATCGCAATCATGCGAACAGTAGGAGCCACTCCTTCTTTTATTAAGATTCCATTTGAATTACAGGGAATGTTTATTGGATTTGTGGGTTCTTTATTGACATATCTTGTGATTCGGGCTGGATATACAAAAATCTATGAAATTACAGGAGGAAATTTATTTGTCAGTATTTTAAAGCTGATTGAACCAGAAACAATGATGCATCAGATCGGATGGATCTTATTCGCTTTGGGAATTGGTATTGGATGGATGGCAAGTAAACTGGCGGTATCAAAATATGTTCGAAAAAATAGATAAATATAAAGCTTCGATCATTGCCTGCCTTATATGTTTTGTACTGGGTGCTGGATGCGTCTTTACAATTTATAAAACAAAAACAAGTGATGAGTTAGAGAAGTTTCAGACGATTTATGAAATTTTAAAAGATAAATGGTATTATTCCAATTCCATTGAAAATCTGGATACACTGCTTGTGGAACAGGCAATTTCAGGAATGGTTGATTTTGAAACCGATGCACATACCAATTATTTCAGTATGGAACAGGCAAGCCAATTCAGCAGTTCTCTGGAAGGAAGCAATGTAGGAATCGGAATGACTTTTTATTTAGATGCCAACAACAATATGGTCTGTAAAAAAGTCTTTGTGGATTCTCCTGCCGAAAAGGCAAAATTAAGATCCGGAGATGTTCTGATCCAGGTAGGAGATAAGATCTGTTCCGAAAATGATTCACAAGATATTATTTCTTATATTAAAGAAAATGAAAATAAAGAATTAAAAATTCAATATATTCGAAACAATACCCTGTATCAGACGAGTATGACTCCCTGCAGTTATGATGCGACAGTTGTCTGTGAAATGTATGATGATTATGGTTATATAATTTTAAATAGTTTTTCAGAAAATTCCGCAAAATCCTTTCATAGTGCAATGAAGCGACTGGAAAAAGAAGGAATAAAAAAGCTGGTTCTGGATTTAAGAGATGATTCAGGTGGATATCTGACTTCCGTACTGGATATTGCCTCCTGTCTGCTTGAAAAAGATTCAGTGGTTTTCTTAGAAGAAAAGAAACAGGAAACCATCGAACAGAAAACTTCAAATGAATATGACTGTATCGATATGGATTCCATTGTCATACTTCAGAATGAAAATACAGCTTCTGCTGCAGAAGTTCTAATTGGAGCTTTAAAAGACAATTTAAAAGATAAAATCACAACGGTGGGAACCACTACATATGGAAAAGGAACGGAACAAGTCAGCATTCCATTTGAAGATGGGACCAGTCTGAAATATACCATTGCCCAATGGAAAACACCAAATGGAACTTCCATCAACAATAAAGGATTTAAACCCGATGTAGAAAGCAATGCAGATGAAGTGATTTCTACAACTTATAAACAGATGGAAAAAGAGGAAATCATTGAAAAAGACAAGGTTCATTCCAATGCGAAAGCCTTACAGATTTATCTGGATTATTTAGGATATAATGTAGATCGAAAAGATACTTATTTCAGTATAGAAAGTTCTAATTCTTTAAAACAGTATCAGATGGACCATAACTTAGAAGCAACAGGAGATTGTGATGAAAAAACGTTTCAATTGATTGCTTCAGAAGTATTATTAAAAATCAATGAAACTCATTTGGATGTTCAATACGACAAAGCTATTTCTCTAATATTAGACATGTCTTAGGACGTGTCTTTTTTATTATAAAACAAGAAAAAATATCGTAATAAAATAGAATTGATCAAACAAAGAGAAAAGGGGATATTCTATAGGATGGAATACGCAAATAATATCAGTCAGAATGAAAAGGAATGGCTGAAAAAATTAGAAGAAGAAAGATATGAGATGATGTGCTCAAAAAGTCGAAAATGCCAGACTGTAAGGTAGAAGGGAAGGAAGAATAGAGGGTATTGAAATTGGTATTAAAAATGTGATTCATACAATGTATGAAAAATCACAAGATATTGAATTTATAGCGCAGATGGTCAATCAGAGTGTGGAATATGTTCAAAATGTATTAAATGAAAAATAATTGCCGGAAAAAGTTCTAGCAATTTTTTTTATAAATCCAATTTTTTTCGAATATATATAACAGGAGGAATAATATGATTGATATTAAAAAAGATATAAATTTCCGTTATATATTCGGAAAAGACAGTGAACCAAATAAAATCGCATTAAAAGGACTCATAGAAGCTTTTGTCGATGTAAAAGTCACAAACCTGGAAATTTTGACCAGTGAATTATCCAGAAATATAGAAGAAGCTAAAAAATCAAGTCTGGATATACAGGCTCGTTTTGGAACGGGAGAAAAAATAGATGTAGAGATGCAGATGTGTAATAACAGACATGAACTGGCACAGAGAATGGCTTATTATGGAGGACAGTTAGTAAGTTCTCAAATAAAAAAAGGAGAACCCTATACCAAAATAAAAAGAAGTTATGTATTGTTTATTTTAGATTTTAAATGGATTGAAGATGAAAAACTGGTCCATACCTATATAAAAAAAGAAAAAGAAGACTATACAGATATTCCACAGGGAGACTGGAATCCATTTGTTGTTGTAGAACTTCCAAAAGCCAAATATAAAGAAGAAATGAATATATCGGAAGAATATGCCTTTGTATTGAAATACTGCACAGAAGAAAAATATCATGATAAAATAGAATTGATCAAACAAAGAGAAAAGGGGATATTCTATAGGATGAAATGCGCAAATAATATCAGTCAGAATGAAATGGAATGGCTGAAAAAATTAGAAGAAGAAAGATATGAGATGGATCGTGCTCAAAAAGTAGAAAATGCCAGACTGGAAGGAATTGAAATTGGCCTTGAAAAAGGAGAAAAAATTGGTTCTTTGAACACAATGAAAGAGAATATTAAAACAATGTATAAGAATAAATGTGATATACAATTTATCGCAAAAGTATTGGAACAAAGTATAGAATATGTTCAAAATGTTTTGAATGAGAAATAGATGGGCTGTTACAGCTTCTCCTTTTTTATAGATGTATAAAATTTTGATAAGTTAACGGAAAATATTAGACATGTCTTAAGATGTGTCTTTTTTTATTAAGATTGTATTAATTTTATAAAGCACTCTTCTCAAAAACGGTCAATCGTTTTACACTTATAATATGAACGATAAATTCTTTTCCTTACCAGAAGATAAACAACAGGCAATATTAAAAGCAGGATACCGTATCTTTTCGCAAAATTCTTATAAACATTCTCCTGTAAGTGAAATCGCAAAAGAAGCCGGAATCAGCAAATCTTTATTATTTTACTATTTTAAAAATAAAAAAGATCTGTATTTATATTTGTGGGATTATTGTTTACAATTAACCATTCAGTATTTAGAAAAATATGAGTGTTATAAACAGAAAGATTTATTTGAAAGTATGGAAAGAGGTATGAAGGCAAAAATGGAAATAATGCGCTTATATCCAGATATTGGAAAATTTGTGATTCGTGCCTTTTATGAAAAAGAGGAAGAAATTTGTAAGGAGATACAGGCAAGTTATCATACTTATTTTAATTTGAAAAAAGATCAGCAAAGATTAAATTTTGATTTTTCTCAATTTAAAGAAGGAATAGATATTGAAATGATGTATAAAGACATGTTTTATGCATCGGAAGGATATTTATGGGAAATGGTTCAAAGAAATGAAGTGGATGTGAATCAGATGGAAAAAGATTTTAAAAAGTTGATCTGTTTCTGGAAAAGTATTTATCTTAGAAAGTAGAAAACCATGAAAATAATACAAGTCAATCATTTAAAAAAATATTATGGAAAATCAAAAGGAATTGAAGATGTTTCTTTTGAAGTGGAAAAAGGAGATTTTTTTGGATTTATTGGACCCAATGGGGCTGGAAAATCAACGACAATTCGTACTTTGCTGGGATTGATTTATCCTACATCTGGAAGTGCATCAATCAATGGAATGGATATTGTCAAAGAAAAGGAACAAATAAAAAAACAGATTGGGTATCTGCCAAGTGAAGTGATGTTGTATCCATCCATGAAAGTGAAAGAAGCATTAAAATTATCGATGGATCTATATAAGGTGGATTGTTCTAAACAGGCCAGTCTATTATGTCAGAGATTGAATTTGGATCCAAATAAAAAAATAGAAGATCTGTCGTTTGGAAATCGTAAAAAAGTAGGAATTGTATGTGCTCTTCAGCACAATCCAGAATTGTTGATTTTAGATGAACCAACCAGTGGTCTGGATCCTTTGATGCAGAAAGAATTTTTTGAAATTCTGAAAGAAAAAAATGAGAAGGGAACAACGATTCTATTATCAAGTCATATTTTAAGTGAAATTCAAAGAAACTGTAATAAAGCGGCTATCATTCGAGATGGAAAGATTATTGCGTGTGATACAGTTGAAAATTTATCCAATTCCAATGCGAAATATATACAGATTCATGGAAATGCCAGCTTTGATACTTTAAATGGAATAAAGAATATGGTGAAAGATAAAGAAGGATGTTCTTTCCTTTATAATGGGGATATATCGTTATTATTGAATTGTTTATCCAAAGGAAATATTAAAGACATCACTATATCAGAACCTGATTTAGAAGAAGTATTTATGCATTATTATAAGGAGAATTGAGTATGGCATTAATTAAACATGAAGTAAAACAGGGAATGATTTCTTTCTGGATCTGGACGATATCGATTCTTTCTTTGATGATGATCTGTATTTTCCTGTTTCCTCAGATGAAAGAGCAGATGCAGGATGTGACCAAAGTATTTGCGGATATGGGATCTTTTACAGCTGCTTTTGGAATGGATACCTTGAACTTTGGGACTTTAATTGGATTTTATGGTGTGGAATGTGGAAACATTTTAGGACTGGGAGCGGCCCTCTATGCTTCTTTTTGTGCGGTATCAATTTTAAGTAAAGAAGAAAAAGACCATACAGCCGAATTCCTGCTTAGTCATCCTATCTCAAGAAAACAGGTACTGATTCAAAAACTGATTGCGGTATGGATTCAGATTGTACTATTAAATGTGATTGTGTATTTAGGTTCAATTCTTTCTATTTCTTTAATTGGAGAAGAAATTCCATTTAAAGAAATCAATTTAATGCATTTAAGTTTCTTTATTATGCAGATTGAATTATCCTGTATCTGTTTTGGAATTTCCAGCTTTTTATCAAAAGGAAGTATAGGAATTGGATTGGGATTGTCGATTTTAATGTATTTTTTAAATCTGATTGCCAATATCAGTGAGTCGGTAGAATTTTTAAAATATATAACTCCATTTGGATATTGTGAAGTCAGTGATATTGTAGAGACGCTTCAATTAAATGGAACATATATTGGAATTGGAATTGTACTTTCCATTATTGGAATTGGAATTGGATTTATTCATTATTGTAGAAAGGATATCAAATAGGAAACGAAAGTTTCCTTTTTTTGATATAATCGGAGTGTACTGAAAACAATAAATTTAAAATATAAAAAATAGGTAGAAAAGGAGGAAAATATGGATAAATTTATACTGCATTCCAATTATCAGCCAGCTGGAGATCAGCCAAAAGCCATTGAGGAACTGGTAAAAGGATTGGAAGAAAATAAAAAATTTCAGGTTTTATTAGGAGCCACTGGAACGGGAAAAACGTTTACGATTTCAAAAGTGATCGAAAAAGTAAATAAACCCACTCTGGTATTTGCGCACAATAAGACATTGGCTGGACAGTTGTATTCCGAATTTAAAGAATTTTTTCCACAGAATCGAGTAGAATATTTTGTATCTAATTTTGATTATTATCAGCCAGAAGCCTATGTTCCTAAAACAGATACCTATATTGATAAAAACACAAAAACAAATGAAGAACTGGATATGCTTCGAATGGCAGCCGTTAACAGTGTACTGGAAAGAAGAGATACCATTATTGTGGCATCGGTTGCCTCTATTTATGGAGCCAGTAATCCAGAACAGTATCGCCATATGATATTTTCTTTACGTGTGGGAGAAGAAATCTCTCAAAAAAAACTGATGGAAGCTTTGATCGAGCAGCAGTATCACAGAAATGACTCTGACCCACAAAGAGGAACGTTTCGTAAAAGAGGGGATGTCATTGAGGTAACTCCAGGACATACCGACCAGTATGTGGTACGAATTGAGTTATTTGATGATGAAATTGAAAGAATCAGTGAAGTCGATCCAGTAACTGGAAAATTAATTGCGGCTTATCGCATCTATAATTTTTATCCGGCTACTGGTTATGCCAATACTATGGATGTGATGAAAAAAGCAGCTTCTTCCATTGAAGAGGAATTAAAAGAACGGCTGGATTATTTTGAAAAACAGGGAAAACCACTGGAAAAAGAACGACTGGAACAAAGATGTCTGCATGATATTGAATCACTAAGAGAAATTGGGGTTTGTCCAGGAATTGAAAATTATTCAAGACACATCGATGGGCGTAAGCCAGGAGAAAGGCCTTATACATTATTCGATTACTTTCCAGATGATTTTCTGCTGGTTGTAGATGAAAGTCATGTTTCTTTGCCACAGATCAGAGGGATGTACAATGGAGACCGGGCTCGTAAAGAAACATTGGTGGAATATGGATTTCGACTTCCTAGTGCTTTAGACAATCGTCCTTTACGATTTAATGAATTTGAAAATGTGATTTCCCAAGCAATCTTTGTATCGGCCACACCAGGAGATTATGAACTGGAAAAAGTAGAAAATCATGTAATCGAACAGATCATTCGTCCTACTGGTCTTTTGGATCCTATTGTAGAAGTTCGTCCAATTGAAGGGCAGATTGACGATCTGGTTGGCGAAATTAAAGATCGAATTGAAAAAAATCAAAGAACTCTAGTTACCACTTTAACGGTGCGTATGGCAGAAGACTTAACCGCTTATTTGAAAAGTATGGATTTAAAAGTCGCATGGCTGCACCATGAAGTAAAAACAATAGAACGTACAGAAATCATTCATGATCTCAGACAGGGAAAATACGATGTCCTGATTGGAATCAATTTATTAAGAGAAGGGCTGGATATTCCTGAAGTTTCTTTAATTGCGATTCTGGATGCGGATAAAGAAGGTTTTTTACGATCCAAAAGATCGCTGGTACAGATCATTGGTCGAGCAGCTCGTAATAGCGAAGGAAAAGTCATTATGTATGCCGATTCCATTACAGAAAGCATGGATTATGCCATTAAAGAAACCAATCGTAGACGAAACATTCAAGAAGCCTACAATGAAGAACATGGCATTATACCAAAAACAATTATAAAACCAATTCATGATGTGGTTCGTTCGAAAGAAACAAAAGAAATGACCGCAAAATATTTAAAGAAAAAGAAAATGGGTAAAAAAGATAAAGAAACCATGATCTTAAATCTGGAAAAAGAAATGAAAGAAGCAGCTCGTGTTTTAGATTTTGAAAGAGCAGCTCAATTAAGAGACATTTTATTTGAATTAAAAGCAGAAAATTAACGGATTTTCTGCTTTTTTTAACCGGATTTGTTCGATACGATAAAATGAAAACAGAAGAAAAGATATGGGATTTTTCAGAAAAAAGAAAGGGATTGTACCACAGAATGGGGCTGAACTTTATGTCAATGGTACGAAAATATATGCAGGAGATAAAAAATGGATTGAAGACATTGATGAACAGTATAGACAAAGGCCCATTCCGAATTTTTATAAGCTGGTAAAACATTCTGTAAAGGTGGATGTAATCGTTGAGGATTCGATTTTAATAGGAGACATGAATATCAAAGTGATAAGAAGTCCAGGTCATTCTTTTGATGATGTGTGCTATTGTATAGAAAATCATTTATTTACAGGAGATACCATTCCCTGTCAAAACGATTTTTTAGTGTTTATAGATTCGGATGCATTAATAGGATCCTTAAAACAGTTAATGACTTTAAAGGATATTGATTCGGTATATCCAGCCTGGGGGAAACCTTATTCTTTCATTCAAATGAAAGAAATTATTTTAAAATCAATAAATCAGATTGAATCAATCAGACAACTGGTAGAAACATATGATACAGGACAAAGTAAAGATGAATTATTTGATGAAGTCTGTAAAGCGTTAAATAAAGAACAATGGAAGAATCCATTGTTTAAAAAGAGTGTATTAAGCTGCCGTAAACCTTGTTTCTTTTTGATTGATACGTATATAGAACAGGAAAAAGGAGTTGTATGAAGAATATATTAATGAAGTTAAATCAATTGTAGAATCATATAATGGAAAATATTTAATTCGATCCGAAAAAATAAAATCTTTACATCCCAATCGAAATCCACAAAGAGTTATAGTGATACAATTTCCAGATAAAGAAGCTTTGTATACTTGTTTTCAGTCCGAAGAATATCAGAAAATAAAAGAATCAATTCTGTACAAGCCAGAGCACTGATCATAGAATAAAAAAAGAGTTGTGAACCAATGTCATTAAGTTAAGAAATGACGAACCATCCAGATACTATTTTCTGGATGGTATTTTTATTTGAAGGCACGACGAAAATTGTAGTATTGCTACTACATTTTAAAAATTATATAATATTAGTTGTTAATCATATCGATAGTTAAAAGATACCGGTGATTTGGCTTTCACTTTCCGTTCATTCTGGCGATTAGGACGGATTGGCAGTATTTCTTTAGCTATCAGTGATTCAATATCAGGTGGATTCTTTCCACCTTTTTCTTTTAGGTAGTTACGTATTATATGAAAGGCACGTACATAATTTAATTGATACTCGTATTTTCTGTCTTTTTCTTTAATTTTTATATTGTTACTTACTCTGCTGCAGAAATTATATAACACTAGCTTTGCATAAATTTCCTGCTCTATAAACATTCTTTTCTTTGAATGCAATGTATTTAAATCTAGATGATATTTCAATTCACGATAACTTGTTTCAATCTCCCAACGAAGGTGGTACAGTTCTTTAATATCTTGTATATTGAATTCGGATTCATCTAAATTTGTAATAATACTTTCGTAGGTGTCATCACTAATTTTGAAACGTACAACACGACATTCAAAATCAAAATAAGGGCTTCCGTCGAAAAAATCAAATCTCTGATTCTTAGGGACAAACTTATATATTTCAGGATGAGCTTTTATTTCATTCGTTTGTTTAGTAGTTAGGGTACGGCGAACATGCATATCAAATTCTGCATCTGGAAAAGGGCCAAAACTTCGCAGTACGCTTGTTCTAGAATGAATATCCTTTACTCTGATCAAATACTTATGATTCTTCATACCTACTTTCACAAAAGAATTGATAGATTCATAGCCTCTGTCTGCAATGAAAATAGCTTTAGGACCATCATATCTATCCACTATTTCATTGAATGCACCATTTTCATTCATTACGGCATTTCCTTGAAGAACGATATCATCATAAGTACATTCCAATAGATCATAGCTTGTATTCAGATGATAGGCGGAGAAAGGTTTATTCGAATTATTGGCCTTATAAAAAGTGGTTTTAGTATCTTTGATAGCACTGCTGATAGGCAGAACAGAACCATCAACAGCGAGAAGGCGATAACCTTTGTGAAGCTTGATTTTCTGTGTTCGTTCATTGAACATATTGAATAATGTACGGAATGCATCTGGACGAATCTTACTACGTGCCTGTACAAATGAAGAAGCTGTAGGCGTATCAAGCTTATATCCAAACAATTTGAACATTTCATCTTTTAAAGATCCAGACTCTAATAAAAGCACATTGAAAAGTGTACTTCCAAAAAGATGTTTTCTTTTCCGTGTAAAATCCTTATTTGAATCAACAACAAATAGTGAAGAAGAATCATTCATGGTTTTGATGCAGAATTTTAACTGCTTTTTTAACGATTTATAATTGTTCATAAGTACCTCCAAAAACATATACCTATAAACAATTGGCCTATTATCAGAAATGATAATAGGCCACACATTTCAACCTGTATGTCAACAAAAAAATTCAAATTTTCCATAAAAAAAGAGGAGCACATTTTTTGTGTTCCTCTTAAAAGATGCCATTTCTTAACTTAATGACATTGAGTTGTGAACTCTTTTTTTTAGATCCATTGGATGGGTGTTTTTCCATTCTGTATTAAATACTGATTGGCCTGAATAAAATGATTGTTCCCAAAGAAACCACGACTGGCACTTAGTGGGGAAGGGTGCGGACTGGTTAAGACTAAATGTTTTGGATTGTTCAAAAATTTTTTGGCCTGAATGGCACTGTTTCCCCATAATAAAAATACAATGGGCTGATCCTGCTGGTTCAATAATTGTAAAGCGGCATTGGTAAAATTCTGCCATCCTATTTTACTATGAGAAAAAGCTTTATGTGCTTCAACGGTTAAAACGGTATTCATCAGTAAGACACCTTGTCTGGCCCAGTCCGTTAAATCGCCGTTTCGGTTTACCGGCTGATGGTATTCCATTTCCAGTTCTTTATAAATATTTTTTAAAGAAGGAGGAAGGGGAAAGTTTTCAGGTACAGAGAAAGCATATCCTTGTGCCTGACCGACATTATGATATGGATCCTGCCCTAAGATGACCACTTTTGTATCTTTGATCGAAGTGGTTTTAAAAGCCGCAAAGATATTTTCTTTTTCTGGAAAGATCTGTTTTGTTTTATATTCACGGGCTAAAAAATAGCGAATTTTGATTAAATAGTCTTTTTGAATCTCCTGATCAAACAATTGATCCCAATCATTATTTATTGCCATAGTTTTTCCTCGATTTCTTTGTTTATAATACCACAAATGTTATAATAGCTACATGAATGTAAAAGAAAAAATAGAAAAGATGGAAGATTGTCGTGGAAAAAATCACGATTTACGTTTATTTCGAAGCTGGTTAAATGAATATTTGCCAGGACATAGAAATTTGTCTAAAATTCAGGTTGGCGGAACTAATGGAAAAGGAAGTACCTGTCAATGGCTGGCTAGTTTACTTGAAAATGCTGGATATAAAGTGGGGGTGTTTACATCTCCTCATTTAATTTCTCATATGGAAAGAATTGTAGTGAATCATAAATCAATTGAAGAAAACGAATGGGAAGCGATTTATGATCGGTATGAGTCTTTATTCAGTGAAAAACAGATGACAATGTTTGAAATGGATTTATGGATGGCATTGGACTATTTTCTAAAACAGGAAGTGGATGTTGCGATTATAGAAGTTGGTATGGGAGGACGATTGGATGCGACAACGGCATTGGATTATTGTGCAACACTAATTACCAATGTTGGATGGGATCATCAACAATATTTAGGGGATTGCATTGAACAGATTGCGTATGAAAAAAGTGGTATCTTTAAGCCAAATGTACTGGCTTTGACAACGGAAAAAAAGAAAAACTGTCAAACGGTTATGGAAAATGTGGCTTCTGTTATGCATCCTATTTTAGGATTTGTGGATTTTCCATATGAAAAAAGAGAAGGAATGAACGCATTTGAATGGGAAAATCATACATATACGACCTCTTTACCTTCTTATCAGATGGACAATCTGGGACTGGCTTTAGAAACCTGTCATGCCTTAGGCATTGATTTAGAAGTGGAATGGATTCAGAAATCAATTGATGAATTTTCATGGTTGGGACGCTTTACACAACTAAATCGTCCATATAAAGTGATATTGGATGGAGCTCATAATATGGATGGCATACAGGCATTGGTGAAATCCATTTCAAAATGGGACGGAGACATATATTTTTCTGCTTTAAGCGATAAAGATGTTGAAGAAATGTTAAAGATACTGGAAACTTTACATTGTCCGATTACTTTGGTTTCCATTGACAGCTATCGCTGTTATCCGCTGGAAACATTATCCTATCCTTTGATTTCAAAAGAAGAATTGATTGAAAGAATCAATCATCCCGTTACAGATATGCTGATATGTGGTTCGTTGTATTTTATTGGAGAAGTATTGGAGAAAGTTGATGGCTAAAAAGAAAAAAAGAAGAAGAGTAAATGTAGCTCGTTTGTTGATTTTAGTATTGTGTTTCTTACTGATTATTGGATTGGCTGTATATGGAATCAAAAAAATCTTTTTTAAACCAGAAGAAACCGTTGTACAGGAAGAAAAAAATTCGAATGCAGATACAAATGTAGAAAAGATTATAGAAGCGGGATTTAATGAAGAACAGGCAAAAGAATTAATTTCTTTGTCCAATTACTGGCCCGATCGTTTAGATCGTTATGTTTCTTATTATAATGGTGATATGAAACAGAGTGTAATGGATGTGAATTGCGATATGGACTTAGAACCATACCAGCAGACAACCATTGCAAAAGACGATGACGATCCAGCTTATCTTGTGAACAAATTCTATGCGTTAGAAGATGGCTATGTACCGGATGATTTAGTGGACCTGGATACGTTTGCCTGTGTTCAGGGACAGGATTATGCCTGTCAGGATATCATTCAGCTTCGCAAAGAAGCTTATGATGCCTATATTGAATGGTGTAAAGCGGCACAGAAAGAAAATTTAGAGATTCGAGCTATTTCAGGCTATCGCACGTATGAATACCAGAAAGGTTTATGGGATCACAATGCTTCTGTATATGGGCAGGAATATGCAGATGCCTATTATGCTCGTCCCGGGCAAAGTGAACACAATACAGGACTGGCTGTAGATATTACATTTAATGGATATAATTTTAATGAAATTGAAAATTATGATGGATACGAATGGATCTTAGAAAATGCACATAAATATGGATTTATCTTACGGTATCCCGAAGATAAAACGGATGTAACGCGATATGGTTATGAAAGCTGGCATTTTCGATATGTAGGAAAAGAAGTGGCAGAAAAGATTTATAAAAACAACTGGACACTGGAGGAATATTATGGCGCAAAAGAAGCGTAATAGAGCAGGAACTCATATTATTTTTGTTTAATCTATATTCATTTTGAATGAAATAGAGTAAGCATGGATTATATCGAATCGGTCACAAAAGATGTAATTGATGAAGAATTTTTAAAATAATCTGCTATGATAGTATAAAAATGGAGGAAAATGCAATGAGAGATCAGGGAATGTTTTCAATTATTGAAAAAGAAGAACAAAGACAGAAACAGAATGTAGAATTGATTGCTTCAGAAAACTTTGTATCAAAAGAAGTAAGAGAAGCACAAGGTTCTGTATTGACAAATAAATATGCGGAAGGTTATCCGGGAAAACGTTATTATGGTGGATGTATTCACGTTGATGAAGCCGAACGCTTAACGATTCAAAGAGCTCTTGATCTGTTTAAAGCCGAACATGTGAATGTGCAGCCACATTCAGGTTCACAAGCCAATATGGCAGTATACAATACCATTCTAAACCCAGGAGATACTGTACTGGGAATGGATCTGGCAGCGGGAGGACATTTAACACATGGACATCCGTTAAACTTTTCAGGGACGTTATATAACTTTGTTCCTTATGTAGTAAATGCACAAAGTGAATGCATTGATTATGATTTATTAGAAAAACAGGCTTTAGAAGTGAAACCGAAATTAATTGTGGCTGGAGCCAGTGCATATTCTCGTATTATCGATTTTAAACGATTAAGAGAAATTGCGGATAAAGCCAGCTGTTATCTGATGGTGGATATGGCACACATTGCTGGACTGGTCGCAACAGGAGCGCATCCAAGCCCAATTCCTTATGCAGATTTTGTGACAACAACAACTCATAAAACACTTCGTGGTCCAAGAGGAGGAATGGTTTTCTGTAAAAAAGAATTTGCGAAAAAACTGGATTCCAAAGTATTCCCAGGAATGCAGGGAGGACCATTGGAACATGTCATTGCAGCCAAAGGAATCTGTCTGTATGAAGCCAGTCAGCCTGAATTTAAAGAATATATCGATCAGGTATTAAAAAATGTACAGGTTATGGTTAAAGGATTTAAAGAAGCTGGATTCAGAATTGTATCTGGAGGAAGTGACAACCATTTACTGATGGTGGATGTATTAGATTCCATTGGCATGAGTGGAAAAGAAGCGGAAAAATTACTGGATGCAGCTGGTATTACATGCAATAAAAATACCATTCCATTTGATACGCAGAAACCATTTGTGACTTCAGGAATTCGTTTAGGAGCAGCTGCTATGACTTCTCGTGGATTCAAAGAAAAAGAATTTGAACAGGTTACAGAATGGATGATTGAAGTACTGAAAGCCAATAACGAACAGACTTGTGCCGCAATTAAAGAACAGGTTGTAGCTTTAACAAGTCAATTTCCAACGGAGGCCATTCTTTGATTGAAATTTACGCAATTGGAAAAAACAAAGACAAAGCTTTAAGTGAACTGGAAAAGGAATATATTAAACGAATTTCTCCTTTTTCAAAAATCAATGTGATTGAATTTAAAGATGAAACCAATGATCATACGAATCGAGAAAGCGAAGTCATTAAAATAAAAGAAAAAGAAGGAGATCGTGTCTTATCAAAAATCAAGGAAAATGATTTTGTGATCTTACTGGATCTTCATGGAAAGATGATGGATAGTCTTTCTTTTTCCAAAGAACTGGAAAAATGGCAAAGTGCATCCAGTCATATCGTCTTTGTGATTGCTGGTTCATTGGGACCCAGTCAGGCATTGATAAAACGAGCAAATATTCGCTGGAAATTATCGGATCTGACTTTTACGCATCTGATGACAAGAGTTCTGATTTTGGAACAGATTTATCGTGGTTTTATGATTTTAAACGGTCGTTCTTATCATAAGTAACGACCGTAATTTTTTAAAAAAAAGACTTTTACTTTTTTGTATTCATGAGATAATAGAAACGGGATAGAGAAAGAGACTATAAAAAAGGAGGGGATTTTTATGGTGTCAAAGGTACTTATTTTTTTAGGTACGCTTGTGATTGTTTTTTGTATAGGAAAGATGATCAGTGAGATATCTAAAAATATAGATGTAAAGAAAAAGTTAGGGATACTCTTTCTGTTTGGATGTGTCGTTTTCCTGATTCTTTTCTTCCGACTGGATGAGAAATTATGTATCATATCAAGTCTGGTCTGTTCACTTCTTGTTACATCATTAGAATTATTTTTAGAAAAATTTATACCATTATGAACAGCACAAAGATCTTCTATTTAAGATCTTTTTTATTTTTTATGGAATTATTTGTGAAAAACTAGTCAATCAATTTGACTAGTGGTATAATGTAATCGCAAATTTAGACATTATAGGAGGATATAAAATGGCTAAAAAAACTGTTAGAGATCTTGATGTTGCAGGAAAAAAAAGTCTTAGTACGTTGTGATTTTAACGTTCCTAGAAAAGAAGGAAAAATTACAGATGACAATCGTATCGTTATGGCTTTACCTACAATTAAGTATTTAATTGAAAACAATGCGAAAATTGTTTTATTCTCACACTTAGGTAAAGTAAAAACAGAAGAAGACAAAGCAAAAAACAATCTGGAATGCGTTGCTGTTCGTTTACAGGAATTGTTACCAGAAACAAAAGTTACTTTCTGTCCAGTGACTCGTGGACCTGAATTGGAAGAAGCAGTTGCAGGTTTGAAAGATGGAGAAATCGTACTGGTACAAAATACTCGTTATGAAAAAGGCGAAAGCAAAAATGATGAAGAATTAGGTAAATACTGGGCAAGTTTAGGTGATGTATTCGTAGAAGATGCATTCGGTTCTGTTCACCGTGCTCATGCTTCAACTGTAGGTATTCCAACAAATATTAAAGAAAATGGTTTGGGATTCTTAGTTGAAAAAGAAGTTACAATGTTGGGAAAAGCAGTTGATGAACCAGCTCATCCATTTGTAGCTATTATTGGAGGATCTAAAGTATCTTCTAAAATTGATGTTGTTGATAACTTATTAAAGAAAGCAGATAAAGTTATTATTGGTGGAGGTATGGCTTATACTTTCAGTAAAGCAACTGGTGGAAAAATTGGTACTTCATTAGTTGAAGATGATAAATTAGATTTAGCAAAAGAATATCTGGAAAAAGCTGGAGACAAACTGGTTCTTCCAATTGATAATGTAATTGCAGATGCATTCTCTGAAGAAGCAAACACTGGTGTTGCGGATGCTGGTCAGATTCCAGATGGATGGATGGGATTGGATATTGGTCCTAAATCAGTTGAATTGTTCAAAGAAACTTTAAAAGGTGCCAAAACAGTTGTATGGAATGGACCTATGGGTGTATTTGAAATGCCAAAATTTGCCAAAGGTACAGAAGAAGTTTGTAAAGCTATCTCTGAATTAGATGATGCAATCACTGTAATCGGTGGTGGAGATTCAGCTGCAGCTGCTAAACAGTTAGGATATGCAGATAAGTTCTCACACGTTTCTACTGGTGGTGGAGCTTCATTAGAATATATGGAAGGTAAAGTATTACCTGGAATCGCAATCATTGCTGAAAAATAAGGAGTTGTAGACATGGCAAGAAAACCTATTATTGTTGGAAACTGGAAAATGAATAAAAACAATGCAGAAACAAAAGCATTCTTTGAAAAAGTAGATGCAGTTGCTGCAAGTGAAAATGCGACTTATGGAATTGGATGTCCATTCACAGATTTAAGAACAGCTGTAGACAATGCAAAAAATTTAATCGTTGCTGCAGAAAACTGTCACTGGATTGACTCAGGGGCTTATACAGGTGAAGTATCTGTTCCAATGTTAGAAGAAATCGGATTAAAATACTGCATCATCGGTCACTCTGAAAGACGTCAGATGTTTGGAGACACAGATGAAACTGTAAACAAAAAAGCAAAACGTTTAATTGAAGCTGGAATCACTCCAATCTTATGTATTGGGGAAACAGAAGCACAATACGATGCTGGAGAAACTGAAAAAGTAATCCGTGATCAGTTAACTGGTTCTATTGCTGACTTATGTCCAAAATGCGTTGGAAATATGGTTATCGCTTATGAACCAATCTGGGCTATCGGTACTGGTAAATCTGCTACAAAAGACGATGCACAAAAATGTTGTGCAATCGTACGTGACCAGGTTCGTGTAATGTATGGTGACGAAGCAGCTGAAAATGTACGTGTTCAATATGGTGGATCTGTTAAACCTGGAAACATCGTTGAATACATGGCATGTCCAGACATTGATGGTGCATTAATTGGTGGAGCTTCTTTAAAAGAAGATAGCTTTATTGAAATCATTGAAAAAACAAAATAGTCTGATTTTGAGATCCTTCTTATGGAAGGATCTTTTTTTTAAGATTGTCAAAAAAGCTGGTTTTTCTGATACAATACCATTATGAAACCATTAATACTTAAAGAAGATATTTTAGAAGCTCTTAAACGATTAGATGTACAAAGAGGACAAAATATTATGGTTCATGCGTCTTTGTCTTCCATAGGCTATGTATGTGGAGGAGCTCAAAGTGTTATTGAAGCCTTGCTGGAAAGTACAGGGGAACAGGGAACCATTGTGATGCCAACTCAATCCTGGAAAAATTTAGATCCAGAAACAGGAGTTCACTGGGATGTAAAGGAAAAGGATTGGGATCGGATTCGTAAATACTGGCCTGCTTATCAGAAAGATTTGACTCCTACCAATACGATGGGAGCCATAGCCGAAATGTTTCGCTTATGGCCAGGGACATTGCGTTCGAATCATCCAGCCCGTTCAGTGGCAGCCAATGGAAAGAATGCGAAATATATCACAGAAAATCATACACTATCCAATATTTTCACAATGGATTCTCCTGTTGGAAAATTATATGAATTAAATGGATATGTTTTACTGATTGGTGTAGATTATGATAAAAATACTTCTTTACATTTAGCGGATGCCTTAGCTCAATATCCATCAAAACACAATTGTATCGAACACAGTGCCATTTTTGAAAATGGAAAACGGGTATGGAAAGAATATGAAACATTATATGTGGATGGCGATGATTTCATTGAAATTGGTAAAGCATTTGAACAGAAACATGTAGTAAAAAAGACGCATCTTGGAAATGCGACTTTAACGTTTATGTCTCAAAGAGAACTGGTCGATTTTGCGGTTGAATGGATCGAAGAAAATCGATAATCTTAAAAATAACGCATTGGAAAAGGCTGAATCTCACTGATACAGATCACATCATCCAAATCTGCATATTTTATGGGATAGATTTTATTGAATTTTGTAGAATCTGCTAAGATATAAGCCTGTGAACAGCGATGAATGACTTTTTCTTTTACAGCGGCTTCCCAGTCATTTGTGGTTGTGATGCCCGCTTTTTCATGTATGCCATTGGTTCCTAAAAAGGCACAATCAAAATAGAAATGATCCAGATATTCCAATGTTTTCGCACCTGTTATGGCTTCGGTACTTTTTCTTACTATCCCGGGAAGAACAAAAGTTTGAATGTTTTTATTCATTAAAGCATTTAAATGAGGAATTCCAATAGTGACAATTGTGATATTCTTACTATGAATATAAGGAATCATTTCAAAAGTGGTACTTCCTGCATCAATATAAATAGTCTGGTTGTTTCTGATCTTACTGGCTGCTTTTCTGGCAATTTGTATTTTCTCAGAAATATTTTCACTGGATTTATACAACATGGGAAGTTCATCCACCTGTGTCATGCACATAGCCCCTCCATGATATCTTTGAATCAGCTGAAGATCTTCCATCTGCTGAAGGTCTCTTCGAACGGTCGCAATGGAAGTATGACATTCTTTCTGAATTTCTTCACTTGAAACCTTATTTTTTTCTTGAGTGAGTTTTAATATCTTTTGCCATCGATCTTGTTTGTTCATACTTCAATTATAATCGAATATCTGATTGAAACAATCATATTTTGTGATTGTTTTTTTAAAACAATTGATATCTGATTGTTTTTACGTTTAAATGAATTTGAGGTGATATTATGATATATACAGTTACATTTAATCCAGCCTTAGATTATGTGATTCAGGTGAATCATTTTAAAGCGGGACAGATCAATCGAAATACAAAAGAAGATATTTTTTATGGAGGAAAAGGAATTAATGTTTCCTGCATTTTAAATGAATTAAATATTGAAAGTACGGCACTGGGATTCATCGCCAATTTTACAGGAAAAGCTTTAAAAGATGGATTGAGTCAGATGGGAATTTATACGGATTTTATTGAAGTTCAAAAAGGAATGACTCGTATCAATGTAAAAATGAAATCGGATGAAGAAACAGAAATCAATGGGATGGGCCCTGTAATCGAAAAAGTACATTTTGATGCATTGCTGGAAAAGATTCATTCACTGAAAAAAGGAGATTTTCTGATATTATCTGGAAACATTCCATCTTCTGTACAAAGTGATGCCTATGAAAAAGTAATCGAACAATTAAATGAAGATGTTGATTTTGTGATTGATGCGGAAAAAGATCTGCTGATGAAAACATTACCTTATCATCCATTTTTAATTAAACCGAATAATCTGGAATTACAGGAAATTTTTGGGGTTACTTTTGAAACAGAAGAACAGATCATTGACTGTGCAAAAAAACTTCAGGAAATGGGAGCTAAAAATGTACCGGTGTCTATGGCAAAAGATGGAGCCATTTTAGTGGATGAAAATGGAAATGTATATAAACAGGGTGTCTGTAAAGGAAATGTTGTGAATTCAGTAGGAGCAGGAGATTCCATGGTGGCTGGATTTATTGCCGGTGTTCTTAAAAAGAAAGGGTACAAAGAAGCTTTAAAGCTGGCGACCGCCTGTGGAGGAGCCACAGCCTTTCATTCAGGACTGGCAACTTATGATCAGATACTGGATGCGATGAAAACATTGGAGTAGTTTATGGAAAAACAATTAAGAAATTTAATTAAAGAAAATACAAAAAATGAACAATATGAAAACAACCATGCTTTATATTTAGGAAAAGTATTGGGATTTTCTCGAAATTGGATTTCTTCTCATTTAAACGATCTTTATAATAATGGAAGTTTTATTAAAATCAATTCTCGACCGGTATTATTTTTAGATAAAGAAGTACTGGAAGAAAGATATAAGAAACCCATACCAAAGAATTTATACAATTCTTTAGAAGATTTGAATCATTCTATGAAAAATAAAGAAGAAGACTTTCAGACTTTAATTGGATACGATGGTTCTTTAAGAAGTGTAGTGGAAACGTGTAAAGCCAGTCTAAGCTATCCACCTAATGGACTTCCTACTTTATTATATGGTCCTACAGGAACAGGTAAAAGTCTGATTGTGAAGAAAATGTATGAATATGGAATTCATCATCATATCTTTAAATCAGACTCTCAATATGTACATGTGAACTGTTCAGAATATGCCAACAATCCAGAATTATTGACAGCATATTTATTTGGATATAAAAAAGGAGCTTTTACAGGAGCCGATCATGACAATCCCGGTCTGATTCAACAGGCAAATGGAGGGGTTTTGTTTTTAGATGAAGTGCATTGTTTAAAACCAGAATGCCAGGAAAAATTATTTTTATTTATGGACAATGGAACGTATCGACAGATCGGAGACAATGAACATCTTTATACAAGTAAAGTATTTCTGGCATTTGCGACAACAGAAAATCCTAAAGACGCCTTATTAAAAACATTATTGAGACGAATTCCGATACAGATTTCAATTCCTTCTTTAGAACAAAGAGGAGAAAAAGAGAAGTCCAGACTGATTGTATCTTTACTGGAAAATGAATCAAAACAGATTCATAAAGAAATAAAAATCACATCCAGCTGTTATCATACTTTATTAAATACGACATATGAAGGAAATGTAGGGGAATTAAAAAATATATTAAAACAGACCTGTATGAATGCTTTATTCAGCAGTGAAAATAAGAACTGTATTACCATCAACAATCTTCATTTACCACATTCTCTATCTATTACATCGGGAACGATAATGATGGTGGAACATGAGAATTTTACTCTGGAACAGCTAAAACAGAAATCCGCAAATGAATTGGGGTACAATATCATAAAAAATATTCAGAAATGGACTTTGCGATTGCAGAATAATGAAATATTACTGGATGAATATTTTGATAAGATCTATGTTCTGGTTTCTCAATACATCAATTCCATTTTATTTTCCGATCAGAAAGCTATGTATGCTTCCAATCTGGGAATTGTAGAAGCCATCAAATCGATTATTGAAATGGTAAATCAGAAATATCGCTGCAATTTAAAAGATAAGGAAATCAATGCGATCTGTATGTTTTATCTGGATTACTTTTCCAATCGTTCAGAGGCTTCTAAAGTAGATATTGAAGAATACGATGTATTTATATCTCTAATAAAAAAACAGTATGTAAAAGAAACACAGATTTTAAGTTCCATCAACGATCTGGTACATCTACATTTAAATATTAAGATGAATGATTTTTTTCAATCGTGTCTGGCTTTATATCTATCCAGAATATGGAATGAAGTTTTACAGAAACAAAGAATTGGAATCATTATTGCGCATGGATACGCCACTGCATCTTCGATTGCTTCTTCTGTAAATAAGATGCTGGATACCTATGTATTTGATGCCTTGGATATGCCTTTGGATACAACCACAGACCGGATTCTGGATAAGCTGAATGCGTTTATTAAAAATTGTATGAATATTAAAGATCTGGTTCTATTAGTGGATATGGGTTCTTTAGAGGATATCTATAATGATTTAAAGCCCAATGATTTTAATATTGCCATTGCCAATAATGTATCGACAAAATTTGCCTTATATGTAGGTCAAGGTATGATACAGAATCAGTCACTAAAACAGATTTTTGATCAGTCAATTGAAAATATCAATATCAGCTATAAGATTGCTGAGCGAAAAGAAAAAGAAAAAATTATTTTATGTTCCTGTGCAACGGGTTTAGGTACAGCAGAAAAACTGAAAGAAATACTGGAAGATTCTTTACCAGAGAAATTATCGGTTAAAGTACTGACGTATGATTATTCCACTCTGGTTAAAAATCATCTGGGTTCGGAATTTTTTGAACGATATGAAGTTTTATGTATTGTAGGAACCTTAAATCCAAATATTCCAGGTCTTCAGTTTGTTTCGATTGAAGATCTGATCGTAAATGAATCTTTTGGATTTTTAACCGATTATTTTGAAGGGCTGTTATCAAAAGAAGATATGGATCAGTTTCAGAAGAATTTATTAAAGAATTTTTCTTTAACCAATATCATTATGAATCTGACTTTCTTAAATCCCAATAAATTACTGGAGCACGTAGCGGATTCCATTGATGTTCTACAAACTTTACTAAATACCACTTTTACCAATAATATGTGTTTTGGTCTGTATGTACACATTTGTTGTCTGATAGAAAGACTGGTTTCCAGAGATGGAATCGATTCTTATATTAAGACACTGGATGAATGTTCCTTAGAATTTCAGGATTTCTATTTTAATCTGAAATCGGCTTTTCAGAAAGTAGAAAAATATTATCGCATTCAGATTCCCATTGAAGAAGTGGAATACATCTATATTTATATACAGAATATGAAGGAAACCAGTAAAAATGAAGACGATGAATAAACTGAATGTGAATGGACAGATGGTAGAAGCCATTTATAGAGAAGAAGACATTGAAACAATATTTAAACCTCTTTTAGAAAGATGGTATAAAATGTATCAGGCAAAGAAGAAGCGAATCATTGTTGGTTTAGCAGCCTGTCCAGGAAGTGGAAAAAGCACTTTATCTTTATTTCTTGAAACTTTATTTTGTGCTTTATATAAAGATGTTTCTTTTCAAAGTATAGGTATGGATGGATTTCATTATACAAATCAGGCATTAAAAGAAAAACAGCTTCTAAATGAAAAAGGAAGTCCCAATACATTTGATGTCTATAAATTAAAGGAATATATCATTAAGACGAAAAAGGAAGATTGTTTCTGGCCAGTGTATTCACGGATCGTTCATGAACCAGTTGAAAATGAAGTTTTTATTCAAAGTGATATTGTTTTAATTGAAGGAAACTATTTATTATCTGAAGAAAGTCCATGGAATGAAATTGGTATGGAACTGGATGATACCGTTTTTATGTATGTGGATAAAGAAATATTAAAGGAAAGACTGATTCAAAGAAAAAGCCTTTCCATTGGATATGAAAAAGCCTGTTTGTTTTATGAAAATTCAGATTCTAAAAATATAGATTATGTATTGAATACAAAAAGAAAAGCCAATGTAGAATTTACAGTAAAATAGCCGGAAGGCTATTTTACTATATTCTGCACCCATATATTACTTTTTACTAAAAAATAACCTACGAAGGCTTTGATCGCATCGATAAATGTAATGAGAACGATCAGTGTATGAATGGAAAAAGAAGTATATCTTGTGAGTATGAAGGCAAATGGAATAACTATGATCCATGTATAGCCACTGTCAAATAAAAAAGTAATACCGATTTTTCCTCCACTTCGTAATATAAAATAAGAAGAATTGGCATAGCTCCACAAGGGCATAGCCAGAGCATTGATCAGAATAAAATAAGTAGCCAGAGATTGTATAGAAACACTTGTCTGATAGATTTTTGGAAAGGCAATGCCAATGGGAATCATACAGATGGCAACCAGTGTGGTCACCATACACACAAAAGGCATCAGCTTCTTTACATCCTCTTTGGCCTGATCAAACTGACTGGCTCCTAATCTGGTACCTGTCATAATTCCTATAGCTGAACCAAACTGAATATAGACCACGCCAAATAAATTGGTCAGAGTACTGGCAATGTTTCTGGCAGCTATAACATCCAGTCCTTTTACACTGTAACACTGGGCAATGGTAGACATTCCCAGAGACCATAAAAATTCATTGACCAGTAAAGGAAGACTTTTTAATAAAATCTGTTTGGCTAAAGAAGCGGGAATATCAAATACATTGGCATAAGCATGGACTAAATAAGGATTCTTATTTAAATGCGTGTGAGCCCAGAAAATCATGACAAAAGCTTCAATGATTTTTGCGATTACAGTAGCTATGGCTGCTCCTTTGACTCCCATAGCCGGAAATCCAAATTTACCAAAGATCAAAGCATAATCTAAGACTAAATTAAATCCAATAGCAGATAAAGCTGCATACATTGGGATTTTTGTTTCTTTACATTCCCGAATAGCTGAACAGTAGACTTGTCCAATTCCAAATGGAATTAAAGAATACACTATGATAGAACAGTAATCTTTTCCATACTGCAGTGTCTGTAAAATGACTTCCTGTGAATCTTTTTCAGATAAAAATAAAGAAATCAGCTGCGTATCAAACAATTGAAAAATAAAAAAACCAGTTAGAATGATAAGAGAAGCAAACAACAGTCGAAAACGAAATGTATATTTCTGTCCTTGTGCATTTCTTTGTCCAAAAAACTGGCATCCAAAAATACTGGCACCGGATACCGAGCCGAAAATTGTGATATTAAAGACAAAAATAAACTGATTGACGATGGAAACCCCACTCATCTGCATCGTTCCAATCTGTCCTACCATAACATTGTCTAACATACTGACAAAATTTGTGATCATATTCTGAAGGATCATTGGGATGGCAATGGCCAAAGCGTGCAGATAAAAGTCACGGGTTCCTATATATTGTTTGATTCGGTTCATATAGTTCACCTCCTCAAGTTCATATATGATATCATTTTATATTAAAAATTTAAACACCGACACTAATTGGCATGAAATTTGCTATATAAAGGCGAAGTGAGAAAGGAGAGAAGAAAATGAGTATTGTTTTAGGTAGAATTGACTATCGTTTACTGCATGGAATTGTAGCCACTATGTGGGCTCCTCAGTCTGGGGCACAGCGTGTTATGGTAATTGATGATAAAGTAGCTAATGATCCAGTTATCAAAGAAAGCATGCGATTGGGAAAACCAGCTGGGATGGCTTGTTCCATTATTACACTGGAAACCGCTATTAAAAATTTTAAAGCTGGAAAATACGATGGCCATAAAGTGTTTGTGGTTTGTGAAAAACCAGAAACAATGCTTGCACTGGAAGAAGAAGCTGGACAGAAAATTCCTAGAATTGTAGTAGGAATCACAAGAGACAATAAAACACAGGGAACTCCAGTGAGTTCACGTGCCAGTATTATGGATTCACAGAAAGCAACATATAAAAAACTAATTGAAAATGGTACACAGGTGGATGTTCAATTCACAACAACAGATAAAGCTGAGCCATTACAATCAAAAATCAGCTTATAAAAGAAGAGGAGAAGAAAAAAATGACTGTCATTCAAATTGTTTTGATCACTTTGATTGCGTATTGGAAAATGACGGACACAGTTACATTGCAGTTATTCGCATTTAATACCATTGTATGTGGCTGGTTAGTCGGTTTAGTTATGGGAGATCCTGCTACAGGATTGTATATTGGTGCAACAATGCAGCTGATGTCTATGGGTGTTGTTGCCGTTGGTGGTTCATCTATGCCAGATTATCCAGTGGCTGCCATTATTGCCACTGCCATTGCCTGCTCCACAGGAAGAGGAATGGAAGCTGGATTGGCAATTGGTATCCCAGTTGCGATGTTAGGGGTTAACTTTGACGTTATCTATAAAATCTTCAATGGTTTCTTAATGCATAAAGAAATGTCACTGATCGAAAATGGAAAATTTGCTTCCTTCTTACGTTTAGTAAAAGTTTCTCCAGTTTTCTACGGATTGTGTTCTGCATTACCAGTATTCTTATGTGTTGCTGTTGGTCCAACAGTTGTAAATGCAGTGTTAGACTTCATGCCAGCATGGTTTACAACAGGCTTATCAATTGCTGGTGGAGTTCTTCCTGGTGTCGGGATGGCAATGTTGTTAATGTATATGCCATTAAGCAAATACTGGTCATTCCTGATTATTGGATTTGTATTAACAGCTTATTTAGGTGTTCCTGTATTAGGTGTTGGTGCGGTAGGTTTAGCTGCTGCTTATGAAGTATATAAGAAAGAAATGAGAGCGGCAACAGCTCCAGCTGGTGCAGTTTCTTCTTTAGGAGATTTAGAAGATGAGTAAAGAAAAAATATTGACAAAAAAAGATTGTCGCCAGGCGGCAAGACGCTGGCTGATCGGTATTTCAACGTTCAACTATGAAACACAATTGGCACCTTCTTATGCCTTCTCTGTCTATCCATTGTTACGTAAAATGTATCCAGATGATGAAGATTTCAAAGCATCTTTATTAAACGCAATGAAATATTATAATACAATGCCTTGGATCTCTCCATTTGTAATGGGAGCGGCTTTAGGTATCGAAGATGAAGGTGGAGTGGATTCACTGGAAGCGGTCAATAACTTTAAAGTTGGTATCATGGGTCCTTTAGCAGGTATCGGTGATACAATTGGCTGGGCTATGATTCCTACAATCTTCGGATCGATTGCTGCCAGCATGGGTATGCAGGGAAATCCATTGGGAATCTTCTTATGGGCTGCCTTTACATTTGCTTTCTTAGCAGTTCGTATCCTTGAAGTGGAATGGGGATACAACATGGGTATTAACGTTGTCACAAAATTAGGAAAGCAGATTACAGTCTTCACAGAAGCCTGTTCTGTACTTGGTTTAACAGTTGTTGGTGCTTTAATTGCTTCTGTTGTCAATTTAAAAACAGGTCTTACTTTCACAAATGGTGACGTTGTGATGGAAGTACAGGGACTGATCGATGGTGTTATGCCACGTTTACTTCCAGTTGTTGCGGTAGGACTGATGTATTTCTTTATGAATAAAAAGAAAGTAAAGATGACTCATATGATTCTGATCATCATCGTTCTTTCTTGGATCGGTGCTGCAACAGGTATCTTTACGGCTTAGAAAAGTGTACAGCTAAAGAAGTCCCAGGCTTCTTTAGCTCTTTGTTTATGATAAAATAGAACTGAAATGGAGAATTGTTATGAGAAGATTTATTTTTGCATCCCATCATAAATTGGCATATGGACTAAAAGACACCGTTAATTTTTTAACAAATTCGACAAAAGACATTTATGATATCAATGCATATCTGGATGATGGAGAAAACATTGATGAAATTGTTCCTCAATTGTTTCAATCCTTTGAACCAGAAGATGAAGTGATTGTCTTAACGGATATGATGGGAGGAAGCGTTTATCAGAAGTTCTATCCTTATATGAATGATAAAGTCCATGTTCTTTGCGGTATGAATCTGCCGATGGCTTTATCTTTTATCTTAGCCAGTGAAGATATACCTTTTACCAGTGATTCGATACAATCCATCTTAAACGATTGTAAAAATCAGATGGTTTATGTAAATAATTTTAGTGTTCAGGTCGATGAAGACGATGAATAGGAGTGTTGAATATGAAAATCAGTAAAATGATTGAAAATATAAAGAAGTATCATAAAGGATATGGAACCATTGATGATTCTACATCCAGAGATCAGATTCTGTTTGGAAATCCTGATCAGGAATGTACTGGAATTGTGACAACATGCTGGGCCAGTGTGGATGTCATTCGCTTTGCGATTGAAAAAGGAGCCAATTTCATCATTTGTCATGAAGCTTTGTTCTGGAATCATGGAGATCATACAGACTGGTTAGAAGAATCTAAAAATTCTGTCTATTTGGAAAAGAAACAGCTGATGGAAGAAAACAATATTTGTGTCTGGAGAAATCATGATTATATTCATTCTGGAATTCCATACAATGGAGATTATACCGATGGAATCTTTATTGGTCTGGCAAATAAAATGGGATGGGATCATTTAATTGACAATCCAATCAATACTTTTGATGATTCTTTAGTCTGTTCAACCGCATATGAATTTGATTCACAGATCGATGCACAGGATCTTGCTAAACAGCTGGTGGATACATGTCAGTTAAATGGAATCAAATTAATGGGAAATGAACAGACAAAAATAAAAAAAGCAGCGGTTCTGTTCCATGTATTTGGAGATGCGAAACAGGCGATAATGGATACAGAAAAAAGTGATATCGATTGTCTTTTGACAATGGAACTGATTGATTTTACGTATGCAGAATACATTCGAGATTCAGGATGTTTAAACCGCAATCGTGTAGCCTTAGGAATGGGACATTTCAATCTGGAAGAACCAGGAATGGAATATATGCTGACTTATCTCAAAGATGCCTGCCAGTGTGATGTACCTTGCTGGTTTAAACAATCGGGAGATAACTATAAATATATAGTGAAATAACATGAATTTATCAAATTTTAGAGATTTACACGATGTGTATCCGGTTATTAAAAAGAATCTTCTGTTTCGAAGTGATGCACCTTTACAATTTAAAAAAGAAGACTGGGATGAACTGTATCAGTTAAACATTCGGACCATTATTGATTTTCGAAGTGAACTGGAAATTAAAGAGGATGGATATATTTGTGATGATCGCTTTGTACATTATAACTGGTGCTGTTTAATGCCGGAAACAGGAATTGATGATTTTTATTTTCCCAGACTGGTCACAAAAGCTTCCACAAAAGAAGAAATCATTCAACTGTCTTCTTTTATTCGAAATGGATATAAAGTCATTCCGTTTCAGAATAAGGCCTTTTTAAATGTATTTCAATTAATGGAAGAAACTGATGGAGCTATCTTATTTCATTGTGGATCAGGAAAAGATCGTACGGGTATCTTTTCTGCACTGATATTAACTTTATTTGGATGTGATTTAGATACAATCTATAAAGATTATCTAATCAGTAATGAATCGGTACAGAAACATTTAATGCCCATATTATATAAATCGGATTATACCAAAGAAGTAAAAGAAACTTTATATTATGTCTGTTCGGTACATTCAGAATTATTAGAATCCACATTTGATGCCATTTTAAATCGATATTCTTCCATGGACGAATATTTTGAAAAAGAATACAATATCAATAAAGAATTATTAAAAAGAAAGTACTGCATCAATGAAAACGCAACTGATTCCAAAATTAACCCAGACACAACAATTTAATAAAAAACAGCAGCAGTATCTGCATGTCCTTTCCTGTAATTCTATACAGTTACAGTCTTATCTAAAAGAATTGTCTATTGACAATCCATGTATTCAGATGAAAGAAGATGGATATGATTTACTGCTGGAATATCAATACAATAAACCTGATTTAAGAGAACATATTTTAAATCGGGTTCGTTTATTTAATGAAAAAATTGATGAAATGGTGGTTGAATATTTAATTTCCTGTCTGAATGACAATGGATATTTTGATAAACCACTGGATTCTATCCTTAAAGAAAGTAACTGGAATAAAGAGACTCTTCTTTATCATATAAATCTATTAAGACAATGTGAACCATATGGATTGTTTTCTTTTGATTTGAAACAATGTTTACAGATACAGTGTGAACAGAGTGAAAAACCAGAAAGTGAAACGGGATACATTCTATGTTCATATCTGAATGAACTGGCTTATTCTAAATTTGATGAAATCATAGAAAAAACGGATTTAGAATATGATGAAATTATAGAAGGATTTCAGTTTATTAAAACATTAAATCCAAAACCAGGCAGTGCTTTTTCAAAAAAGAGTACCTATTTAGTTCCTGAATGTAAAATAAGAATCATCGATGAACAGATTAAAATTGAAATGTTTAATATAGATGTAGACATTGAACTGATTGACAGTGAAGTTTTAAAAGAACAGAGAAAACAGGCTTTACTGATATTTAATGCGATGCAGAAAAGAAATATGACACTGATCCAGATTTTAAATGCGATCTGTCAGATACAGAAAGATTTCTTTCTATATCATAAAGAATTAAAACCATGTACTTTAGAAAAGATCGCAAAGGAATGTGGACTGGCAATTTCTACTGTTTCAAGAGCAATCATGAATAAATCTTTTGAATTTGAAAATGAATATTATCCCATCAAATATTTATTTTCTCATGGAGGAGTGTCTCAATTAAGCAAACAGTATATTCAGAATCAGATAAAAAAATCATTGATCAGGAAGATAAAAATTATCCATTCAGTGATGAAAAGATTCGAAAATATTTAGAAAAAGAAAATATCATTGTATCCAGAAGAACTATTACAAAATATAGAGAACAGATGTTTATATTAAATTCAAGACAAAGAAAGATATGGGAGGAATAAAATGTTAGATCCTAGACCGATAAAATCCGATTTAAAAACAAGATATATTAATCCAGAAAAAGAGAAACCATCAAGATGGTCATTTTTAAAGATATTAAGAGAATATAGTACTTTAAAACAATTCTATCCAGAAATCAATCCGTATGCAGAAGTATATAAATTCAGAGACAATGTGTACTGTATTTATTACGATGGCATTCATGCAGCAGAAATGTGGTGTTATTTAATTGATGGACCTGAAAAAGCTTTACTGATCGATACAGCCTTTGGATTGGGAGATTTAAAAGGACTGATTCATAAATTAGTGGGAGATAAAGAAGTAATTGTATGTAATACCCATAGACACATTGATCATGTTTCTGGAAACAGTCATTTTGAAAAAGTGTATTGCCATTATGCCGATGCACAGGCTATTAAAGACAATCAAAGTGCACAGGTAGTTTATGATTTTGTGCACGATGAAAATGGAGAATTGTCTTATACATGGTTTGATGAAAACGATTTACCTCCATTTAGTCCATATGAAGTGATTGGTGTAGACAATCATCATTATTTTGATTTAGGACAAGGTTACATAGTGGAACTGATTCATTTACCAGGACATACTGCGGGACAATCTGGATTTTTAGATCATCAGAATGGATGTTTCTTTATCGGAGATGTAACCAGTGCTTTTGGGGGAGACGAGAAAGAACAATATCCAGAATTCTGCACTATTAATTCTTTAAGAGATGCCTTAAAAGATTTTATGCCAAGAATCGAAGAAGTATCGGGAATTTTTCCAGGACATGGAACCATCGATCTGCATCCAAAAACATTGCAGTATATCATGGATACAGCCAATCGAATCATTGCCCATCCAGACTGGTATGATACAAAAGTAGATTTCTTTGGAACAGAAATGTATGCCAAATTTATTTACCAGCAGGGAAGTGACTTAAAATATACAAAAGAAGCTGTCATAAAAGAGTAAACCGTTCATACGGTTTTTTCTTTTCTTTAAAATGGAAAGTGCTAAAATAAATCCATAAGGGGGATAATTTTTATGTGGATACTTTGTGGGGGATTCAGTATTCTTTTCTGTATTGTTAACTGGCTTTTGTTTCGTTTAAATCGAAGACTATCCATCTGGGCAATGATTTCCAGTTTAACTTTTCTGATTCTGACATTATTACAGGTGATTCGAATGAATGTAGACTGGATTTATAAATCGGACTGGAGTACTTTGCAGGATGTAATGCCAGAAATATTTCCATATCTATTATTGTTTTCAATATTATTCCATTTTTTACAGGAAATAAAAAAAATTAAAAAATTTGAGCAAATTAGATGTATTCTAATTTTAAAAAGTTTATAATGATAACAGTTAAAAGGAGGAAATTTAATATGTCTAAATGGGTATGTAAAGTATGTGGATATGTATATGAAGGAGATTTTTTACCAGAAGATTTCACATGTCCAGTATGTAAAGTTCCAGCAAAAATGTTTGAAGAAGTAAAAGGAGAAATGAAATTAGCAGCCGAACATGAATTTGGTATTTATGAAAAAACTGTAAAAAACAATCCAGATATTTCAGATGAAGATAAACAATATATTTTTGATCAGTTAAAAGCAAATTTCGAAGGTGAATGTTCAGAAGTCGGTATGTATTTATGCATGGCTCGTATTGCACACCGTGAAGGATATCCTGAAATTGGTTTATACTGGGAAAAAGCAGCTTTTGAAGAAGCAGAACATGCAGCTAAATTTGCGGAATTGTTAGGATCTGATTTAGAACCAAATATGACAGATTCAACTAAGAAAAACTTAGCATGGCGTGTGGATTGTGAATTTGGTGCAACAGCTGGTAAATTTGAATTGGCTAAATGTGCTAAGAAAAACAATCTGGATGCGATTCATGATACAGTTCATGAAATGGCACGTGATGAAGCTAGACATGGTAAAGCTTTAAAAGGTTTATTAGAAAGATATTTTAAATAAGATGTAAGGAATTGATTTAAAAATCAGTTCCTTTTTTTTATAATATAAACAAGGGGATGTTTATATGGAGATTATAGAAAGACTGAAACAGATTGAAGGAATTAAATTATTATATGTGTGCGAAGCAGGAAGTCGGGCGTATGGATTGCATAATGAAGAGAGTGATTATAATATCCGTTTTATTTATTCGATGCCTCTGCATTCTTATTTGAATTTATTTGGACAGAAAGAAGAAATGGAAATACAGGAAGAACATTTTGATATTGTTGGATGGGACATAAAAAAAGTATTGCGAACGGTATCAAAAAGTCAGACAAATTTATATGAGTGGCTGGCTTCTCCTGTTGTATATTATGAAGATTCAGGTTTTTTGCCGATTCGTAAATGTTTACTGGAAAAAGGATTTTCACTTCGTACACTGGCTTTACATTATATATCTATGGCCAGAAACAATTATAAGAAAATTATAAATCGTGAAAATATTGGAGTTAAAAGCTGTTTATGGGTATTAAAACCTTTACTGATGGCAAAATGGATACTGGAAAAAAATGAACTTCCACCTGTAAATTATAAAGATCTGATTCAGCTAAGAACCAGTATTAAAAATAAACTGGAGAAATTAATTGTGCTTCGTAAAAATAACATTCGTCAGGTTCCATTTACTCGAGATCTTGAATATTTTATTGAACAGGAAATGGATCTGGGAATGAAGAAAATCATATCTTTAGAAGAAAATGAAAGATTAACAGAAGACAGTCTTAATCAGATGTTTATTCAGATGGTTTCATCGGGATGGAATCGAATGGAACAGCAGGTTCCAGAAATGGGTAAAGATGTTATATTACTGATGAAATCCATTTCAAACAATCAGTATTATTACGCAAAGGCATATGTGTTAGGAAGTGGACGATTTACAATCAATGGAAAAGTCTTTGTACAGAATATTATTACCAATTCCTATGAACCGGTGGCCTGGCTTTATATAGAAGAACCATCTAAAGATTTCATGGATTCTGTATTTGTTAAGGAAAAGTAAAATTTTTTTAAAAAATTTTGTATTTAATCAAATTCTATGGTATCTTATAGATAACTAGAAGTCTGTAAAAGGGGGTAGATGATAGTGAGTTTAATTGAAAATAACGGAAAGAAAGTCGCATCCGTGTTATGTGTAGCCAGTTGTTTTCCAGTGGTAGCTACTGTTTACGCAATGGAAACAAATCCAGGATGGCACGGAGATAAATATGTAAACGAAGATGCAACAGTTGCAAAAGGTTGGCAGGAAATCGAAGGTAAATCGTATTATTTTTCAGAAGAAGATGGTACGGTTGATGAAAAGACAACAGAAGATGCAGTGGTTGCGACTGTAAATGTTGAAATGACAGAAACAGTTACAGCAGAAGTAAAAACAGAAACAGCAGATTTTGTTTCAACTGAAATTCAAAAAGAAGAATCCAATACAACTGATGTTCCAGAAGTTTCTGACAAAGAAGAGGTTGTAGAAGTTCCTGAAACACCAGCTGAAGAAGTACCAGAAGTTCCAGCAGAAGAACAGACTCCGGTTACACCGGAAGCACCAGCTGAACAAACACCAGCGGTTCCTGAAACACCTGCAGAACCAGAAGCTCCTGCAGAAATTGAAACACCAGTTATTCCGGAAGCACCAGCTGAACAAACACCAGCAGTTCCTGAAACACCAGCAAATCCTTACCAGGATTTAAACGATCGTATTGCTTCTTCTGCTCTTTCACTTGTTGGAGTTACGGATGGTCAATGGTGTACACAGGTTGTACAGCAGGCATTGGCATTGGCTGGAGTACAGGATGCTTATCAGTTATGGCCAGATCAGTATGTAGGTCAGTATGGATATTATACAGATGATCCACAGGCTGGTAACCTGGTTTATTACTACAATGGAGGACGTGGAGTCGATCACATTGCCGTTTATATCGGAAATGGAATGGCTGTTCATGGTAACTACTATGATGAAAATGGAGTCAGCAAGACAGTTGTTGCTTCCGTTTATATCAATGGTGGAGCTCCTCAATTTATTCAGGTACAACGTTAATTTGAAAGTCTAGTGTAAAACTAGACTTTTTTTTGTTATAATAAGTGGGCTATAAGGAGGACAGAAGTATGGATGCATATGAAAATTTATGTACAAGAAGAAGTATTCGAAACTATAATGATCAGGAAGTTTCAGATGAAGTTTTAGAAAAAATAGTTTATGCAGGACAATGTGCTCCAACAGGGAGAAATCGTCAGAATACAGGTTTTGTTGTGATAAAAAATAAAGAGATGATTGATAAATTATCCAAAATGAATGCAGAAATCCTGCACACAGACAGCGATCCATTTTTTGGAGCAAAAGCTGTTATTGTTGTTTTAGTGGATACCAAAGAAGGAAGTACCTATGAATACGATGGGGCTCTGGCTATGGGAAATTTAATGAATGCAGCCCATGCTTTAGGCGTTTCTTCCTGCTGGATCCATCGAGCTCGAGAAATGTTTGATTCCAAAGAAGGAAGAGAATTGTTGAATCAGTGGGGATTTAGTGAAACGTATGCAGGAATTGGAAACTGTATTCTGGGTTACAGCGAACAGGAAGTTTCTATGTGCAAAAGAACATCAAAGGTGGTATGGGTCAAATGAGAATTGGACAATCCATTGATATACATCCATTAAAAGAAAATCGGGATCTGATTTTAGGGGGTGTAAAAATTGAGCATCCTCTTGGTTTGTATGGACATTCCGATGCCGATGTACTGGTGCATGCCATTGCGGAAAGTATTCTAGGTGCTCTGGCTTTAGGCGATCTGGGAAAACATTTTCCAGATACCGATCCTAAGTATAAAGGAATATCCAGTATTGTACTTTTAGAACATGTATATGCATTAATGAAAGAAAAAGGGTATCATATTGGAAATGTGGATGCGACCATTTTAGCAGAAAAGCCGAAAATGGCAGGCTATATTCTTAAAATGAGAGAAAACATTGCACATTCTCTTCATTGTGATATAGACAGAATTTCCATTAAAGCCACTCGTGGAGAAAAATTAGGTTTTGTAGGAAGAGAAGAAGGAATTGCTTCGATGTGTGTCTGTTTACTGGAGGAAGAAAAATGAGAGCGGTAATCCAATTGGTAAAACATGCAAGCTGTACTATAGATTCAAAAAAAGTATCTTCAATTGAAAAAGGGTATTGTATTCTGGTTGGTTTTAAAGAAAGCGATACGAAAGAAATTGTAGATAAAATGGTTTCTAAAATTATGAAATTGCGTATTTTTATGGATGAAAATGAAAAGATGAATTTATCGATCTTAGATGTAAAAGGTTCCATTTTATCCATTTCCCAATTTACTTTATATGCCAATTGTAAAAAAGGAAATCGTCCTAGTTTTATAGAAGCGGCTAAGCCTGTAATTTCTATGCCTCTGTATGATTATTTTAATGAAAAATGTTTAGAATATGTACCTGTACAGACAGGTGTATTTGGTGCAGATATGAAAATTGATTTGTGTAACGATGGTCCAATTACCATTGTATTGGATAGTGATGATCTTTAGGAGTTTATATGATAAATAAAGAATATGATTTAAATTATATAGTGGAAATGAAAAAAGAACATCCTTGTCATAAATCCACACAGTGGAAGGTGATTCGTATGGGAGCCGATATTCGAATCAAATGTTTAGGATGTGGGGCCAGTGTATTAATGCCTAGAGTTAAATTTGAAAAGAAATTAAAAAAAGTAATCAGTAAAGGAGAATAATTGATATGTCTTTAACAGCTGGAATTGTAGGACTTCCAAATGTAGGGAAATCCACTTTATTTAATGCCATTACAAAATCACAGGTAGAGGCAGCCAATTATCCATTTGCGACCATTCAGCCCAATGTAGGAATTGTAGAAGTTCCAGATCATAGAGTGGATCGCTTATGTGAGCTGTTTCATCCAAAGAAAACCATTTATACAACGTTTGAATTTACCGATATTGCTGGACTGGTAAAAGGAGCCAGTAAAGGAGAAGGACTGGGAAATCAGTTTTTATCCAATATACGTCTGACCGATGCGATCTGTCATGTGGTTCGCTGTTTTGATGACAACAATATTACTCATGTGGAAGATTCCATTGATCCGATTCGTGATATTGAAATCATCAATCTGGAACTGATTTTTGCGGATCTGCAGACCATTGAAAATCGAAGAAGCAAGATCGAAAGAAAAGCAAAAACCAATAAAGATAAAGAATCTTTAGCGGAACTGGCTTTGCTGGATCGTCTGCAGCCATGGCTGGAACAGGAAAAACCTGCTCGTTTGCTGGATCTGAATGAAGATGAAAAAGCACTGGTGAAAAGCTATAACTTATTGACCGCAAAACCAGTGATCTATGTTGCCAATCTGGATGAAGAAGGTGTGATGGATCCAGATTCTGTGGATTATTACAATCGGGTAAAAGAATTTGCGATTCAGGATCAGAGTCAGGTGATTGCTCTTTGTGCCAAAATGGAAGAAGAATTGTCTGGTTTAGAAAAAGAAGAAAAAGATGCATTTTTAGAAGAATTGGGTGTTCCTTATTCAGGGCTGGATCTTTTGATCAAGAGTGCCTATTCGGTATTGAATTTATGTACATTCTTAACCGCTGGAGAAGACGAATGTCGTGCATGGACTTTTAAAAAAGGAATGAAAGCACCGGATTGTGCAGGAGTGATCCATACCGATTTTAAACGTGGATTCATTCGTGCAGAAGTGTATCGTTTTGAAGACATTGACCAGCTGGAAACCGAAGCAGCCATTAAGGAAGCGGGTCGTTTGCGTTTAGAAGGGAAAGACTATGTTGTGCAGGATGGAGACATTATGCACTTCCGTTTTAATGTATAATCATGTTTAATATTCGTTCACTTGCCATTCGATTACTGGCTCTATTAATTGCTTTTACCCTTCATGAATTTGCTCATGCTTTGGTTTCCTATAGTTTAGGAGATCGAAGTGCAGGAACACACAATCGATTGACGATCAATCCACTGGCTCATATTGACTGGATGGGGCTGTTGTGTTTATTTGCGTTTGGATTTGGATGGGGAAAACCGGTTACCGTGGATCCTCGCTATTATAAAGATCCCAAAAATGGTATGGTATGGACCGCTTTTGCTGGACCTGTCATGAACTTTATTTTAGGATTTGTCTGTATCTTCTTTTATTATTTGATTTTAGGATTTATTCCTTCTTTATATTATACTGGCATTGGTAGTTTTATATTGGATCTATTGGCACAGACGGCTTATTTATCCATTGGCTTAGGAATTTTTAACTGCATTCCCATTCCACCATTGGATGGATCTAAAGTATTATTTTCCTTTTTAGATGAAGATAAATACTTTAGACTGATTCAGGGGACTCCTGTATTATCAATAATCTTTATTGCAATCTTATTTTCAGGAGTGATCAATGCACCTATTTACCATTTAGAAAGTTCAATGGTTTCTTTATTTTCAAATATCAGTATGAAAATTATGGGGTTATAAACATATGTTAGAAATGAAAATAAATGAATTCACAGAAGAATTATCTTGTTCAAAAGCCACTCCTGGAGGAGGAGGTGCCAGTGCACTGGCAGGAGCTTTAAGTGCTTCTTTAGGTTCAATGGTGGGAAATTTAACGGTCAATAAAAAGAAGTATGCCCATGTAAAAGAACAGATTGAATCTTGTTTAGAAAAATCAGAAAGCCTTCGTAAAGTATTACTGGAAGATATTCAAAAGGATGCATTGGCTTTTGAGCCTTTATCAAAAGCATATGGAATTCCAAAAGAAGATAAAAATCGAGAAGAAATCCTGGAACAATGTTTAAAACAGGCAGCTCTTGCCCCTTTTGAAATGATAAAACATATAGGTCAGGTAATAGATGTACTGGAAATCTATGCAGAAATTGGATCTAAACTGGCAATTTCTGATGCGGCAACGGCTGCCAGTATTGCCTATGGAGCTTTAAAAGGAGCGGCCATCAATGTATATGTCAATACGCATCTGATGAAAGAAAAAGACTATGCCAGTCAACTGGAAGAACAGGTACAGTCTTATCTGGATCTATATTGTCAAAAAGCTTTAAGAATCTATGATTCTGTACTGGAAAGGATCTAAAATATGATTTTGTATGGAAATGAAGTTGCCAAGGCTATTGATGAAAAAAGCATGACTCTGGCAAAAAGAAATAAACCGGTTTTAGCCATTGTAAGAGTGGGAAACAAACCCAGTGATTTATCTTATGAAAGAGGATTGATGAAACGATGTGAAAAAATCGGAGTGGAAGTCAGAAATGTTATCATGGATGAAAAGGTATCCAAAGAACAGTTTTATTCAAAGCTGGATTCTTTAAACCAGGATACAGATATTCATGGAATCTTAATGTTTAGACCTTTACCGGTATATCTGGACAATGAGAAAGCCAGAAACTATATTTCTTCCAGTAAAGATGTAGATGGCTGTACAAATGAAAGTTTAGCTGGGGTATTTACCAATACTCCTGTTGGATATGCTCCCTGTACAGCTCAGGCGGTAATGGAATGTCTGGATCATTATGATATAGATGTTACTTCTAAAAATGTTGTCATTGTGGGAAGAAGTCTGGTGGCTGGAAAACCATTGTCTATGATGATGTGTTCTAAAAATGCGACGGTAACTTTATGTCATACAAAAACAAAAGACTTAAAAGAAATCACAAAAAAAGCAGAAATAGTTGTTGTTGCCACAGGACAGATGGAATCCATGGACGACACTTATTTTTCAAAAGGACAAACGGTTATTGATGTAGGAATCAACTATAATGAAATTAAACAGAAATTATGTGGAGATATTCTTTATGAAAAAGTAGAACCGGTTGTAGACAATATTACACCGGTTCCAAAAGGAATTGGATCAATCACAAATAGTATATTGGTTTATCATGTATGTCAGGCAGCTAATCAAAATTAGCTGTTTTTTACTATAATCAACAAAATAATTCAATCTTTATTCTATATCAGGTGCCTGTCCATCATGAGGTAACCATTTACACTCTGTTATTTCCATATTTGTAAAAATAGCTTTAAATGAAGAATTTTCTGGGCTGCAAGCATAAATTCCAAACTGTATTTCATCCTTGGCTTCATAAATATGACAAATTCTCATTTGTTTAAACGTAATTCCATCTTCCGAACATTCAATACAATAGTCATCTTCTCTTCGACTTAATCTATACCACATAGATTGGATTCCAGCATCAATTTCAGTGGTTGCCCAATCCGAATAACCATGATTCGTTACCACACTTCCTAAATGTTGAAATTCGTCGTTTTCATATTCAATAGAACCCTTAAGCCAGTTTTCACTATCAAGATATAGGACAATACCACATTGATCAAAACGTACTTTACTTTCAAATTCAGTTTTAACTACAAAAGAAAAAAATTTATCTTTTGTCTTTATTTGAAGTACAGGCGCATTATCGTTTCTGAAATGATAATACGTACGCTGCCATAGATCTGTATGTGGATTTGTGATGATTTCTATTTTATCCTCAGATATTGAATATTGTTTAGGCTCTCTTGTCCATTTCCATTGTTCTTTATTAATCTTCATTTTCTTTCCTTTCCAGTAAATTAAATATATAAACTTATATAAAGTATACCATTAATTTATATAAAATCATTTAATGGATTATGCAGCAAGTGCACCAACCTATCAAATAAGCAAGGATTTGTTGAAAGCCCCCTTTGATATAACGGGTGTAAAGATTCCTTGTTTTATGGTTGCAGGAACTGGAAAAGTGGATGCTGGTGACGGAAAAAATTCAGGGATCTGTCCACTGGTTGAGCTTCAGGAAAAGTACAATAAGATTTCCGACGACGTTTTAAAGGTAATCGCTTGAAGAAAAGATACGGATCATGGAGATATGCTGACTTATGCCGATGGATATATGACAGCCTGGTTTATGTATCATTTACAGAATGATGAAGATGCAGGTTCTGTTTTCTATGGTGACAATGCAGAAATACTGAATAATGTTAACTGGCAGGATATTCAAAAAAATAGATGAGGTTTATGAAATATTATCTGTTTTAGTGTAGATAATTAGCTGAAATCAAATGATAAAAGGATGTTAGATAATATAAATTCAAAAAAAGGAATCTCTTGTTCTAAGAAGAAGTTTGGATTCACTTTTTCTTTCTTAATCGATTATAAAACTAGCCCATTGACTGGAATGGGTTTTATAGTGTTCTTTCCAGTATAATAGTTTTTCAGTATAATACTGAATACGAGAAGTGATGATTTCATCATAATTGTCTAAATCATTTTCAAAAATTAATGCACTTAGGTCATATATTGGAAATCCAATGGCATGACCATTTGTATGAACCGTTGAACAGGCTTGTCCAATCGCATGAACTCTTGCGATATCTACAGGGGATGAAATTTCTTTAGTAAAGGCATGACAATCCAGTATTGCCTTTTTTGCGACAGGCATTTTAATTTCCCCAGATGCCCACATTTTTGTTGACATCAATGCCATTCGAGGACGTTTTTCCAAAGGATATTTTCTTTCAAGTAATATTACAGTTTCTTCTGCCAGTCCCAGAGCCCATAAAATAACGGCTTTTCTAGGCATATTACAGATTATTTCATTCAAAGATAAAATGATTTCATCTTCTTTTGAAAATAAAATTTTCCTGTGAGTCTTTATTCTTTTTTTTAAAATTTCTTTATAATTCATATAAAAATGTTTTCCTTTTCAGTTATCAATTCTTACAATCCCAATTAATTCAATTATATCACCTGTAAAAAGGATATTGTTTTAATTTTAAATATGAGAAATATGATTAAGAAATTTTTATCATAATGTATTGGTATATGCACCAAAAGATTAAAATACAATAATAAGTACGCAAGACAAGATATTTCTATCAATACAGATGATTATGAAAGAAAATGCAATCATTACTTACAGGCATTTCAAAAATTAGGATATTAATAATATAGAACCCATGAGCTATAAATATATTTTTTGTTTATGACATTGATAGTGTCTAATAAAAAGGTTTAATAATATAAAAAGTAATTATGTTATTTATAAATAGATTAATAAGTTCTATTATTTTTATTATGGTTTAGAAAAGTTATATAATGTACGTAAAGCTTATGGAGGTAAGTATGAATAATTTAGTTTTAGGTTTAGACATTGGAATTGGTTCAATTGGTTGGATGTTGTATAACCAGAGTAATCAAAAAATGGTTGATATGGGTGTTTCAATTTTTGAATCTGCTACTCAAGCCAAAGAAGCAAGAAATCATAGATCTGCAAGAAGAAATTTACGTCATAAAAATTGGCGAAAAAGACAAATGATACAAGCGTTTGTTGATTTTGGGTTTATTGATAGTAAAGATATTTTTCTAGATAATAATCAAAAAGAAATTAATGTAAATTATCTTTCATTTGGAAAGAACCAAAATAAAAAAGATTCGACAATATATCATCTAAGAAATAGAGCATTAACTGAAGAAGTATCTATTAGAGAATTATTTTTAGCTTTATATAATATTTGCAAAACAAGAGGGCATTTTCTATTAGAAACAGTAGATTTTGAAAATACAGATTCAATTTCTTTTGACATATTTAAAGAGAGCTTTTATTCGTTAGTAGAAGATTATGTTGATTTTGCAGACAAAATTGATTTTGAGAAGTCTGTCTTATTACCAATTTTTAATCAAACGATTAAAGTAAATACTTTGAAGAAAGAAATTAAAATCAAGAATTTTACAATAGATGATAAAAATGATAAAGCACTACAGGAGATTTGTCTTTTAATTTGCAACAATAAAGCAGATTTAAATTTAATAAATCCGTCTGTTCAATTAAAAGAAAATAGCAAAAAGGTTAATATAAATGATCTATTGAAAGCTAAAGAATTAAATGATTTTCTAAAAGGATGTATAGAACTATATGATGTAAAAAATGTAGCAGCTATTTTACAAGAATATAATTATATTTGTCAGAAAGATGTTGCTTTACTAGAAACTGTTAAAGAAGTTTATCATAAAAAGGATATGAATGATCCAGATTTCAAAAATGATAAGAAAAAACTACAGTCAAAAATGGTAAGAGTCAATAATAATTATCCGGATCGTATTCGGGCTGTTAAGAATATCGAAAATAAATTTCCTAATGGTTTATATGTAAAAGAAGCAAAAGCAATATTGAAGAAACAACAAGAATATAATTCTATGATTACTGATGAATTTATTGATATCTGCTTGGATATTATAAAATCTCGAATTCCTTATTATGTTGGACCACTAGGTGAAAATGCAAGAAATGGTTGGGTAGAAAAAAAGGGGAATTTTAAATACAGCTATAACTATAGTAAAGATAGTTGTGTAGATGAAAGCTTGACAATTGAGAAATGGAAAAAAAGAATGATTTCTCATTGTACATATTTAACGGAGGAATATGCACTTCCAAAAGGCTCTTTTATTGCTGAAACTTTTAGTATAATCAATGAATTAAATAATTTAGATTGTGTAGATTTAAATGAAAATGACCATTACTTGACTTCTGCCGAGAAATATAAAGTGTTTGATTTACTATTTTTAAAAGAAGGCAAATTATTTAAATATGAAGAAGTGGCAAATGTTTTGAATTTAAAATCAGTTTCAACGCACAACAAAGGGACAATTCAAAAATTTAAAGTAGGATATAGTTTATATCATCAAATTGTGAATTTGTTACCTGAATTAAGACTAAAATCTATCACAGAAATATTTTCTCAAAGTGAAAAAATCAATAAAATTGAAGAAATAGTTATGGACATTAATTTGTTTGATGAAGAAGATTCTAGCATTAAACATTTTATTAAATTAGGTTATTCTGAAGATATTTCGAAAAAATTATCGAAATTAAAATCAAAAGGGTTTTATTCGTTTTCCAAAGCATTTATTTTAGAAACTTCGATAAATGAATCTGGTAGGTCTTTGTTAGAGGAATTATTTGAAGATAATACTTCTTCATATCGAAATGAACAAATGACTTTAATTTCAAATGCAAAAGACATCAATGGTAATCCAATAGACTTTTCATCAAACAAATATGAGGAAAAGTTTAGAAATGGAGAAATATTGGGCATTAATTTATTGTTAGAAGATGGAAAGCCAGTTATTCCTATTTCTAGAGAGGTTGTTAGGGCTTTAAATGAATGTTTAAAATTGTATAATACAGTTACAAATATGTATGGTGTTCCAGATAGAGTTGTAATTGAAACAGCTAGAGAATTAAAAGATAGTTCTCAAACAGGTGAAATACAGGCTAAGCACTATAATAAAATGGAAGATTGTTATAATGATATCTTTAAACAATTAAGTGAGCATAAACAAGAGTTTAGAAAATCTTATTTAGAAGATTGGGATACAATATCAACTTATTTGGAAACAAATAACAATAAAAGAAAAATTGAATTGTATATTCGACAAAATGGGCGAGATATGATATCGGGAGAAAAAATTGATATTCATAATTTATTGAATTATGAAATTGATCATATATTACCTAGAGGTTTCGGAGATGATTCAATGGACAACAAGATGCTTATAAATAAACAATATAATTCATTAAAAAATAATCGTGTGCCATTGATGTATATTGAAGATGGAGCATATGAAATTAAAACAGGTAATCCTATTATTCAAAGTGATTATGAAAATCGTGTTCATGAATTGTTTAAGTTAGGTTTGATTTCAGAAAATAAACATCAAAGACTGTTGTTAAAAAATACTGCAGAAGTTGAAGGTTTTATTAATCGTAATTTAGTTGATACACGTTATATTATACGTGAGTTTATGTCCATTTTAAGAGCCTATAATAAGGTGAATAATTATGATACACATATTTCTGCATTAAAATCAGCTTTTACTGATACATTTAGAAGAGCATTTTATATAAATAAAAATCGAAAAATAGGTGATCAACATCATGCCTTAGATGCGGCAACGTTGGTTTTAGCAGACCAAATATTAAATACGTATTATCCTAATTATGATCAAAGAGGAAATTTTAGTGCTTATCAAAATTTGATAAAATCAATGAATAACATTGAAAAAAATGAAACAAGAGATAATGTTATTTGGATTCAAAATATGTACAAAAAAACATTTAAACATGATTTGAAGAATAGTGATTCTTTATTAAATGAAATAAAAAATACGACTCCACTTTATTCTATAAAGACAGAAAAAAATTATACAGGTGAGTTTTTTAAAGCAACAATATACTCTCCTAAAATGAAAAGGAATCAAGATGAAAATAAACTAGATCCGTTAGTGATATTAGGTGTTAATGACGAACGAAAAGCATTTAGTACAGTATATTGTGCTGCGGTTGATTTTTATAAGTGTACAGATCAAAAAGGACATAAGAAGCACATTGCTATACATATTCCAAAAGTAATAATTGATTCTAAAGGAAACATCAATAAAGAAAAGTATTTAAGATTAATTAGAGATTATTATAAAGCATCAGAATTATTGGATGAAAATGGAGAATTAAAAACATATTTATTCAGACTCCGTGTATTCAAAAATGATTTGATTTATGACACTAAAAATAATGTGATTCAAAAATTCAATATTGGAAGTATAGCAAAAAAAATTTTGGAGATGAAACATATTTACAATTTTGCTTATAATGATATTTATAATGATTTCGGAACGATTAAACATACACTGGTTGATGCTTTTAATATAAAAGACCGAATAAATAAAAATAAGAATGAAGTTCCATTTGAAGAAATTGATAAAAATAAATTAATTAGATTTTGTATTGACAATTTAATGGCTATAGAAGATTTGGAAAAATATGAGGATGCAATTTATGAAATTTTAACTGATGAGAAAACGTTAAATTCGTTCATCGAAAAAATAGCTTTTTTAAATTTAATAGTAAATAGGAAATGTACTCCAAAATCCATTACTAAACAATACACACCAGCGGCTAATAATCCAAAATTTGATGAGGATTCTCAATACGTAAAACTAAAATATAGTCCATTAGGAATTCGCTATTCTTTGAATGAATCCAATAAATTGTTAATTCAGGGTCCAAAGTATCATGAATACGCATACTCTAAAATAAAAAAGGAAGATTTTTCTTGGAGAATTTGTACGGAAGTGATATAGTTTAGTTGTTCAAATAATAAGAGTTAATGTAGTTCGAAAGAATAAGATTAATTCGAAAACTATCAAAGGTAGCAATTGTGCTACCTTATTTTCTTTATGGGCTGGAAAACAATAATAATTAGTTCAGATTGTAAAGTGTCATTAAGTGAAAACAGAATGAAATTAACTACAGGAAATGAATACCAAACATTTGCGTTATGTGATATTGATACAATTATTTTTTCACATGATAAATTAGTTATCACGATACCTTTGTTAACTAAACTGGTCGAGAAAAATATAAACGTTGTAATATGTGATAGTAAAAATGATCCTATTGGTGTATTTCAGGCGTTCAATAATCATTCTTTGGTTTTTAAACAATTAAATAATCAAATAAATTGGAAAATCACGCGTAAAAAGAGGCTCTGGAAATTAATAATAGAACAGAAAATTAATACAGAAATAGATGTATTAAACTTGCTTGAAAAAAATAAAGAATCACAAGAAATATTAAAAGATTATAAGAATTCTGTATACAATAATGATCAAACAAATAGAGAAAGTGCAAGTGCACGTGTTTATTTTAGAACTTTGTTTGGGTTGGATTTTAGAAGAGAAGATACAAATGTTACAAATATTGCACTAAATTATGGATATAAAATATTATCTAGTTATATTTCTAAATGTATTGTGGCAAGAGGATTTGTTACACAATTAGGTATTCACCATATAGGAGAATCAAATGCATTTAATTTAACATATGATTTTATCGAACCATTTAGAGCAATTGTGGATATTTGGGTATATTTAAACATCAAAGATAAATTCAAAGCAGCACACAAGATGGAATTGGTTAATTTATTGCAGTGTAAGATTAAAGTGAATGATAAATGGTTCCGGCTATGTGATGCAATAGAAGATATTATTGATTCATATATATCTTTTCTAAATGAAAAAACAAGTGATGTACTTAAAATTAGTCTAAGTGAAGGGATTATTTTTAATGGGGATGATTAGATTTATGAGACTAATCTTAATGTTTGATTTACCTGTTGAGACCAAACAACAACAGAAAGTATATAGAGAATTCATAAAATTTTTGAAGAATGAAGGATTTATTCGAATTCAATATTCGATATATTCAAAATTATGTATAAATAAAGATTCTGCTAAAACTGTTTCAAAACATATATCAATGCATTCACCGACTGAAGGAGATATTAGATACTTAATTATTTCAGAAAATCAATATCAAAATATCGTTAATGTAAATAAAAAACATACGTTACAAGAAGCAATTACAACTACAAAGCGTACATTAATAGTTGGAGGATTTAGTGATGATAATTAAAAGTTTGATTACAGATAATACATATATTCTTCCTTTTAATTATTGCATTAATATCATTTCTTTTTCTGAATTTAAAGCAGATATAATTGACTGTTTGGATTCTTATTTTAACAATAATAAAAAGAATAAAGCAATAATAAAAGATGATGAAGATGAAATCATATTATCAAAAGATTTTAATTTTATTTATATTCCTTCTAGCAAGAATATAGATCCAAATTTTGAATTCAAAAATAAAAGTCTTATGAATTTAGAAATTTCAAAAATAATTGAAGAAAATTCTGAATATTTTCAATCAATTGATTTAATACGAAATGGATTCTATGATTTGTTGACAGATTGTGGAATATATAAATTGAAAAGAATTTTAGAAAAAGATTTAGACAAACATGTTGAAATAGAAATTGATGATTTTGATATATCAACATTACTTCAATCATTCAAAATTAATACAGATATGTTTTCAGAAACAGATAAATACATTGTTTTATATAATTTGCTTCTCTATTTAAATAGAAACGAAAATAATATTGTTCTTATTGATTTTAATATTCAGGAAAAAGAATTAAATTGGATAAAGAAAATTGATAAAGATCATAATTTTTTATTAATAGACAATGAATCTATTTTTACAGATATTGCTGATATAAAATCTATGGCTTTTGTAAGGCTTTCATATCACAATTTTTTAGAAAAAATAAATATTCAGCGTGATGATTTCAACCGATTATCTTATATATTTCATACATTTTTCGAAAAGAATATTCAATATCAAACTGAAAAAAATATCGAATTATATAGAAATTTTGAGGATAAAAATACAACTTTTTTGATTAAACCAATTGACACTGAATCTGAATATTTGGCTAATATTAAGTAAAAATCATGGTATAATAAAGCCAGCTGTTCTTGAGGACTACATTAATTGTTATTATTTGAACCTTTTCAATATCTATTAATGGTTCCGTTGGTTCTTGAGGACTACATTAATTGTTATTATTTGAACCTAGTAGAAGAAGATATTGCGGTATTAACGTTCTTGAGGACTACATTAATTGTTATTATTTGAACACACTCATTGATAATGGATTATCCCCAACGTTCTTGAGGACTACATTAATTGTTATTATTTGAACAGTAGACAATCGAAAGATAAGCGACCAACGTTCTTGAGGACTACATTAATTGTTATTATTTGAACGAATTGACTAAAGAATTGCAGATCATGACGTTCTTGAGGACTACATTAATTGTTATTATTTGAACCTGTACTCAACTCTGAATCAAGTATCAATGTTCTTGAGGACTACATTAATTGTTATTATTTGAACAGTGATACAAATAAGATGATCATCAGCCAGTTCTTGAGGACTACATTAATTGTTATTATTTGAACCGATAACCTTGAATCATATATAGATAAAGAGTTCTTGAGGACTACATTAATTGTTATTATTTGAACGTCTTCAATGTAAAGGAGTAAGTTATGTGGGTTCTTGAGGACTACATTAATTGTTATTATTTGAACTGGAAGCAAGCCATCCACATGATGATTTTGTTCTTGAGGACTACATTAATTGTTATTATTTGAACTATGCAATGCAGATGGTTTTCATTTTGAAGGTTCTTGAGGACTACATTAATTGTTATTATTTGAACGGATTCAAAGCAAAACAAACAAGGGTACATGTTCTTGAGGACTACATTAATTGTTATTATTTGAACCATATGTTTGGAGACAAAAGACGTGGGTTTGTTCTTGAGGACTACATTAATTGTTATTATTTGAACGAATTAAGACATGGCAACAGCAGTTCAAGGTTCTTGAGGACTACATTAATTGTTATTATTTGAACAGGAAGATTGGGCGGATGAACGTAGATTCAGTTCTTGAGGACTACATTAATTGTTATTATTTGAACTTGGTGGACATATCGCAGAACACTATCACAGTTCTTGAGGACTACATTAATTGTTATTATTTGAACTTCATGTTCAACTAAACCAAAGAAGAAAAAGGTTCTTGAGGACTACATTAATTGTTATTATTTGAACCAAAACGCATGGACGGCTTCACAGACCGCGTTCTTGAGGACTACATTAATTGTTATTATTTGAACCTGGTGATGAATCATAATGAATAAGTATCAGGTTCTTGAGGACTACATTAATTGTTATTATTTGAACTTGAATCTCTTTGATTGAGAATCCTCCTCCGTTCTTGAGGACTACATTAATTGTTATTATTTGAACTTATCTGCTGTTAATCAATTAGGATTATCGTTCTTGAGGACTACATTAATTGTTATTATTTGAACATACGGATTGTCTGACCAGCACTGTATCGAGTTCTTGAGGACTACATTTATTGTTATTATTTGAACGCATATAAAAATAAAAACGTTTCAAATAAGTTTTTGAGGACTACATCAATTGTTATTATTTGAACATTATCAGTATAGATTCTGTAAGTTCATATGTTCTTGAGGACTACATTAATTGTTATTATTTGAACTTAACATGGATATTTTAAACAATTTAATTGTGAGAAAGATATTAGAAAATAATTTTAATGACATTATTACAACTTATTTTTGTTGTGAATTTCAGGATAATAAAATATGGCTTTATGATTTATTTGTTCATTCAATTATCAAATTAAATATAGTTTACAGAGGGAAGATTAAAAATTATGAAAGAGATAAGATTTAGAAAAGAATTATATTCAAAGGTTGCTTTGATTAAGGCAGCCTATAATTTTTCTGATAAAGCATATATTCATTTGGATGCAGATGAAAGTTATTATTATGTAAGATTAGAAACTAAATTAGATGGAAAAGAGATAAGTGAAAATGAATTTATAAATGAAATGCTTTCACAAAGTATAAGACATGAAGTATATCTACAAACAAAGGATATTCGAGAATTATTGTTAGCTCGTGCCATGTCAACTAGTTTAGTTGCTAAGGAAAATGTTTTAAATGAATCAGTGGTTCCTGAAGCATTTTCAGAAGATGAGATATTAAAGGATTGGTTTAATAATGAAAATAATTGAAATTCATAGTGAAATATACAGATATAAATCAGTAATGCGTGCTATTTCTGCGTATAATGGGCTAGCTAAGATTAAACTGGTAAAAGATGATAATTATTACGTATTAGAATTTGATCAATGTAAGTATGATGAAGATAGGACTATAAAAGAATTTGAAAATTATTTAATTGGAGTTGAAAATACATAAATGAATATACTAGAAATGTGCAGTATTTTTTTAATTATTGTTGCGAGTTTTATATGTAGTAAAACAGATTTGAAAGAAGGGTTGATTTATAACAAGGCTTTGCTTTTATTTGCAGGAATAGCAATACTAGTGGACTTAGTGTATTACGGCTTTTTTGTTCGAGATCTTTTTTTTGATTTTTTATTGAATCTAATCATTATCGCTTTGATCAGCACTATTCTATTTTTGAGTAATTCTTATGCTGGTGGTGATAGTAAAATGACGATTGTATTGTCGTTACTCTATCCAGCAAGATTATATATTGTGTACGGGAATACAAATTTGACTTTATATTTTACTATAGGAATTTCTTTGATTGTAGGGTTTATGTATTTATTAATGAATTCTATTTGGTCAATGATTGTAAAAAAAGAAGTAATTTCAAAAGAGTATGTAATTCAAAATTTCAAGATGTTTTTTTCGTCATACTTTAAAGCATTGATATATTTGTCATTGTTCAATATAATTCTTATTTTCATTGGAAGAAATGGTTTATATCTTAATGAATGGATTACTAGAATAATATGTTTTGTAATAGCTTGGTTTGTTGGAAAAAATGAAATATTTCATAAAAAAGGAATGTTAATAGGAACGTTTTTGATTACTTTAACGTGTTCAATATTAATGAAGCAGATTCCTATTTCATTAAATCCTGAACATTATTATTTGATATTTATTTTATTGTTTTGTCAGATGTTTATTAAAACTAATATATATGAAACAATAAAAATCATTGATTTGAAACCAGGTATGATTCTTTCAACTGCCTGCACTTTACCAATGCAACTATCTATTACACCAGGATTGCCTAAAGTTTCAAAAGAAGATTTGAGTAACAGATTAACAAATGAAGAAATTGATAGTATAAAACTGTGGGCTAAAGCAACAAAAGTCGAAGAATTGATAATAGTGAAAAAAATACCTTTTGCGATTTTTGTTTCGGCAGGTTTTATTATTTATTTCATTATATGGAGCACATTATGATTAAAATTAAAAATTATAAAGGATTTTTTAGAATTTTATCTATCGCAAAAAATGAAATGGATCGAAGAGAATTGGTAGCAAATTGTTTAGATTTTCTCTTTATTACTGAAAATGATGCAACTATCTATCCGGATCAGATTAAATTGACAAATGAAATGAGTGAAGTGATTGAACTTAATAAATATAATAGCTTCGATGTTATTGAAGTATGGGAAAATGGTTTAGTTTCAAGAAAATATAATGATAAATCAGACGATAATTATTTCTTTATTACTGGTTCTTGTAACTCAAATTGTATTATGTGCCCATCACCAGATTTTTCTAGAAAAAATAGTAAAGCAGTACCATTACAAGAATTGATTGAACTTGCTAGACATATTCCCAAGGACACTCCACACCTGACAATAACAGGGGGAGAACCTTTTATGATAGGAGATCGTATTTTTACTTTTATTGAATATTTAAAGACATTTTTTCTAAATACTGAGTTTTTATTTCTTACAAACGGAAGAATATTTTCGATCCCAAGATATGTCAAATTATTTAGTGAATGTGCGCCGGCTTATTCTGTTGTTGCTATACCAATACATGGATCATGTTCAAAAATACATGATGCAATAACTCGTAGTTCAGGAAGTTTTAATCAGACAAAGTTTGGGATTACTCAGCTTCTTAGAAATAATATTGCAGTGGAATTGCGACTTGTGACTAATAAAATGAATATTGATGACTTTGAAAAAATAGCTGAATTAATAATTAATGATTTTAGTACTGTTGCGTATGTCAGCATTATTGCAATGGAAATGACTGGAAATGCTAGACTAAATTATAAAGATGTTTGGATTCCATATAGAGAAACTTTCCAAAAAATTGAAACAGCCATATTAAAATTGTTAAAAGCAGGAATAGAAGTAAAATTGTATAATTTTCCTCTTTGTACCATATCATCTTCATACTGGTCTATTTCTAAACAAAGCATTTCATATGAAAAAATTCGTTATAGTAATAAATGTAAAAAATGTAAAGTGAAAACTGAATGTGGAGGAATTTTTTCTGGAACAAAGGATCTAGAGGAATCTGAATTGGAGGCAATTATATGAAATGGAATTATTTTAATTTTAGACAGTTTAAAGATAAGATTTTGATGACCAATGATTTAGGTAAACATATTTTTGTCTCCTTAGAGGATTTCAGAAAAATTATAAATAAAACAATTGATTTGAATTCAGATATAGGAAAAGAATTGATTCAAAAACAGTTTATATACGAAGGAACGAATTTACTTTTTTGTAATGAAAATTATAGTAGCATCAGACAAATTAAAAGCCATTTAAATATTGCGACTTCACTACATATATTTGTAGTGACTACTGGATGTAATACAAGCTGTATTTATTGTCAAGCAAACAAAGGGAATGAAAATACTAAACTACGAGTTATGGATGAATTGATGGCTGAAAAAGCAGTTGATATTGCTCTTCAATCACCAAATAAATATTTGAGTTTTGAATTTCAGGGTGGTGAACCATTAATAAATTTTAATGTAATCAAACAAATCGTATTGTATGCAGAGCAACATAAAGGAAATCATGAAATATTTTATAATGTTGTAACTAATTTAACATTGATTACTGATGAAATACTTGAATTCTTTAAAAAATACAGATTTGATATTTCAACTTCATTAGATGGACCTATTTATGTTCATGATTTTAATCGGCCATATAAATCAGGTAAAGGTACTTTTGAGGATGTAACGCAATCTATTAATAAAATTCGCAATGCTGGATTACGTGTTGGTGCCATTCAAACAACAACGCGTCATTCATTGAACTATTCTAAAGAAATTGTAAACACTTATCAAGAACTTGGATTTGATAGCATTTTTCTTAGACCTCTTACTCCATTAGGAAAAGCAAATAAATCATGGAATCTTATTGGATATTCAGCTAAAGAATTTTTAGATTTTTATCGTAAAGCTCTAGATGAATTATTTACAATCAACAGTAATGGTACTTATATAAAGGAAAATCATGCGGGAATACTATACAGCCGTATTCAAGGTAATGCAGAAAATTATATGGAATTACGATCTCCATGTGGTGCAAGTATTGGACAGATTGCTTATTATTCTGATGGAAATATTTTTACATGTGACGAAGGAAGAATGTTATATGAAATGGGATATGACACATTTAAATTGGGTAATGTTTTTGAGAATTCCTATTATGATTTAATAAATAATGGTGTTAGTAAAACAGTATGTGCTGCAAGTATTCTTGAAACAATTCCATCTTGTTGCGATTGTGTTTATCAGCCCTATTGTGGAACATGCCCTGTAGTAACTTATTCGAAAAATGATGATATTATTGAAAAAAGTCCATTTGGTTATAAATGTACAATATATAGTGGAATAATGGATATTCTTTTTGAAAAAATATTAGAGAATGATAAGAAAATATTAGATATACTAGAGATGTGGAGTAATTAATATGGATGATAAACAAATAAAATCTGATGATAAACAGGATGATGTTGCTGAACAAGTAATAGAAAAAACAACACCTTTAGAAGAATACAAGAAGGCACGTAAACAAAATAATGGTAAATATATGAAACTATTTTTATTTGTTTTTATTCAAATAGGTTTATGTTTTGGCTTGTTTACATTTTCTTATCAAAATGATTTGAACTATAGAGTATTTAAACATATCGAATATAACCTTACAGGAAAAATCCATTTAAAAACAGGAACATATACAGGAGAAGTAGATTTTGGATATTTAACTGGAAAAGGAATTTTTAATTACAAATCAAGTAGTACGTATAACGGTGAATTTTTAAACAATGAATTATCAGGTATTGGAAAGTTAAATATTCCATCGAAAGGTGAATATGTTGGGTCTTTTGAAGAGTCTCAAAAAAAAGGAAAAGGAGTTTTTACATGGACAGATGGGTCAACCTATGAAGGTCATTGGAGCAATGATGCTTTAAATGGGGAAGGTATCTATACGGATGCAGATGGAATTTCTCTAATTGGAACTTTTCAGAATAATAAAATAAAGTCAGGGACTTGCGATTTTGAAAATAAAACTGGTAAATATCATTTAAAATTTGAAGATTTTGAAATTGAAAATGCACAAATAGAATTTTCAGATGGAACTGAATATATAGGTAAGGCTTCTGCTTCAGCTATAGAAGGAGAAGGGAAGATGACATTCGCAAATGGTGATACATACGAAGGCTCTTTTACCGATGGGAAACGATCTGGAAATGGCAAATACACATGGGTGAATGGCGATTATTATGAAGGCAATTGGAATTCAGATCAAATGAGTGGGACAGGAATCTATCATTTTGAAAATGGTAGCTCAATGTCGGGTGAATTTTTAGAGAATTCTTTTGAAAATGGAACAATAATAATCATTAATTCAAATGGAAAATATACATTTGAATATAAAGATCAAGAGCTTTTGAATGTGGTAATGGAACTTAAAAATGGTACATATTATTCAGGTACAATTACTGATGGAAAGCTGACGGGAGATGCTGAAATTAAATATTCAAATGGCGATACATATGAAGGGAAAGTAATTGATGGGAATAAATCTGGATCCGGTATTTATTATTGGGATTCAGGAGCTTGGTATGAAGGATCGTGGGAAAATGATCAAATGAATGGTAAAGGTACTTATAGATATTCATCTAAAGAACCAGGGTATAAAATAATTGGTAATTTTTTGAATAGTGCACCTAATGGTGAATGCCAATATTATGTAAATAGTTCAGATGCATATAAAACAGATTGGGCAAATGGAAAGTGTGTAAAAATTTATGAATAAAGATTTTGAAATTTTTCCAACTATACAAAAAAAATTGGAAAATTTAATAGAGGATGAGGAAGGAAATATTCCAGGGAATAGATTATTGATGCTGGGAACTATGATGGTGATTTTAGGAAGTCTGTTGACAACGGATATTTATGCAACGCATCGGTCTCATAGTTCGCATAGATCTCATAGTTCACATCGATCTAGTAACGGTCATGGGAATCATAGTAATCACGCTAGTCACAGCAATCATGGAAGTCATGAAAGCCATCAAAGTCATCAAAGTCATACTTCTCATTCTAATACAGCATCGCATTCAAATTCGTTGTATAGTGCAGAAGGGGATGTCAGATATTCAGCACCAGCTGCTAGTTCAGTTCCAGGAGTTATACCACCTGTATCCAATGCAGATAGTACAATTTCTTTACCTATAATTAATGAAAATATTGAGATTCCCAATGTTACTCCGGCTTCAAAAATTATTCCTACACTATCTGTGCCAGTCGTAACAGAAACAGTAACAATGGATGTTCCAAAAGTACAAAATATACCTAACACAGAAAAAATCAAGTGATAGGAGGAATAGGAAATGATTGAAGAAAAACAACGGCAGATAAGTGATAAGCCTTTTGAAGAAGTTGAGTCGAAAGCACTTGCAACAGCAAAACAAGTAAAAGATGAAGTAAAAGAAAAACTTGAAAAAGAAGATTATTCTGGTTTGAATACCAATCTCTTAGAAATGACAAAAGATAATAGTCAAAATGAAAAATATATTTTTAAACCTAAAGAACGGAAGAAAGACATTGCTTTTCTTATTTTAATTTTAATTGTAGCAATGGCTGAAATATATTTAGCATTTATAGGTGCATTCTCTGCGTTTTTCTCTAAGACGTATTTTATTTCAGGAATCATGATATTGGTATTGTGTTTGATATGTCTTATTATTAATGCAAGAGTATCATATAAGAGAATTGTCAACATAAGAAAAAATGAAATTTATGAAGTATATTATGATCAATTATATTGTAAATCATACTGTTATATTGATGACATGATTCAAAGTTGTAATAGAAACTTGGAACAAGTGCTATCTGATTTACAAGATGCTATAGATCGGAAACTTATTCCACAAGGTCATTTTAGCACTGAAAAAAATGTATTTTTTGTATCTGACCATGCATTTTCAAAATATGAGGAGATGGCAGTGGTGTATGATGACTATTTTAAAAAGCAATTAGAAGAAAGAAAACGGATTCGTGAAAGAACTCCAGAGATCATTAATATTTTAGCAACCGGAGATCAATATGTTGAGAAATTACAGTACATTGAAAATCAAATCAGTAATAAGAATATGAAATCTAAAATATTGATGATGAAAAAAACGATAACTTCAATTTTTAGAGAATTGGATATGAATCCTAATTATGTAGGGTCATTAAACTTGTTTCTGGATTATTATTTGCCAACAACTGAAAAACTATTAGATACCTATCTTGAAATTGATTCGAAACCGAACATTCCAAATATAAGGAAAGCTAAGAAAGAAATATATGATAGCATTTTCCTTATTGTTTCGGTATATGAAGGGATTCTGGATCGGCTTTATGAAGATATAGAATTTGATATATCAAGTGAAGTTTCAGCACTAGAAATAATTACCAGTCAGGAAGGTTTAGCTGATGAAAAATGAAACTAATTATAAAGAAGTCAAAGATATTATTAGTGGACAATTGATTTTAGGAAATCATGATTCGATTCTCTTATTTGAATCAAAAGTTCAAAACACAATTAATATCTCAATAAGACGAATTTCAACATTATTGCTTTCCCACGATAATGAACTTAATGAATTGTGTAGTAGAACAATTGAAGAAATTGATAATTTAAATAGAGAAGTTAAAGAAAGTTCTTTATTTAAAATAGGTAAGAAAAAACAAATAAAGAAGATATCTGATCATTATCATACTATTTTTGAAATGATTGAGAGTTTAGAAAAGCAATATTGTCACCATTCCGTTTGAAAAAAGCCACTATTCTTTTATAAAACAACCCAGTTTCTTCTAAATTAGTAAGAAGTATATCAAAATAGTGATCAAATACGTACATTCTTAAATAATCATTTTTGTACATATTTAGATTAGCAATTATACGTATTTCAGATAGGGTAGTTCATGATAGATAGTTGCAGGGATTTGGTGATGGATTATCTGGTTGATTATCACAAAAACACGGAATGATATTTGACTTCAATGAAAAGGAAAAACAATGTCCAATGTGTTTACCAGATTTAAAAATTGTTATGACAGGGAGTCAATTTGTTATTTCGATAGGATGTCTGAAAGATTGAAATATATTAGTTAATAAAAGGATTCGTTCATGATATAATCCCACTGAAGTAGACACACGAAATAATTAAAATTATCCCATTGATGTGAAACTACAAAGGTGGGATTTTTTATATGGGAAGAAAAGCTAAATATACAAAAGAACAAAAGGTACAGGCTTGTGAAGATTATTTAAATAAAAGAAAATCTGCAGAACAAATAAGGATTGAA